>CAVFGR010000001.1:0-53542 GCA_963622135.1 bacterium
CATCGCTTACCAAGGTCCTATCTACCTAACGGGCGAGAACGGCATCGATTATGTCCCATTAATATTTAGAGAGGCTCGTATATAAAAAGACCAAGTGATGGTTTTACCATCAAATGGTCTAAGGAACTAAATCAAACTTAGTAAATTTTGACTTGCATGCCAGGGCGGATGCCATCGGTGTTGCTGTTATTGTACATGCTGCTCATTCTTCCGTTATAGTTGACTTTGGAAATTTTTGTATTGGAATCGGCGATGGGCGATCTCGTCGTATAATTGGAACATCTAGCGTTTGCTGTGGCGCTTGATTCGGTATTGTAAGAAACGCCAGCCGCTATGGCATAGTCGGTTGGCTTGCACAATCTGGTTTCGGAGCTGTCAGGATCGGTGGAAAAACCATAATCGGCATTCAGAAAATCCTGATAGCTCAAGGCGTAGATTTTATCGGTGGTATTGGCACAGGCTCTGCCATTGGTCGAACTGGAAGTCGTCGCGGCGCTGTTATCGACGGTCACCGTCTGAATCAAGGAATCACCCAACGAGAAGGCGGCGTTATAGAAACTCCCGTTAAGGTCTTTCCTGATGTTCGAATCCGAGTAAATGTTGTTCTCGCCCCAATGAGCGACGTCTAATACGACATCGGAAATAAGGGAATAAGTCCCGCTCGAAGAGGCGAGGATATCCCAAACGATTGGCTCGCATTTGAACCAGTAGGTAGTAGCTGCAACAATGGCCGTCCCATCAGCAAAGGTGTAGGCGGCGGCACGATCCTCGGCCTTCTTTTTGGCGTAGTAAACTCCGTCAAGGAGATACCAGCCATTGCTTTCGGTGGTGGTCAACGCATCGAGTTTGGCGGTGAGGGAGGTGTCACTTACGTAATCCTGCGGATATAAGCCATAAGTCAAGGTTTTATCGATAGAATTTACAAGTGGCGCGATACCTAAAGTGGTGGCTTCGTCTTCCAACATGAACTTAGCGTAGAAGGACTTCTCCCCAGTGGATCCCTGAGGGATGGACGAACAAGCGGTCTTATAATCCGCATCCGAATACCAGCCTACGAAGTAATAGCCTTTCTTATATGGGTCAGCCAAATTGATGGTTTCTGATATGGTCGTATAGGAAGCCGGGTTATCGCTTGGGTTCAAACCTCCGTTGAGGTGATAGGTAATCGAATATTCGATTGGGGTTACATCGATATACAAATCAATGTCGCTGGTAACGGTGCATCCCGAGAAGGACCAAGGGATCTTCTGACCATATTCCTTGGTGTACCAAACCCCAGATTCATAGCCGTTATAGACATTGAATTCGGCCGGTTGGATTTTCTCCCCATGAGAGACCTGTATAGTGTTGACCTTCATGGTAACAGGAGAGTCGCCCGTCTTGACCGCGTAATAGTTGACCGTGTGCTTACCAACGTCCTTGATAGCGCCGGCATCGATACTTGTGCCGTTGCTCATCGTACATATCAAATGCCCGTTATCATCGATGGAAACGCCGGTGATGGAAATGCCATCGGAACCATTCT
This sequence comes from bacterium, assembly GCA_963622135.1. Lineage (GTDB taxonomy): Bacteria > Bacillota_I > Bacilli_A > RFN20 > CAG-826 > UBA4951. The sequence goes on from CAVFGR010000001.1 coordinate 1,526, forward strand.
GACCATTGGTGCCGTCGGTGCCATCTTCGCCTTTATCGCCCTTGATGTTGCCGACTTTGTCCCAAGTCTCGTTTTTAGCGTACAAATCGCCATTGGAGGTATCGATATAAATATCGCCCTTAACGCCTAAATCGCTAGACGGCACGCCAGACCCGGTATAGATCTTGCTTCCGTCCTCGCCATTGATGCCGTCTTTCCCCGGATCGCCCTTTTGGCCGGTTTCACCGGTGTCGCCTTTATCGCCCTTATCGCCTTTTTCAGGTTCTGCCCCGCAAGAGGTTAGCAAAGAAAAAATTCCTAAGGCGGCAAAAGCCAAACGTCTATATTTCATAAAAATGTCTCCTTAGAGTTATATTTTGAAAATATGGGAGATTTTAAGTTCTTTCAAGAAATAGATGATTAAAGAAGGGAAATCTTCGTGTGTTTCGCTGATTAATTCGCTTAAACGCTTTAAAAAAATAAATTATGTGGCACACTATAGGTATATCTCTAGGAGACATCTAAATGAAAAAGAAGACCCTTTTGCCGTTCTTGCTGATCGCGGGCTCTTTAGCCACGTTAGCGGGCTGCGATAGCAATCAAGAGTGCCCGAGCTGCCCAAGTTGCGATAGCAGCACCCCAATTGCCCCGGATTCCGATAGCAGCACCACCCCGGTGACCCCAGCCCACACCCACACCAAAGCCGACTCATATTCCTACGATGAAAACGGACATTATTATGGTTGCAAGGGATGCGAGGAGAACATCCGCTTCGACTATCAAGCCCACACTTACGTCGATAAGAGCGGCGTTAAGACCTGCTCCGTATGCGGATATATCCCAAATGACAATATGCGTAAGGCTTTCGCTAGTTTGCAAAAAGGCCTTAACGCCTATTTATCCGACACCACCAGTTCCATCTCCGGCACGATGAGCATGGCTATGATTAGCGACGATGTGACCGCTATGCGCATTGATGTCGAAGTCAATTTGACGGCCGATGTCGAAAACGCCGCCATCTATAGCAAGCAGATAGTCACAAGCAAAATGCTTAATGGTAACGGAAGCGTCGCCTACTCTAGCACGGAAACCAACGAAATCGCCTACGCTAAGGATAGCGATAATAAAATCTATCTCTACGAAGGCGATGCGGATTCCAAGAAATATTACATCTCTGACCAAGATATGGTCAGAAGAACCTTCGCAGACGATTACTCTTTCGATGACGGCCTCGCTGAATACATCATCCAAGCCAAGAGCTATGAAGCCTTCCAAGAAATGTTGGAGACCAATCTTTGCTATCAGGCGGCGGTCAGATCCTTCGATGTTGAGCAAAGCGCTAAAGCCATCGAAGGCGGATTCGAATACTCCGTTTCTGTCGAGAATACAACGGTGGATTCCTATGGCGAAAAGGATATCGAGACTAATCATTACACCTACATCATCAAAAATGACTATTTGGTAAGCGAAAAATACGAAGTCTCCTCCATCGAAGATTACAAGTACGGGACAAAGACCGAGATCAAAACCTCTGCGTCTGTCGAATTCAGTTCCGACTCCAACGAGGCTTTGTATAAGACCTTCGATAAGACCGGCTACACCGATAGCGGTTCAGGCGAAGACACCAAGGTCACCGTCTATTATGGCGATTACGAAGTCAGCCGTATTTCGGCTAATATCGGCAAGGCTTTGAGCAGCACCTCCTACACCGGCCTAACCGTCACTTATGGCGATTATTACTACGATAAGGAATTCACCAAGCCTTATACCGGAGCCGCCATCACCGGCAAGGATGAGGCCTTATACATCAAACCGACCGTCTTGGACGGCGAATATGGCAAAGTCCTCTATATGACCGAGATCTGCTATACCGACCCTAACGGTGTCTTCGATCCAGTCTATGAGAGAAAGGTCAATGACGCCAAGGATATCGGGACCGGTGGAGGCTACACCATCCCATATGGCGAGGATGATTCCAGCAACCACTACGTAGCCGGCGAAATCTACGTCAATGGCGTTAAGACAAACGACACGAGCATCACCGTCGAAAAGGGCAAAGTCTATATCGTTGAATACAAACGTGTAGAATATATGACTTCCCCATTCCGCATCGGTTACTAATAACTATGAGAGGCAGGGTCGAAAGGCCCTGCTTTTTATTTGGTGTATAATAGACATACGCAAAGGGGAGACAACATATATGGGCTTTAAAGTCGTTAAAGGTGATTTGTTGGACCAAAAGGTCGATGCTATCGTGATTCCTTCCAGACCTAGCATGAGCCTCGAAGGAGGGTTAGGAACAGCCATAGCAAACATAACCGGCGAGAAAATTAAAAAGCAAATCAACAAAATCCCCGCAGCCGATAGATATCTGGAAATGGGCGAAGCCTCCTTCCCTTTCAGCGTTGAAAAATTGCCATGCAAAAAAGCAATTTTGGTTGCCGCCACAAAATACTCAAACGATTATAAAGCCAAAGATGAAGCGCGAGTCGTTTTGCATCAATGCTACATAAACGCTTTGAAAAAGGCGCTAGAGCATAACTTCAAAAGCGTTGCTTTTCCTCTTTTATCTTCCGGAGCGTATGGTTTCCCCAAGCACGAAGCCGCCAAGGTAGCAATCAAAGCCATGAACGAATTTTTCGATAAAAATAAGACAGAGCTTCAAGTCTCGTTGGTCATCAAGTTCGCCAGTACCTACAAAGCCTGCCGAGAAACCTTCAACAAATACGAAGTCGAGATCGAAAAGAACGGCGGAAAGCTCACAAGCGAAAGAAGTGAAAAATTCATCAAAGATACAGAGCGCGAAATCGGCTTTGGCTTAGATTGGCTTAACGAAGAGGCAATCAAAAACTTCGAAAGCGGTGGAGGAAGCGTCCAACAAGAGCAAAACTACGATAAATTCAAAGCCTACTTTGATTTTTGCCTCGTAAAAAAGGGAATAAGCTTCAAAAAATGTTATGAAGGCGTCATTTCAAGACAGGCTTTTGATAAGATTTACTGCAAGGGTAGCATTCCCAAGAAGTACACGTTGATCGCCTTAGGCGTCAACATGGGACTCGATTTGGAAAGCATAGAAAATCTTTTGGACACCATAGGCAAAGAATTCGACGGCTCGCAAAGAGACAGGGCTATAAGATACGGCATATGGAGACACTATGACATCGAAACCCTAAACGAGACATTAAAAGACATGGGTGTCGAACCGCTCCCAACACACGCTAAAACAAAATAGTCAATCCCAAATCAAAATATCACAGCCCCATTATAAATAATGGGGCTTTTTAATTATGCAACCACGAAATTGGTTTTCTCTTTTTCATATTGCTAAAGTGGTGTTGCTCGAGATGAGAAGGGCAACGCAAGTTCATATTGGGATTCGTGATTTCTCCTTCCTCCTCTTGTGCTCAGCATATTAATCCTTTCAGCTGAACGCCCTTCCTCCCGAGCAACTCAATTCAGTTATCGATAGGGAAACCTAGATATAAAAAACCGGCCTAAAGCCAAGGGAGAAAAACAATGAAAACCAAATTGATAACAAAGGAAGCCACCTGTCCGAGATGTGGTGGGATCGTCAAAGAAACAATCTATAAGCAAATCAATGTGACCGAAAATCCGGAACTAAAGGACGACGTCATTAGCGGAAACCTTCTGTTCTCCAGATGCCCGAATTGCGGCCTTAACAGAACCAACGACAACGATGGCTTCATCTACGTGGACGAAGAAAAGAAATTAGAGATCATCTTCGGAAGCGCCGCCACCAAGGAAAGCCTATCCAAAGCCATAAAAGACAGGGATAGCAAAGGCATAACCGCAATCGGTTGCCCTCAATATAGGGATCTATGCACCAACATCGTCGCCATCGATGATGGCCTCGATTGGAGGGTGACCCAGATGGCCTTGCTCTTAATAGAGAACATCTTCACCAAGATAAAGAACGATGAGGATGGCAGCATCACTTTCCCGAATTATTCGGCCTTAACCGGCGAAAGAGAGGAAGACGGCGAGTTAACTGTCCTTATCAACTATGGCAAGGAAGAAGAAAAGAAATTCGCTTGGTTATCCTTGCCAATGGAGGTCTATGAGCACTGCTACAAGGAATACAAGGAGATATTGGATTATATGAATCCCATCAAATTCGATAAGAAAGACAGGGATGAGTTCTGCGAATATTACGACTTCATCCTCGAACGCTATAACAAAAGGAAAGGAGGAAAGGACAATGCCTAACATCTTCAAAAACGATGAGCAGAGACTGCGTTGGAACGCCTATAACAAAGATTATTCCAGACGCAACTACAAGACCATCTGCGTCAAGCTCAATTACATTAAGGACGCGGACATCATCGAGGCCTTAACCGGAGATGGCAGATCGCCAACGGAAGCCATCAAAGAATTGGTCAGAAATAAGAACGCCAATAAATAGCAAGAGGGATGATGAAATCCACAGACCCATTAATAATGGGTCTCACCAAAGTTGCAACCGCCAAATTAGACAAGCGTTTGACCGCTTGCTAAAGTGGTGTTGCTCGATGAGACGGGCACTGAGTAAACTCCTTTCTACCCTTTGTCAATTATCTCTCGGTGTCCATCTCATCGGCCCAATAAACAGTTATCAAAAGGGAAACCTTAGATATAAAACGGATCCGAAACAAAACGCTTCAGAGCCAGCGAATAAAGCTCCCGGAAGTCTTCTCCGATAAGGAAGGCAAATCATATAGGGCCAAAGCCCCAAGGAGAAAAGCAAATGAAAGAATCTAAACAAAATATGACCGAACAAGAGGTCAAAAATTACATCGATGAACTCACCGAGGGCATCGTTGAAGAGCTTGGCGAAGCCGAGCCTGACATGGAAAGTGTCAAAGACACCGTCGGAATGAACGTTCTCTATAAGTTCACCCACGATGAAATGAGCGAGGAAGACTTCCTTGCCTGTGTCGAATACCTTGGAATTTCCAAAGATGAAATCGACATGAATCTCGTTAGAGAAATCAAAGCCAAAAGAGAAAAGGAGGCTGAATATCGAAGAAATTACAAAGAAAAGAAAAAGAGAGAACGCTTAGCCAAGAAAAAGCTAACCGATTACCTCAAGAACCCGAATAGGGAAGCCTCGAAAGAGGAATACGACAAGTTAGTCGAATTAGTCGAAGATTACTTAGAAAGCATGAAACGCGCAAAGGAGGCAAAATAAGATGGGAGATTTTGATGAAACTATATCAGAAGTAGGGGTTCAGGAATTTGTCGATCATTACTATGGAATCTCTTCTCGGCAAGATGGAGAAAGGAAACTAAGCGAAAAGGCCGCAAGACATAGGGCCTGTTGGACTCTCTTGCATGGCTTTGCTTGGGGACTTATAAGCGAAGAAAACTTCGTGGCCTGCTCCGAGTACATGGGAATTTCCAAAGATGACATCGATTTAAATCTCATCAGAGAAATTAAAACCCTAACCGAAAAAGAACTAGAATATATCGAAAAGCATCAGCCTATAACCCGCAAAGAGCATCAAAAAATTCAAGCCTTATACAGCAAATATTACAAAAACGTCAAATGTGAAAGTGAGGATTTATGAACAACAACATGAAGACAATCGTCGCCGATATAACCACCCTCAAGGTGGACGCCATCGTAAACGCCGCCAACGAAAGACTATTAGGCGGCGGTGGAATCGATGGGGCAATCCATCGTGCCGCCGGAACAGAACTAAAAGAATATTGCCGCCGCTTCAATGGCTGCAAAACCGGAGAGGCCAGGATCACCCCGGGATTCAGACTCCCGGCCAAATACATCATCCATGCGGTGGGGCCAGAATACTACAGTTCCAAACATAGGGAGGATGAATTGAAAAGCTGTTACAAAAATTCGATGATGCTAGCCTATGAAAACGATATCCACACCATCGTCTTCCCTTCCATCTCGACCGGTATCTTCCATTACCCGAAAGAAAAGGCTATCCCAATCGCCGTATCCACAGTCAATTCGATGATCAAATACCTCAAGAAGGAAAAAGGATATGACATTAATGTCATATTCTGCCTGCACGATCAGAAGACCAAAGAGATGTATGACAAATGGATAAATAACACTCTCTCGGAGGCTGCCAAAAATGGTAAAGCGAATGAACCGGATAACGCGTCTATTAGCCACCCTCAAAAAGGGACTGACGATGACTAGCCGCGAGAAGATGGTGTTAGAGATCCTGAATCAGTTCAAAGTCTGGACAAACGAAAGGATAAAGGTCCTTAACGCCAATAAAGGAAGCGTCAAAATCTATAACACCGATCAGAGAATCGGGGCGATGACGGAACTAACCCATCAAGTCGAGTTGTTAGACGCTATGATGGAAGCCATAGCCACCCCCGAGCCCCTCTTACGGTGGGAGCATGGCGAAGATGAACCACACGCAAAAGCGTAATAGGAGACAACAATGAGCAACGAAAAAGAGCTTCTTGAAGCAATCAAAACAATCAGAAAACAATACAAAGCCCAGCCATATAACAAAGGCAAAAGCGACGATGAAATCGATGGACAGATCCTCGATGACTTCCTTCTAGCCTTCGATCAAGGCAAACTCGATAAGGAAAGTTTGCTAGGCCTTATGGAACTAATGGGTTACGAGCCAACCAAAGAATTCTTGAAAGCTTTGGAAAAAGATAGCAAGAAATAAGGGAAGGACCAACAAGGTCCTCCTTTTTTTAAAGTCCACTTTAAAAGCCCGCTTTACGGGGATAGAATAAATCGATATCAAGGAGACAATATGAAAAATCCAAGACTGTTTCTAGCGCTTTCTCTCATAACCGGCGCTTTAGCTGGCTTATCAAGCTGCGGCCAAAATACCCACGTCCATAGCAAAGAAGAAGCCTATTCCTACGATGACGACGGCCACTATCACGCCTGCGCTTCTTGCGACGAAAACGTCCGTTTTGACTATGAAGGCCACATTTATAACGAAACCAACCCAGACACCTGCATAGTCTGCGGCTTCACGAAAAAGGACGCTTTGAAAGAAGGATTCAATTTGTTCAAGGCCGCTTACACCGACTATGTGACCGACAAATCCTCCACTTTCGAAGTCACCAACGAAGAGAATAACTACAGCATGGGCAAGCTTGCTAGAAGCAAGAAAAACGCATATAAGATGACCATCGACGTTGATCAGGCTGCTTTCGCCCAAGTCGGGACCGAAGCCGATTCCAGCTATAATAGCAACAACGAATGGGTCACCAGCACCGAAGCCAATTCGTATGCCTATATCAAAGATTCCGAAGGAAACATCTTCTATTACGAAAACGAGGACGAAGAGAAAGACTTTTATAAATCCGACAAGAAATTGTTCGATAGATTCTATAAAGAGGACTATCTGATCGAATTCCAATACGTCGACGAGGTTTTGTCTTCCGCTGATTTTACGGCCTTCAAGGCTCGTTATGAACGCAGCTTGTTGCTTTCATCCGTTGCGGTGCTCGGGACCACTTATTCCTCCCATAGCGAGAACGGAATCCTCGAATTCAGCATCGAATCTGCGGCTTGCCATACATCGGATACCACCAAGACGGTTATAACCGTCGGATGGAATTTCTCGATGGATATTGCTAGCGAGCGTTTCGTCAGCATGGAGCAAAAGGTTATTTACGACGTGACCTCCCCAAAAGAAGTGATGGCCCGTATGGAGCAGATCGACAAAATCAAATACAGCGGCGATTTCGATAAGACTTTCTACGATTCCTTCGATAAGACCGGATTTGAGGACGCCGGTTATGGCGAATTTTTCCAAATCCCCGTCTATTATGGCGATGATTATGATTTGGGATATTCGATCTATGCCGATTGCGGTTCCCCGCTTAGCGGCAACACCTATTCCAATTGGGGAGTATATTATTACGACAAAGAATTGACCAAACCTTACAACAACGAGCCGATAACCGGCGACATCGAGAGGCTTTACGTCAAAGCCAACATCTCAAAAGATAGAAGCTTAGCCATCGTCCTTACCGAAACGACTTATGTCGATCCGTTCGGAATCATCGACGATTATGTCGAAAAGACCATCTCCGGCACCCAATATAGCGTCATCTCCGAAAGCAGCGAGGTCTATTACTACCTTTCCTACAAAACCGACATGTATTCTGGGAAAATCGGCACGATGTACTTAGATGGCGTCGAGCTGACAGACACCAAGATCCTTCAAGAAGGCGGCAAGGTCTATAACATCGTTTATAAATTAACCTGTTTCGACCAGGGAGACGATTAAGCTAAATCCATTAACCTTTAGAAGCGCCAAAAGAAACCTTGGCGCTTTTTTATTGCTGTCTTCTTTAACGGAGGCGAGATATTTCTATTCCTAATGAATTCACCAATCACCGTTAAGTTGTCCTAATTTTGTGGACAACTGAAATGTGATAGATTATCATATAAATATGATAAAGCACCCCATCAGATACTTTAATAATAAGGAAGTCAGGGCCGTTTGGGATTATGAGAAATCCTCTTGGTGGTACTCCGCCACGGACTTCATCGAGATTTTGGTAGAGCCCAATTCCGCCCGTAGATATTGGAATAACGTCAAGAACAGGAATCCAGAGTTGTCTCCGTTTTGTGGACAACTGAAATTGTATTCCCGCGATGGCAAGAAATACCTAACCGACGTCATCAACGAAGATGGGGTTAGACTGCTAATGACCATCATCCCTTCTAAATACAAAAGGCAGATTCAAGGATGGCTTTTGGGGATGTTGGATCCCATTGACGAACAAAGCAAAAAGAAGGCCTATGACTTATATAAGACCTCATTGATCGAAGAAGAGGACATCGGCAAAACGGTGGGTCTTCAAAAGATTCATGCCTATCTCTTCGAAGGCCTTTATCCTTTCGCAGGTCAGATAAGAAATAAGACCATCTCCAAAGACGGCTTTGTCTTCGCGAATGGGGATTTTTTACCGCAAATATTAGATAACATCGATAAAATGCCAGATTCTTCTTTTGATGAGATATTAGACAAATACGTCGAGATGAACATCGCCCATCCCTTTGTGGAAGGAAATGGTAGGGCCACCCGTATCTGGTTGGATTTCTTATTGATTGATAGGCTTCAGCGCTGCGTCGATTGGTCCAAGATAGATAAAGAAGAATATCTGAACGCGATGAGAAGGAGCCCTGTTGATTCCTCGAAGATTCACACGCTTTTGGAGAACGCCTTAACCAAGGACATTGATAATAGAGAACTATTCCTAAAAGGAATCGATCACTCATACTATTACGAAGAAGAATAAGGAATCTCCCTTTGTAAGAGGATTTTTGCTATAATCACCAACGATGGAAAACAAGAACAAGAAGAAAAATGCCCCAAACGCGGTAAATAACCCGAATAAACCCGGAGAAAAGATCGTCCCGCGTCATTTTTCCTTAAACGATGTAAATCACAAAAAGAACGATAATCGCAACAACAATAAAAACAACAACCGCAAAGAAGAGCATCATCGCCCAGAGCCGCGTCCGGTGGTTCTCCCGACGACCTTCGTCATCGACGATCATCCAAGGGCCATGGTCCTTTGCTTCGACCGTAAAGCGGTGGAGGACATCAAACCCAAGAAATACACCTCCGGTTACGAGATTTACAGGATGCCCCTCCAATTATCTAGATACCTTTACGCTGAGGAATTCCTTATCAAAGCCAAAGAGTTGACCGGTTTGGAATTTATGGATAAGAACTTCATCATCCTAGAAGGCTCAAACGGGGATAAACTCCTCGAATACGCGAAACATGGCGAAAAGGACAACATGAAGGACAAATCCGTCAAGCAATTCTATCATTACCTCGCCTACTTCATAAGCTACGCCAAGGAAAACAACACGGCGGTGGCCTTCGATTTATAAAAGCATCGATGCTATCTAATAAAGGTGAACGGTCGTTCGCCTTTATTTTGTTATGACTATCATAACGTTTTTTCACTTTTATTTTTTATCAACATTGTCAATACTAAAGGCAACTACCCGTAAAGGAGACAATCTAAATATGAAGAAAGTAACAGTCGCCGGCGGCGGTGTCCTTGGAAGCCAAATCGCCTTCCAAGCCGCCTATTCTGGCCACGACGTCACCATTTGGATGAGAAGCGAAGGTTCCATCACCCGCGCCAAGCCAAAAATCGAGAACCTCAAGAAGGTTTATATCGAAACGATCGAAAAGATGGCTTCCTCCAAGGACCCAGCCGATTGGGCCATCGGCATCTCTTCCGTTGAGGATTTCAACAAGAAGGAATGCCTCGAAAAAGTCGAAAAAGCCTACTCTTCCATCAAATACATCATCGATATGAAAGAGGCTTTGAAGGATGCCGACATCGTCATCGAGACCATCGCCGAGGACGTCGAACAGAAAAAAGCCTTCTATGAAGCGGCCGCCCCAATTATGAAACCGAGCTGCGTTTTGGCCACCAATTCCTCGACCTTATTGCCATCCCAATTCGCCAAATACACCGGAAGGCCTGATAAATACTTATCGATGCACTTCGCCAATTCGATTTGGAAGAACAACGTCGCCGAAGTCATGGCCCAGCCAGAGACATCTAAGATGTCTTTCGACACCATCATCGAATTCGCCAAGGAAATCAGGATGCTCCCTCTCCCAGTCAATAAGGAAAAGAAGGGCTATCTCCTCAATTCCATGTTGGTTCCATTCCTTCTCTCTGGCTTGGACCTCTATGTCAACGGCATCTCCGACCCAGCCTCCATCGACACCGCTTGGAAGCGTGGGACCGGCTCCCCGAGAGGACCGTTCGAGATCTTCGACGTCGTCGGAGTCGAAACAGCCTATAACATCGTCCTCCAGTATCAGAAAGTCCCAGGCTTATTCAGCCCGATCTTAAGGAAGATGATGATGCCATATAACTTCAAAGGCATGGAAAAGGTCCTCAAAGGCATGCTTGACGCCGGAAAGAAAGGCAAAGCTGCCGGCGAAGGCTTCTATAAATATAACTAAGCCAATAAACCAAAAGAAAACGCCCTTCAGGGCGTTTTTTCTTAATCGGCAATCTTGACGAAGTAGGATCTGCGGCGTTTATTCTCTCTTTGGTTGAAATACTTCCACATGTTCCTAATGGATAAGTTTTCGACTATGTTGAGGTTCGTGTCGCAGTATTCAATCTCGCCGGACATCAATTTGTCGACCGCCATTTTGACGATGGCCCAGTGGATGCCAGTGTTGGCGTATTCTTTCCTGACGCCGACCATACCAAGGTCAAGGCCTTTGGTGTGTTTGACTTCCTTTAAGACATTGACGATGGTTTTCGGAGTGAGCCTTCCTCCGCTCTTTTGGAGGTGGCGGCCGATGGTTGGGAAGACCATCCCGAAGGCCACTAGTTCATCCTTTTCATCGACGATGAATTTGATGTATTCCGGGGTCATGATCAACTTGAAGCCTTTGATCAATTCCTTTTGCTCAGCCAAGGTGATAGGAACCGCCATATAGAGATCGCCATAGCATTCCTCGTAGATTTCGAAGAATTTATCGGCGTATTTGTCCAACAATTGATTGATGTTCTTATTCTCGGCAACATGGAGGTTAAGACGTTTGAGCATCTTTTCGGAGATGTCGATCACCCTGTTGTCGAAGTGTTCCGGGGCGGTCAATCTCGATTCAACCCATTCGCATTCGGATTGGAAGCCATAGGCAAGATAATGCTTCTCGTAATAGGAGGCGTTATATTGCTCTTCGTAGGTTGATTCTTCCTCGAATCCCTCGACCAATAACCCTTCGCGTTCCATATCGTTCTTGCCCAATGGGCCAACGAGTTCATTCATACCCAAAGACAAGGCCCAGTCCTTGACCGCGTCCAATAAGGCCTTCGAAACTTCCATATCATCGATGAAATCGAAGCGAGAGATACGAACTCTCTTTTGCTTCCAGATCTTATTCGAGACTTTTTGATAAATTCCTTCGATACGACCTACGAGTTTTCCATCTTTATAGGCCAAAAAGAATTTGCAGTCGATCTCTTTGGAATGGGCGTTTTTGTCTTTCATCGCCGCGACTTCATCCATATATAGCGGTGGGACGAAGGACGGGTTGCCCTTATATAGGTTAAGCGGGAAGTTGATAAAGGCTTTCTTGTCCTTATATCCCTTCACTTCTTTTATAACGACCATATTCTCTCCTTAACGATGCTTGGCAACGAAAGATATGCCAGAGGTATTCGGGCCGGCGTGGCAACCGGCGGTTGGGTTTAGATAGTAAACGGTGAAAGTCAAATTAGGATACTTGGCTTTCATGGCCTGGATGATGGTCTCTTGCAAGGATGGGGAGCCAGCGGAAATGACATGCACGTCGCCTTCGCCCGGAGTCTCCGCCAATTCGGTGTATTTATCGACCAAATATTTGATGGCGTTCATCTTGCCTTTGGCCTTGTCGACGGACACCATTCTGCCATCGTCGGTCATCGCAATGATTGGCTTGATGCCAAACAATCCGCCGAAAGCGGCAGCAAGACCGGAAACACGGCCCGATTTAGCGAAGAATTTAAGATCGTCGGCAAAGAAATAAGTGGCAACATGCTTCCTGAATTCCTCGCCAAAAGCGACGGCTTCTTCAGGAGTATGGCCTTCGTTAATATAGCCGAAAACCTTTTCGACCACTTGTCGGCCAGTGGCGGAAATGCCCAACGTATCCAAGGAATAGAACTTCCTTTCAGGATATTTCTCAAGCAATTCATTGACCGCTAATCTCATAGCGTTGAAAGTGCCGCTCATTTTCTCAGAGAAATGAACATAGAAAATATCGTTTCCAGCCTGGAATTCCGGCTCGAAGTATTGACGGTATTTCTCGATCGAGATAGCCGAGGTGGTAGGGAGTTTGGCGGTGGCTTTCAATTCGTTAAAGAACGTTTCAGCGTCAAACTTCTCCCAAGTCTCATAAGGAAAAACTTCCTCGCCTTTGAAAACATAAGGCATAGAAATCAATTTAAGTCCGTATTTATGAGCTAATTGTAAGTCGATATCGCAATCGGTATCGGTAAATTTAGTAAGCATATTGTGAGTCTCCAACAATTTAGTATGTAGGCATACGCATTTTAAAGCATGCACACACAAAATAAAACCCTTTTTATAACCGGCCTGTGGCCGGTCTCAAACTCAGCCTTCAGGCGGATAAATGCATCTTTAATTCTTTAACCCGCTTAATTAAATGTGGCCATTATCCCCGCTAAAAACATCCCATTCATTCGTCAATCAACAAGCGTCGATCAGCCTCTTTTTTAAGCCTTTACGCCAAGTCAAAACTTTCTCGGTCACTTTTAAAAGTGGCGTTCTTTCTTTCGGTAAGATAGAATTTAGGGCATGAAAAAGATATTTCCTCTTTTAGCCATCTTCTTAAGCGCCGGAATCGCCTTATCGGGATGCCAAAAAAACAATAAGAAACCTACTGGGCATTGTTCTGGCAATACCTGCACGGTAGGTAGGAACATCAACGAGGCAAAATGAACGAATTGAAGCAGGCTTTCGAGAGCCAAGATTACCGCAAAGTATTAGAACTCACCAATGGCAAAAAGGAGCTCGTTTTCATCGTCTATCGTTTAAGCGCCCTCATCGGCCTTAACAGATACGACTCGGCCTTAAGGCTTTTGATCGAAAACCGCGACGCCCTTTTCAAAGCCGATCCGATAAAGACGATAGAGACCAATTTCGTCCTCCGCTTCCAACTGCGGCAATTCGACGAAGCCTTCGATGATATCGGCATCTTCGGCGATTATCCTTACGTCAGTCAGGAAGTCGAAGAAGAGCTACGAGCCCTCCCAAAAAGAGTCCGTAAGGCGGAGCACGATTTCATAAAGTCCCAGAACAAAGGCGAAATCAATCTTTCCATCAACCAATCCGAGGCCGATTTGCTTAGGAACTTAGACGTCATCGAGATCGAGGAGATAAAACGATACATCCCCGAATTGAGAAACATTGTTTCTTCCTTAGGAAAAGATGGGGCTAGAACCTACGCTTTGATGCTATTAAAGGCAGGAGGAGACAAGGAAGAGATCAAGTTCCTAAAGAACGGCTCGGAATTCATCCTCATCCCAAACGAACTCGAGCAGCCTTTCTCCGGAGATGCATACCTCAAATTCATAAACAAAGTGAATGACGAATGCAAGGATCCAAGCCTTTCCAATATCGCCCTATCTCTCTTTTCCAGAGCATACATCGCCGCTTTCCCGGAGCAATTGATCGAAGATAACAAGATCAATGACTACGCTTTAGCCTTCATCGATATCGCCAAAGAATATCTCCATTTGGACAACCAAACCCCGAGCATAATCGACCCCGATGTCATTCTGAGGGTCCACAAATTCCTTGATGCCGCCGAATAATCGGTGGCTTTTTTTATCCTCGTGCTTGCAAGTCACGCACGCTTGAGCGTATACTCACTACGCAACAAAAAAGACTTTTCGTCTACGAAAGGGACAAAAATGAAGAATACCGTCACCAATGTCAGCGCGACCAAAGTTAAGATTACCGTCGAAGTTGACAAAGAGAGCTGGAAGGCCGCTCAAGAAAAGGCCTTCAAGAAAGTCAGCGCCAACGTCGAAGTCAAGGGCTTCAGACCAGGCAAGGCGCCACGCCAATTATTGGAAGAAAAGGTTAATCCATCCGCTGTCTTCGACGCTGCTATCGATAGCATGCTCAACCCAGCCTTCTCCCAGGCTTTAGCCGAAACCAAGATCCAGCCGTTCATGCGTCCGGATGTCAGCGTCACCAAATTGAGCGACGAAGAACTCACCTTGGAATTCACCATGGTCCTTACCCCAAAAGCCGAACTCGGACAATACAAAGGCTTGGAATTGGTCAAAAAGGCCCCATCCGTCTCCGCTAAAGAAGTTAACGAAGCCGTCAGCCAACGTTTGGCCGCTTCCGCTAACTTAGTCGTTAAGGATGATGCCGCCGCCCTCGGCGACACCGTCGTCTTCGATTTCATCGGCCGCACCGAACAAAATGGCGAAATGGTCGCCTTCGACGGTGGCTCCGCCGACAACTACAGCCTTGAATTGGGCTCCCATCAGTTCGTCCCAGGCTTCGAAGAAGCTTTAGTCGGCGTCAAGGCCGGCGAGAAGAAGGATGTCAACATCACCTTCCCAGAGAACTACGTCGAAGAATTAGCCGGCAAACCAGCCGTCTTCGAATGCAAGATTCATGAGGTCAAAGGCAAAGTTATCCCAGAATTGAATGATGAATCCGTCGCCGAATTAGGCCTTAAAGACGGAGAAACCGAAATCAAGACGGTCGAAGAACTCAAGGCCTTCGAGAAAAAGAACCTCTTAGCCAAGAAAGTCGCCCAGAACGAGAACGAATATTACAACACTTTGGTCGATAAGATCGTCGAAGGCTCCAAAATCGAGATGGACGATGACATCGTCTTAGCCGAAGCTAAGTCCTCGTTGGAGAACTTAAAGAAGCAGATTGAGCAAAACGGCTTAACCTACGAGCAATATCTCCAAATCACCGGCTCAACCGAAGAGAAGGTCTTAGGCAATTTCAAGGATCAAGCCAAGAAATCCTTAGACACCTTCGTCGTCCTCCAGCAGATCGCCATCGCCGAGAAGCTCCAAGTCACCGATAAGGATATCGACGAAGAAGCCACTCGCTTATCCGAACAATATGGCATCAAGAAGGAAGACGTCATCAAATATATGCAGCAAGACGCCAACCGCTGGACTTCCCAGATCTTAGATAAGAAGCTCCATGACTTCTTAGTCAAAGAAAACAAGGCCATCTCCGCCAAAGCCGCTTCCGCCCCAAAGGCCGAAGAAAAACCGGCTGAAGCTCCAGAGAAGAAACCAGCCGCCAAAAAACCAGCTGCCAAAAAAGCTGAATAATTAAACGATACATAAGTTAGCCCCCTTTAGGGGGCTTTCTACTAAAAGGAGGAAAGATAATGGCAAAAGAAAACCTTCGTTTACCACTCCTCATCACCCGCGGCTTGATCGTTTTCCCGTCTATGACGGAATCGATCGAAGCAGCCCGCGAATTCTCCCTGACCGCGGTTGACATCGCGAGAGCCGAGACCAACTCGCTCCTTTACGTGACCGCGCAGCTAGACCCAAACAAAGAGACCTTCGGAAAGGAAGATCTCCCGGAATATGGCACTTTGTGCCGCATTTTCTATTTCCAGAAAAACAACGGTTCCTATCGCATCCGCGTGAACGGAACCAAACGCGTCAGATTCGATAACTTCTCGTTCGAGAACGGCACCTATTACGCGACCGCCACGAACATCGATGAGATCGAAGGAGACAACAAAGAAGCCAAGAAACTGATGGACGAATGCCTCAAGATCATGCGTTCCTCAGGGGTTGGTTCCTCTCTTCCAAAGTCCCTCTTCGACTCTTCCGATGACAGTCTTACCCCATCCGCTTTTGCAGATGCCATCGCCACTTTCTTGCCACTTCCGCTGGAAAAGAAACTCGCTTTGTTAAAGGAAGGCGACGCCGTTATGAGACTCAAAATGGTCAAAGAGCTTCTCCAAGCCCAAATTGAGCAAAACAAAATCGAACGCCGCATCGACCAGAAAGTCCAAGCCAATGCCGAAAAGACCCAAAAGGAATATTTCTTAAGGGAAAAAATGAAGGCCATCAAGGACGAATTGGGCGAAGGGGGCGGTGGTTCGGATATCGATTCCATCCGCGAAAAATTAAAGAACAACCCTTACCCAGAGACCGTCAAAGCCAAGGTCGAGAAAGAGATCAAACGTTATGAGATGATGCCGGAAGCTTCTTTGGAATCCTCCCTCATCATGAACTACATCGAGACCTTAATGAACGTCCCTTGGTATCAAAAGACCGAGGACATCGAGGATTTGAAACGCGCGAGAGAGATTTTGGACGAAGACCATTTCGGTCTCGACAAGGTCAAAGAACGTATCATCGAATACCTCGCCGTCAAGAAATCGACCGGCACCTTAAAAGCCCCGATTCTTTGCTTCTATGGCCCACCAGGATGCGGCAAGACCTCTTTAGGCAGATCGATTGCCAGGGCTTTGGGCCGCAAATTCTTCAAAGCCTCATTAGGAGGCATTTCCGATGAATCGGAAATCAGAGGCCATAGACGCACCTATGTCGGTTCCTTGCCAGGCCGCATCATCGAAGGCATGACCAAGGTTGGCGTCACCAACCCTGTCTTCTTGCTCGATGAGATCGACAAACTCGGTGGTTCCTCTTATCGCGGGGATCCGAGCAGTGCCATGTTGGAGGTCTTAGACCCAGAACAGAATTTCGCTTTCAACGACAATTTCTTGGAAGAGCCATATGATTTAAGCTCCGTCTTATTTATCTGCACCGCCAACTATCTCGAGAACATCCCGGCCCCATTGTTGGACCGTTTGGAGCTCATCGAAGTCCCAAGTTATACGGAATTCGAGAAGATGAAAATCGCCGATGGCTTCTTGGAAGAGAAGCAAAGATTGGCCAACGGTCTTAAGGAAGGCGACGTGGAATGGAAAGAGGATGGCGTTAAGGAAATCCTCGACTTCTACACCCGCGAAGCCGGCGTCCGTCAATTGGAAAGATGCATCGCCTCCGTTTCCAGAAAAGCGGTGGTCGAATTGCTCGAACACCCAGAGACTAAAAAGCCTATCGTCTTAGATAAGGAAAAAGTCAGAAAGTACCTAGGCACCGAGATTTTCTCCGATACCAAGAAGGAAAAAGAGCCGCAGGTCGGCGTCGTCACCGGTTTGGCTTATACCGAATTCGGCGGTGATATCCTCCCTATCGAAACGACTTATTTCCCAGGGAAAGGCGGTCTCGTCTTAACCGGCAAATTGGGTGACGTGATGAAGGAAAGCTGCGAAATCGCGGTGGACTATGTCCGCGCCAACGCCAAGAAGTACGGAATCAAAGACGAGATGTTCGAAAAGTACGATATCCACATCCATTTCCCAGAAGGGGCCGTGCCAAAAGACGGGCCATCCGCCGGATGCGCCATCACGACCGCCATCGTCTCTTGCTTGACCGGCATCCCAGCCGATAACAATGTCGCGATGACAGGCGAGGTTTCCCTTAGGGGCAAGTCCTTACCTATCGGCGGGCTCAGAGAGAAATCTTTGGCCGCCTTAAGAAGCGGAATCAAGACGATCATCGTCCCTGAAGAAAACCAGAAAGACATCGGAGAGCTTCCAGAGGAAGTGAAAAAAGACCTCAAGATCATCACCATGAAGATGGTCGATGAGGCGATCGAACTCACCTTGCTTAAGAAGCCGACCCCTATCGAATAATGGCCATCGTCAATTTCAAGAACGTTAAGTTCGTCACGAGTTGCCTCGATTTGAAGTCCCGCCCGAAAACCAACAAGATTTATCCCGAGGTGGTTTTCGTCGGGAAATCGAATGTTGGGAAATCGAGTTTGATCAATGCCTTAACAGGGCAAAAAATCGCCTTTTCATCGAAGAAAGCCGGAAAAACCCAACTGTTGAACTACTTTCTCGTTGATGATTCGTTCTATTTGGTGGACGCCCCGGGATGGGGCTTCACCGAATATGGCAATAGGTTTAATACCTCCTTTGCCGAGATGATGGAACCTTATTTCGAGAACAATAAGAATCTCAAGGCCGTCTTCCTTCTAATCGATGGAAGGAGGGGATTGGCCAAGGATGAGAAAGACATGCTTTCTTATCTAAAAGAGATAGAGATGCCGACGGTTTTGATCTACACCAAGGCCGATACCTTAAAGCAGCAAGACAAACACCGCATCAAATTGGAAGCCGAGGCTCAAAACATCCCTTATGGCCTAGCTTCTATCAAAGAGAACCCTGAAGAGATAAGACGTTTGCTCGTCAATTCCATCAGGGGAAAGGAGCAATTATGAACACCTCTTGGGATTTAACCCATATCTATCCGAGCGAAGAGGCTTTCTTAGAGGATCTTAAAGTCCTCAAAGACGAGATCGTCCCTGCGTTAGGAAGTTATCAAGGCAAATTGGGCAATGAGGAGAGCCTAAAGGAATTTCTTTCTTTAGAAAGAAAAGAGGATTTGGTTCTCTCTAAGTTATATACCTACGCCTCAACTTTAAGCGACTTAGATAGGAAAAACACCCATTCTACCGAGCTTGAATCGAAGGTGGATCTCGTCCTTCAGGAATTGATCCGCGCGACTTCCTTCGAGGAGCCGGAAATCCTTTCCATCGGCAGAGAAAAGATCGATGAATTCCTTAAAAAGAATCCGGAATACAACGATTTCTCCTTCGCTTTCCAAAAACTCTTCGACGGCCAACGCCACGTCTTATCCTTAGATGCCGAGAAACTTTTATCCAACTATAGCCCGATCTTAGGCGAAGCGGGCGAGCTCTACTCCGTTTTGTCCGTCGCCGACTATTCCCCAAAGAAAGTCACCCTTTCTAATGGTGAAGAGGTCTCCGTCTCCCAATCCAATTGGACCACTTTGGTCAAAAACGCCGAATGCGAGGAAGATAGGAAAGCCATCTTCGAGACCCTTTATTCTTACTTTGATAGCCATAAGACCACCTATGCCGAAATCTATAACCTCGGCTTGCAGTCCCAATTGGCCACCATGCGCGCCCGTAACTATTCTTCTATTCCAGAGACCCATTTGGATGGCAACAACGTCCCTCTCTCCGTCATGGAGACTTTATTCGATGTCGCCTCCAAAAATTCGGCTCCGTTAAAGAAATATTACGAGATCCGCCGCAAATACTTGGGATTGGAAAAGCATCGTTCCTACGATCGTTTCATCGAACTTGCCAAATCGGATGAGAAGTTCACTTACGAAGAAGCCAGGGAGATGTTCTACGACTCCATTAAGGGTTTCAGCAAGGACTACCAGGAAAAAGCCAGAGAAGTCACCAAAGAAGGCTATGTCGACGTTTATCCAGCCTCTGGAAAACGCACCGGAGCCTATTCGACCGGTGGAAGCGGGGTTCATCCTTATATCCTTCTCAACTTCAACGGGGAATTAGACGACGTCTTCACCTTAGCCCACGAATCCGGCCACTCCGTCCATACTTTATATTCGATGGAAGCTCAGCCTTTGATGAAGAGCAACTATACCATCTTCGTCGCCGAGATCGCCTCCACTTTCAATGAGCACAACCTCCTTGATTATCTTTTAAAGAAAGGAACGTTAAGCAAATCCACCCGAATCGCCCTCCTTCAGAAGGCCATCGATGAGATCTGCTCCACTTTCTATAGGCAGGCTTTATTCGGACAATACGAGTATGAAATCGCAAAGAAAGTCGAGAACGGCGAGCCTATCAATTATGAGGTTTTATCCGATAAAATGTCGGAATTGTATATGACTTACTTCGGCATCGACATCAAGGAAGAAGTCTATAAACCATTGGTTTGGGCCTATATCCCTCATTTGTTCTACACCCCGTTCTATGTCTATCAATACGCGACTAGCTATACCGCCTCGATGTTGCTTTATAAGAACTTCAAGGAAGGCAAGCCAGGGGCTTTCGAGAACCATATCAATCTCCTTAAGTCCGGTGGTTCGGAATATCCGATCGACCAGGTTAAGAAAGCGGGCGTCGACTTGACCAGCAAAGAACCGTATATGGCGGTCGTTAACAGAATGAAAGAGTTGGTCGATGAGCTTGAGAAAGCCTTAAACGACTAAATAAGAACAAAAAGACTCGAGAAATCGGGTCTTTTCTTTTTGTTGCTTGAATGAAGGGACATTCATCTATACCATTAGGTATATATGTTATATATCTTATTTTTTAACTGACTTAAAAAACTCTTTGAAGTCAGTCTTTAAGTATATATACTTATTAAAAACGAAAGGTTTCTCATTATGGAAGAAGAAACTAAAACGGAAATTGGGACCGACCGTTCTTATATTTCCCAAACCTCAGGTTTAAAAGCCAAAGATTACATTGGCTACGGCTTAGGAGACTTCGCCGGCTGCCTTTGCTTTGGCACGGTCACCACGGTACTCCAGAAGTACTACACCGACATCCTCGGCTTGAGCCCGTTGTTCATCATGATCATGTTCATCGTCGCCCGTGTCTGGGACGCCATCAACGACCCTATCATGGGCCGCATCGTCGATATCAGAAAGCCGGGAAAGGATGGCCGTTATCGCCCATGGATGAAATGGGTCGCTATCCCGCTCGCCATCTCGACCGTCTTGATGTTCTTGCCGAACTCCGCCATGGCCAAGAGCATGGGAACGGTGGGTGTTTGCGTCTTCGCGACCGTCACCTACATCCTCTTCGGAATGCTTTACACCGTCCACCAGATCCCTTATGGCTCGTTAGCTAGCGTCGTCACGACCGATGATAAGGAAAGAAACAAATTATCCGTCTTCCGTTCCGTCGGCTCCGCCTTGGGTTCCATGCCAGTTTTGGTTTTGACGATGTTCTATTCGAAGAAACTCTATGAAGAAGACGGAACCACCCCAGTAATGGGCGAAAACGGCAAGCAATTGACCGAAGTTCAGTGGCTTCCAATCATCATCGGCGTCGCTGTTATGGCGGTTATCGCCTGTGTTCTTCTCTTCGTTGCCTATAAGTGCAACAAGGAAAGAGTCGTCGCCAATCCAAAGCCACGTCAAAAAGGCGAAACATGGCATATTGCCAAGACTTTGCTTAAGAGCCGCAACTTCGTTGCCGTCTGCTTAGTCGGCCTTCTCTTATTAGCTGGACAGATGTTCACTCAATCCTTCTACACCTATTTATTCAACGACTTATTCTCTGCCAACTGGATGAATTTGGCCTCTCAGGCTTGTACCTACCTCCCGATGGCTATCTTAATGTTCTTCGCCGGCAAGATGGTGAGGAAATTTGGAAAGAAAGAGGTCTGTGCCGTCGGTGGCTTATTAGCGGCCGTCCCAAACATCGCCCTCATTCCTTTGAAAGAAGTCGTCACCAGTCACCCGATTGTATTCTTGCCATTCTGCTTCATCAGCGGCATCGGCATCTCCATCATCGGTCTTGAAATGTGGGCTTTGGCCACTGACGCTATCGATGATGTCGAGGTCAAGACCGGTCTCCGTAACGATGGCTCTTCTTATTCAACCTTCATGTTCTTCAGAAAGATGGGCCAGGTTTTAGCGGCCATCGCCGTCAACTCCGCGTTGATCGCCATGAACTACAAAACCGGTGCCGGTCAGGTTCAAACCGCAGACACTCTTAATAAGATGTATTATATGGCAACCGCCATCCCAGCTGGCTTGTTCTTGCTCCTCGCCCTCGTCTTGTTCTTCCTTTATGGACTTAGCAAAAAGAAGACGGCTGAACTCCAAGACCAAAAAGAAGCGCTTCTTAGGAAGCAAGTCGAAAATAACGAAATTCAAATCAACCAATAAGGTTTATCTGAATGTTCTATCAAAGGCGCCAAGTGCGCCTTTTATTTCGTTAATATCGAGATAATTTTCGTAGTTGGAAATCTTTTCCAAATCAAAATCAGAATTCAAAGAAAGGATTTTTTCCTTCAAAGCGGCGATGACTTCTTCATCCGATAATAAGGCCCCGGAAAGGATGATCTTTTGGAGCGAAAGCAACGCATCCGCATTACAAAGGGCGAAGGATAAGACCGTCAAGACCTTATCAAGTTTCTCTTTGTCATCCTTGATTAAGGCGGTGGCGTCTTTTTCTTCCATATCCTTATTAAGAATCGCAGCGTAAGAGATGGTATCTTCGACCTTCTTATCGCCAAAATAAGTATGGCCTAATTCGGATAAAGCCCCCAATGGTTTCCCATTCGCATAGATCGAAGAACCTACGCCTGGGCCATATTTGACCAATAGGAAGTTCTTGGCCTTATGGAAGGAAAGAAAATAGATATCCGCCAAACAATCGACATTGTTGAAAACATAATAAGGGATATCGAGTTTCTTTAATGACTCATAAAGGTCTACATGGTGTTTCTCGAAGGTTGTTAGAGAGGCATCGCCACGGACGACAACCCCGATGCTTAAAACCTTAGAATGTCTCGAAGATAAGAAATCATCGAAGGAAATTAATGCATCATTGCTCTTTTCAATCAAATTTCCAGCGAAATCGACTTCATAAAAATATGAGTGGTGTTTCTTGATATCGACGCTTAAGAAGGAACCGTATTCAGGATTCAAGACAATCTGGAGTTCCTTTCTCCCAACCTTTTGGGAGACGCTCGATCTCGTTTCCAAAACCAAGCCCTCGGAAATGAGAGACTTTAAAGCCAACGTCAAAGCGGCGTTGGTAAGCATCAACTTCTCTGCCAAAACGCTCCTGGTTGAGCTCTTTTCGGCAAATAAGATGCGAATGATCGTTTTTTGAGTCTTGGTCAGTTCCATGGTTTCTTATTTATAAGAATAGAGTAATCCCCGAAATTAGCAAGAGAACGCAGGTTATCTTCATGAAAACTTTTTTCGAAAGTTTTGGCGCGATAAGAGCCCCTAAGACCATCGAGAGGACGGTGACAGCGGCCCCAATCCCAAACAAAATCCAAACCTCCTCAGTAAATAAGCCACTTGCCAACTGGGTACCAAAATTAATGGAATTCAAGATTATCCATAGCAAGGATAACGTAGCCCGGAATTTGTTTTTGTCTTTCAATTCATGGATGGCGTAGATGACCACGAACGGGCCACCCGAAACATAGAGTTTATGCATGATGCCACCTAAAACAAGGAAGATGACCATCACCCATTTAGGGATGTTCACCTTTTCGAAATCGATAAAGAAGAACAAAATGGCAATCAAAATGATAAGTGCCGCATACACATAAAGGATTATTTTAGTATCCATCGGAATTAATTCGATGCCGAAGCCGGCTCCAAACCCCACCCCGACGGATAATAAAATGATCAAGAAGTGCTTCCAATTGATATCCTTGAAATGCCTGATGACGATATATAAGGAAACGACCATCGCCACCAGATTAAGTACTGGCTTAGCAACATCCGCCCCCACAAGTTCAAGGGAAAATGGCATCGCCAAAACCGTCCCGGCGAACCCGGTGACGGTTTGGATGATGTTGCTGATGAAAATCACCAGGATAAAAAGGACATCTTTAACCATGGTTTTTATTTATTAGAAATCAACTTTAAGGTTCTCGCCGACAATGCCTATATAAGCCCCATTTTTGGCTTGGATGGTGTCTTTATGAGCGAAAAGCCATTTATTGACCTTCCAGAGTTTTTTGTCTTTCGGGGTTTCGTCCAAATCCATATTGGTTTTATCCCCTAAGATGATGACGCATCTAAAGCCTTCTTTGCTCAACTTGCAAGGAGAGAAATGGAAGGTATATGGATATAAGATGACAGCCTCGCCTTTCTTTAAGAGAAAGGCTTTGACGTCTTTGGAGTCCAATAGATCATTATGGACGTCATCCTGATTGGCTAAAAGGAGGACTAAATCATCCCCTGCCACATCGACTTCTGGGCAAGCGTGGTATTCCAAGCAATTAAGCAAGGAATTGTAACCATTGCAGTACCCAACCTCGATATCGCCTAAGCCATAGGCGGCTTCTTTAGCCTCGTTTATCCCCTTCAAAGAATGCATGTTTTCATCGTCACGGACATAGATATTGCCTTCATTAGGCATTTTCGCGTGCTCGTGAAGATAGGAAACCATCTCGGAGGTGTCTAAAGACAAGACTTTGCCGTACTTGGAGAATTCCGGATCGTTAATACTTAGTATTTTCATCTAAAATCTCCCAGTTCATCAATCTGGCAAGATAAGTCATGGCTTTCTTATATTGGACATAACCCATGATGACGTGGTGGGCAACGCCGGTATAAGTGACGGTGTCAACGACCTCATTGATTGGGCGGTTGAAAACGACTTTGGCGTAGGTTCCGGATAAATCCTTGGTCATCGGGAAGGCTTCGCCTTCCTCATAATAGATTCTGGTCTTGCCACGAGCGGTGTCGATACGGAGGATGGACATCTTCCCTTCCTTTAAAACGAAGTCCGCGGTGACGCCTTTGCCCCCTGCAAAGTAGGTCTCTAAAGATCTATTGCAGCGGTGGTCCCATAAATTGCATGGGGCGACGCCATCATGCCAAAGCAAAGCGTAGTTTTCCTCGTAATTGACCTGGGATAAATCGGCCATAAATGGGGTTTCTTCGCCTGCGGCTCTGACTGCGACCATCGATAAAGCGGCTTCGATATCGCCTTCACAAGCCAATAAAATGCCGCGGGATTGCAAAACGGACATCATCGCACATGGGGAAACGCCATAGTTCTTGGCGAATTCCGGCCAGCAACGGATGGCCACGACATCCAAATTCTTCTCTTTCATGAACTTTTCGGCCACGACGATAAGGCGGGAGACAGCCCTCACCTGATTGTCATTAAGCTTCTTGCAATCGAAGGTTTCACGGAGATTCTTTTCTTCTTTGTCGATTTCTGAATCGGTGGCTTCACCGCCGAAGAAATCGCTTAATTCGTAATGGCTGATGAGAATGCCTAATTCATCATAAAGATGAAGTTCGTCGACACCGACGTTATAGAAGCCTTGGGCATGGAAGCCGATAAGACCAACATTGGAGTTCTCCAAAGCAGTCTTCATCTTGATGGCTTTGACCCAATCGTGGTCGATGTCATCGCCGACATAGACGACATAGTCGTCCACGCCGCCTTTATAGAGGTTGGAGGCGTTGAGGTTAACGCCACACACGGCGTTAAGTCTGATCTTTCCGCCATCGTATGGGAGTTCGTTATAGCCCTGAAGCAAGAACGGACGTTTGACGATGTTATGCAAAATCAAGGCCAAACCACCCAAATGGAAGGTAGCTGAAACCACGACCAACGCATCAACGTGATGCTCGACAAAGAAAGTTCCGGCGTTCTTGGCCTCTTCTGGCTCGATGACCATGCTTGGGTAATAGACCCAATCGATGGAATCATCCTCCATCACTTTCTTGCATCTTTCCTGATAAAGCTTAAAAGCCGTCTCGTAATCGAATGTTTTACGGACTAAGCAAACTAAGCCGATTATTGGTTTTCTCATAATTTTTATTCCTTGTTGACGATCTTATAGGAAGCGGAGAAGTCTTCTTTGGCTAAGCCTTCCTTCATCGCTTCTTCGTAAACCGAAACGACGCGAGTCAAGGCTGGGCAGGCTTTATTGGCATCATCGGCCATCTCTCTAGCGAAATGAACATCCTTGTTCATGTTCTCGACAGAGAAGGCGGTTGGGTAGGTATTGGAAATGATGTTCTTGGCTTTGGTGTCCAAATAGAAGCAAGACGCTCCGCCATAGCCTAAGGCGGTGACGACTTCTTCTTGGTTAAGACCTAAGGTCTTAGCTAAACCAAGAATCTCATTGACGCCATTTTGGATCTCTCCGACTAAGGCGTTATGCAAGATCTTCATCTGAAGACCGGCTCCATGGCCACCCATGTAGATAATGTTGGAGCCCATGCAAGAGAGGATATCCTTGACCTTTTCGTAGGTTTCTTTGTTGCCACCAACGTAAATGCCTAACTCGCCTTTGACGGCAGCAGGCTGTGATTTAACGACCGGGCAATCCAAGATTTCGATGCCGGTGCCTTCTAATTCCTTAGCGACCTTTTGGTTGGTGGCTGGGGAGATGGTGGACATATCGATCCAGATCTGGCCCTTACGGAAGTGAGGCTTCAACTCGCTAAAAAGCGAGAGCATATGCTCGTTTTTTGGAACCATCGAGATGATGACGTCAGCGAAATCGACGCATTCTTTATATGAAGAAGCAAACGGGAAACTGGTTTCTTTTTTAATAACGTCGTAGCCAATCAAATCGTATTTCTTGGCGACGTTATTGGCCATCGGCATCCCCATGATGCCGAGGCCGATGAACGCTACTTTCATTATTAGTTGCCTTTCGTGTTGTCCCAGGCATTCTGGAAAACGCCTAAGCCATAGGTGGTGAATGGGTGGTTGAAGCTATCTTCAAAGACGGCTAAGCCGCAGGTGACGATATCGGCACCCAATTCAGCGGCATCGGCGATCTGCTTGCCGGTTCTAACAGCGGCCACGATGATTTCGGTCTTGTAGCCTTTTTCTTTGTAGATATCGACGATTTTAGCGATGTAATCATAGGTGTCTTCGCCATTGGTCTCTTTCCAGCCAACGAATGGGGAAACGAACTTGGCGTTGATTCTGCCAGCTTGGATAGCCTGAGACGGGGAGAAGACTAAAGTGACGTTGGTGCGTATACCTTCTTCTTCCAATCTATGAGCGGCGATAACGCCCTGAGTGGTGCATGGAATCTTGATGACGAAGTTCTTGGAGAGAGCGGAGATCTTTCTAGCTTCTTCAACCATCTCATCGGCCGTCTCTAAATGCGGGTTGATTTCGACGGAGACCGGGAAGACTTCGTAGCCGCCGTCTAATTTGTTCTCCTTGAGCCAGTTGGCGATGTCGGTGATGGCGACCATAAATGGTTTGCCGGAAGCCATGATGTGCTTCGGGTTGGTAGTAACGCCGTCGATGGCGAAGTTTTTGTAAGCGTAGTCAATTTCGTCTAATTTGGCTGAATCAAGAAAGTATTTCATTTTATTTTCCTCCTTTTTCTTGGTTTAGGTTTTCAAAGAGATTCGCGAAGGCGGAATCTTTTCGATAGAAAGCGATAGGCAATCCGAGAGGAGAATCGATTTCCCCTTCTCCGGATTTCACTTCTTCGTTAGTGAAGAACTGAATCCATTCTCCCTTTGGGAGATAGTAGTGGTGCTTCGTCTCATTCGGTCTAACGACAGGAGAGACGAGAATATCGGGACCGAACATGTATTCCCTCTTATTGAGATAGGCCTCTTCCTCATCGAAATAGAAGAATAAAGGCGCGATCATTGGGATATTGTGTTCGTAATATTCCTTATAAAGATGCTCACGATATGGCTTAAGAGCGGCGAAGATATCGGTGTTTTTGATGAATTCCGGATAACAATCTGGGTCATCGTATTGGACGTTGTTCTTCGGCTGATTGCCTTCGTGGGTGCGGTAGATAGGAGAGAAGATGTTCATCTCGCTCCAACGGTTGAACAATTCGGCGTTTCTCTTCATCGGATATAAGGCCGTGATGGTGGTGTATCCTCCGATATCGGAATGGATAACCCCGCAGCCTGAACAAGCCAAGGAAATGCAAGCCGGGATAACGCTGCCCAATCCGTATTCATCGGAGAAGTCGACATGCTGGTCGCCATTCCACATCGAATTGGTATATTGGAAGGTATGACCATACGCCGCTCTGGAGAAATAGAAGATTTCATCTTCTTTTCCTTCTTCTTGAACAGCGTCATAGGAGCATTTCGCCCACATGGTCGGCCAACGATTGTGGAGTTTCTCGGATTCCCCGCCGTAGCAGACGGAATCTGTCGGGAGATATTCTCCGAAGTCAGCCATCCAGCCGGATAAGCCGTATTCGATCATGTTTTTCTTAATGATATCGACATACCATCTTCTGGCCGTCGGATTGGTCAAATCGACGATGCCGGCGTTGAAAGTGGTGGACTTGATGTGATAGACGGAACCGTCCTTATGACGGATCAAGAAGCCTTTTTCCTTAGCTTCGAGATACTGAGGCGCGCCTTCTTTAAGGAAGGTGTTGATATAGCCTAAGAAACGGACGCCTTCGGAATTGAGTTTTTTGATAATCTCCTTGAGATTAGGATAGAGTTTTTCGTCAGCTTCCCAATTCCAATAAACCTGATAGCCGAAGCTGGTCACGTGATTGCCGCACCAGTCCTGGCACCATACGGCGGAGATCTTCAATCCTTTGGCTTTGGCTTCCTCGTATTTCTTCAATAAGACCTCGGAGCCGCCTTGAACGGCGAGGATGACGCCATCATTGACCCAAGATGGGACTTTCGGTGGAAGACCAACCAATTTGGAGACCTCTTTAGCCAATTCAAGCATGTTGTCGGCCGCCAATAAGGATATTGACTGCGGGACTTGCCTGAATTTGATGAATAATTCATCCTTCTTAAAAGAAAGGAAACCGTAGGTGTCTTCGTGGCAATATATCGCATAGCCCTTCGAAGACATGAACGATGGGGCAGAGCAGTAGGTCTGATGTTCCTTATAAGGAGATTCATGATCTGGCTGAGGACCATGAATCCTTTCTCTGATCTGCTTCTTGGCGATTTTCATCACCTGCTGGTGCTCGGAGACCCAAATAGGGACGTCCTTGCCCTTCAAATCGACGGTGGTGTATTGCTCACCACAGCCATAAATGTGCTCATCATCGAATGTTTTTAGGCGAAGTTTGAAGCGGTTGTACCCTGGATCGACATGGAAATGGAGTTTGATCCATTCTTCTTTGTCGACGATGATTTCGGCTTGGACTTTGCCATCGGTGAAGATGTAACGGTTGCCATCTTTGAATGAGTAGGTGAGGTGGTGGCGATCAACGATGCTATCGCGGGTTTTGAACGATCCGCGACTCATCTTGTAGCTCGCCTTGCCTTTGCCGATCTCAAGATAGCAAGAGCCGTCAGTCAATTGATTCAAGAAATATTGATATAGCTCTTCTTTCTTCACGTATGTCCCTCCTTATATAAATCCTAATTAATTAAGTCGCTTAAAAATTATAGCAAAGAAGTATCTTCTTTCAATAGGATTGAGACCCAATTATAACGAAAAGAGACAAAAGGAGGAAACGGTGGGATTAAGTTTGCTTGTAATCATCTCACTTTTCTTTATAATAACCACGTCGATGAAGGAAAGGGATCCGTCTCCTTCCCCTTAAAGAGAGTCCTTTGTAGCTGAGAAGAGGATAAGGGAAGCCGGTGAGTCGTTCTGGAGATAAGAATGAGAATTCTCGTGATCCGCCGTTAAGGATATTGAGTGCCTACATAAGTAGGAATTAGGGTGGTACCACGCGCCGCGTCCCTATCTAGGGGACGTTTTTATTTTTTAAGGAGGATAGATTATGCTCGATAAGCATTACGATCATCTTAAAGTCGAAGAAGGGAAGTACGATAAATGGGTCAAAGCCGGCTATTTCACCGCCGGAGATAAGACCAAACAACCATTCTCCATCGTCATTCCACCTCCAAATGTAACCGGAAAATTGCATTTAGGCCACGTCATGGACACCATTCCAGATGACATCATCTGCCGTTATAAGAGAATGAAAGGCTTCGATGTTCTCTGGGTTCCTGGCTGCGACCATGCCGGCATCGCCACCCAAGCCAAAGTCGAAGAGAAACTCCGTAAGGAGGGCGTCTCGCGTTATGACTTAGGCAGAGAGAAGTTCTTAGAGAAAGCCTGGTCTTGGAAAGACGAATACGCCTCCATCATCCATTCCCAATGGGCTTCATTGGGATTGTCGGTGGACTATAGCAGAGAGCGTTTCACCCTCGACCCAGGTCTCAATGAAGCTGTCAAAAAGGTCTTCGTTACCCTTTATAACGAGGGTTTGCTATATAAAGGCGAGAAAATCATCAACTGGGACCCGGTTTTGAAAACCGCCCTTTCCAATATCGAAGTCATCCATAAGGATGATAAAGGCGAATTCTTCTATTTCGCCTACGATGTCGTTGGTAGTAACGAAAAGTTGATCGTCGCCACAACCCGTCCGGAAACGATGTTCGGTGACACGGCCGTCTTCGTTAACCCGAAAGACGAGAGATATAAGCATTTGATCGGCAAAAAGGTCATCAATCCCGCTAACGGAGACGAACTCCCAATCATGGGAGATAGCTATGTCGACATCAAATTCGGCACCGGAGCGATGAAATGCACTCCAGCCCACGACCCTAACGACTTCAATTTAGCCAAGAAATATGGCTTTAAATTCATCAAAGTCCTCGATGAAGGCGCCCATATGAACGCCTTAGCGGGCAAATACGAAGGCATGGACCGTTATGAATGCCGCAAAGCCTTGGTCGAAGATATCAAAAAGAATGGGCATCTCGTCAAAATCGAGGAAATGGTCCACTCCGTCGGCCATTCCGAAAGAAGCGATGCGGTGGTCGAACCGATGCTTTCCGCCCAGTGGTTCGTTAAGATGAAGCCACTCGCCGAGAAGGTCTTGGCCACGCAGAAAACCGAAGGCAAAGTCAATTTCCTTCCGAAACGTTTCGAAAATGTTCTCATCCGTTGGATGAAAAACGTCGAAGACTGGTGCGTTTCCCGTCAATTATGGTGGGGACATCGCATTCCAGCCTATTACAACAAAGAAACCGGCGAGATGATCGTCTCGATGACCGAGCCGGATATGACTAAGTACGTCCAGGATGAGGATGTCTTGGACACTTGGTTCTCCTCCGCCCTTTGGCCATTCGCCACTTTGGGCTGGCCAAACACCGAAGCCGAGGACTTTAAGCGTTACTTCCCAACCTCCGTCTTGGTTACCGGCTACGACATCATCTTCTTCTGGGTTAGCCGCATGGTCTTTGATTCTTTACATTTCACTGATCAGGTCCCATTTAAGAAAGTCGTCATCCACGGTTTGATCAGAGACCCGCAAGGAAGGAAGATGTCCAAATCCTTAGGGAATGGCGTCGATCCGATCGATGTTATCGCCAAATATGGCGTAGACGCTTTGCGTCTCTTCATCACCACTTCTTCTTCGCCAGGACTCGATATGCGTTACAGCGAGGAGAAGATCCAATCCGCCGAGAACTATCTCAATAAGATTTGGAACTCCACCCGTTATGTCGAAGGTATCTTAGGCGAGGACTTCGAGCCTGCAGACCTTAAATCCTTGAGCCTATCCCCATTGGATAAAGGCATCTTGGATAGGTATATGCGTATGCTTAAGAAGCTCACCGCCAAGATGGAAGCCTTCGAATTCGGACAGGCCTCGACCTATCTTTACAACTTCGTCTATGACGATTTCTGCTCCTCTTACCTTGAAATGAGCAAGGTCGCCCTTCAGGAAGGCGGAGAGGTCGAGAAAGCCACTAAGAACGTTCTCTATTACTTAATGAGAAACATCATCTTGTTGGTCTATCCTTACGCCCCATTCGTCGGAGAGGAAATGTATCTTTCCTTGCCGAAGCACCTCGAATCCGTCTGTTTGGAGAAATATCCGGAATACGATAGCAAGTTCCTTTCAAAGAAAGGAAATGAAACCCTTAAGTTAGTGGAGTCGATGATCAAGGACGTCCGTAACTACAAGTCCTCGAACGGCATCGCCCCTAACGCCCCGGTGAAACTCACCATCTCTCCAAAAGCCCCATTCAAAGGCTTCGAGAAATACTTATCGAGATTCACCTTCGCTAAGGAAGTCAAATATTCAAAAGATAGCAAGGCCAATGCCTTCTTCTATCCGGGTTATTCCTTGGAAGTCGAAGAAGACATCGATCCAGCCGAATTGAAAGCGAAGCTTATCGCCGAAGAAGCTAGGCTGACCTCCGAAGTCGAACGTTCCAAGAAGATGCTCTCCAACCCAGGCTTCGTTCAGAAAGCCCCGAAGGAGAAAGTCAACTTGGAAAAAGACAAGCTTGAGAAGAACGAAGGCTTATTAGCCTCCATCAAAGAAAAATTATCTACTTTATAAGTAAAATGACCTCTTTGCCCGCTACTAGTAGGTAGGAGGTCTTTTTAAATGAATGGAACTAGATTAAGCGAGAAAACGCTGAAAGAAACAGTGCCAGGAGAAGCCGTAACCTTGGCTGCCGTCTTGGCCATCATGGCCATCGCCGTCGTGGCGGTGGTTTGCTACAAATTATTCACTTCCAGCTCGGGAACGACCAAGGTTCCGGGCGGATGGCAATTCACTTGGAAATGATTAAGATCAAAGAACTCCCTTCGGAAGAAAGACCACGGGAAAAGGCTCTGACTTATGGGATTAATTCATTAAATAATCGTGAATTGCTGGCTATTCTTTTGAGGACGGGATACAAAGGCTCATCGGCTTTGGATGTCGCCGACCAACTGCTCAAAGCCTTTTCGTCCATGAACGGGATTTTGAACGCCTCGCCCAAGGAATTGAGCCAGGTCAAAGGAATCTCGAAATCGAAATCATTAGAGCTTCTAGCGATTGCCGAGCTAGCGAAAAGAGCCAAAAGAGAGCCTCTGAAGTGTTTTATAAGGCCCGAGGAAATATACGATTACTACCGCCAAAGATGGAAGGCAAACGAGCGTGAAACGATTATTTTATTAAGTGTTAATCGAAATAAAACCCTTATCGCCGAGCATTTGCTTTCTCTAAATAATAAAGCCTTCTCATCGATTTCTTTCGGGCAGACTTTATCAAAGGTCTTAAAAGACGGAGCTTATGGTTTTATTTTACTTCACAACCACCCGTCAGGCTTCCCTCTACCTTCCAACAATGACATTGAGTTAACCTATCGTTTAAATGAGGAAGCTAGGAAGTTGGGAATCGTCTTTCTTGATCATGTTATTGCCGGGGAAGACTCGTATTACTCCTTTTCCGAGCAAGGATTATTTAAGAAATGGATAAAATAGAATTTCGCAAAACCCTTTGAAACTTGTTTCATCATTGTTCTTTGAAAATCGAATTATATAAATATAAACTTGCCAAAATGAAGTTCGGTGGATATAGTTTACACGTTGTCGCCCCCGCTTTGGGGTTACAACCGCTTCGTACCAGCAACTAACTACATCATCTTGGATGTGGCTGTCATGAGCGAGTCATTAGCACCAAATAGGAGGAACAAAAAATGTACGCTATCGTGGAAACCGGTGGTAAGCAGGTCAAAGTCGCCGTCGGCGATAAGATCTACGTCGAAAAGCTCGACGCCGAAGCCGGAAACGAAATCACCCTCAGCAAAGTTCTCTTCGTCGGAGGCGAAAAGACTGTCGTCGGAAATCCATACATCGACGGAGCCGAAGTCGTCGCCAAGGTCGAGAAGCAGGGCAAAGGTGAGAAAATCCGCATCTACAAGTACAAGGCTAAGGCCAACGAAAGAAAGACCAAAGGTCATCGTCAGCCTTACACTTGCTTGGTTATCAAAGAAATCAAGGCCTAATGATCAAAGTCGAAGTTATCTATAAAGACGAAACAATAGTCTCCATCACCTGCAAAGGACATGCAAATAGCGGCGAAAAAGGACACGATGTTGTCTGTGCCGCCGTCAGTGCCATCCTTCTCGGTGGGATGAGAGCCTTAGATGAGTCTAACTTCAGCTTCAAGGAATTGAGCGGATTCGGCAGTATCGACTGCCTATCTCTCCCAAGTAAAAGGGACACCGTGGTCTTAGAGACCATCGTAACCCAAATCCAATGCGTCGCAGCTTCTTACCCGAAGTATGTGACCCTAGAAAGGAAGTAACACCATGAAATTCATTATCGATCTTCAGTTATTTGCCTCGAAAAAGGGTGTTTCCAGCACTAAGAACGGCCGTGATTCGGCCGGTCGTCGTTTAGGCGCCAAGGTCGGCGACGGAGAATTCGTCACCGCCGGCAGCATCATCTATCGTCAGCGCGGCACCAAGATGCACGCTGGCACCAACGCCAAAATCGGCGGCGATGATACCGTCTTTGCCTTAATCGATGGCATCGTCAAATTCGAGCGCGATGGACGTTCCGGAAAGAAAGTTTCCGTCTATCCAGTCGCGAAATAAATTATCTGATAGTTGAACGGCTCGTTTATCGAGCCGTTTTTCTATTCTTTTATAACTTTATTGTTATAATAATAACTATGAAACTTTCGATTGTTTTGCCTAATAGAAACCAAAGCGAGCGCCTCTTCCGTCATATGCAGGAAGAGCTCTTCCCGTATTTTGATGGCCTTGGGTTTGATTACGAATGCATAATCGTCGTCAACAATTCCAACGAAGAGAATGAGCGTTTGGCCGAAGAAGCCAAAGCCTATCTCCCAAAGAACGTCCGTTTCCTCCCCTTTGATCCGAATAGAGGGAAAGGCCGCGCGATAAGGAGGGGAATCGAGGCCGCCGAAGGCGAATATGTCTTATTCATGGACGCCGACTTCGCCACTGATTTGCACTGCATGGATTCTTATTGGGACAAACTCGAAGAGCAAGATTGCATCGTTGGTTCCCGTCATATGAAAGGGTCTCTCATCGTTAACAAAGCCCCATTTATAAGACGAGTCATGTCTTGGGGCTCAAAGACCTTGATTAGGTGGACATTCCATATCAAAGTCCACGACACCCAATGCGGCTACAAACTTTTCAAAACCGACGTTGCTAAGAAAATGATAGCCAAGCAGATCACCTCCGAATTCGCTTTCGATTTGGAATATCTCTACTATTTGAAATTGAATGGTTATAAATACATCGAGATCCCGGTCCGATGGACCGACGATCCGGATTCGACCATCAAATCCCCAATAAAGACCGCTTGGGCTTTCTATAAGGACATGATGAAAATCAGAAGAAACAAGAAACATTATAAGGAGGAAAAGGAATGCTCATCGACCGCTGCGTAATCGAGATAAGAAGCGGAAAAGGCGGCGATGGCTGCATCTCTTTTTTGCACGATAAAAACGGAGAATTCGGTGGTCCTGACGGCGGAAACGGCGGCAGAGGCGGATCGATTTATTTCGTTGGCAAAAGAAACCTCAACACCTTATATAATTTCCGCCACAGCCGCACCATCATCGCCATGGACGGTGGAAACGGCAACAAAAAACAGATGTCCGGCCGCGCTGGCTTAGACGTCACGGTGGAGGTCCCGGTTGGCACCGTCATCAGCGATGCCTCAACCGGAAAGATCCTTGCCGACATCAAAGAAGAGAATATCCCAGTCCTTCTCGCCGAAGGCGGAAGGGGTGGAAAGGGCAACGCCTGCTATAAATCTTCGAGACAACGTGCTCCGAGAATCGGGGAAAACGGCTTCCCAGGCATCAAAAAACGACTCATTCTGGAATTGAAGATGGTCGCCGACGCCGGACTAATCGGTTTCCCATCCGTAGGAAAATCCACTTTCTTGAACATTTCAACCAAGGCCAATGTCGAAACGGCAGACTATCCTTTCACCACCATCTCCCCTAATTTAGGCGTAGTCGTGATGGAAGATGGGGAATCTTTCGTTTTAGCCGATATGCCAGGCCTCATCGAAGGGGCTCATGAAGGCAAAGGCTTAGGCATCGATTTCTTACGCCACATCGAAAGAACCCGTGTTTTGATTCATATGGTCTCAATGGAAGAGGGAAGAGACGCTTATAAGGATTATTTAGCCATCAACGAGGAGCTTAAAGGCTATGGAGCCAGGCTCGAAGACAGGCCGCAGATCGTCGTCGCTTCCAAAATGGATGAGGACGGGGCTTTAGAAAGGAAAGCCGAATTCGACAAGAAACTCGGTTTCGAATCATACGGCGTTTCAGCCTACACCCACGAGGGCTTAAAGGAAATCCTTGAAAGAGCCCGTTATTTGGTTAACGTCACCGAGCCGTTCCCGCTCAAAGGCATGGAAAAGGCCGAAACGATGAAGGTTTATGACGCCCACAAAGAAAAGAAAGACGCTTTCGAAGTCCTCCATCCTGATCTCAGACATTGGGAAATCATCGGAGATGAGGTCCTTTTGAAAGTCTCATTGATAAACACCAAACAAGAAGAAGGCATGGAGCGTTTGATCCGTTATCTTCAGAAAATCGGAATCGAAAACGCCCTGCGTAAAGAAGGAATCAAGGAGGGCGACGACGTCAAAATCGGCTCCTTCCATTTCACTTACAGCGAATGACAAGAAAGGAGGGCGAAGGGAAAACATTAGGCAAAGCCTTGGCTTTGGGTCTAGGGGCGATATTGGCCCTAGCCATAGCCATCTTATGCATTTTCCTATAAATCTATGATTTATTCATTGACTGGCAAAATCGTCCATAAAGGCAAGGATTACGTCGTGATCGATGTCCATGACGTCGCTTATGAATGCTTGGTTTCCAGAACGGATGACTTTTCCTATAACGAGCAAGCCACTATCTACACTTACGAAGTCTATGGCGAGAACGAGCATTATCTCGCCGGTTTCTCAACTCTGTTAGAGAAAGAGGCTTTCCAATCCCTCATCACCGTCAAAGGCATCGGCCCAAAAACGGCCTTAAACGCCTTATCGGCAACGACCGCGGACGCTCTTTTCAAAGCCATCCAATCCAACAACACCAGCTATCTCAAAAAGTTGCCTGGCATCGGGCCAAAAGCCGCTGCCCAGATTATTTTGGACCTCAAAGGCCACCTCACCGAGGATGGCGGGAAGGCCAATCCGAAGCAATACGACGAGGTTAGGGACGCCCTCAAATCTTTGGGCTTCAGGGTCAAAGAAATCGATGATGCCCTATCTTCCATCAGCGACCCATCCCTCGATAGCCAAGGCTTATTGAAAGCCGCCCTGAAGAAATTGAGGAAAAGCAAATGAGCAAGGAAAGGATTTTAGACGCTTCATTAAAAAGCGAAGAATTGGACTCCGAGCTCTCCCTCCGTCCAAAAACCCTCGATGAATACGTTGGTCAGAGCGAATTAAAAGCCAACCTTCGCATCTTTTTAGGCGCTGCCAAAAAGAGGGAAGAAGCCCTCGATCACGTCTTGCTTTATGGGCCTCCTGGCTTAGGCAAGACGACCATGGCTTACGTCATCGCCAACGAGATGGGCGGCTCGGTCAAAACCATAAATGGCCCATCGATCGAGAAGCCCGGGGATTTAGCCGCCGTTTTGTCGGAAATCGAGCCCGGAGACGTTTTGTTCATCGATGAAATCCATCGCCTTCCAAGAGTGGTGGAGGAAGTCCTTTATGGGGCTATGGAAGATTTCAAATTGTCCATCATGGTCAATCGCGATGGCGCATCCCGTTCCCTCGAACTCCCAATTCCCCCTTTCACTTTAGTGGGGGCAACGACGAGAGCAGGCGATCTGAGCAACGCTCTGCGCAGTCGCTTCGGTATCTCGGCCAAGATAGACTTTTACACCGCCGATGAACTCACCGAAATCGTCAAGAGAACCTCAAGAGTCCTTCAAACGAAGATTTCCCCAGAAGCCGCCCATATCATCGCCGAACGTTCCAGAGGAACGCCGAGAATCGCTAACCGTTTGTTTAAAAGAGTGAGGGATTTCGCCAACTATGAAGGAAAAGAAAGCATCGATAAAGCCCTGACTTTGAAAGCTTTGAACGCCCTTAAGATCGACGAACTCGGATTGGACGATGTCGACATCCGTTATCTCAAAACCGTCATCGAACGCTTCCGCGGAGGCCCGGTGGGGTTAGAGAACATCGCCGCCTCCATCGGCGAGGAAATCACCAATCTCGAAGATGTCTATGAGCCATATCTCGTCATGATTGGCATGATCAACAGAACCCCAAGGGGGCGCGTGGCGACTTCCAAAGCTTACGAGCATCTTAAAATCGCCTATCAGACCACCCTCTTTTAGAGGGTAAGAACAAAAAACCTTTTGCCTTACACGCGTATAGGTTGTATGCTTATGGCTGCACCCTTGCGCGTTTTTTGCATTATGAGCGTACGCGCACGAAGAGCAACTTTAGGAGGATTCTCCCTATGCGTCGTAAAATCGGATATATCTTATTCTCCAGCGCCCTGCTTTTAGGCGCCGCGGCCTTGCTTGGCCCAACCATTTTAGGTCTTAACCCGGACATCTCGTATGCTTCCGGAAAGGATTTGGTTTTCAGAATCTCGGATAAAGGCACTACCTATAATGGCGTCAAGCAGGAAAACTACGTCGATGACGATGGCTCTGCCGTCAATTTGATCGGCGAAGAATTCGAAGATCGTTTGGAAGCCTGGGGCACCGAAGCCGATGTCATCAAAGAAGGCCCAGACACCATCAAAGTCAGAATCCGTTCGCAAAAAGAAGAAATCGAATATACATATTTGCAAAATTATCTAGCTTTCTCCGGCGGAGACTTCTCCGTAGGAGCATCGCTTGATACCCATGAAGATTACGATTACAAAGACAGCTTCGCCACGATGTTCGACAATCAGGAAGCCCGCCTCGAATATGTCACCGTCTCTGGCGGTGAAGTCCCAGCCGTCGTCATTCCTGTCAATGAAGAAGGAGACACCGGCGACTTCGGCAATCTCATCAAATTCTGCCAGAACAACAACCACTCCGCCAATGAAGACACAGGGGAAGAGGAATCAGTCTGTTATTTGACCGTTTGGTCCCATAAGCAAGAAGGCGATACCTATGCCAAGGCAACCGCCCAGGGCGAGGATGCCGACGCGAATATGGCCAAGCGTTTGATTTTCGCCGAAGATGCGAGCTACGCCTGGTATGAGCCGGATAACGACGACGACAAATACACGGAATTCCAGTTGATCCCATCTTCTTCCGCCTTAACCGAAAACGGCTTCGATTCTTCGAAAGCTTCGGAAGCCTATATGGCCGCCAATTACTACAAGCTTTTGCTCAACGCCTCCGATTATGGCGAGATTGGTTCTGGATATGACATCACCTTTGCTTTCTCGACCGATGTCGCCGCGACCGCCGAAGATTTGATCAATATCGGCGATTGGGCTCAGCATCCTGCATTCAATACGACGATGATCGCCTCCATCGTGGCCATCGTCTTCATGGCCGTCTTATTGGGCGCCTATTATCGCATGGGCTCATTGGCCATTCTCTCTTCGATGGCGTTCACCCTCATGGGCGAGCTCCTTCTTTATTCGGCCTTCGGTGCCCAATTCGGCATCGGCGCTTTGTTCGGCATCCTCATCTCGATGCTCGTCAGCGCCTTCGGCGGAATGTTCTATTTCTCCAAATTCAAAGAGCAGCTCTATCAGGGACGTTCGACCAAAAAAGCCCATCAGGAAGCCGCCAAGCGTAGCTTGTTCCCGACTTTGGATGTCTCCATCGTCTCCATCATCATCGGTGTCTGCATCTATGGCTTTATCCCATCCTTTGCCGGCAAAGCCGGACTTATGATGGTCTTAGGCGGTTTCTTCTCCGCTATCTATAACCTCATCGTCTTGCGTTTGCAGGCCGCGATGCTCGCCTATTCCAGCAGCGTCGCCAAAAACCCTGCTCCTATCTACAACGTCGACCCGAAGAACATCCCGAACCTCGCCGCTGACGAAAAGCCATCTTATTTCGGTGCTTTCGCTTCGAAAGACACCACGAAGGCCTTTAAGCCAGTCGGTATCATCGCCGCCGTTCTCGGCATCGCTTCCATCGCCGGATTGATCACTTTCAGCGTCACCGGCAATATTTATAACTATTCCACCCAATACGATAAGAACACCGTCG
Organism: bacterium; assembly: GCA_963622135.1. GTDB lineage: Bacteria > Bacillota_I > Bacilli_A > RFN20 > CAG-826 > UBA4951. The sequence continues at coordinate 41,513 of CAVFGR010000001.1, forward strand.
CGGTGGTTGAATATCGTTCCGCCCAGAATTCCTTATTGCCCGTCAACAACGAGACTCAGTTCCAAAATGAGATCTTAAATAAAATCACCGTTAATGGTGAAACCCTCTCCATCGATTCCATCAAATTGGAAGAATCTACCATCTATCTTTCCGATGACGAGAAGACCATGGATGTCGATTATTACACCATCGAATGGACGAATTATTATGCCGATTCCGAAGCTTACGACTTTGTCGTAACCGCCGATTCTGGCAGCGAAAGCCATTTCACCACTTTAAAGGATGCGTTGGATTCCGCCGTTAACTCCGTTTTGGACGAAGATGACACCCATGTCACCGTCTCCAATACCGAAGGTATCACCGGTACGCCGTCCGTCGGCGATGTCTGGCTCGGACTTGGGGTTGGCTTAGCCATCACAGCCGTCTATCTCGCTTGCCGTTATAAGATCAGCCGTGGCTTGACCTTAACCGTCTTAGCTACCGGTTCCGCTTTATTGACCAGCGCCTTCTTCTCCTTGACTAGAATAAAGGTCCCTGCCGTTTCGGCTATGGCTCCAGTCTTTGTTGCCATCTTTGCTATCGCAATCGGCTTATTCATCCTTTCTAAAGAAAAAGAGCTCTTCAGAGACTCCAGAGAGAAAGAGAAGGACAATTTGGAATTCCGCTCGATGTGCTTGAAGACCGCTTCCAGCCAGTCCATTGAGCAAATCGTCATGTTAGCCTTCATCGGCATCGGTGGACCGCTCATCTATTTGGGCTTAAGCGTCGAATCCTGGGCTTATCTCCACTTAGCGACCTTGATCGGCGTCATCTTCGCCACCATCATGATCATCGCTTTGCTGGCTCCTATCAGCATCAAGTCCGCCAAAGGTTTGAAAGCCTTGAGTGCTTCCCTTAAGCCAGCTAAAAAGGAAGAGAACAAAGAACAAGGTTCCAAAAAGAAAGGCGCCGAGCCGGAAGAAGCAACCTTCATCGGCATCAACGACTAATGGACTTTTTCCACAAACTATTAAATTTCTACAACCTTGACGAAAAAGGGTACGCCGAATTTTCGGCGCCTTTTTCTTTTTCCGATATTCCTGATATCTCCGAATGTGAATGCGTTAAGAAAGCCATCCTCCGCTTAGAAGAAGCCAAAGAGAAAAACGAGAAAGTCTTGATCTATGGCGATTACGATTGCGATGGGGTCATGGCGGCCTCGATAAGCAAAATGGCCTTGAATGAATTCGGCCTTCAAGCAGAAGCCTATCTTCCTTCGAGATATATCGATGGATATGGGCTAAATGTTATTAACACCGAGAAGATCGTTAAATCTTATTCGTTGATTTTGACCGTCGATAACGGGGTGACCGCCAATGAGGCAATCGAGCTAGCGCATCAAAATAATGTCGATGTTATCGTGCTCGACCACCATTCTTACGAAAAAGAGCCAGAGCACATTGTCTCTCTTATCCACCCTCTGACAGTCGGGCTCTCGACCCCTTCGATTTCCGCTGGCTTCCTTTCTTACCTCTTCTCCGTCGCACTTTTAAAAAGGCAAGACGCATATCTTGAAATGTTGGGCGCGACTTCCCTCTTATCCGATGCGATGGAAATCGTTTCCTATAATCGCCGCGCGGTGGGTTTAGCCATGAAACTATGGAACGAATTAGGCAATCCCGCCTTTGATAAACTCGTAAAAAACGAGAAGCTAGATGAGATCGTTTTGTCTATGCAAGTTATCCCAGCCATCAATTCAATCGGCAGGATGAACACCGGAAACAAAATAAACCGTTTGATTAAATATTTCACCAATCCAAACGGGGACGATTCCTTTTTGATTGCCAATTGGATGCTAGACATCAACAAAGAGAGGAAAGACCTTGTATCCGCCACGGCGTCATCCTTAAGTTACGATGCGGAAAAGCCTTCGGTCTTACTTAAATCAAACCTGCCAGAAGGCATCAATGGCCTTTTAGCCAACAAAATCCTCGAAAAGGTCAATAAGCCAGTCGGCGTCTATTCTGACTCCGAAAGGGTAGAGGACGTATTGGTCGGTTCCCTCCGTAGCAAGGATGGCTGTCCATTGACGGATTTCATGAAAGAAGTCCAGCCGATGTTGCTAACCGGTGGAGGTCATGCTTTCGCAGCCGGTTTCTCGATTAAGAAGGACGACCTTTCCGCCTTCGAAGATGCATTGAACGCATACTGCGACAATAAGCCATTCATCAAAGAAAACAAAGAAACCATCGAACTTTCATTAGACGAAATCACAATGGAGAATTTAGAGATCCTCCGTTCTTTCGCCCCATTTGGGCAAGGCCATCATCAGCCATTGTTCTCATTAAAGATAGATGGAGATAGGCTGCTATTTTCTCCTGACGGAAATCGTCTGCAAACCTACATTGGCCCGAATGCCAGAATCTTCTCTTTCAACGTAAAAAGAGACGACGTTCCTCAATTCGGCGAGGTCACCCTGATTTTCGAAATGAACCTAAATGTCTATCGCGGAAGGAAAACCGTCTCCGCCGATGTAATCGATATCATTCTCTAAATTGTTGGCTTTGTTCATGCGTGTGAGCGTATAATTAACGCATGGAAGAAGGCGCGAACAAAGAAACCCTAATCCCCAACGGCGGTTACCCGATGCACACCTATCTGGACGTCGAAGCCGTTTTTTCTTTGTATCTCCAAGACCCGAAAAACAAGCAATTGATCAAGGACGCCTACGAATTGGCGGCCCTCAAGCACAAAGATCAGTATAGAAAATCGGGCGAGCCATATATCCAGCATCCGATCGAAGTCGCCTATATCTTGGCTTCCCTGCAAGCCGGTCCGGCCACCATCGCCGCCGGTTTCCTCCACGATGTGGTGGAAGACACCGACACGACCATCGAGGATATCAAAAAGCAGTTTGGCGAAGAAGTCGCCTTTTTGGTCGATTGCCTGACCAAAATCCAAAGGATGAAACTCTCGCGCCGCACCGAGGCCGATTTCGAAGCCGAAGACCATAAGAAAATCTTCTTAGGCATGGCCAAAGACGTCCGCGTCATCATCATCAAATTGGCGGACAGGCTCCATAACATGCGCACCCTCTCTTCTTTAAAGAGAGACAGACAGATTGCCTTAGCCAGGGAAACCTTGGACGTCTTCGCCCCTATCGCCCATCGCTTAGGCATGTATCAGATTCAATCCGAACTCGAAGAACTGAGCCTCAAATACCTCGAGACCGAGAAATATGAATATATCTCCAAGATGCTAGATGAAAGCATCGAGAATCGAAAGGAATCGTTGGACGCTCTTAAAAAGAGGATCGCCGACATCTTGTTCCAAAGGAAGATTCCTTTCCGCATCGAATCACGCGTGAAATCGATTTATTCGATTTACCGCAAAATGTATACGAAAGACAAGAAATTCGATGAAATCTACGATATCCTCGCCGTCCGTATCATTACGAAGACAGAACTTAACTGTTACGAAATCCTAGGTATTATCCACGCTACCTACAAACCGGTCCCGGGACGTTTCAAAGACTATATCGCCATGCCGAAGCCGAACATGTACCAGTCGTTGCATACGACGATCTTGGCAGGGGATGGAAACGTCTATGAGATTCAGATCCGCACCGAAGAGATGGACAAAATCTCCGAAACCGGCGTCGCTGCCCATTGGAAATACAAAGAAGGCAATTACAACGCCAAAGAAGAGCAGAGAGACATCGAAGAAAAACTCCATTGGTTCAGGGATTTGGTCTCGACCGGTGAGTCGAACAACGACGCGAAGTCCTATATGAACGCTTTGGCCAACGACGTCTTCAACGCCAACGTCTATGTCTTCACCCCGATGGGCAAGGTCATAGACCTTCCACAAGGCGGAACCGTCTTGGACTTCGCTTACAAGATTCATACCAAGGTCGGCGATTCGGCGACCGGCGGTATCGTCAACGGGAACTTCGTTCCTTTGAACCATCCGCTCAAAACCGGCGATGTATGCGAAGTAAAAACTTCGAAAACATCCCCTGGGCCAAGCAGCGCCTGGCTTAATTACGTCGCAACCAGCGCCGCCAAGAACCATATCAAACGCTTCCTCAACGCCAAATTGGACAAGGAAAACGCCGCCGAATTGGCAAGGAAAGGCAAAGAGACGATGCTAGAGGCCGCCAAAGCCTGTGGCATTGAAGAAGCCGATCTCGAAGAAGCCCTAACAAAGAAAGCTCTGGACGAATATCATTTCGACAAGCTCGAAGATTTATACAAAGCCATCAATTCGAAGAATCCGACGGCATCTGCCGTTTTGTCCTTCTTGGGTTATAGGCGCAAGCCGACTTTGCCAAGCAAGACCTTCAAGGTAATGGCGTCGAAAGACGATAAGAATCCCGTCTATGTCCATGGCATCGATAATCTCGCGGTCACCTTGGGAAGATGCTGCTCGCCTGTTCCAGGCGATACAATCGTCGGATATATCACCAAAGGCAAAGGGCTGACGGTTCATCGTCCGGATTGCAAAAACATCGTCGGGCAGGAAAATAGATGCGTCGAGGTCTTCTGGAAAGACAATTTGGAAGGTAGAACCTTCCCAGCCCAAATCCAGATTCAGGCCAGCGACCGCCCATCCTTAATCGCCGACATCTTGGCGATCGTTTCCACCAAGAACGTCCCCGTCAAAGATTTGCGGGCCAAGTTGATCAACAACACGAACACCGTCGATATCTCCGTCACCGTCTTCGTCAAAAACGAAGCCGCCATCCAGGAAATATTCGGCGCCTTAACAACCATTTCCGGCGTCTATAAGACGTCTAGGACCAATCACTAGGAGGAATTTTATGAGCGTAATGCCAGTCAAAGGAACCCATGACTTGTATGCCTTGGAAGCCACAAAGAACCGTTATGTCCGCGAAATGTTCAAAAACGCGGCCATGCTTTACGGCTTTCACGAACTCAACGTCCCCATTATGGAATACACCGAAGTCTTCCAAAGAGGGACAGGAGAATCTTCTGACATAGTCAGAAAAGAGATGTATACCTTCTTAGATAAAGGAAACCGTTCTGTCACCTTGCGTCCGGAATTCACCGCCGGCGTCATGCGTGCCATCGTGAGCAATAAGTACTATGCGACCGAAGATCTTCCCATCAAGATTTTCTACGAAGGTCCAGCCTTCCGCTACGAGAGGCCGCAGCTTGGCAGATATCGCCAATTCACCCAATTCGGCGTCGAAGCCATCGGTGCCGATTGTGCCGAGGCGGATGCCGAAACGATCCTTTTAGCCATCCAAAGCTTTGCTTTGTTAGGCTTTGAGCACGTTTCTCTTAAGATAAACACTTTGGGAGACGAAGAATCCAGGAAGAATTACCGCGAGGCATTGAAGGAATATTTCTCCAAACATATCGATGAGATGTGCGAGGATTGCCACGAGAGATTGAACCTCAATCCTCTCCGCATGCTGGATTGCAAGGTCGAGCACGACCAAGAAATCGCCAAAGGAGCCCCGAAGATCAAGGACTATCTCTCAGAGGCGAGCGAAGCTCGTTTCTATAAGACCTTAAGCATCCTAAACGATATGGGCGTCGATTACGAAGTCGATGACAATCTCGTCAGAGGCTTGGATTATTATTCCGAGGTCGTCTTCGAGATCCACGCCAAGAGCGAAACCGGGCAAGATTACGGCGCCCTCTGCGGCGGTGGGCACTACAACAACCTCATCAAGCAGTTCGGTGGACCAGACATGGCCGGCGTCGGCTTTGCCGTCGGAGTCGAAAGGGTCGCCTCAATGATGGATGAATTGAATCTCTTCCAAGATTTGGACGAAGGCCTCGACATCTACGTGATGCCGGTGGGCGAGAGCATGGTCCATAACGCCTTCAAGCTCGCGACTGAGCTTAGGATGAACGGCTATAAGACCGAGGCGCCTTATAATGCCTCCAAGCTTGGCTCGATGTTCAAAAAAGCCACCAAGAGGAATGCCAAATACGCCATCATCATCGGCGAAGAAGAATATGAAAGAGGCGTTTGCCAAATCAAAGATTTGGCCAAGGCCGAGCAAAAAGAAGTCAAACTCGAAGATTTGTTAGAAACAATTGATTCTCTCTTCGGGATAAACGAATAAAGGGGAAGATTATGTATAGAACCCATAATAACGGCGAATTACGACTGACCAACGTCAATGAGGAAGTCGAACTGGTCGGCTGGGTCAGCAAGACCAGAAGATTAGGCGGATTGACCTTCATCGATCTCCGCGACACGACCGGAATCATCCAACTTATCGTAAACGATAACGTCGAAATTCCTGATGTCAGAAACGAATATGTCATCAACGTCAAAGGCGTCGTTAGGAAAAAAGACAACCCAAACCCGAAACTGAAGACCGGCGAGGTGGAGGTCGAGGTGAAATCCATCTCGGTGCTAAGCAAAGCCATCACCACGCCTTTCATCATCGCGGATGACACGGACGCGCTCGAAGACACCCGCTTGCAGTATCGTTATCTCGATATCCGCCGCCCGATCGTCCAATCCAGATTGCGCACCAAAGCCCAAATCATGAAAATCACCAGGGATTATTTCGATTCCCTCGGCTTTACCGAGATCGAGACCCCGATTCTCAATTTGGCCACGCCAGAAGGCGCGAGAGACTATCTCGTCCCGAGCCGTGTGAGAAATGGCTCCTTCTACGCTTTGCCACAATCCCCGCAGCTCTTCAAACAGCTCTTGATGATCGGCGGCATGGAACGTTATTACCAAATCGCCCGCTGCTTCAGAGATGAAGACTTGCGTGCCGACCGCCAGCCGGAATTCACTCAGATCGACGTCGAGACATCTTTCTTAAGCCAAGATGAAATCTTGGAAATGACTGAAAAACTACTAAAACGTTATTTCAAAGAGATATTGAATTACGATATCCAGCTGCCTCTTAGAAGAATGAAATTCTGGGATGCAATGGACAATTATGGCTCCGATAAGCCAGACACCCGTTACGACTTGAGACTCCATGACGTAACCGCGATCATGAAGAAAACCTCTTTCGAGGCTTTCGCTTCCACCCCGTATATCAAAGCCATCGTCGTTCCTAATTACGCCGACAAGGCTTCGAGAAAAGTCCTTGATAACCTCATTAGCGAAGCTAAGAAGTTCAAAGTCAATGGGCTTTCCGCCTTCAAGTACATCGGTGGCAAGCTCGAATCATCCTTCCTCAAATTCATGGACGAAGACACCCAAAAGGAGCTTATTGAGACTTTAGGTCTCAAAGAGAATGACTACGTCTTAGTCGGCGCCCACGCCGAGAGACGCGCCGTGTGCTTTGCTCTAGGTGCCATCCGTACCAAACTCGCCAAGGAATTGGGTCTTATCAAAGATGGGACTTACGATTTGCTTTGGGTCATCGATTTCCCGATGTTCGACGCAGTCGACGGTCAACCTGGCGTTTATAGCGCTGAGCACCATCCATTCACCCGCCCACGCGATGAGGATTTGCCTTTATTGGATACTGATCCAGAAGCCGTTTTGGCTTATGCTTATGACATTGTCATAAACGGCTATGAAGCCGGTGGTGGAACCTTAAGAATTTACGACCACGACACCCAATGGAAGATTTTCCGTCTCTTAGGCTTATCCGAAGAAGACGTCGCCAAGAAATTCGGCTGGTTCGTCGATGCCTTCCGCTATGGCGTCCCGCCACACGGTGGCTTCGCCCTCGGTCTCGATCGTTTGACCATGATTCTCACCGGCACCGACAATATCCGCGATGTCATCGCCTTCCCGAAGAACTTGCAGGCCGGCGATCCGATGAGCCACGCCCCAGCTAGAGTCTCGAAAGAGCAATTAGATGTCTTAGGCATCGAATTAAGAGAAGATTTACGATAGTAAACATATAAAAAATGGAGGTTAAATATGTCCGCTAAATTCGACAAAATCGACTTGAAGGCCATCGCCACTTTGCGCGCTCTGGTCATTGACGAAGTCAACAAGGCCAATTCCGGCCACCCAGGTATGGCTTTGGATGCCGCGCCTTTCATGTATTTGCTTTACCGCAACCACTTGATCAGCGATCCAAAGAACCCAAATTGGTTCAATAGGGATAGATTCGTCCTATCCTCTGGACATATTTCCGACGCCTTATATGTGATTCTTCATATGGCCGGTTATGGCGTTTCGATGGATGATATCAAATCTTTCCGTCAGTGGGGAAGCAAAACCCCAGGCCATCCAGAAGTCGGCGTGACCCCGGGCGTTGATGTCTCCGGCGGCCCATTAGGCATGGGCGTCGGCCAGGCCATCGGCATCGCCATGGCGGAGAAACACATCGCCGCTTCCTATAAGGAAGGCGAGAGATTATGCTATCATAAAGTCTATTGTTTATGCGGTGATGGCTGCTTGGAAGAAGGCATTTCTCAGGAAGCCATTTCCTTAGCCGGCATCCAAAAATTGAACAATCTCATCTTGGCTTATGACGCGAACGGCTCCACCTTGGACGGCCCGACCTCCAATTCGATGAACGATGACGTCGCTTTGCGCTTCAAGGCCTCCAACTGGGATGTCTACGAAGTAGAGGACGGCAATGACTTAGAGGCGTTGGATGAGGCTTTGAACAAAGCCAAGGAATCCAAAGAGAAGCCAAGCGTCATTATCATCCACTCCGTCATCGGCTACGGCACCAAACTCGCCGGCAATCATAAATCCCATGGTTCTCCTTTAGGAGAAGAAATCGGTGGAGAAGCCAAGGCTTTCTATGGCTATGATTCCGAGCCGTTCACCATCGAGCCTGAAGTCTATGAAAGATTGAAAGAGACTTTCGGTTTAAGAGGCAAAAAAGCCTATGAAGCCTATCAGGAAGAATTAGTCAGATATTCTAAAGAATATCCGGAAGAATATGCGAAGTTCGAAGAGGCCTTGAATCCGAATATGGACGAACTGCTTAAGGATTTCTATCCGAAAGCCCCGAAAACCGACGCTTCGAGAAATAGTTCGGGCCGCATCGTCGAAACCTTAGGAAATTACGTCCCATTCACCTTTGGTGGATCGGCCGACGTCGCCGGATCGGTGAAAACCGCCATCCCAGGCGACCCATCCTTCTCTCCTGAGCACAGAGAGGCCCGCAACATGAACTTCGGCATCCGCGAATTCGGCATGGCCTGCATTCAAAACGGCATGCTTTTGCACGGCGGAGTCAGAACATATATTGGTAGTTTCCTAGTATTTTCAGACTATATGAAGTCTGCCATCCGTATGTCTGCCCTTGAAGAAGTGCCGGCCATCTATCTTTTCTCCCACGATTCGATCGCCGTTGGGGAAGATGGTCCGACCCATGAGCCAATCGAACAGATTCAGGCTCTCCGTGACATCCCTAACTCCGTCGTCTTCCGTCCAGCGGACGAAATCGAGACCTACGCCGCTTGGAAATCCGCTTTGCTTAGCAAAAACCATCCGACTTCCATCATTTTGAGCCGTCAGAACCTCCCATTATTGGCCAACGCCTCCATTGAGAAGGCTTTAAAGGGTGCCTATATCTTAGACGCCAACGAGAAGGCCACCTATCAGTTGATCGCTTCCGGTTCTGAAGTCTCCTTAGCCCAAGGAGTCAGAGACATTTTGGCCAAAGAAGGCATCGAATTAGAAATCGTCTCCATGCCATCCATAAACCTCTTCTTAAAAGAAGAGAAGGATTATCAGGAAAGCGTCCTCCGTCTCCCGAAAGCCAATCGCATCGCTTTGGAGATGGGCGTCCCAACCGGTTGGTATAGATTCGCTGACAATGTCTACGGCATCGAAAGATTCGGCGCTTCCGCCCCGATGAAAGATCTCATCAAGCACTATGGCTTCGAACCAGAGACAGTCGCTGACTATGTCAGAAATATCATTAAGAAAGGTTAGCCTATGAAGAGCGGTTACATCGCCATCAACAACTTAAAACGCAAAGGGGAGATCGGCATTTCCCGCACCTGCATAGAGAAAATCGTCAGGAAAGCGGTGGAAGGCGTCCCCGGAGCAAAGCTCAACTCTTCGAAGAAGTCTTCTAAGAAGTGGCTTTTCGACTGGAACGAGAAGATGAAAATCGTCATCCATAAGAACGAATATGTCGAAGTCTTCTTGGATGTCGTCATCGAAGCCGAAGCCAATGTTCAGGAAGTCTGCTTGAAAATTCAGCAAGAAGTGACCTCCGCCATCTCGCTTATGTGCGAGACGGTCCCGCTTAAAGTTTCCATCCGCGTGGTGGGAATCCAATAAGTTTTTATCTTCTTTTGTTAAGAAGATGTGATAAGATAAGCGCCGGAAAAAGCACAGATGAAAGATTTCTCCAGGAACAAAATTCAAGAATTAAGCGCCATTTCCCTCTATGACGTCCTCACCTATTCCCATATGGGAGAGGAAGCCAACGTTGAGGAAATCCTTTCCAACGTCTTTGACGTTCCTTTCGATGATGTCCCGCTTTTCGCTAAGGAAATCGTCGTCAATTTCATCCGTTACCAAGACGAAGAAATCAAGCTCATCGAAAGCAACATGAGGAATTGGACCTTAGATCGATTGAATCGCATGGAACAAGCCATCCTCTTGCTCTCCGTCACCAACTATTACCATCGCGAAGAGAAGACTGATAAAAAAGTCATCATCTCTGTCGCGTTGGACTTATCTCATAAATACCTCGATGATGGCCGTTACAAATTCGTGAACGCCATCTTGGATAACATCTTAAAGTAATGCCCGAATCCCCGAAACTCTATAGCGTCACCGACCTTAACCTCATGGCCAAAGGCGTTCTTGAACGCGTCCCGGAGCTTTCTTATGTCTCGGTTCGAGGGGAAATCGCTTCCTATAAGGAATATCCTTCGGCTATCTATTTCGATATCAAGGACCAAAAATCGACCCTCACCTGCGTGATGTGGGGAAGCTATGCCTCAAGGCTGACTTTCTCGCCAAAAATAGGCGATGAGGTCGTCGTTTTCGGCTCTGTAACGTTGTATTCCCAAAAAGGCAGATACCAATTTAACGCCTTAAATCTCTCCCTATTCGGAAAAGGCGAAGCCTTATTGGCCCTTCAGGCCCTCAAAGAGAAACTCCAAAAGGAGGGTCTCTTCGACCAAAGCAAGAAGAAAGTCATTCCCGCCTTCCCGAATTCTATCGGCATCATCGTCGGGAAAGACTCCGCCGCCGAAGCGGATCTTAAGACCAATATTCATAGGCGCTGGCCGATAGCGGAACTCCATGTCTATCACGCCTTAGTCCAAGGAAAAAACGCCCCGGAAGACATCGTCAAAGCCTTAAGTAAGGCTTCCGAGGACAAACTAGATACCTTGATTCTCGCTAGAGGGGGCGGATCCAACGATGATTTGGACGCCTTCAACGACGAAAGGGTGGTTAGGGCCTTCGCGGCCGTTTCTATCCCAAAGATCGCCGCGGTGGGACACGAGATAGACTTCACCTTGGTCGATTATGTGGCCGATAAGAGGGTTTCCACCCCAACCGGCGCCGCCGAAGCGGCCACGCCTGATCAAAACGAGATCTATATGGGACTGCTTGATATGGAATCCAGCCTGAATTCATATACGAAGGCGAGGATAAACAAAGAAGAAACGAGACTTTTATCTATAGCCAACAGGCCGATGTTCCTCCACCCATCTTCGATGTACGAGAAGGGCGAGGAAGACCTTGAGGCCTTAAAAAAGAGATTGAATCTATCGTTCAAGAACCTCGTTTTAAGAAAAGAAGGGGCCTTGGATACGATGGAATCGAGGCTCAATGGGTTGGATCATCATCGGCTTCTCAATAGAGGCTATTCATTGGTCTATTCTTCCGATGGGAAGATCGTCAAATCCATCAAGGATGTCAAAAAAGGCAGCAAGATAACCACTCATTTGAAAGATGGCAAGATCACCTCGGTGGTCGAAGGAGAAGAATAATGGAAAACAAGATTGATTTTGAGAAAGAATTGTCCCGTTTAGAGGAGATCGTCAATAAGATTGAATCAGGCGTTCTTCCTTTGGAAGAAAGCATTTCTTTGTTCGAAGAAGGCCAAAAGATCATCGCTTCCCTCAAAGGGGCATTGGAAGAAGCCAAGAACACGAT
>CAVFGR010000002.1:0-72300 GCA_963622135.1 bacterium
TGGTGGAGCATGGCGGGATCGAACCGCTGACCTCCTCGTTGCGAACGAGGCGCTCTCCCAGCTGAGCTAATGCCCCACGGCTTGGCTATTATATGAACAAACCACTCCATATTCAAGGCAAAACCCTACCTTGCGCAATGAAGAAAAACCATGTTGCGAATATGAATAGGTATTAATCAATATGCAAAGATATTTAGATATTTAGCATTTGTTACAACGACAAAATATAAACGCCTTTGATGAGCCATCATCGGATGTTGGTCCGTGTGTCAAAACTGGCCTTGAATCATCGTGAATAAAACACCTACATGTTTATGAATTTTTTGTTTCGAAACAATCGCATTTCTTGATTACAAGACTAGTTCTTATTTCTCTATTTGTTGAGAATATAGGCCACCATGGAAAAGGTTATCGGCATCATTGATTTAAAGAGTTTCTACGCATCGTGCGAATGCGCAGCCAGACACCTGGATCCTTTTAAGACTCCTTTGGTCTGTTGCGATCCTTATAGATCCGGATCTTCGGTCGTGATGTCCGCCACCCCATATCTTAAGGAGAAATACGGCGTCCCAAATGTTTGCAGGAAGAAAGATTTGCCGGATGTGCCTGGAATGATATTCGCTCAGCCAAGGATGTCATATTACTTAAAGATAAGCGCCCAAGTCGTATCTATCTTTTTAGATTTCGTCGCCGAAGAAGATTTGCACATCTATTCAGTCGATGAATCGTTCCTTAATTTAGGCCCATATATGCGTATGTATGGTGCCTCAGCTGAAGAGATAATCTCCAGGATTCAGAAAAGAATCAAAAAGGAACTTGGCTTAATCGCCACAGCCGGTATTGGGCCAAATATGTTCTTGGCTAAGGCCGCCTTAGACAACGAAGGCAAAAAGAAACCGCCATATATCGCCCATTGGGATTATAAAGACGTCCAAACCAAATTATGGAAGATAAACCCAATAACCAAGGTTTGGGGCATATCCGATGGAATATCGTCCCATTTATCAAGGATCGGCATCCATTCCTTAAAAGAATTAGCAGCCGCCCCAACAGAACTATTGGAGAAAGAGTTTGGCATCGTGGGCGACCAACTTCACGATATGGCCAACGGCATAGACAATTCAGACATCGAACAAGCTTATGTTCCGATGAATAGAAGTCTCACTCTTGGTCAAACGTTAATAAGGGACTACACCCAAGCTGAATGCCACCTTCTCTTAAGGGAGATGACCGACGAACTTTGCAAAAGACTTAGAAATGAGAATAAGTTAACCGGAAAGATATCAATCTCCATCGGAGGCATTGACACCGGTTTCTATAGCAAGCAACGCGCCTTACCCATAAGCACCGACTCACCATCCTATTTATATAAAGCCGTCGATGAATTGATGAATGAAGGCCCGGTCCTTGAACGAGTGAGGCACATATCGATTGCCTATTCTTCTTTAGAAGAAGCCGAATGCGACCAAATAAGCCTCTTTGAAGATATTCCCGACGAGAAGAACCTTTACGAGGCTCTGGGCGCCATAGAGGCCTTATACGGAAGCAATGCCGCCCTTAGGTGCTCTTCCTTGTTGCCACATTCAACTATTAAGGAAAGGCATGGACAAATTGGAGGTCATAAACGATGAAAGATAGAGGAATGAAGAAATGGTTGGCCTATAAATCACTAACATCCCAAGCGGATTTTTTAAACGCGATGCATAGAGAAAGAGCCATTGAAAGCAAACCAGTCATTTCGGAATCAGAGGCCGAAAGGATAAACGACGCCTTAATCAATTACAGCGGGGAACCTATCGTTCTTTCCGTGTATTTAGGCGGGCATGTCAAAACTATCGAAGGAATAATTCGCAAGATTGATCCAATTTATAAGATGCTAGAAATAAATGACATAAAGATTCCATTTAAAAACATTGTCGGCGTGGAATAAGAAAAAGTCCCAAGCATATTAGCAAGGGACTTTTTTATTGTTTGGTTAAATGCAGAAGGCAAACATCCAGAAGAAGGTGCCCATATACAACACGCACCAAAGGATGGTAAGAATGGTAAGGGCGACACCGATGATACCGGTGACCAGGCCCGCTGTGGCTTTGCCACCACCTCTTGAGTGTTTCTTGGCTATAGCTGAGAAAATGATAGCAAGAACGCTGCATGGAATCCCAAAAGTTAGAGATCCGACACAGACAAGGCCGATAATGCCTAAGATCATGCCGGTTAAGGCAAATGAATCGTATTTATTCTTCGCTGGCTCGCATGGAGGAACCGGCGGAATAGGTGGGGGTGGTGGGGTTGGACCAAAGTTTTGATTTAATGGCGCGCCACAATTCGGGCAGAAACGGGCATCTTCAGGATGTTCAGAGCCGCAATGGGGACAATATTTCATATAAGTTCCTCCGTAGATATTATTTAGCAGCTTCTAACAAATTGTCTAGCAAGGCCAATCTAGTAAGTAGGCCTACGCCTCCTGGAACTGGAGTCTGAAGCTTTACTGGCAAGTTTGGTTCGCAATCTCCATGAAGCTTGCCTAATTCGTCACGATTAATGCCTACATCAACGACATAAGCGTTTGGGTTCAATTCATAAGAACTATTGAGAATGTCTCTTTTGCCAACCGCGACAACGATAAGTTCGGCGTCTTTGAGCCATTTTTGCCTATCTTCCTCAGTGGTCTTGCTATGAATAACGTTAACGTTGCAACCCTTGTCTCTAAGAAGTTGGGCCATTGGAGCCCCGACAATATGACTCCTACCCATAACGACGGCCTTCTTGCCCTCGAAGACAAAGCCTTCATTTAATAGGTAGTCCATTATTCCTTTTGGAGTGCAACAAATGTAATGACTGTTTGGAACAAAACCGTCGACGTCTTTTTTTGGATCGAGGATTTCGTTCACCCTATCAGGAGAGAGATGTTTTGGAATCGGAAGTTGAACCAAGATGCCGTTAATATCAGGATCGGCATTCTTCTCGAAAATGACTTTGTCCAATTCCTCTTGGGTCACATCTTCTGGCAAAGCGACATGAACTACATTAAAACCAACTTCAGCCGAATCTTTCATCTTTCCGCGAATATAGGCTTGGCTGGCTGGATTCTCACCGACCGAAATAATGCATAAAGTAGGAACTTTATCTAACCTAGATATAGCTTCCTTGAGTTCGATTTTTCTTTTTAAGACGTATTCTTTGATTTCCATAAAATCAAAGTACCACTAAATGGATATAAGTTCACTACTTGGAAATAAAAAACCACCGCAATGGGTGGTTATTGATCGTTTCTCAATTATTTAAGGAACATGGCAATGGCGGCTGCCGCGGAATCAGAATCGGTCGATTCGCTTCCACCAGTGTTACCGACAACAATGATGAGCAACGCCATGAAGAGGAAGACGACAGCGAACCCGAAGGTCAACCAGCTGACAACCTTTTCAGAACCGCGCTCTTTTGTTTTGGCGAAGACATTCAAACCGCCACCGGTGATAGCGCCGGAGGCACCTTCCGATTTACCGCCTTGCAACAAGCTCAAAATAATGAGGATGAGCGAAACGATGATGAAGATGATGTCGTACCATTTAAGCATTGTCTGTTACCTTTGCACTTATAAAGTGCCCTATTACTATATTCAATTCCCTTTTCTTAGGCAAGTTTACATTTCGATTTAATCGAATAATTCGTAAATATCGCCACCGAATTTTTAAAGTCTTCCCTTCAATTCGAGCATCATGTCCCTTAATTCCGCCGCTCTTTCGAAATCATATTCTTTGGCCGCTTGTTTCATTTGTTTGGTCAATTCAGCGACTTTCCGCTCGATTTCCGACCTTGACATCTTAGCAAACGACTCTTCGACATTCCCTTCGTCGAAGTTAGAAAGCGGCGGTCTGATTTCCTTCATAATGGTCATCGGCACTATGCCGTACTCTTCGTTATAGGCATTTTGAATTTCTCTTCTGCGCTTAGTCTCTGTGATGGCTTCTTCCATTGCTTCAGAAACCCCATCGGCGTACATGATGACTCTTCCGTTCGCATTTCTGGCCGCTCGACCTATAGTCTGAATAAGCGATGTTCTGCTACGGAGGAAACCTTCTTTATCGGCATCTAATATGCAGATCAAGGAAACCTCCGGGATATCTAAACCTTCTCGCAGCAAATTAATACCAACCAAGACGTCATATTTGCCTTTGCGGAGCTGATAAATAATTTCGGTTCTTTCCAAAGTCTTTGTGTCTTTATGGAGATAAGTTACTTTGATTCCCTCGTTTTTCAGATAGGTCGTCAAATCTTCCGCCATTTTGATAGTCAGGGTAACGATTAAGACCCTTTCGTTGCGTTCCTGACGCTTTTTGATCTCATCCAGGATGTCATCGATTTGGCCAAAAGACGGCCTAACTTCAATGATTGGATCCAATAAACCGGTAGGGCGAATAATTTGTTCAGCAACATCGTGATCACATTTTTCGAGTTCGTACTCGCCTGGCGTGGCCGACGTGCAAACAATCTCTTTTGGCATGATGGATTCGAATTCATCAAAGTTTAAAGGTCTATTGTCGAGTGCAGATGGCAACCTAAAACCATATTCGACCAAAGTTTCTTTTCTTGAGCGGTCTCCAAGGTACATTCCTCTCAGTTGAGGGATGGTTACATGAGATTCATCGATGAGCAAAAGAAAATCATCAGGAAAATAGTCAATCAAACACCACGGTCTTTGACCTGGTTTACGTTTATCAATATGTCTAGAGTAGTTCTCAATACCAGGGCAACGACCAAACTCCAAAAGAGACTCGATGTCATTCTTGGTTCGCTGCTCTAAACGTTCGGCCTCAAGAAGCTTTCCTTCTTTGCGGAATTCTTCCAAGCGTTCCTTAAGTTCGGCTTCGATGGTAACGCAGGCTTCTTCTAGGCGTTTCTTCGTCGAAGCGTGGTCGTAAGCCGGGTAAATCGGATATGTTTTGTAGGTTTCTATGGTCTCATTATTAAGAGCGTTTATCTTAACGATTCTATCCACTTCATCGCCAAAGCATTCAATGCGGATGAAATATTCGCTCGAAGACATCGGAGCGATATCAATAATGTCCCCTCTGACGCGGAAAGTTCCTGGACTCAAATCGAAATTATCTCGGTGATATTGAGACTCGATCAATTTGGCAAATAAAGCTTTCCTATCAATCGTTTCGCCTTGTCTGATGTCGAATACCAATCCTGAATATTCTTCAGGATCGCTTAAGCCATAAATAGAGGCGACGGAAGCAACGACAATCGTGTCTTTTCTTTCGATCAAGGAATTAACGGCTGAAGTCCTAAGCATTTCGATTTCATCGTTCATCACTGCGTTTTTTTCAATATATGTGTCGGTTTTTGGCACATAGGCTTCAGGCTGGTAGAAGTCGAAGTTGGAAACAAAATACTCAACGCGGTTATTTGGGAAAAATGATTTAAGCTCGCCATACAATTGGCTGGCTAAGGTTTTGTTATGAACCAACACCAAGGTCGGTTTATTGACGGCTTGGATTATGTTTGCGTCAGTAAAGGTTTTCCCTGTTCCGGTCGCACCCAAAATAACCTGCATTCTTTTTCCAGAGGCAAAGCCTTTCAAGACCTTTTCGATGGCTTTTGGCTGATCGCCTGTCGGAGAGAATTCAGACACTAATTCAAACGGATGGGAATCGTCGTACATTATTCCTTGTCTTTCTTTTTCTTTTTGATTTTGACCGCTGGTCTGGCGACCAATGGGTCGAAGCCTGAACCATGGGTGGATTTGGCTTGAGAAATAACGATAAAGGCGGTTGGGTCTATTTCGTAGATGGCTGATCTGAATTTAGCCTCTTCCCTCTTATAAATAACAACGCGGAGCATTTCTTTCTCAGTTTTCGAATAACCGCCTTGGGCATGAATCAAAGTTGAAGCGTGACCATCATTTTCAGTCTGGGTGTGAACATATTCCTGAATCTCTTTATATTTGTCAGAAATAATGTCAACTATAAGGTAGGAATTCATGCTGCTGTAAACCATCTGCAAAGCCGTGGAAGAAATAAATGAGGTGACGACGGCAACGATACCAAGCAAGAAATTATGGAAAACGATGATACCGACGATAATCAAAGCGCCATCAATGACAAAAACGGATGTTCCTTCTTTGATGTTTGTGAATTTTGCAAGGATTCTCCCCGGAATATCAGTTCCGCCTGTCGAAGCTCCACCAAGATAAGCAATGCCGATGCCAACACCTTGCAAGGCACCTCCGGCAACGCCCATCAAGGTCAATGTTCCAGCCGCTTCGGTAACGCTGGCGCTAGTTGCCTGAGCATACGCTTCTTCAAGTCCCAAAAGATGGCCAATATTAAATTCGTTGAACAAAGCATAGAAGCCGATAAACAAAACTGAGGCAACCGCTGTCCTAAATCCAAAGGATTTGCCTAAAACCAGCCAACCAACTAATAGCAATACGACTTGGAAGACAGCCGAAACCAATGAATTGGTGTCAAAACCAAAAAGTGGTTCGAGATAGTTATTGAGAATAATGCCGATGGATGTAACCCCGCCGGAAACGATGTTGCACGGAGTAAGGAAAACAGCGCCGCCAAAAGCGGTGATCAAGCATCCGATAACAACCAAGGCATAAGCCTCAATATAGCGCCAAACACGTTTATTGATCTTTTTTGCCATGGTTTCTGCTCTCCATTTCTAAATAAGCATAAAGGAAGCGAATGATATTGCCGTCCATTACGTCATTGACTTGTGAGGTTTCTTCGCCTGTGCGATGGTCTTTAACCAAAGTGTATGGGCAGAAGACATAAGATCTTATTTGTGAGCCCCATTCAATAGCTTTTTGTTCTCCGACGATACCTTTCATCTGAGCCTCTCGCTCCTCGACTTTTTTCTGCATGAGCTTGTTTTTCAGCATTTCCATACATGTGGCTTTGTTCATAAGCTGAGAACGCTCGATTTGGCATTGAACGACAATTCCGGTCGGAAGGTGGGTGATACGAACGGCGGATGATACTTTGTTAACGTTCTGGCCTCCGGCCCCACCGCTGCGATAAGTGTCGACTCTTAAATCTTTCGGGTCGATAACAACTTCCGAAAGATCGGCAAATTCAGGGACGACGTTGATTGAAGCAAAAGAAGTGTGTCTTCTTGCGCCGGCATCAAAAGGAGAGATACGGACAAGACGATGAACGCCTTTTTCGCCCTTTAGCAAACCATAGGCATGCGTTCCGGAAATATTCAAAGTAACCGATTTAAGCCCAGCTTCATCGCCGGCCTCGTAATCCAAGACCTTTAGTTTGAGATCGTTTCTTTCGCAGAAACGAACATACATACGGTAAAGCATATCCGCCCAATCTTGGGCTTCCGTACCGCCGGCTCCCGGATGAATTTCAACCGTGCAGCTCAAGTTATCGTATTCGCTCGAAAAGAGGAGCAAATTTCTTAAAGATGTGACTTTCTGTTCCAAATCATCGAGTAAGGATGGAATCATAGAGGCCATTTCTTGGTCTTCGGAAGCCATAGAAAAGACATCGATTAAATCGTCATAATCCTTTTTGATTTGAGTATAACTATCGACGCGTTTTTTAAGATCCGCCAACTTGTTGACTACCACAATGGCGGCCTTTTGGTCATTCCAAAAACCTTCGACGTTCTGCTCCTCGTCTAATTTTTTGATTTCCTCGTTCAAACGATCGAGGTCAAAGAGAATCACCGAGCTGCGTGACGAGAGTACCCAACTGTTCGATTCTCTGACGTAATTCGACTAGCTCTTCCATTTATTCCCCTTTGTTTTCGGCTTGGGCGTTGTTTTCGCCTTCTGGTTCTTTTTTGACCAAACGGACATTCAATAAATTGAAGGCGATATCAACGCAGCCTTTTTCGTTTTGTTCATTAAAGAGATCGTAGCCCTCATTGACATAGTCTTGGAGAGGGTTTCTCTGAGCATATGAGCGGAGACCGATGCCTTCACGTAAGTGAGCCATGGTATCGATATGCTTCTGCCAGTTGCGGTCGATGACGGAAAGAAGTATTTGTCTTTCGACGCTATCGGCAGCGGAATTTGGCCAGGTCTTTCTCTTTTCGAGATAAGCATTGTAGAGAAGCTCGCCCAAATCATAGCCGGCTTCTTCGGATGGCGCACCATCGAAAGCGGCGACGTTTAAGCTTCCGGCCGGCAAGAACTTAGGCTCAACGAGATCTTTCAAGGCAGAACCTAAAATCAAGCCTTCTTGACCGTTTGGATCCTCGGCTTTTTTGGCCAAGAACATGCCAGTCGTCTTAAAGGAATCGTGAACGAGATCAACGACGTCCTCGGCATTTAAGATAATGTCACGCTTATCGTAGGTGATCTGACGCTGTTTGGCTAAAACATCGTCGTAATCCTTCAAATTCTTACGGGTATCGAAGTTTTTGCCCTCGATTTGCTTTTGGGCATTCGTTACTGCGTTAGCGAGCATCTTGTTTTCATAGGCTTCGTCCTGCAAATTGTTAGCGAACAATGTGCGGATGTTTTCAGGAGCGAAACGTCTCATTAGATCGTCGTCGAAGGAAATGAAGAAACGAGAGTATCCTGGATCGCCCTGACGCCCAGCACGACCACGAAGCTGGTTGTCGATACGACGGGATTCATGACGTTCGGTACCGAAGACGCACAAGCCGCCAAGGGCTCTAGTTTCATCGGTTAACTTAATGTCAGTACCACGGCCGGCCATATTGGTAGCCAAGGTTACGGCTCCTTTTTCGCCAGCATGCGAAATGATTTCCGCTTCGCGAGCCTGGTTTTTAGCATTCAACACTTCGTGTGGGATGCCCGCTTCAGTCAAAAGTTTGGAGATTTCTTCGTTTGATTCAACAGAAACCGTACCGATAAGAACAGGCTGTCCTTTTTCGTGTCTTTCCTTAATGGCGTTTACCAGCGCTTTAAG
Organism: bacterium; assembly: GCA_963622135.1. GTDB lineage: Bacteria > Bacillota_I > Bacilli_A > RFN20 > CAG-826 > UBA4951. The sequence continues at coordinate 8,904 of CAVFGR010000002.1, forward strand.
TTTTGCGTCATGGGAGCCAAAGATGAGGTCGGTGTCATCAACACGGATAACTGGCCTATTTGGTGGGACGCAGACAACTTTCATGTTGTAGATGGAATTGAATTCTTCTTCTTCGGTCTTGGCCGTACCGGTCATGCCGCCGATTTTCTTATACAAACGGAAGAAATTTTGGTAGGTGATGGTAGCCATAACCATGGTTTCCTGTTTGATCTCACATCCTTCTTTGGCTTGGATGGCTTGCTGCAAGCCGTCGTTATATTCACGGCCCGGCATAATACGACCAGTAAACTGGTCGATGAGTTGGATGGTATTTTCTTTATCAACCATGTACTCAACATCACGGGCCATGATGTAGTTGGCTTTAAGGGCTTGGTGGATTCTATGAACCAAATCTTGGTGTTCAGGATCATAAAGGTTGTTAACGCCAAACATTCTTTCGGCTTTTTCCGTGCCGGAATCGGTCAATGAACAGGTTTTGTCCTTAACATCAATCGTATAATCAACGTTCTTTTTGAGGTATTTGACGAAGCGGTCGGCCACCTGATATTGGGAAGCTGGGGCCCTTGAGCCGCCGGAAATGATCAATGGGGTACGTGATTCATCGATAAGAATGGAGTCGGCTTCGTCAACAATACAGAAGTTCAAACCGCGAAGTACACGCCTGGCTAACGTCGAGCACATATTGTCACGCAAATAGTCGAAGCCCAATTCTGAGTTCGTGGTATAAGTGATGTCGCAAGCATAGGCTTCTTTCTTCTCGGCCGGAGATTTAGAGGCGGTGTTAACACCAACGGTAAGGCCTAAGAATCTATAGATTTGGCCCATCCATTCGGCGTCACGGGTAGCTAAGTATTCGTTAACGGTGATAACGTGTACGCCCAAACCGGTTAAAGCATTCAAATAAACGGCCATTGTCGCGGTTAAGGTTTTACCTTCACCGGTACGCATTTCAGCAATATCGCCATTATTTAAGATCAAAGAGCCCATAATCTGGACTTTGAATGGTTTTTGATGCAAAACACGGAACGCAGCTTCACGAGCAACGGCAAACGCACGGTATTTGATTGATTCAATCGTTTCGCCATTTTGTAACAATTGGCGGAATTCTTGTGTCTTGGCAATAAGTTGTTCGTCGGTAAGAGCAGACATCTCTTCATCTAACGCTAAAACTTGTTCGGCTTCGCGAGCGTATTTATCGACCTCGCGCTTATCAAATTTGAAAATCTTATCGAGTAATCCCATTTCTTGTATTACCTCCGTAGAGTCGCGAATGATTATATATCATTTCCTGCGTGCTAGGCAATGCGCACAGGTGTTTATCGTGTTACGCGTGCCAGCACAAAAATATCAATAGAGCGGGGTTTCAGACTTTCCAAAAGATGGATACAGGCAGAAATCGTGGAACCCGTAGTACAAACATCGTCAACCAATAACACACGTTTACCGACAAGTTTTGCGCCTTCATCAAGCTTTATTGCCTTAAAAATCAGTTGTCGTTCTGCCTTAGATAAGTCCGCTTGTTTCCGATCCTCGGTTTTTACGAGACATCTTTCAATAGGGAGACCAAGCTGCTCGAAAATAGCAACAACATGATTGAAGCCTCTTCTTTCATCCCTCTCATGAAAACTGGGAGCCGGGACAACGATTCGATTTGAAAAGAACTTTTTAAGAAAGAAACATTGATCAGACAGGAAGATTTCTCGCATCTCATAATCGCCGCACCCTTTTAAAGAATAAAGAGCATTTCTAAACGTTTCGTTATATTCATAAATCCAATAAATATTTTTTCCGAGAAATTTATTATGAGAAAATCTGGGATTAAGCTCATTTTTACAAGATTCGCAGATAGATCTCAAAGAGAAAAAACCTGAAAAACTCGAACTTTGAATCGATTTAAAACAAATCTTACAAACATTTGTTACATTCTTTGATATTTGAGATGCATGTATCGATACTTTTTGTTCTCTTTTGAGCATAAAAAATTACCTCTCCATTTGGGGCGTCCCACTTTCTTCCAACACGTCCTGATATCTGAATTAACGTTGCACTATCATAAATATCCTCCCGATCAGCCTTAAAAACGAAAACTTGTAGGTGTTTTATAGTGATACCACGCTCTAAAATCGATGTTGTTACTAAATATTTTAATTTTGATTTTTTAAATAATTCTATTTTATTTTGCCGCATGGGATCCTTGCTATGAACGCATGCGCCGCCAGAAACAAAGCATCTCAAAATTGAATAGACGCGTTCACATTCACCAATTGTTGGACAAAAAATAAAAGTTGGTTTGTTTTTCGCCAACATTGATTTTAATTTGACGATCATCTTTACGAAAATTATCGGGGTAAGACCCAGCATCACTTTCGGAACAGGTATTTCGTGTCGGTGAAATCTCGTTTTCAATTCTAAAACTTGATGCCCATTTGTATTAAATTTTTTAATTAGTTCTTCAGACGGGGTCGCTGACATCAAAACAACATGACCTTTAACTGATTTTTCATAGAAAACATGTAAGATGTCGCTCCCTTTGAAAGGAAAGGCGTCTATTTCATCCATAACTAATAAGTCGAAGTAATTTGGGTATCGATATATTTGGTGCGTGGTTAGAATAATGATGTCTCCAATTAAATTTTTTGTGTGACCACCATAGACCGCAACAACCTTATCCTCAGGGAAAGCCTCCTTTAGCCTCCAATAAAGTTCAATGACAACATCCCTTCTTGGCAGCGCAAAGCCGACAGTTTTTCCTGACCTAAGGGCATCAGCTATCACCCCATAAACCAGCTCTGTCTTTCCTGCACCGCAAACCGCATAAATCAATGTGTCGATTCCGTTTTTGTAGTTTTCTCTCACTTTGTTTGATATTGCTAGCTGATCGGCAGACAGCTTAAAGTTCAAAACAACCGGCGAGGCAGTGGGCTTTCTTTGGGGTTTCGGCGCTTTTTCCCCATTGAAAGCAATACATCTTCGGCAATATGGTCTCCCGTTAATATAGCCGATAAACAAAGGATCGCTGTTTTGGCATATTGGACATAAAAAAGCACCCATACTTATGAATAGTCACAAATTGGGTGCTTTTACGTTTATTTTTCCAATTCTGATAGGATTTCCACTCGTTTTTCGTGTCTTCCGCCTGCAAACGGGGTTTTAAGGAAGATATCTACGCGACGCAAAACATCCTCTTTTTTCATGAATTTCGCACCAAAGGCGATAACGTTGGCGTTATTGTGTTCTCTAAGTAAGCCAGAAACCTCGTCGTTATAGCCAATTCCGGCGCGCACACCTTTGATTTTGTTAGCGGCCATCATGATGCCTTCACCAGAGGTACACACCAAGATGCCAAAATCAGCTTCTTTGTTAGCAACCGCCCGACCAACGGCCGCCCCAAAAATTGGATAATTGCACGATTCTTCGCTAAAAGTCCCTAAATTGAGAACTTCGTATCCCTCACTTTCAAGGTGTTTGATTATTTCTTCTTTAAGAAGATATCCGCCATGATCCGAACCGATAGCAATTTTCATTTCAAATTCCTCCAATATTCAAGAACGCTCTCGTAACTCAAGCCGCCTTCACGAATTAGTTTAATATCATTTTTCGTAATATCGATAATGGTAGAAGCGTGCAAGGAGCTACATTTTCCATTAACAATGACATCTGCAATACCGTCAAATGTCTTTTTGGTTTCTTCGAATGAAACCGATGTTGGCTCGCCAGACATGTTTGCCGAGGTCACCAAGCAAGGTTTTCCCACTTTTTCGATCAAATTATGAACCAAATCTGACGCAGGGACGCGAATGCCGATAACGTTTGTCCCTAAGGTTACCCATGTAGGAAGATCGCGGCGTGCATTAACTAAAAAGGTTACTTCGCCAGGCAGGAATTTTTTCATAAGGGCTTTGCGTTTCTCATCAACATCGATAAATTCAAAGGCCATTTCAACCGTCGACGACATCAAAGCGAAAGGTTTATCGGGCGAACGTTTCTTAGCGGCAACCAAATCCTCGAAAGCCTGCTCAGAATCATAAACAACCCCGATTCCGTATACAGTTTCGGTAGGAAAACACACAACTTTGCCGCTTTTTAAGCTTTCGGCAGCCACATCTAAATTGTTTTCATCAACGATTTTAGTCATTTTCATCATCCTTTAGATAAACGAATAGGAATCTATCAAAACCAGACAAATCTTTGATAAATTCGCATTCATAATCATGCAAATACTTTTCCATTAAAAGGTTTAAATGATTTGTTAAATCCGGGGAAATCTCAAATGCCAATAAGAGACCGCCTTTTTTCACTTTGTAGATATCTCTAAATATTTTCTCATAGACATCGTTGTCCTTTGTAAGCCATAAAGCGGAGTCTGGCTCATAATCGATAACTGATTGCTGAGCGTCTTCTTTATGCAGAATATAAGGCGGATTTGATATTAAAATATCAAACTTTGTGTTGTCTTTGATCCAAGGATCAAGGGCATCGCCCAATCTGGTATCGACTTGCACAGAATATCTATCAAAATTCTTTTTAGCGACTTTCAAGGCCTCTTTTTTTATGTCCGAAGCTGCGCAAACCCAATTCGGAAACAAAGATTTGACCCCGAGGATAATCGCGCCGCTTCCGGTCCCAATATCCCCGACCATCAAATAATTCCTAGGGTCGAAATATTCATTTATTTTTTGAGACAAAATTGAAACCAGCTCTTCGGTTTCGTTCCTCGGGATAAGAACATTCCTATCTACGTATAGATTCATCCCCAAGAATTGAGATTCGTTGATAATGTATTCGACCGGTTCGCCTTTTCTTAGACGCTCACACTGCGAAATGAAAAGAGATGGGTGCTTCATTTCATCTTCCTTGTGATAGATAACGTCGATTTGTTGGGCAAAACCCTCGTTATGGGCAATCAAGATGCGTAAATCAGCAGAAAGTACGCCCAATGGCTTGCCAAGGTCGTATTGTTCCTTCAATAATTCGCCGATTTTAGGCATTACTTTTGGCTCTCCTCAAGCAGTCTTTGTTCTTGGTCGAAATGGATTAAGGCATCGATAACATCATCGAGTTTGCCTTCCATTATGCGATCCAAGGTGTTGGTGGTGAAGCCGATTCGATGATCGGTGACACGATTTTGTGGGTAGTTATAGGTGCGGATCTTTTCCGAACGTTCGCCGGTGCCTACTTTAAGTTTTCTTTCAGAAGCACGGGCGGAATCTTCTTTCTCTTGATAATAAGCTTGGACTTTCGCGCGAATCATTCTCATACAGATATCTTTGTTCTGTAATTGAGCTTTCTCAGTTTGGCAAGAAACGACAATTCCCGTAGGGATATGAGTGACACGAACGGCAGATTCAGTCTTATTGACGTTCTGGCCACCGGCGCCTTGAGATCGGTAAGTATCAACCTTTAGATCGGCTGGATTAATTTTAACATCGATTTCTTCGGCCTCAGGCATAACCAATACGGTCGCAGTCGAGGTGTGGATACGGCCAGAAGCCTCGGTCTTCGGAACGCGTTGGACACGATGGGCGCCAGATTCGAATTTAAGCTTGGAATAAACATTCTCGCCTTTGACCATAAACGAAACATATGAATATCCGCCGGCAGTGCCTTCTTCTCCGTCCAAAAATTGGACTTTCCAGCCTTGTTCTTCGGCGTAACGTTGATACATGCGAAGCAAATCGCCGGCGAAGATATTGGCTTCGTCGCCACCAACCGCGCCCCTGATTTCAACAATGATGTTTTTAGAATCGTTAGGATCTTGAGGCAAAAGAAGGGTTTTGAAATTGATTTCGAGTTCTTCTAGCTTTTTTTCGTCTTCCTTACGTTGCTCTCTGGCAAATTCTTCCAGTTCGGCATCGCCTGAATTAATCATCTCAATCGCGTCTTTTACTTCTTGCTCGAGTTTCAAGTAAGTTTCATACGCCTCATAAGCCGCACGAAGGGAGGCTTGTTCTTTGTTTAGCTCAGTCAGAACACGAATATCAGAAGAAAAATCGCCTTCAGAGAGCTGATGCTCAATTTCTTCGTATCTGGTTTTTGTGGCATTCAGCCTCTTTCTCATGCTTTCTTCCATAAATGTTTCTCCGATTGCTGCTAGATTATATCACGATGATTGACTATCGCCACATGTTCTCACTAGTGAGAATTAACGATAATCGGTATAATGAACGGAGTTATGTCATATCGATCCTTATATCTTACATATCGCCCGCAGACTTTTGACCAAGTCGCCGGGCAGAAAACCATCGTCCGTACTTTGCAGAACGCCTTAAAGAACGACAAAATCGGTCATTCGTATCTTTTCACCGGACCACGAGGCACCGGCAAAACATCAATGGCCCGCCTTTTTGCCAAGGCCATCAACTGCGAGGAAGGCATCGGACACCAATGCTGCCATTGCTCCAATTGCATTGCCATCGCCGAATCCACCCATCCTGACGTTGTCGAAATCGACGCTGCCTCAAATAATGGCGTCGAACAAGTAAGAGATCTCATCGACCGAATCAAATACGCTCCGATCAAAGGACGCATGAAAATCTACATCATCGACGAAGTTCACATGATGAGCGCCGGTGCTTTCAATGCCTTATTAAAGACTTTGGAAGAACCACCAGATAATGTTGTTTTCATCCTTTGCACCACCGAACCCCAAAAGGTTCTCCCGACCATCGTTTCGAGATGTCAAAGATACGACTTCTCAAAGGTTGGCGAAGAGGATATGAGAAACAAATTAATCGAGGTCCTCAACGAAGAGAAATCTTCTTATGAAGAAGCCGGAATCGATGAAATCATCGGTCTTTCGGATGGTGGTATGCGTGACGCATTATCCATTCTCGATCAAGTTCTCGCTTATAGCGACAATTCTTTGTATCAAAAGGACGTCCTTGAACTTTTTGGCTTAGCTTCCACCGATGAAAAGTTAAGCATAATCGAAGACATCGAAACGCATGATGTTTCTTCCTTGAAACGTCGTTTCGACTCCTATGCCTCGGGCGGAGTTGATCTTAAAAAATTGGCCGCTGATTTAATTGTGTTAGGCAAAGACGGGTTGATTTATGCCGTAACCAAAGACATTTCGTTAATAAAATCCATGAATGCGGAGCAAGTGAAAAGGCTTTTGGATTTAGCCCCTCTTTCCGAATTAAAGAGAATCACCTATTCGTTGGTTTCTCTCCAAAACGATTTCAGGCTCACTTCCGATATTCGTTCATTGTTCGAACTTAGATTGTTGTCCTTGGCCACCGATATCTCGGAAGATAAGCCAGTCGTTGAGAAGGCGCCAATAACGACGATTAAGAAAGAAGAGGCAAAACCTATCGAGAAGCCTAAAGCCGCCGTTCCTTCATTCCTTTTGGAAGAAGACGAGCCGCTGTTCCCGGAAGATAAGAAACCCGAAGCCAAAAAAGAACAGCCAGAAGAGCCCAAAGAAGAGCCAAAACCGATCCTTGATGCCTCAAAAATCAGCAAGCTCAACATCGCCACTTCAGGAGACAAATATCACCTAGACGAGGAAACCATTTTCAAAATCCAGCTCTTGGCCGACAAACTCGAAAGACAACGTTTAGTAGAAAGTTGGGGTCAGCTGACCAAGCTCAAATCCGACCCAAATCTCGGCAACTTGGCAACCCTTCTTAGCCAGGGAAATCCATTCTGTTTATGCAAGCAAGCCTTGATTTTAGCCTTTAGTTTCACTTCCTTGAAAGATAAGGCAAACATCAAAGAAAACCAAAAGCCAATTCAAGAATTGGTTGCCCAATTGCTAGGGAGAACGGTGTTTGTTTACGGAATAGATGCCAACGAAAGAGTCAACAGCATCAACTATTATTCCAACAAAGTCAGATTGAACAAATCACCAAACAAAAAAGACATCGTCATTGATTTACCAACAGATTAAAGGAGACGTTTATGAACCAAATGCAAAACATGCTCGCGCAGGCCCAAAGAATGCAGCGCGAATTAGCCAAAGCCCAAGCCGCTTTAGCGGAAACCGAATTCAAGATCAGCAAAGCCGGTATCGTTGAAGTGGTCCTTATGGGAGATAAATCCGTCAAATCCATCAACATCGATAAGGATGCCTTAGATCCAGAGAACAAGGATATGATTGAGGAGACAATCATCATGGCCATCAACGAAGGCTTGGCCAAAATCGCCGATGAGGAAGCCAAACTTCAAGAGAAAATCACCGGCATGCGCGGAGGATTGCCTTTCTAATGAAAGAGCTCCCGTCGATCATTGCCTTAACGGAAAGCTTTGCTAAGCTTCCGGGCGTCGGGGTCAAAACAGCCGAAAGAATGGCTTATGCCGTTCTTAATATGGATAAGGATGACCGCGCGATGTTTTCGAAATCCATCGATAACGTTGGAGATAAGGTCCATCGTTGCCCAATTTGTGGTCTATACACAGAGGACGATGAATGCGAAATCTGTTCCTCGGATAGCAGGGATCGTTCCATTCTCTGCGTTATCGCCGAACCGAAAGATGCGTATGCCATCGAAAAAACCCAAAGTTATTTTGGCTTATATCATGTCCTCGGCGGACTTATTAACGCCAGCCGAGGGATTGGACCTAACGACATCGCTTTGGATTCCCTCTTAGAAAGAGTCCGCAACGGCAATATCAAAGAAGTCATCATCGCCACTTCGGCCACCATCGAAGGGCAAACAACCGCTTTATTCATTGCAAAAATATTAGAACCACTCAATGTTTCGGTAACTCGTTTGGCCACCGGCCTACCAGCTGGAGGATCGCTCGACTATGCCGACTCTCTCACTTTGACGAGAGCCTTTGAGGGGAGGAAAAAATTATGAGTTTATTCGTCACTTTCGAAGGCGGGGAAGGATCCGGGAAATCCACCGCGATCAAATCGCTCGTCGATAAATTGCAAAAAGAAGGATATGAGATCGTTTTGACTAGGGAACCTGGCGGAACGCCGATATCCGAACAAATCAGAGATGTCATCCTCAATAAAGAAAACACCGCGATGGACCCTGTGACCGAGGCTCTTTTGTATGCCGCCTCCAGACGACAACACGTCGAAGAGAAGGTCCGTCCCGCTCTAAGGGAAGGCAAAATCGTCCTTTGCGATAGATTCCTTGATTCCTCTTTGGCTTATCAGGGAGGCGCTAGAGGTTTGGGAATGGATTTGATTTTGAAAATCAATGAGCCTGCCATCAACGGCCTTTGGCCTGACGTAACCATCTTCTTCGATTTAAAGCCTGAGGTTGGTTTAGCCAGAATCAACGCCAATTCGAACAGGGAGGTCAACCGTTTGGATGTCGAGAAGATGGAATTCCATCAAAAAGTCAGAGCTTCCTTTTTGGAGTTAGCCGAACGTTATCCGGATCGTTATGTCATCATCGATGCCTCCAAAACTCCGGAAGAAGTTGCCGAAGAGGCTTATGACGCACTCAAAGCGAAACTAAAATAAATGGAAATCGAGAAATACCTAAAAGAATATCAGCCAGTCTGCTACCGCGTGTTTGGAAACTCTTTGCAAGAAGGGAGGCTCAGCCATGCGTATTTGCTCGCTGGCGAAAAAGGCGTTCCAATCAAGGAAATCGCCGTCTTTTTGGCTAAATCGATAGTCTGCGATCATCCAAACCCTTTGGCAGATGAAACCTGTACGAGCTGTAAAAGAATCGAAGAGGGCACCTACACCGATTTGATAATCCTAGATGGAGAGGAAGGCGAAATAAAAAAGGGCGAAATTGTTGACCTTACCGAATCATTTTCCAAAACATCCATGGAATCAAAAGGCGTGATGATTTATATCATCAATTTGGCCGAAACCATGAATGATGCCGCCACCAACTCTCTCCTCAAATTCTTGGAAGAGCCTCTGCCTGGAACTTACGCCATTTTAACGACAAACAATTCATCGAAAATCCTTCCGACTATCCTTTCTAGATGTGAAGTGATCCGTTTGGATGCGATGCCTCACGAAAAAATACTCGAGGGCTGCAAAGAACTTGGTTTAGATGAAAAGAAATCGGAACTCTTGTCTTTTTTCTATGGTGTGCCAGAACTCATCCAGACTAAATTGAGCGAGGAAGATGCCGATGAGATCCCCAATTTATTCGAAAAGGTCTGCGCAGCTCTGAATTCCAAGCCCGGCAAAACTCGTTTCGTGTTCCAGCAAGAGATCGTTCCTGCCTGGAACAATAAGCAAAAAGCCGAAACGCTCATCGATTTATTAATCGTCATCTATCGCGAGTTGCTCAATTTGTCTTATAACATCGAAACAAATTTGCCTAGCTATCAGGATCTTCTTAAACCGCTGGTCAGCAGTTCGGAAAAGCTATCAAAACAATTAGATTTCCTGCTCAAAGCGAAATCTGAATTAGCGACAAATATCAACGTTCCGTTATTGTTAGACCATATCATCATCACCCTAACCAAGGAGGAAAACTTATGAACGAATATACCCACTTTGTGGCCATACATTTTGAAGGAAATGCGAAATCCTATTATTTCGCCACCAATATCGCGGACTTGAGACCGGGAGAATTTGTCATCGTTGATTCTTTGGGCGGATATGAAATGGCTATTGTCACCTCGGTCCCTCAGATCATGAGCGACTATCATTCATCCTTGAGCTTAAAGCCGGTTATCCGTCGTCCTTCTGACGCCGATGTCTCCGTTTACAGATATAACAACGAACAAGCCAAAGTCGCTTTGGAAATCACCCATAACGAAGTTGAACGCATGGGCCTCCAAATGAATCTTTTGGATGCGAAATATTCATTAGATGGATCAAAGATCACCATCACCTATACGGCCGACAACCGCGTTGACTTTAGAGAGCTTCTCAAGGTTTTGGCCCCTCAGCTTCATTGCCGTATCGAACTTAGACAAATCGCCCCAAGAGATAAGGCCAAGTTGATTGGCGGCATCGGAACCTGTGGGTTGCCCCTTTGCTGCAACACTTTCTTAAACGAATTTGACGGCATCGCCATCTCTAGAGCGAAGAATCAAATGCTTACCTTGAATATTCCTAAGCTTTCAGGTCCTTGCGGAAAGTTGATTTGTTGCCTTCTTTATGAGGATGAGATGTATACGGAAGCTAAGAAAAATTTCCCGAATATCGGCGTCCATGTCATTTATGAAGGATATGAATACACCGTAACTGGCTTAAACATCCTTAATAACACCGTAAAACTTGAAAACCCATTGACCATCAAGAACATTCCATTGGACGAATTCAACAAATTAAAGATCGTCGCCAAGGAGAAAGAAGATGAGCCTAAAGAGAGAAAATAACTACGAAGGCCATTCGCCCCTTCTTTATATGGTCGCCACCCCGATCGGCAATGTGGAGGAGTTCTCTCCAAGGGCTTTGAACGTCCTTAGAGACATGGATTATATCGCTTGCGAAGACACTAGAAACTCTGGGGCGTTGTTTGCTAAATTCGATATCAAAAAGCCATTGATTTCTTGCAGGGAATTCAACGAAAACGAAAAGGCCGACGAAATCATCTCCCTTCTAAAAGAAGGGAAAAAGGTCGCTTACGTTTCTGACGCCGGCTATCCAGGGATTTCGGACCCTGGACAAAGGTTGGTTCAGAAAGCCATTGAGTCAGGCATTAAAATTGCCGTCATCAACGGACCTAATGCCGGATTGTGTGCCCTTGTGGCCTCCGGATTGGATACTACCCATTTCACTTTCGAAGGCTTCTTGCCCGCTAAAGAATCCGCCGCCATCAAACGCTTGAACGAACTTAAAGAATGGCCACACACTTTAATTTTCTATGAGGCCCCTCACCGAATCGGTAGAACATTGATGTTGTTTAAGGACGCCTTTGGCGGAGATCGAAAAGCTTGTATCGGCAGAGAATTGACCAAACTCCACGAAGAGTTCATCCGCGGGACTTTGGATGAATTGTGCGACATTGATCCTGAAACATTGAGAGGCGAGATGGTTATCTGCATTGAAGGCAAGACGCTGACTGAAGAGATAACCGATGACGACATTGAAGAATCTTTGAAAGAAGCCTTAATAAGCCTTTCTCCAAAAGAGGCCGTAAAAGAAGTCGCTAAAAATAGCAAAACGGGCAAAAACCGCGTTTACGCTATATATTTGGAACGATTCAAATAATTTCTTTTCTGCGTTTTCTTAATCTGACGGCAAATAAGGTTATTTCGTAACCAAAGAATATAACCCCGGCGGCTGCGCTTAAGGCAATGCCGCCTTTTACATATGGGGTCACATAGGTGAGTTCATACTCGATTTCGCCTTCTGGGGCAAAGAAGCCAACAAACCCGCCGTTCATCTTGCTAGTGGGTAGTTCAGTTTCGATGTATTCACCAGAAGCACCTTTCGTCCTAGCGACAACCTTCCAGCCGGCATCGTAACCAAGGGTTGTGACGACCGCTTTAGACTTGCTGAAGTTAGATTTGGCCCTAAAATGATCGGAATTGATGTATTCCACATCGGTGAGCAAGTGATCAGAATCGGTTAACGAGGCGTATTTTGCATCGAAATCGCACTTTTCTTGAACCAAAAGGAACGGGGTTGGAGATACGCCAGACTCTCCGTTTTTCTTTGAGAAGACGATTTGTCTGACCCTTCCTTCCGCATAGATTCCAAATAGGCCGGAATAGCTTCCGGAAATCTGGCTATTAACATTATCGAAAGCGTGGTACTCGTAATTGAGGATGGTGTTTTGTTTCTTGATGGTTCCGTCTTCGTTGAAAGTGTCGCCGATCATATAAATGCGGGAAATGTTCTTATTATCGTAAGCCATCAAGAAATAAGCCCCGTTCGGATCTTCGTTCATATATGGATCGCCGCTTCCTAATGACCACACTAACTTGCCATCGTTTAGAGGACCGGAATTATAGTATGTGCCATTGAAGCTTTCGCCAGAATAAGGGCTATGGTAAGAAGATTCATAAACGTTGTAGGAAGAATCAACCAAGAATGCGCCCGGATCTTTGTAATTAAAGCCGTATCCCGGCACGTTTTCGAAGACGCGAGACCTCAATGAAGAAGTCAGGTTCTTAAATGGCACGCCGGAGAAAGACGGCGTAGTTAGTACATCTATACCCTCTGGGATGATGGCATCGTCCTTAACAATCGCTCCATTAAAATAAGCCTCTTCGTTGGTAACGATTTCCTGGTAACCGGAAACGCCATAACGAGCGCGGTAGAAATCGGAGTGGTTGAGGTGATTGGTGTCGATCGTTCCGTCATCTAAATATTTGTCGACGGCGTTTTCCTTAAACACTCCGTCAACCGCACGGCCGAGTTCAATATGGTAAGGATTCTCGTAAATCCTGAACTTATCATTCTTGAAAACGCACTTCGATCCAAATGGGACATTGTATTTGAAATCATCGTTGTCCCAAAGGTCGCCCATGCCGGTATCCTCATAGACGATTGCGTAATATTTGATGCCAGTGTTCAAATCAAATGAAAAACGTTTGTTGTTGTAATATCCGGACCAACGGGAGGAAACGTTTTTCTTGCCGTATGGAGTTCCGTTTGAATATTCATTCTCGATAACGTGGGAGTAATGACTGAAATCCAAGACGGAATAATTGAATAACGACGACCATGGCGTCGTCCCGTTATAACCCATCGCATAGTTCATGTTCTTTTGGGCAGGATAATCGGCGTAGGCGCGATATAAAGTGTCGGTGTCGTATTCTTTTGTCACATATTGGAAGGCTTCCGTTAATTGGGTCGCGGTCGTCGTGGAGTATTTCTTGTTATCGTAACCGCCATTGAAATATTTCCCATAGTTATAAGACGAGCCATACAAGAAAGAGATGTTCCCGCAGACAACGATTTCAACCGCCACAAAGGCCGTCATCAAATTCTTGAAGCACTTCCTGTTATTGGTGAAATAGATGACAACGGACTCCACGACAACCAAGCACATCTGATAAATAGATAGCCATAGGGTCGTATATTTGTCGCCGTTCCGCGTAACATAAGCCGGAATGTTGTAGGTCTTTTGCCAATACGTCATGTAATTGGTGTTTTCGAACGTCTTATCTTGCAAGACCCATTTGACCATGAAGAAAGTGAGCAACGTAGCGACCGCCACGATTGAAGAAGCCACAGGCAACTGCCATTTAGGCGCTTCTTTGCGATGATCCATTCCACGGCAGGCTTGTCTTATCAGCAACGGAATCAAAATGATGTACCATCTTCCATAGCCATCGCCCGTAAAGGCAAAGCTGAAGAAATAGGCAAAGATGGTAAGAACGCAATAGGAACAAAGGACGAATGAGATTATATGCTCCCAATCTCTCTTTCTGACGTTGTTGATCAGTTCATAAACGAAGAAGATGATCATCGGGGTATAGATAAACAAGGAAGACGTCCATGCGTCATACCCTGTTGAGGCCCCTCCTCCATAAAGAGGCAGCCACAAATAGTTGCAGGTCGGATAAAAGAAGGAGACGATGCCCATTATCTCTCTGCCAGGGTGATCGCCGACCATCTCAAACAAACGAGCAAAGACTCGCTTAACGTCAAATGTCTTGAAAGCGTTCAATAGGTCTTGGAGATAAAGATAAGCGATAGATTGTCCGCGACCCGATAAAGCGGATTGCCTGATAGAAGGTAGCAAAGACCACGAACATAACATCAAACCCAGAATAAAGCTAGCGACGCCCAAGCCTAAAACGGCCCAGGAATCTTTCGCTTTCCTTTGCTTGATGGTCCAGAAGAACCTCCAAAGCGAATAAATCACGCCCCAGACGCACATGACGACAAGGAAGAAGAACGAAACAATGCCTAGCAACGCCAGCGACCAGACCAGCGTCGCAATTTTCTTCTCTTTTATAACTTTCTCGATCCCTAAAAGGATGATTGGAATAAAGACAACCGCCGACACGAACGACGGAAAGCCAACGAAGAAATTGACGAAGCCCGAAAACGCATAGGCTAACGCACCAATTCTCGAAGTTGATTCCCTAACGCCCATGTACTTCAGGTAGGCGCGCATCCCAAAAGCTGCGCAGGTTGCCTTTAAGACCGTGAAAATAGCGGTCATTTGCGGAACCCAGCTGCGCGGGAATAAAACGTTTAAGAAAACAAATGGATCGAACAATCCGTAGTAAGACATCGAACCGATGTTGTCCCCGCCTAAATAAATGGCAGGATCATACATCGTGAAATGGCCGGTTCTAAAGAACTCATGCCAAACGTCCCAATAGTGATAATAAAATTCAACATATTGGCTCATATAGTCCCAACCGTAAAGTTGGGTGCCATAGTTTGCGACAAGCGAAAAGCCCATCCAGCAAAAGCCAACAAGAACCACTAAAACGCCGAAATAGAAAAGCGAACGCCAATCAAATAAGAAAGGCATGTGCTTCTTAAACCAAGCCGAAGCTTTTTTAGCTTCTTTTTGTTTTCGAAGCTCGCCCAATGTCGTCGTTTCTTGTTCTTCCATGGTTTTATCCTTGGATTTCTTTTTCCTCAGTATGGATTGGCTCTGGCGAAGAGATGCCGACAACGTCGCTTAATGGCAAGGAAAAGGCGATTCCTTGTCCTTTGGTACCGAAACCAACGGCGTTGTTGATGGCCAACAAAACATCATCCCTGATGTCATTTGGCACCAAAATCATAACGATTTTCTTTTCCGGGGTTATAACCACGCCATAAAACTTCTCGATTTCTTTGTTTCCGGTTCCGCGGCCGTTGATAATCGTGCCGCCTCTGGCTCCGGCCGCTCTTGAAGCGGACATGACCAAATCGGTATAGCCATCATTGACGATGGCGAATATCGCCTCATACCCTAAAGTTTGTTCCATCTCCACTTCCTCCTTTTGATCGATGCCGTTTCTGGCATTGGTGAGATATTTGTAAGTTGATAAACCGGCTAATCTTGTAAGTGGGGCAATCCACGCAATGCCGGAAGACAATCTGCTCGCTTTGAACCTAGCGGCCAAGTCTTCCTTCAACGAGGCCCACTGGCTAAGTCTAACAAAGGAACAAACAACATCCTTTTGCTCATCCCCGACGCCAAGGACGCTATAGAAATCGTTCGTATACGTACCTTGCCCATGCAGGATAAACGATGTGGCGGATTCATGCTTGTTCAGGATGTTGATAATCGAACTGGCAAGGCCGCTGTTCACAACCGTCATTGTGAAGCCTAAAGGCATCGTTCCCTGGATGTTTTTCGTTTTGGCGCTCTCAATTTGAGGCGCGGCGTTCTTTTTCGCTGTGCTCATTGGGTCACCTCCGTGAAATCAATTAAGACATTGTCGTTTTCTTCAATGAACCTCTTCCTGGCTTTGTTGTAAACAACCATTCTCTTGATGCCGGCATACAAGCCCATCAATTGAACGACAATCAACGGCATCAAGGCAATCATTGCCACGCAGCCAAACGCGTCCTCATAGACGTATTCGGCGCCCTTCTCGGCAAAGCAGAAGCCAGTGCAGAACGGCATGACGAAAGTCGATGCCATAGGACCGGAAGCAACACCTCCAGAGTCAAAGGCCATAGCGGAATACATCTTCGGGACAATGAAGGTCAATCCCAAAGCGATTATATAGCCAGGAATCATGTAATAAAGAATGCTAAATCCGTAGTGGGAACGAACTAAAGCCAAGGCAACGCCGCCTCCAACAGCCAAAGCCATAACTATCAAAACCAATTTGGATTTGACGGTTCCTTCAGATACCTTTTCAACTTGCATAACCAAAGAATGGACGGCAGGCTCCGCCAAAGCGCCGAAGACGCCAAGCAAGCCACCAACCAAAACGGCATATGGGAATAGATTCGAATTTGCGCCAAAGCATCTGCCTAGCTCTTGAGCCACCGGCAAGAAGCCTATCTCAACGAAGGTCATAAATATCACCAAACCGACATAGGCGTAAATCAAACCAAATAGGATCTTGAATATTTCACGCTTTGGTAATTTGACGAAAACGAAGTTATAGAACAAGAAGAAGGCAGTAATTGGGAGGATGGCTATAGCGGAGTTCTTGAGTTGGGTTAAAATGCCATGTCCCAATTGCTCAGCAAAGAACGGCCACACAGTTTCCCATTTGTCATAATTAAGCAGGTCTTCAGCATTTAAAGAGGCAGACCAACTCATCGAATCAACATCAACGAACAAGCCTAAAATCATCGCGGTGATGATTGGGCCAACCGAAGCAAGAGCGGTTAATCCGAAGCCATCTTCGCCGTTACGGTCGCCGTGGGATTTAGAAGAAGCCAAGCCAACGCCGAAGGCCATGATAAACGGAACGGTGACAGGACCAGTCGTAACGCCGCCGGAGTCAAAGGCAATAGGCAAGAATTTAGGATTAACGATGCCCGCAAGAGCAAAAACGATAGCGTAGAAAGCCAAGAACAAAACGTTGAGCCTCGCACCTCTTAAAGTACGGATAACCCCGAAGACAACGAAAAGGCCAACGCCTAAGGCGATGCAAATGATAAGGACCCATTCATCCATGCCAATTTGTCCAGCCATGGCTTTAAGATCAGGCTCAGCGATGGTGATGAGGACGCCGATAATGAAGGTCATTAAGACAATCAGCCACATCTTCTTATGACGGAATAAGGTTTGACCTACGACCTCACCTATACGAGACATGGATTTGGTAACGCCGATGTTAAAGAACGTGAGGCCAAATATGAGTCCGACGGCGGAAATCACAAAAGTGACCAGCAATTGAGGGGAAAAATCTGATTTTGGCAACGCACCGGTCAAATAAACAATGACGATGACTAAAACGATTGGGATGACGGCCAAAGAGCTTTCGAGCAGGCCTTTGAGAATCTGCTTAGTGGCGCCCCACCATTCTCTTCTTTTTTGTTTTGGATCGATGGTTTTGGTCATGGTTTCTCCTTTCTGGAACTTTTGGTTTCGCGATATATTCTGGTTTGGGGTTCCTGACCTTCCAGAACAGTGATTTCATCGAATTCGGCATTTCGGTTTTGAAATCATAAGATTTGCCATTCAATGGATTTGTTAACGCTAATTCATAGGCATGCAGACCCAAACGATTGATTGGGTTAACTGGCTCGCCATATTTATCATCGCCGATGACGTGATGGCCGCGATGTCCAAGCTGAACACGAATTTGGTTTTTCCTTCCGGTTTCAATATCGACATCAAGGAGGGTCAAACCGTTCTTTTCAGCCATCTTTTTGAAATTGGTGATGCAGAGTTTGCCTTCTTTTTTGTTTTTGGTGACATAGACGAGATGAAGGCTGTTCTCGGTTAAGTAATCTTCGTAACGGCCGGAGTCAGGCATTCCTTCTCCTTCGACCACCGCATAATATCCACGTTTCGTGACAATCTCGTTCCAGTGGTTTTGCATAGCTTCACGAACTTCGAAATTCTTAGCGAAGATCAAAACGCCTGAAGTGTCTTCGTCCAAACGATGGACGACGAAGATGCGGGCGTTTCTGTCTTTCGCGGTCAAATAATCAGACACATAACGATAGGCCGTATGACCTTTTTCTCTATCTGAAGCGATAGAAAGCAAACCCGATGGCTTATTGATGGCGATGATGTCGTCGTCTTCATAGATAATGTCTAATTGATGCGGAGCTGCATGCTTCTTGATTTTGTTATAAGAAACCAAAACCTCGTCTTCAGGGTAAAGTTTGAAATTGAATAAAGTAATCGGAGCTCCGCCGACAGAAACTTGTTGACCGGCAATGATGTGTCTGGTGATTGTGTTGGACAATCCCATTTTCGCCATCAAAAAAGGCAGCAAAGTAGTCTCCTCTTTGACGATATAGACCTTAACTTTGCTAGGATCGATCAAACCTTTTTGGGTTCTGTGTTTCTTGACGTCGTTCCTGTTCATGGCGTGATTATAAAATAATCAGCCCATTTAATCACTAAGAAGATACTTTTTAAGCTCCGGCAAAATTGATTTTGCCGTTGATACGCCTAACTCGTACGCGTCACGCAACGTGTCCACGTCTTTGTTCACGATTGAAACATTTAGCGGGTATGGTGGATAAATGACAAAAACGCGACCGTTTTTCTCTTCCTCTTCTAAAAGCCCCAAATGCTCATGGTAATTGATGTGACTCTTTTGATATTCATACACGAAGTTTTTGTATTTTTTGAATCTTTGGGCAACAACGAATTCTTCTTTTTCGTGTAGGTTCTCAAACCTAAATCCTTTTGGCCTATTGCAAACAGCGACGATTTTCTTTCCTTCGGACAAAGGCTTAAGGAACGGGATTCTTTCAACGTATCCGCCATCTAAAGCAGGAATATCGCCGACCATTTTTGGTTTTTTGTTGAATATGGCCAATGAACAGCTAGCTTCGCAGGCATCCCAAAAACGAGGGTCTTCTTTTGAAACATATAATGGCTTACAAGCATCCAAGTCAGTCGCCACGGCCCAACAACCAATCTCGCTCTCCATGATGGCTTTCTTATCCAAATCTTTGTTTTTTAGCTCAGAAAAATAGCAACCCAAATCAATCAAGGATCCGCCTTTTATAAACTTCCCAGGAGTCAGAAGATCTTTGCTTTTAATGTCTAAAAACAATTTGCAGGCCGCACCTTTCTTCTTTTGGACATAATTAATGCCGACCCAGTTTCCGGCTGAACAACCATAAACTTCTGAAGCAAAGAGTCCCTCTTCGATCAAAACATCGACAACACCCGCCGCAAAGACCGTGCGTTGGCCTCCTCCTTGAATCGCCAAAACCCACTCTTTATTCATCGTCGTCTCCTATTAAGCCAAAGTGCTTAAGTCCGTAATAAACGCCGTCTTCCGAAACTGATTTGGTGATAAAAGAAGCGGCTTCCTTCACGTTTTCTCTCGCTTGACCCATACAAACAAAAATCGATGCCGCTTCAAGCATGTCTATATCTTGGCCGCTATCGCCAAAGGCGATTGCCTCATCTTTTGTGAATTTTAATGTATCCAAGACTACCTGCATTCCTTCGCATTTATGGTGAGCGTATTCCATGACGTCAAAGGTGTTCGTTATATATTCGTTAATGGTCAATTCCGGGAATTCCCTACGATATTCATCACCTGCGGCAGACGGAGCGAAGAAATTGATTTTCACGACTTGCTCACCGTTATAGGTTCCGAGCTCAGGTATTGATTCCTTGAAAAACTCGTAGAAGTGCAAAGACTCTTTGGTCTGAGGGAAAAGCAATGTTCTTTTATATATTCCCACCGTCTCCATCGTATATCCGTCATCCCCACACTTTTTGATGAATCGTTCAACCAAATCCTTGTTCATGGAGGTTGTTGAAATCAATTCTCCACTTAAGCAAGTGACAGAACCACAGCTCGCAATCCAGCCGTCAAAAACAATTCCCTGATCGAAGACTCCCAATTTTTCCATCGAATGGTATGGCCTGGCCGTGCAAAGAACGCATTTTACGCCTTTGCTTTGTATTTCTTTGATAGCGTCCAGGCTCTTTTTCTTCCATTCCTGCTTGGCGTTATCGTACAAGGTGCCATCTATGTCGAAAAAAGCAATTTTTATCATCTTTGTGATTATATCAAAAAAGACCTGGAATTTAATTCCAAGTCTTATCAAATTCTTCAAACAAAGCTTTATTAAGCTTTTTCATTTCCTCCGGTTTGACCTTGATAACCTTTCGATCATATGTGATCAATCCGTTGGTTTCGCCTTCGACGTCCGACCATTGGGTTAGGACGATCACGGATAAGCCTTCTTCGTTGACCAAAGGGAGCAAATCTTTTAAGAAACACTTTTGATAAGCTTCCAAAAGCTTGTCGGTATTGCCATATTTTCCATACCCAAACCTTTTGGTGGACGGCGAGTGCCCAGGAACGGCATAGGCAAAGCCACCAAATTCCGACAAGGAGAGAATTCTTCCTTTTTCATTTTTCATCACCGGCTTTTTGAAATAGATATGGTGGCTATCGAAGTCGCCCGACTTCGTATCAAACCACCCAGAGGTTGAATCAACAAGCCTTTGGTCATCAAGCAACTTCAAAGCGTTTGTTAGTCTAACTGAATCAAATTGACCCCAGCCTTCATTAAAAAGAGTCCACGCGATGATTGAAGGGTGATTATTCAAAAGCCTGACGGTCTTAGTCATATCGATCTCGAATTGTTTTCGCGACAATTCGTTACCACGCTTCATCAATTTGTAGTCCGTGTCATCGAAATTGAGCTTAAAGAACGGAGCTAAGGCAATGCGCGTCATTGGGATTTTCCCGCCGGAATTGACCATGTCTTGAATAACAAGAATACCCAATCGATCACATTCATAATACCAACGCGCTGATTCAATTTTTATGTGTTTGCGCAAGGCATTGAAACCAAACGATTTAATTAATTCCAGTTCTTTTCCGATGTCTTTTTGAGACAACGGGGTCATGCCAGATTTTGGAGACCAATAGCCTTGGTCTAACAAAGCGCTTAAGAAAGTTGGCTTGCCATTTAAAGAAACCAAACCAAAGCCGTTTCTTTCTATCTTTTCAACTTTCCTTACACCAAATAATGAATAAACGACGTCTTTTCCCTTAATGACTTTGACTTTATAAAGATTTGGGGCGTCTGGAGACCATGGATAAAAATCATCAGCGAGATTTAATATCGCTTCACCATAATCGTCCGTTTTCCCTTTTAAAACGTTTCCGGTCGGAGTCGTGATTTCAACTTTCGCATCTCCGACGTTATGGCCAAGGTCGATGATCACTTTCTTTTTGTCATAGTTAGCGTTGATATCAATTTTGTCGAATCTAAATCCGTCGGGAAGGTATTCGACATAAACGTTTCCCCATATGCCCGACGTTCCCTTATACCAAATGGTTCCAGGATTCAAAGTCTGTTTGCCCCTAGCAAAAACATCCGAAGATGTATCGTCTTTGACATGTAATTCAATGATGTCGCCTTTTTTCAAGTGAGGGACAACGATAGAAAACGGCCAATATCCGCCTTCATGATGGGTGGCGAAGGTGCCATTCCAATAAACATCGCACACCTGATCGACCGCCTCGAAATAGATTTGAGCTTCCCGTTCGGCAAATTCATTATCTTCATCAATCGTCAAGCGGTAGTGCATGACGTGGTGACCTTTTACCGTTTTGTTGATCCCGCTCATTTCCGTTTCCGGAGCGAAAGGAACGAGAATCTTCTTTTTGTATGTGGGCTTCTCACCATTATTGAGGTCAAAATCCCACAAACCGTTCAAAGAAAAGGTGTTTTCCCTCGCGAAATATGGGTTAAAAGCGTTTTCTAAACAAACTTTATTCATAGAATAATCATACAACTTCGACGCATAAGAGTAGAATACCAACGTAGGTAAAAGAATATGACCCAAATAGAAATTGTTAAAAAATATCTAGCTTCAAAAGATTTAGACGCTTGGATTTTGGTCGACTACGAGAATAAAAATCCCGCCGTCGTCAGCTTCTTAGGAAGGAAAATGTTAACAAGGAAAATCTTTGTTATTGTCCCGAAAGAAGGTAGGCCTTACGTTATTTGTCATTCCATTGACACGGTTTTCCTAAAAGATGATGAGAACTTTGATCTTCGTGTATATAAGACGTGGCAAGAGATGCTTGATCTAGAGAAAGAGTCGTTCGCATCATATAAAAAAGTTTGTATGGATGTCTCTGATGATGGCTTGCTACCACGCGTGGCCCTTGCCGATTATGGCTCCGTTGATTTCATCAAGAAGCTTGGGATCGAGGTGGTTTCCTCGGGTGATATCCTTCAAAAATTAACAGCGACCTTAGACGACGAAGCCAAGGAACTTCAAAGAGAGGCCAACAAAAAGGTCTTGGCCATAAAAGACGAGGCCTTTAAGAAAATCGCGTCAGATATCAAAAAGAACGGAAAGTCCAACGAATACGAGGTTCAGCAATTTATTTGCAAACGTTTCAAAGAAGAAGGCATGACTTGGGACGATGATCCAATTGTCGCCATCGGGCCAAATGCCTCCAACCCTCATTATGGTCCTAGCTTAGAAAAGAACGACGATATCCATGAAGATGATTTGGTTCTCATTGATATGTGGGCGAAGATGGACGCTCCAAAAGGGGTTTATTCAGACATCACTTGGATGGGATATGTCGGTGAAGAGGTCCCTGAAGTTTATGAAGCGAGATTCCAAATCCTTAAAAAGGATGTAGACCTATGTGTTGAATTTCTTAAAAAGAACATCGGTAAACGCACGGTTTCCGGTTATGAAGTGGATGATGTTTCCCGCAACTACATCAATGAGCAAGGATATGGCGAATATTACACCCATCGCGTCGGTCATAGCATCGCTATCGATGTCGGCCCCCATGGCTGCGGGGTCAACATGGACAATTACGAAACCCACGACTTTAGAGAAATCATTCCTAACGTCTGTTTCTCTTTGGAACCTGGGATATACGCGCCAGACTTCGGAATGAGAAGCGAGACCAACGTCTTAATCGACGGCGATCAGGTTATTGTTGTTGCCGGAAGGCAAGATCACATCATTCCAATTCTTAAATAAGCAAAAAGAAAAGAGAGGCTATTAGGTCTCTCTTTTCCTTAATATAGGAGGGCACGGAAGGTTATTTGATGTCGATGCGATGAGACGCTTCAACCTTTGGCTGCTCTTTCGGGAAACGAATGGCAAGGATGCCGTTTTCGAAGTTGGCCGAAATGGTCTTTTCATCGACTTCGCCAATACGATAGCTGCGCGAACCGCTCATATAAGTGCGTTCCTTAAGCGCGTATTTTTTGTCTTTCTTTTCCTCTTTGTGGGAAACAGAGACGGTGAGATATTCGTTTTTATATTCGATATTGACGTCTTCTTTCTTGATTCCCGGAAGTTCGACATCAATGGCATATTCGTTTCCGTCTTCGTATATGTCGCTTCTCATCGTCAAAGGCGCTTCATCTGAGAAGAAGTCCTGAAGTAAGTCGTAAGGTAAGTAAGAATTGTTTCTGCAAGTAAGATACATAAGAATCTCCTTTCAATTGGTTTTTAGCACTCTCTCTTTCCAAGTGCTAACTATATTCTAGTATCTCTTTTAGCACTGTCAACACCCAAGTGCTAATTTTTTTGCATTATTTATTTTTTAGCCTTTTAAGTTCGCCCTCAACTTCGTTGCGGTATGCAAAAACATCTGGCGAAAATCCAAATTCAGTCCTACTTTTTTGATAATATTCATCAAAAAATTCGTTTGTTTTGGAAAATAACGCATCAATCTTTTCTTTTTCTTTTTCTGATTGGAAAGCCATATAGGCATCCATCAAATATTCTTGGAGACCTTCCGCTGAGAAAGAATCTGATCGACACCTTCGATAAGGATCCATGCTCTTTTGAAGGAGTTTTTCATAAAAGGCTATGAATTCAAGGCAGCCGGCGTCGTTATTAACATTTATCTTCATACCTATTAATAGACACGCGGGCGAGCATCTTACAAAAAAGCCACCCTTTCGGATGGCTCATTTAACAATTGGCGGCTTATTTATTTCTTGGACCAAGCCATGACGCCGGTACCGATAGAAAGAACGGCGGCGACAAGAGCGGCGGCGCTAGAGATGATGACGCCGACGCCAAGCTTGAGATCGTAAGCAGCTTTGATAATGGCGTTATCGGCTAAACCAGTGGTGGCTTTGGAGCATAAGAAGAGAATGCCGAAGCAGATTTCCATCAAACCACCGAGGATGAATAAGAAACCGGAGAATTTCTTTGATCCTTTTGGGTTTGGGAACAACAAGATGGTAGCGATGAGCTGGAAGACGACGCCGATGACCAATAAGGTGAAGGCGGCGATGCTAGCGGCAGTGGCTTCTTTGATATAAGAATCGGCGAGATTGCCAAAGATGACGGTGTATCCGCTCCATTCGATTGGAGAGACGCTGATGCCACCGGCTTTGACGGTCGCGGTGATGCCGTTGCCAACAGGGGCAACGAAGACGGCAATCGCCAAGACGAAGACGATAATGCCAAGGAGATTCAATAATTTATTTTTCATAATCGATCCTTCTCTAAATACGTGAATATCTTAATTAACGTTTTGCCCTTAATCAATAAAGATTAAGCCTTTGTAATGGTAAGGACGGCTTTCTCGGCCGAAGTGGAGGTGACTTTGACGGTCCAAGGAAGTGTCGTTTTATCATTCATGAGATTGATTTTGTTCCAGTAATAATTAGGGAACGAGTTCTTATATGCGTCATAGGAGAATGTTTTCCCTGCGGTGAACAAAGAGGTGTTGGTCGCCATGTAAGGTTGGTCGGTGCTGCGATCATACTCAGTGTCGTAGTTTTTCTTGTTTCCACAGTCGATAAGTTGGATCAAGCGATGGTTGATGTCTCCAACATCGCCGTTAATCATGTTGTAATAGGCGGTGTTGCTGTTGGCCACATAAACGGAAGTGTCATCATCGAAACTATCGACATAACGCTTGGCGTAGCCATCGCTATCTAATTCGACAAGTCTTGCGTCGACATGCCAAATGCGGATGCCACGATTGTCCATCCCTTGAACGCCGTTGCTATAAGCGTTCTCGCTATCCGAAGCGTTTAATCCTTCTGGAGTGTAGTATTCGAGAATCATATATTCATCGAAGGCCATTCCATTCCATCCACCGGTGGTCGGCAAGATAAGGAATTCACCAGAAGTGGCCATTGGCTTCAATTCAACGGTGCAGCTCGCATCGACGACATATGGGTTAACCCAACCCAGGGCGAATTTCGAGAAAGAGTTGTGATCGATGACGTTGGCATCCATCATATCAACCCATCCTGTTGGGCCATAGTTTCGCGGATACTCATCGCATTCGGCGGCGACATAATAATCATCTAGACCGAGTAAGTGTCCGGTTTCATGGATATAAGTATGCGCATCTCGACTATTTTTCCCATATCCCTCATACATGAAGTCATAAGATCCCCAGGCATAGTGATAGCCAGCTGGGTTATTCTTGAGCTTATCTAGGTCGGATTGGTATTTGATGTTATCAAAGACAGAGCTGTCGAAATAGGTATAGGCCCAATAGATGTCTTGGCTCATGCTTTTGTTGTTGGTGGCGTTCGGTGCGCCATAAACGAGCCAGACGGCGTCAAAGAAACCATCGTGATTTGTATCGAATTCAACACCGTTTGACTTATAAGTCGTTTTATACCAACTAACGGCGTTTTCTAAAATCGTCCAAGTCGGGTCATATCCATCCGCGGAAGATTTAAGGTTTGCTAACTGCTTGGAAGAATATCCGCAGTTATACCATTCTGAAACGGCGCCTTGGATGTTCAATTTTCCAAAGGAAGATTTGTAGTAGAACGATGAAACCGACTCCCACCCAGTCTCTTCAGACTTTCCGAAGAAGGTTTTGTAAATGTCCGTTCTGACCTCGTCAGTCGCGACGCTAGAGAAATCAGTCAATTCAACAGGAATGACCAAGATTCTTGGGGATCCGGTTGACGGGAAATTGACATTCCAAGTCGTATTACCAACGCGTTCATAGGTATCTTTGCTGTTTTTTACAACTTTCACACCTGAGGCCGAATAGGTCGGATTGTGCGTGTCACACCCGAATTCGGAGCCGTCTTTCATGTAAGAATACAACCCATTATCGGTTGGAATTTCTTCATCAGAGATGCTCGATTGCCCGCCAATGATGTTATCGATGAGATCACATCCGGTCAAAGAGAGCAAAGATGTTATTGTGAGAAACAGGAATTTGCTTTTTTTCATATAATGAATTCCTCCAGGGCGATATTATGCACTAAAGACGGCATAAAAGAAAACTCCGAATTAACGGAGTTTCTTATATATTATTTGAGATTTTCTTTTTGCTGAGTGAGGAATTCCTTCGTCAACTTGATCTGCTTTCGTTCATCTTCGCTTAATTTGTCGTAAAGTTTGATGAACGCTTCGATGTCTTTGGCCTTCTTATCGCTTGGATAATTCGGGTTCGAGACATTAGCGGATAATCTCTTTTCAGCAGCTAATGCTTTTTCGAGCGGAGTTTTTTTCGGGGTGGCCGGCTTTTTCTCTTCTTTAGAAGGTTCTTCCGGTTTTGCCTCGATTGGCTTTACTTCCTCAGTCTTCTTTTTGGTCTTGCTGGCCGCCTTAGGGGCGGATCCATCGGCCTTTGGTGCCGTAGCAGCTTTCGTTTTCTTAGGAGCCGCTTTGGCTTTTTCGGCTTTTGGTTTTTCTTCTTTTACCTCGCTTTGAGGGGCGGTTTGTTTCTCTTCCTTTTTCGCAGGGGCGAGCTTTTGTTCGGTCTCGGAAACACTTGGTTTCTTAACCGTTTTTGCTTCTTCTTTGGCTGTTACAACAGGTTCTAAGGAAGCGAAGGCCTTAAAATCTCGTTCTGTCTTTTCGACAGTGATCTTCAAGCCCTTCAAATTGGCGACAACCTTATCACCAGCTTTGGTCAGGTCAGAAGCCGGAAGTTTGGCTACCAAAACGTCTTTAGTGACATCGGCTGGCCCATGGATCTCTTTAAGGTAAGCAATCGATGGGTCGCGAACTAAGACATTCAAACGCTTGGCAGAGGCAATTGCCGCATCAACGGGGGTGGCGCCAAAATCATAGAACGGTCTTGGCGTTTTAATCTCCGCCGGCTTGTCCTCTTTCTTTAAAAGGGATGGCTTAATTGGCTTTTGCTCTGCTTTTGGAGCAGGAACCTGTTTAGTTTCAGCTGGTTTCGCGGCTGGTTTTTCTTTTGGTTCGACTTTTGAAGTCGGCTTTTTCTCGATCTTGGTTATGGTCTTCTTTTGCTCTTTCGACTTATTCTGATTGAAGGAATGACCTTCAAGTTGCCCGCCGGCATTGATTTTCATAACAAACAAAAATCTGCCGTTTTGGGAGCCTAAATTGTTAAGCTTTAGCAAGTCTTGAGCTAAATTGTTATCTTGCGTAATGATGAGGACCCTGTAATGAATTCTGAATAAGGTTGCGTGGGCCAAAATAGATGGATCAGCGAATGTGTCGCCTTTTGATTGCTGTCTTTTCAGATAAGCTGGAACACGGTATTTTTTTTGCGCATCTTTGATGATGGTGAGCGCTCTTACTGCATCGATACGAGCTTCGTTGTTGTGCCAATCCATATTGGCCGCATGCTTTTCAAGCTCCTCGATACATTCAACCGGAGTCAGAATCAAAAGATCTTTTTTCCAATATTTTTTCGAACCAACCAAGGTATCCATGAATTGAGGGAACCCTTCGTCCATTAACGAGCAAGTGTCGATTATGACTCTGTCGTAGTTCGATAAGACTTTTGCCAAAGAAGAGAATTGTTTCTCTTGGCTATACATTGAATAACCTCCTTTATGTTTTGTATTTTACTATCAGTAATTGCTTTTGACCACCTTGGCTAAAAGGAGTCTGAATAAATCATCCCTTTTGATTTATAGAGTCCATGTAACGTTTAAGAATCACCCCTGCGGCCGCTGAATCTATGTTGCTTTTCTGCTTTTTGGCGGATTTTCCCGCTTCATGGAGAAAAGCCGAGGCCTCAACCGTCGTGTTTCTTTCATCGACCTTGATGATTTCGATATTCGGGAACAGGGGCTGAATCAACGAAATGAACGCTTCGACAATCGGCGTCATCTCACACGGATCCCCAGACGGGAACAACGGCCAGCCGATGACGACGTGCTCGATTGTTTCGTCTTTGATGATGCGCTTTAACCCTACGACCGCCTCATCGTAGCAACCCGCATGAAAGCGTAGGTTTTCCAGCAAAGTTACGAAAAGACCGCTTCTGGAGATCGCAATTCCCAAGCTTCCTTTTCCTAAATCCAACGCCAAAATGTTCTTCTGCATAATTACCATTAAGGATAATATCCTTTTAAACGAAATCTTTCCACCGATACGCGCTTTATATATCGCCTTATTCGATATTGTTGCCTAATTCTTTGCTAGATTGCCTTAATTTTCCTCTTAGATTTATAATCTAGGCAGTAAACATATGGCCAAAGCGAAGAACTATCAAAGCAAATTAAAATCTCTTGTGGGCTCGGCTTTCAAAAAGAAATATGTCTTGGCCTTTATTTTGATCATCGTCTATTTGGCGATAACGGTTTTCACCACCCAAGGTCTTTCTCTTTTCAATGGCGGGGTCACTATCATGACGGATTTGGAGTTCTATTTGATGACCGCCTCTTCTATTTTGCTGGGTGTTGGTCTTTTGTTGCTGTCCTTCCGTCATTTCAAAGTCAAAGTGAACCGCCCTTTGCTAATGATTTGCTTGATTCTCTTAATTCTCGATATCGTCGCGGTTTCAATATTCCCATCATCTGTTGATGGTTCAATAAACGGATTTTCTGTTGCTTATAACATCCAAATTTCAGAAAGAATCCGTTATGTTTTCGGGTGGTTGGTTGGCGATTTGGCTTTATATATATTCGTCGGCGTTATACCGTTGCTCTTCCGCTCGCACAACGCGATAGATTTTTGGCTTTGGGTCGGAATTGGGGTCGGACTGTTGTTGATGGTTGCCTCGTTCATAAAAGAACACGAACTTTGGGCCATGATATTCAAGGGGATCAACGGCGATTTAAGACCGCAATCGATAACCAATAACACAAACACCTTTGGGTTCGCCATTTTATGGTCTTTCAGCTGCGCCTTAATCCTATATTCCAAATATCACCGCATCCCCGTTTTGATTTTGGGAATTCTTTTGGCGTTATCCGCGTTGGGAATTCAAAGTAAAACCGCAGTGGTTTGCATCGGCTTGGAGATTTTTCTTAGCGGCATTTATATTCCTTTAAGTTGTTGGAAGAAAAGGCGAAAAGAAGCCATTGCCTACCTTGTTGTTTTGGCCATATTGTTAGTTTTCTTGATCTTAATCATTTTCGTCCCATTTAAACCTTTCGAAGGCGTAAGCACGATGCTCAAAAACATGGGTGAAAAGTTGTTGCATCTGAGCGGCGGGACTCTAACCGGAAGAACCGACTTATGGAAACAGCTGTTCACAAATATGGTTCATTACCCAACCGTTCTTTTGTTTGGAACGGGGGATGGGGTTTTTGAATCCTTTGTTGCCGTCTCCGTCAATACCGCATTGGGAGTGGGGCAAGGCTTCCCCGCCCACAACGGCTTCTTATATGTTTGGGGCAGATTCGGAATTCTCGGACTCATGATCTATCTTTTCGGAATCGGATATTTGGTATACGAAACGATCAACGCCATCAGAAAAAGAAAAGACATTTGGGCCGGAGCCTTACTGATTGTGTTGGCGGGGTTCTTGGCTCATTCTTTGGCTGAAGACGACGCTTTGCTTGATATGCGATTAAAAGGAATGATGTTCCTTGGTATTCTTTGGTGGCCTTTAATTATCTCTAAGAAAGATTGGTTAGCCAAAAATGGCAAACTCCAAGATGATCAAGAACCGTTTGTTGTTGTCTTCCCTAAATTATCAGTCGTGGATATTTTGAAGACTTCCTACACGATTTCGATGCTCCTTTTGGTTTTGCTTGTTGGGTTTGCCCCATTATACGAAAAGGTGATGGGTTCATGCTGTTTCAACAACACTTCTGCGTTGGCTGGTTTGACTTTGTTATTCTTAATCGGCCCTCTCCTTATCGGCGAAACAAAGAAATTGAAGGACTTAGGAAGCAAAACAAGGTTCCTTTTCCATCTATGCTCAAGCCTTTTCGTTCTCGTTTGGGGTTTTGTCTTCGCTTTTATCTCCGATTCGTCGTCCTATCCGATCGCGTTAGGCATTTCGTTAATTGTCTTACTTCTCGAAGGCGGGGTTGGATTGAAGATTGAAACAAAACAGGCCATAGATTGGGTCGTTATTGCCGTGAAGGTTTTTGCTGCCCTTGTTGCCGTTACTTTATCCCATTGCTTAAACGCTTATCTTCAAAGTGAAATCACCGGGTCCGCAATCATAGGTTTGTTGTGTTTATATTTATCGCTCTCGATTCTTGGGCTAACGTCTTTCCCTTCCGCTCACCATTGGGGCGGATGCACCGATATTCTTTGGCTTTATATTGAGGCGGCATATGAAAAAGCCGCCCAGAGGCAGCTTAGGAAATCAGACGAAAGGATTACTTCGTTTTTTTGAAATCCTTTATGCAACCGACTTTGCCGGAATAAACTTTGTAGCCTTTTTCCATCAAAATAAGTTCGGCGTTCATGATGGCTTTTTTGTCTTTTGACAAAGCGAAGAAGGCTGATCCGCTTCCTGTCATTGAAACAATTTCGGCGCCCAATCCTTTAACCATCTCTATATCGTTCTTTAATTCAGGATATAGCGACAAAGCGGAAGCATATAAATCGTTGTTGATGTCATTCGTGAGGTTTTGATCATTTCCTTCGGTCAAGTCCTTGATCAATTGATCGGAGTTGCCGCCTTCTGAACCGATTTTATCATAAGCCGCGAAAACCTCTTTGGTGATTAATCCTTTGGCAGGGGCAATTAAAAGAATGTAATAGCTATGCGCCATAGAAATCGGTTCGAGAATCTCGCCGATGCCCGTCGCCCTGACTGGTTGAGGATCGATGAAGAATGGGACGTCTGTACCTAATTCGATGGCAATTTTTCTAAGCTCATCATCGGTTGCGCCAAGCTTAAGTAATTTATTGATGGCTTTAAGAACGCAGGCCGCATTAGAGGAACCGCCACCCATTCCAGCCGCAACAGGAATGACTTTATGAATCTTGATTTCGAAATGTTCTTTAAATCCATAGTGCTTGCGCATCACATCCACCGCCCGTTGGCAAAGGTTGTGATGGTTTTTTTGAAGCAACGGCAAATCACAGACTACCGTCGTGTTTTTGGCGTATTCATTAAGGCTTACTTCAATGACATCGTGGATGGTCGTTGGCAAAATAACGGTATCCAACAAATGATACCCATCGTCTCTTTTTCCGTTCACATACAGGGAAAGATTTATTTTGGCGAACGATTTGCAGGTTGTTGAACGTAATCTGAAGAGTTTCATACAGCGATTAATATACACTTACTGCGTTTTTAATAAAACTTTGTTTATTAATTTAATTCCTTATAGGCTATTAGCAAAGAAAGATAGTCATTCAAAGAAAGGGCTTCTGGTCTAAAATTCGGGGCGATGCCAGCTTTGTCCAAAATGACTTTTGCTTTGTCTGCGTCTTTGATTAAGAAAAGAAGGTTGTTGTAAATGGTTTTCCTTCTATGGGCGAACATATGACCGACGAATTCATACAGGTCTTTCGCCACATCGAAATCAATGTCTTTTTTGAAAGTAATGGTAAAGACAATGGAGTCTATATGTGGGGCCGGAACGAAGGAGTCTCTCGGAACCAAGAATTCCCTTTTTACCAAACCGATATAACTGAGCAAGATTGGCAATGGGCCATAATCGTCCGTGCCTTGTTTGGCGGACAGCCGTAGAAAAGCCTCTTTTTGGACCATAAGAACGGCTTTCCTACACCTTTTGGCTTCAAGAGCGATCTTTTCAATCAGGCTTGAAGTTATGTAGTATGGAAGATTCCCGATGATCACATCGTAATCTGAATAATCTGCTTTTAGCGCATTTCCCAAAACAGGGTGGATGTTTTTATAGCCTTCAAAGTCGTTTTGCAGCTTAGTTACCAACCCTTCGTCTATATCCAAAAGAGTTGAATCCGCTGAATAATCAGCAAGAAAAACAGATAAAGAACCGGCGCCCGAACCGATTTCCAACACTTTGTCGGTATCCTTTATTTCTCCCAAAGACACGATTCTTTCGGCGTCTTTTTCGGAACAAAGAAAATTTTGACCAACCTCATGTTTGGCTAAAAGTTTATATTCTTTGACCTTTTCGAAATATTTACCTTTGTCCATTGATCAATTCCTCCAACTTTTTACGGGTAATGCCTAGGGCGTTTGCTCTCTTTAAAAAAGTTTTGGCGTTGGTGATTCCGATATTGAGCTGATTCCCTATCTTCTTTCTAAGTTCAAAGGACTTGTCACCCCCCATTAAACCCAATTCCATCAAATCATTCATCGATAACGAGGCGGTTGGCGCGGGTTTTTCAGGAATAAGGTGCGATAAGGCTTCCAATATCGTCTCTTTGTCACATTCAGCAACGCCGACTTTGTGTTTCTTTATGGATTTTTCCTTAGGGACGAAGGCGTGTTTGGCGGACGGAACCCTCTGAGCTATGGTGTCTCTTATCTTTTTTCCAGGCGAATCAGGATCCAACAAAAGGATAACGTCTCGGGTCTTCGATGCCTCTTGAATGTAGCGGATGGTTTCTTCGGAAACCGCTGAGCCGTTGGTGGTCACGATGTCGGCGTCAATAAAAGACGAGAGCAAAGCTTCATCCATTTTTCCTTCAACGACGATAAGTGCATCTATTCTTTTCATCTTTTGATACCAAACAATCTTTCAAAATTATCATTAAGAGCCGCTCTTAAATCTTCCTCCGACTCATTTCTTAACCTCAACATCTCATCGAATATTTCATTGATGTAGGCTGGTTGATTTCGCTTTCCTCTGTAAGGAACGGGTGGAAGATAAGGAGAATCGGTCTCGATAAGCAGCCTTTCAATCGGACATTCAGCCACACATTGCTTAGGGGTTTTGGAATTTTTGTAGGTTATAGGACCATCAAAGCCAAAATACGCTCCAAGTTTCTCGAATTGTTTCATCATTTCGGCCGAGCCAGAATAACAATGGAGGACAAATCCCTTTCCAATCGGGTGTTCTTTGAGGATTTCGTATACATCTTCCGAGGCGTCTCTCGAGTGAATGGAGACAGGAAGGTTTAATTTGTTGGCCAAATCTATTTGCTTTAGGAACCACTCTTTTTGGTTGGCTTTGGTTTCATCGTCGTTTTTCCAATGATAATCCAGGCCTATTTCGCCTATAGCGACGACTTTAGGGTGCTTCGCTAGTCGTTCGATGGCCTTTAGTGAGCGGAGATTTTCGTCAACACAGTTTTCCGGGTGAACGCCGACGGCGGCATAAACCTCTTTGTATTTTCTAGCCATTCTGACGGCTTTTCTTGAGCTTTTTAAATCCCAGCCAATAACCAAAAACACATCAATCCCGCGCTCTTTTGCGATTTTTATGGCTTTTTTCGCGTTGAAAGATCTTTCGTTTAAATGACAATGGCTATCAAAAAGGTTCTTCATTTATTTACCCACACAGAAACGAGAGAAAATTTCATCGGTCAGATCGGTCGTGGCCTCTTCGCCAAGTAATTCCCTGGCGCAATTATAAGCAGACATCAAATTCATTGATATCAGGTCAATCGGCATTCCACCAGCACAATCTTGCGAAGCTTCCGCTAGACAGGAATCGATTTGTCTTAATAACCCAAGCTCACGCACATTGGATAAGGATGGGTTTTCATATGTTTGTTTGGTTAAGCCCAAACAGTCATAAAGGGCTTTGTTTAAGGCTTCCACATCGTTTTTTAATGCGGAAATATACAATTTTCCTTCTTCTTTTTGAGGAATATTGTCGGCCTTATTGAAGCAAACGATAAGGGTTTTCTCTTTTGCCAAGTCAGCGATTTCTTTCTCTTTTTCGCCAAAACCTTTAGTCGCATCGACAATAAGAATGACCACATCGGCATCTTCAATAGCTTTCTTAGAACGTTCGACGCCTATGGATTCGACGACATCCGTCTCTTCCCTGATACCCGCGGTGTCCAAGAATCTGACAAGCACGCCGTTAAGGTTCATATCACCTTCAACGATGTCTCTGGTTGTACCAGGGATGTCGGTGACAATCGCTTTGTTTTCTTTTAGTAAGGCATTTAAGGTTGAAGATTTTCCAACGTTTGGTTGTCCAACCAACGCGACTTTGATGCCATATCGAAGGATTTTACCTTTTTCGCCGCCTTCGATAAGTGAGACGATATTCGTTCGGATCTTGTTTATTTCTTTCGATATCGTTGCTTCGTTTGCAACTTCGATATCTTCGTATTCAGGGAAGTCGATGTTAACCTCGACCATCGCCAATAAATCGGCAAGCGATTTTTTCAAAGGCTCGATAAGATTCGATGTCTTTCCTTTATAAGAAAGAAGAGAGAGGTTCTTTGCTTCTTTCGTGGTGGAGTTTATCAAATCATTGATGGATTCTGCCTCGATAAGGTCCATGCGGCCGTTATAAAAACCACGCGAGGAGAATTCCCCTCTTTCGGCATATCTCGCCCCCAAACCCATATAAGCGGAGATTATTTCATTCGCGATTAACATTGAGCCGTGACACGATATTTCGACCACATCCTCGCCGGTAAAAGAATTTGGCTGAGGATAGGCGATTAAAACAACGTTATCAATTAACTCACCATTGTAAGAAAGATCACCAACAAAGGTGCTTCTCTTATCGATCGATGAAACCTTCTTTGAAAAAAGCTTATCCGTCATTTCGAAGGCTTCTTCGCCAGAAACCCTAATCATGGCGAGCGCCGACATGAACGGCGGTGTAGCCAAAGCGATAATCGTGCTGTTCTTCATATGATTAATTATAGCAAAAAGAAAAAGGGCTTATAGCCCTTATTCTACATAGAAGATATTGACGGCTCTTTCGTTTCCTTCGCCAGAGGATTCGGTCTTGATGTTTTTCCAACCGGTTAGGGTATTATGGACGATTCTTCTTTCATCTGGAGTCATCGGATCCAATTGAACAGGATACTTGGTACGAACGACTTCCTCAGCCGCCTTTTTGGCCAAATAAGCGATTCTGGAATATCTGTCTTCCTTATAACCTCCGACATCGAGAAGGATTCTATAACGGTGGCGGAATTTATTGGAAACGGCCAATCTGGTCAATTCGTTCAAAGCTTGCAAAGTCCTTCCGGATTTGCCGATAAGGACAGGGTTTCTCTTCGAATCGATATTGATGCGGATCACACCGTCTTGAAGGGTTCCTTCGGCAGTGATATCAACACCCATCGCACCTAAGAATTCGGTTAAGTATTTTTGAGCGTACTCAATCGCGTCTTCCTCGGTGTAAACCTCGATGCGGGCTTTTTTGAAAAGACCGGTTTTCTCCTCGACGACTTTATAAAGGAGCTTGTTGGTTGGAACGCCAAGCTCTAAAGCGGCTTGATCAACGCACTCCTCCACGGTTTTATTAGAGTATTCTTTCATGTTTATTTCCTCTTAGCTTTCTGCTTGCGGTGTTTCATGATGAGTTGGATAACCAAGGTTTGGATGATGGAAATGACGGCACCGATAGCCCAATACGCACCCATCGCGGATGGGAGGGACAAACCTAAGACGGCGGTGAAGATAAACATGACCCAAGCAATCATCTTGCCTTGGTTCTTTTGTTTGTCGCCGGCTGGGTTGGCGGTCAATTTTTCAACCTTGCTGGTTTTCTTTTTGGCCATCCATTGAGGCAATTTCATAGAAACGAACTGGAAGCCGATCATGATCAAATAGAGAACGAGGGCCGTCCACCAGCCATTGCCGTTGGTGGCGATATTCCCTTTCGGTTTGGTGATAACGCTTAAGATGGTGTCGCTTAAGCGAAGCCCCAAGAACGAACCTGTGCTTAATGCGGCGGAGCCGCGGAACGCACCCCAAACACCCATGAACAACGGGAGTTGGATAATCAAAGTTATGATAGAAGAGAACGGATTAATCTTGTTTCTCTTATAAAGGGCTTGAGTTTCCTGAGCCAAACGTTGTTTCTGCGCCTGGTTTTCGTTGCTGTTTGGATATTTCTGCTGAATGCGGGCAACCTCTCCCTGAAGAGCCTGCATCTTTTGCTGGTCGATGGTGCCTTTCATCGTAACGAGCATCAAGAAAATACGAACGATGAATGTAACGATGACTAAGGACAGAATCTGACCGACGCCAGAAAGGCTTGGATCAATCGCGTTGGCGAAATAATCGGTCATATAGGCAACCGGGTAAGAAATGAGACCGGCGAAGAAGCCTTGTTTCCAAGCATACTTCCATGTTTTGTGCTCGATATTGACTTCCCAATCCTTGTTGTCGCCGTAAGCGCCATATTGATGGCCTCCGACGGTAGAGATACAAGAGGTATTGGAGGTTATTTGCTTGTTGATTGATGTTTCGTAAGCGGAAAGGAACTCTTTTGTCGGCGAACCGGTGATCCCCAAGCCTTCTTCGGTTGAGAACCTGCATTCGGCGACCCATTTTTCCAAGTTCGCGAATAACGCCAACTCTCCATCGTCGTTTTGCCCCAAGAATTTCAAATATCCGTGGTTGCGAAGGATGGAATCTTTGTTGACGGTGCTTCCGTCTCCTCCGTTGGAGTCGGCAACGTCATAAGGATTGATCATCGCGGCGGTGACTGAAGCGGTCGAAACGCCAGCGGCGTTAATGGCCGCATCTAAAACCTTCTGATCCAACGTAATCCAGAATTTTTGGGATGGAACAACATATTTGTTCGAGGTGGCGGAACTAAGGATGGAATTGAGGTTTGTCGCTTTTTTGGCGGCGAAGTTTCCAGAGGTATCTACCGGAACATACGCATAAAGGTTGTCGTTGTCGTCATAAACTTGCCAATTAAGGCCAGCCCCTTGGTATTCGGTTGGAATGGCATCTTTGTCGCAGTAAATCGTAACACCTTGCTCATACGGATAGGCGATATGCGCTTTATCCGTGACTGAACAGAAGTTTGCATTACAACCACTTAAAAGAATTGCCCCGGTAAGGAGCGCCATAGCACCGAGAAGGGTTGTTTTCTTGCTCTGTTTCAATGTTTTAATCTCCGATTTTGGTGATGGCTTGAATCAAATCCTCACGAATCTCCAATCGATTCTCCGGTTTGTATCCAGGCTTCACGATAATTATTAGATCAAACGGAAAATCCGTTTGGAATAATTCGTCGCAGAGCGCACGCACCTGCCTTTTGATGCGAACGCGTTCGACCGCTCCGCCGTTCTTCTTGCCTACGCTAATCCCAATGCGCACACGATGCTCATCTTTCTTCACCCAATAAATCGAGGCAAAGTGGCCTTTGAAGCAATTGTGCTGATGAATAATTTGGGAAAACTCTTCGTGGCTATGAACGCGGTTTTGCTTTTTCATTAGAAAAAATTAGTCGGCGATTTGAGCTCTTCCTTTGGCACGACGGGCGGCAAGGATCTTGCGGCCGTTGTGGGTCTTCATACGAGCGCGGAAACCGGCTTTGTGAGCGTGTTTAACTTTTGATGGCTGATAGGTCTTTTTCATATATTTTTCCTCCGAGGTTAACTAACTAGGCTTTCGAATTATACATACGTTCGCAGGCATACGCAAACACAAAAGAGCCAATCCAACAGCCTTGTAGACGCACAAGCGAATCTAAAAATCAGGCTAAATCGACGATTTAACGCGTTGTCAAAGCCAAAAGTTATCCACAATTCCAAAATAGAGTGCCGTGGTTTTATCACAATGTTGTCAAGTGTGTCTTTTGCATTGTTGGTAATGTGGATAAGTTATAGAAACACGGTCTTTTCTACACTTTTTCAAGAGTTTTGTTGTGGAAAAGCATGGAAAACCAAACCTTTTCAACACAATTGTAAACTTTCGTTATTCCAAAAAGTTGTCAACAACAATTTAGAAAAATAATGTTGAAAACAATTGATGTTGTCGCGTGCGAATGTTAGTATGTGAGACATTATGATACAAAGCATTTCCAAAATGGTGGCGGTCTGGGATGACGCCTTAAAAACCATCAAATCCCAAATTAACGATCGCCAGGCTTTCGAAACCTTTTTCGGCGGCACTTATGTTGACAAATTTGACAATGATGAACTTGTGATTGTGGCGAGCACGGAACTGGCGTGTACGATCCTTGATCAAAGTTATATAAAGGTTATTAGGAGGGCTCTCGCCGGGAACATTCCCGAAACCACCAAAATAACCTTCGTCTCCAAAACGGACGAGCGAAAGGAAGTAAAGGCCGACCAACCTCAAACAAGAGCTTTCTTCGTCGATTCCAAAGTTAATAGAAAATTCACCTTTGATAATTTTATTATCGGTCCATCAAATAGAGAAGCTTATC
This sequence comes from bacterium, assembly GCA_963622135.1. Classification (GTDB taxonomy): domain Bacteria; phylum Bacillota_I; class Bacilli_A; order RFN20; family CAG-826; genus UBA4951. Next base: position 47,722 of record CAVFGR010000002.1, read on the forward strand.
AGGCCGCTTTGTTCGTATCATCTAATCCGGGCAGCGTTTATAACCCATTGCTCATCTATGGCGGATCAGGGCTTGGAAAGACCCATTTGCTTCACGCAATCGGTAACTCAATCCACGAAAAGGAACCGGGTGCAAACGTCCTCTACGTCACTACGCAGGATTTTTTCGATGAGTATGTGCGTTATGTCAGAGGCGAACAAGAAGGTGAATCCCTGAAAGCTTTCTTCAAGCGTTCAGTTGACGTTTTATTGGTTGATGATATTCAATTTTTGGTTGGCAAAAGAGGAACCGAAGAAATGTTCTTCTCCGTCTTCCAAGCCTTATATACGGCAGGCAAACAAATCGTCATCACCTGCGATCAACTGCCGTCTAAATTGCAGGGGTTGGACGAACGTTTGAGAACGCGCTTCGAACAAGGCCTTCCTGTCTCCGTCGGAAAGCCAACCAAAGAAACTTGCGAAGCCATCGTTAAAAACAAAATCATCGATGCCGGCTTAGAAATATCGAATTTAGACCCTGAAGCTTTGTCATATTTCAGCTCCCGTTTCAACTCCAACGTTCGTGAGTTGGAAGGGGCTGTAAACCGCTTGGTTTTCTACGTCAGGAACATCGAGAACAAGGATTACATCGATCTGAAAACCGCGATCGATTCAGTCAGAACTTTGGTCGACGGTAAGGCCGACGAAGATGCACTTTCTATTCAGAAAGTGATTACTATTGTTTCTGAATATTATCATCTTCCGAGCGAGCAATTGATATCAAAGTCAAGAACCGCCCAAATTGCCCTCGCAAGGCATGTTGCCATGTATTTATCTAGGGTTTTGCTCGATGCTCCTTATAAGAAAATCGGCGACGCTTTCGGCGGCAGAGACCACGCCACCGTTATTAACGGCATAAAAAATGTTGAGAACATGTTGAAAGAGGATGCCTCGCTTCAGAGTGTCTTGGATACATTGTCAGAGAAAATCCAGCCTAAAAAATAAGTTAACCTATCATTAGATAGGTGTGTGTGATAGAATACCGATTATAGAGAAAGCACGGAACGAGGTTATCCACTTATCCACAGCCCTTTATTATCATTAATTCTTAAAAGAGAATAGAAAGAAGGAATAAATATATGCGCTTCACGATTGAAAAAGAATCCTTTAACAAAGCCATGGGCATCGTCAGCCACGCTGTCGGCGGTAAAAACGTCAACCCCGTCCTTCTTTGCTTCAAATTAGAGGTGACCAACAACGGATTATCTCTCATTGGATACAACCAAGAGATCGCCATCCGTACCATCGTACCGTTTGACGTAGATGGAAGAACCCTCGTTCGCGATTATTCCTTGGGCGGCGCCCTCATCCAAGCCAGATTACTTAACGACGTTGTTCGCCGTATGGAAGGAAGCGAAGTCACCATCGAAGTCATCGACGGCTCGATCGCCAAAATCGATGACGGCAAATCAAGTTTCAAACTTTATTGCATGTCCGCCGAGGAATACCCGGATATCGACTTCACTGCCTCGGCCTCCTCTTTCGAGTTGCCGGCAACGGTCCTTTCTAGCTTAGTTGAGCAAACCTCTTTTGCTGCTTTGACAAAAGATGGGAGACCAGCCTTGACCGCCGTCAACCTGAAGCAAGAGAACGGCCAAATTGTTTCTATGGCCACCGATGGGGCTCGTTTATCCAAGAAATCCGTCGACGTCGAGGGAAATTTGTCTAAATTCACCGCCAACATCCCTGCCAAGGCCCTTTCTGATATTTCGAAACTCCCAGAACCTCGCGACGTTGTCCAAATCTCCTTTAGCCAAGACTCGGTCATATTTGAATTCGGCAATACGGTCGTTTCCTCGAGACTCATTCCTGGCTCTTATCCAGTCACTGGGGCCATCATCCCGCATACCTATGCCCACTACCTCGAAGTCAACGCCAAAGAGATAATCTCTGCCATCGATCGCTTGGCCGTTTTGTCTCAGGGCGGCGCCCCTGTCGTCAAACTCACGATGACCGATCGCACCGTAGAAGTGTCTAGCGCCAATTCTCAGACCGGTTCCGGCGTTGAGCGAATCAATACTTTCCAATACTCCGGAGAACGCCTTGAGATAGCCTTTAACAGCATCTTCGTCTGCGAGGCCATCAGAGCGTTGGGATCAGAGGACGTTAACTTCAATTTCGTCGGCGAGATGAAGCCATTCGTCATCAAAAACCCTAACGATGATTCGATTGTTGAGCTCATCACCCCGATGAGAACCAGATAACGGCAAAAAAACATCAAAAAAGGAGTGCTTGGGGCATTCCTTTTTTTACTACTTAGTAGTAAACTATATTCAGGGCGTTTAAGGCTCGTTTTACGCTATGGAAAGAAAAATACCAATCACAACCGAATTCATCACCTTGGGACAGCTTCTGAAGCTTTCTAACGTGATTTCTTATGGTGGCGAAGCGAAGTGGTTTCTATCCAACAACGAGGTTCTCGTCAATGGCGAAAACGACAACCGAAGAGGAAGGAAACTCAGGCCAGGCGACAAAGTTGAGCTTCCGAAGCAAAAGATAACGCTTGTGATCGCATGATTCTGACCGACTTAAGCCTAACGAATTGGAGGAACCACGAAAAAATCGAGATTCACCCATCGGAAGGGCTGAATGCGATCGTCGGTGACAATGGTGCCGGCAAGACGAATCTGGCGGAAGCGATCTATTACCTTTCGCTAGGACGCACTTGGCGGGGCCTCACAGGCGAGGAACTCATCCGGAAGGGCAAGGAGGAAGCCTTGCTGCTCGCAACCCTTAAAGAGGGTGAGAACGCAAGGAAAATCGAAATCCGCCTTCAAGGACGCCGGAGAACGATTCTCCTAAATGGCAAACCCATCAAACGCCTGAGCGATCTCTCCAAAGTCGCAAACGTGATCGCCTTCTCTCCGCAGAACACCTCGATCTTCTCCGGTCCGCCGGCTGATAGGAGGTCGTTCTTGGATCTCGCGATCGCGAAAGAGGATGCCACCCACCTATCGGACCTCAATTCGTTCCTTAAGCTCCTTGGCGAAAGGAATGCGGTTCTGAAGGGTGAAACGGTGGACGAAGCCTACTTATCGGTGCTCACCGACCAACTTGTCGAAGTCGAGCTCCCGATAATCGAACGCCGAATCGCCTATCTCAAACGCCTTGAGCCAACCCTCAAAAGCGTGGCTACCGCCATCTTCGGGAAAGAGAGGCCGGTAACCATCGCCTACGAACCATTCGTTGGCGTCGAAGGCTACAAAGAGAAAGCGAAAGCCCTCTACCAAAGTTCCTTGGGTTTGGACAAAATCCGCGGAACGACCACTTACGGAATCCACAAAGAGGATTTCTCCGTGATGCTCGACGAGAAAGAGGTCGGGACTTACGGCAGCCAAGGGGAAAATAGAATCCTATCCTTGGCGATGCACCTAACTCCTTACTTCCTTATAAAGGAAAAGGATAAAAAACCAATAGTGGTGCTCGATGACGTCTATAGCGAGTTGGACGAAACCCACGCTTCAAACCTCACCGCTTTGCTCAAAACGATGGGGCAGGTGTTCATCACCACCACGAACTCAAACATTACAAACGCCTCGGTCATCGAGGTTAAGAAACTACCATAGGGAGGAAAAATATGGCAGACATCAAAAACGAAGAACTGCTTCAAGCTGCGGCTGAGAGCGGTGTCTCCAAATTGTCATTGGAAGAAGAAGACAAATTCCAATACGAAAACCTTAAACTCGGCGGCGATCAGAAGATCGAAAAAGCCGACGCGGAATACACCGCCGAAAACATTCAGGTCCTCGAAGGCCTCGAAGCCGTCAGAAAACGTCCTGGTATGTATATCGGCACGACCGCTGGCCCAGGCTTGCACCACCTTGTTTGGGAAATCGTTGATAACTCTATCGACGAAGCCTTGGCTGGCTACTGCACCCACATCGAGGTGTTCATCAACCCAGACAATTCCATCACCGTTTCCGATGATGGTCGTGGCATCCCTGTCGATATCGTTAAGAAATCCGGATTATCGGGCGTAGAAACCGCTTATACCATCCTTCACGCCGGCGGTAAGTTCGGCGAAGGCGGCGGCTATAAAGTCTCCGGCGGTTTGCATGGTGTCGGCGCCTCGGTCGTTAACGCTTTGTCCACCAAATGCGAAGTCACCGTTAAGAAGAACGGCGGCGTTTATTTCGTCGAATTCGAAAACGGCGGACACATCAAGAATCATTTAAGAAAGATTGGCGATTGCGGCGAAGACGAACACGGAACCTCCGTTATGTTCTTGCCAGACCCAACTATCTTCACCGAGACGACCACCTATAACTTTGAAACCATCAAAAACCACCTCCGTCAGATGGCTTTCTTAAATGGCGGCGTCAAGATTTCCCTTACCGACTTACGTCCGGAAACCCCGGTTACCGAAACCTTCTTGTTCAATGGCGGTATCAGGGAATACGTAACCTTCATCAACTCCCACAAACTTCCGGTCAACTCCGAGCCAATCTATTGCTCCGGCGCGGAAGAAGTCACTTTGATGAATGGCACCAAAGAAAAGATCCATGCCGAAATCGCTTTGCAATGGACCGATAGTTATAGCACCGACGGCGTTTATAGCTTCTGCAACAACATCTCCACCAAGGAAGGCGGCACCCACGTCGAAGGCTTCAACCTCGCGTTGAATAGAACCATCAACGACTATGCCCGCTCCTTCAAATTATTAGATGAGAAGGATTCCAACTTCTCGACCGATGACTGCCGTGAAGGTTTGACTTGCGTTATTTCCGTCAAGCACCCAAACCCGCAGTATGAAGGTCAGACCAAAACCAAATTGGGCAACTCCGAGGTTAGAAAGATCGTTTCTACCATCGTCGGCGCTCAATTAAAGGAATATTTCCTCGAACACCCATCCGAAGCCAAAGCCATCATCGAAAAAGTCCGTGTGGCCAACAAGAGCCGTATCGCTGCGCAGGTCGCTCGTGAGAAGACCAGAAAGTCTCCTCTCGACATCACCACTCTTCCTGGTAAGTTGGCCGATTGCTCTTCCAAAGACCCAGAGAAATGCGAGCTTTACATCGTTGAGGGTAACTCAGCCGGTGGCTCCGCTAAGAACGGCCGTGACCGTGAGACCCAAGCCATTCTTCCTCTCCGTGGCAAGATCTTGAACGTTGAGAAAGCCAGAGAAGAAAGAATTTTCAAGAACGCCGAAATCGGCAATATGATCACCGCGATTGGCGCCGGTATCAGAGATAACTTCGATGTTAGCAAGATCCGTTATCACAAAATCGTCATCATGACCGATGCTGACGTCGACGGCGATCACATCAGAATCTTGTTGCTCACCTTCTTCTATCGCTTCATGAGACCGTTGGTTGACCAAGGTTACATCTACATCGCTCAGCCACCTCTCTACAAGATCGAATACAAAGGCCAGCCATATTACGCCTACAATGACGAACAGCTCGAAAGGTTGAAGAAACAATTGAACCTCAAAGCCGGATATCCGTTCCAGCGTTATAAAGGTCTTGGTGAAATGGATGCCCAGCAGCTCTGGGAAACCACCATGGATCCAAACGCCCGTAAGATGATCCGCATCACCAATGAAGATGCGGCCCAGGCCGAACAAGCCTTCACGGACTTGATGGGCGACGAAGTTGAACCACGTAAGGTCTTCATCTCCGAAAATGCCAAGTTCGTCCAGAACCTCGATATCTAAAGAAAGGAGCAGAATATGGAAAACGAAGAATTAAAAAACGAAGTGGTTTCTGAAGAAGAAACCGTTACCGATGAAGTTGACAACTCTGCTACCGCAGGTATCGTTGCCGGCTTGATCGAACGCGATGTTACCGATGAAGTTAAGACCGCGTTCTTATCCTATTCCATGTCGGTTATCGTCTCTCGTGCCATCCCAGATGTCAGAGACGGTTTGAAACCAGTCCAACGCCGTATCATTTACGGTATGGATGAATCCGGCATGCAGCCGAATAAACCTTATAAGAAATCCGCTCGTATCGTCGGTGACGTCATGGGTAAATATCACCCACACGGCGACTCCGCCCTTTACCTTACCTTAGTCCGTTTGGCTCAACCATTCTCCCTCCGTTATACCTTAGTTGACGGCCATGGTAACTTCGGCTCTATCGACGGCGATGAACCAGCCGCTATGCGTTACACCGAAGCGAGAATGAATAAGCTTGCCGTCGAAATGGTTCGCGATATCGATCAGAATGCGGTCGATTTCGTCGATAACTACGATGGCACCGAGAAAGAACCTGCGGTCTTGCCTTGCAGATTCCCTAACTTAATCGTTAACGGCTCCGAGGGTATCGCGGTCGGTATGGCCACCAACATGGCTCCGCATAACCTCACCGAAACCATCAACGCCACCATCGCTTTGGCCAAGAATCCGGATTTGACCCCGGCTGAAATCATGGCCAATTACTTATCCGGCCCAGACTTCCCTACCGGCGGCACCATCCTTGGCCGCAAAGGCATTTTGGATGCCTACACCACTGGCACCGGCACCATCACCATCCGTTCCAAATACCATATCGAAGATATGGAAAACGGCAAATCCAGAATCATCGTTACCGAGATCCCGTATCAGGTCAACAAAGCCTCGATGATCGAAAACATCGCTCAGCTTGTCCGTGATAAGGAAATCGAAGGCATCACCGATATTCGTGATGAATCCAACAAAGAAGGCATTCGCGTCGTCATCGAAATCAGACGTGATTGCATCCCTGAAGTCGTTGCCAACAACTTGCTTAAGAGAACCCAACTTCAAATCAACTTCGGCGTTATCAACCTTTGTTTGGTTGACGGTGCGCCAAAGATTTTGAACATCTGCGAATTAATCAAAAACTACATTGATTTCCAAGTCACCGTTTTAACCCGCAGAACCAACTTCCGCTTAAAGAGAGACGCCGATAGAGACCATATCGTCGTTGGCTTAATCGAATGCCACGACCATATCGACGAAGTCATCAACATCATCCGTTCTTCCAAGAACGATGAAGAGTCCACCGCTAAATTATCCGAAAGATTCGGTTTTACCGAACCACAGGTTCAGGCCATCTTGGCGATGACCTTGCGTCGTTTGCAAGGTTTAGAGCAAGACAAACTCAACGCCGAGCACAACACCTTGACCGCCAACATCGCTGAATACAATAGATTGCTCTCCTCCAGAGACAATATCATCGATTTGATGATCAGCGAATTAAACGAAATCAAAGATCGCTTTGGCGATAAGCGTTTGACTGACATTTCCGATGCCGAAGCCACCATCGACACCGAAGATCTCTTGCCACAAGAGAATATCTTGGTTGTCCTTACCAAAAACGGCTATATCAAACGTATGTCTGACGATACCTTCCGCACCCAGAACAGAGGCGGTCGTGGCGTCAAAGGCGTCACCACCAATAACAACGACACCGTTCGTTTGTTGGTTCACACCAAGACCCACACCGATATCTTGTTCTTCTCTAGCTACGGCACCGTCTATCGTATGAGAGGCTACCAAATCCCAGATGCCTCCAGAGATAGCAAAGGCATCCCAGCCATCAACCTCTTGAACCTCGATCAGGACGAAAAGGTTGTCGCCATCTTAGCTTGCGATGATTACAAAGATGAGGATTACCTCTTCTTCGCTACCGTCAACGGCGTCGTTAAGAGAACTTCCTTAAAGGAATTCATGTCCATTCACTCCAACGGCAAACGCGCCATCTCGTTAAGAGAAGGCGATCAATTGTTGGATGTTAAGAGAACCGATGGTTCTATGATCATCTCCCTCGCCTCTTCCAACGGCAAGGTTTGCTCCTTCTACGAAAACGAAGTTCGTGCGATGGGAAGAGATGCGGCCGGTGTTCGCGGTATGAACCTCGAAGATGGCTCCCACCTCGTTGATATCACCACCTCTGGTGAAGGCAAGATTGTCTTAGCTTTGTCTGATAAAGGCTTCGGTAAGATGTCTTATGGTGCCGACACCGATGTCGAATTGCCGGATGGAACCACCCGCCACTACGATGGCTACCGCCTCACTTCGAGAGGTACTAAGGGCGTTATCTCCCTTAAGACCGTCAACAAAGGCGGCGAATTGTGCGCGATGCGTGCCGTCAATGGCGATGAGGATTTAATCGTCATCACCAACAAAGGCATCATCATCCGCATGCCGATCTCTCAGATCAAGATCGCCGCGAGAAACACCCAAGGCGTTAAGATCATCAACCTCGAAGGCAATCAGAAGGTTGCCGCCGTCACCGTCGTTCCACACGAAGATGAAAGCGAAGAACCAACCGAAGTCATCGAAGATGAAGTCAATCCGAATTTGGTCGCGCCAGAGGAGACCTCTGAAGAAGTCGTCACCCCTGATATGGTCGACTAATCACCTTTCTAAATAAGGAGATACATATGATTGATGCGAAATTAATTGAAGAAAAGCCGGAATACGTTAAGGAATCCTTAGCCAAGAAGAATTACGAATTCGATCCAGCTCCATTGCTTAGCTTATTTAAGAAAAGACGCGAGCTCCTACAGGTTGTCGAAGGCTCCAAAGCCGAACAGAACAAACTGACCGCAACCGTCCCTCAGCTTAAAAAAGAAGGCAAAGACGTCAAAGAAGTCTTCGCCAAAGTCAAAGAGTTGGCCGCTTCTTCCAAAGCCGCCGAAGCCGAACTTGCCGAAGTTGAGAAAGACATCTTCAACAAGATTGCCGTCCTTCCAAATATGCCGGACGACGATTTGGTTGGCGGTGGTAAAGAAAATAACCACCCAATCTATCATTTCGGCGAAGAACCGAAGTTTGAAGGCTTTAAGCCAAAAGATCACGTCGAATTGGCGGAATCCCTCGGCTTAATCGATTATAAGAGAGCCGCGAAGATCTCTGGTTCCGGAACTTGGATTTACACCGGTTTAGGCGCTCGTCTCGAATGGGCTTTGCTTAATTACTTCATCAACACCCATCTTGCCGACGGATACACCATGATCCTTCCTCCACACCTTCTTAACGAACAATCTGGTTTCACCGCCGGTCAGTTCCCGAAGTTCAAAGAGGATGTCTTCTGGTTAGATGGAACATCTCCAAACAAGTTCCTTCTTCCAACCGCCGAAACCGCGTTGGTCAACTTGCATAGAGACGAAATCCTTTCCTTGGATGAACTTCCGAAGAAATACTTCGCCTACACCCCTTGCTATCGCAGGGAAGCTGGCTCTTACCGCACCGAAGAACGCGGCATGATTCGTGGCTATCAGTTCGACAAAGTCGAAATGGTCCAATACACGACCGCCGACGGCTCTGACGCCGCCTTCGAAGAATTGGTCAACAAAGCCAAGAAATTGGTCGAAGGTTTGGGTCTTTGCTATCAAGTCGATAAATTGGCGGCGGGCGACTGCTCCGATTCTATGGCCAGAACCTATGACATCGAAGTCTTCATCCCGTCTATGGGCATCTATAAGGAAGCCTCTTCCGTTTCCAACGCCAGAGACTACCAAGCCAGACGTGGCATGATCCGTTACCGTGACGAAAATGGCAAAGTCCGTTATTGCCACACCCTTAATGGATCGGGTTTAGCCACTTCTCGTTTGGTTCCAGCCATCCTTGAACAATTCCAACAAGCCGATGGCTCAGTCCTTGTTCCTGAAGTCCTTCAGCCGTATATGGGCGGGATCAAGGTCTTAAAACCTATCGAGAAAAAGTAAAAAACATCATATAATGATAATGCCATCGCGAGGAGAGCGATCGGAACCAGGTCAGGTCGGGAACGAAGCAGCCTTAACGAACAATCTCCTGTGCGGTGGTTTTATTTTTGCTAAAATAAATCTATGACTGACGAACAATGGATGAAAATTGCCTTGGAAGAGGCAAGCCTCGCTTACTCTTCAAACGAAGTTCCTGTGGGGGCTATCGTTGTTTTGGACGGTCAAATTATCGGCAGAGGCCACAATCAACGCGAGGCCATGTTGGATATTAGCTCACACGCCGAAATCGAAGCATTGAAAGACGCTGCGAAAAACATTGGCTCATGGAATCTCAAAGGATCTACCTTATATGTCACGGTAGAACCGTGTATGATGTGTTCGGGAGCAATTCTTCAAGCCGGAATCTCTCGTGTTGTCTATGGCGCAGACGATCAAACAATCGGCGCGGTTCGCTCACATATCGGAGCCTTTGACGACCCGTCGTTTCCAAACAGGCCTTTGGTGACGAGGGGCGTTCTGGAAGACGAATGCAGAACCTTGATGGAAGAATTCTTCAAAAATCTCCGCCAGAAATAGATTATAAATTGACGAATAAGCGTGCGAAATGCACGCTTTTTAAACGCTTATTTGCGTTTAATCACGCACGAAAAATGAATGCGACACTGTCTAAAAAGCGTATAGTTAAAGCATGTTAGAGCTTCTTGATATACACAAGGATTATCTTGTAGATAAAAAACCAATCCCTGCCTTAAAAGGAATTTCCCTATCTTTTGGCGATACTGGCTTTGTCTCGATTTTGGGGCATTCAGGCTGCGGCAAGACCACTTTGCTTAACATCATCGGAGGTCTTGACCATTACACCTCGGGAGATTTGCTAATCGATAACAAGAGCACTAAATCTTTCTCTGATAGGGACTGGGATGCCTACCGAAATGTTCGTATTGGTTTTGTTTTCCAGTCTTATAACCTCATTTCCCATCAAACAATTCTTTCTAACGTTGAGACTCCGTTGATTTTGAATGGGGCTAAGAAGGCCGAACGCAAAGAAAAGGCTTTGGCGGCGTTGAAGGCCGTCGGTCTTGAGGCGGAAGCCAAGAAGAAACCAAACCAATTATCCGGCGGGCAGATGCAAAGGGTTGCCATCGCGAGAGCGTTGGTGAACGACCCTAAAATCATCTTGGCCGATGAGCCTACGGGCGCCTTGGATTCGAATACCTCCGTTCAGGTGATGGACATTCTAAAAGAAGTCTCCAAAGAAAAGCTTATTATCATGGTTACCCATAACCGTGAATTGGCCGAGCGTTATTCTGATCGAATCATCGAAATGAAGGATGGCGTCATCGTCGGCGACAGTGCCCCTGTCAAACTCCAATCCGCCGAGACAAACGAGAAAGAGAAGAATAAGAAAACCTCAATGTCGTTCTTGACGGCGTTTAAGTCCTCCCTTTCGAACATCCGCACAAAAAAGACCAGAACTATCCTTACGGCGGTGGCCTCTTCGATTGGTTTGATCGGTGTGGCTTTGGTTTTATCCATCACCAATGGCTTCACGAAATATGTCGGCAACGTCGAGAAGTCGGTGGCTTCCTCCGTTCCTATTTCAATCGTTCCTGTTACCTATAACTACAGCAGCCTCAACAAAGTTGAAGGGGAAATGTTCCCGGATGAACAGGTTGTTAAGGTCAATGACACGACTTCTTCAATCGTTTCGGTCCACCAAAACAAGTTCACCCAGGAATATTACGAATATCTCAACGCCTTGACGACCGATTCCGAGAAATCCAAATGGGTTGATTCGATTCTTTATAACCGTCTAAACCAAGATTTCCATTTGCTTACGCGGTGCGGCGACTACATCATGCAGCCGAGTACCTACCAATCAGCGGGTTCGATGGGCGGGGCATTAAGCAATGTCACCGGCCTTCCGGCTTATGTTTTCCACGAGCTTTATGTCGGGGATGAGAATCTGACCGAATGGTATGACTGCATTGCCGGGAAATACCCAACCGCCAAGGATGAAATCGTTTTAATCGTTGATAAGCAGAACCGCGTCGATAAATCGACTTTAAGCGCCTTAGGATTCTTTGATCCTGATCAAACGATTACCGATAAGGAAATATCGTTTGATGACATTTTAAAGAAAACCTATAAGGTTTACCGACAGGTTGATTGGTATCGAAACGATGAATACAAATCATTCACCAAGAAAGTTTGGGAAGTTGATAGATTCAACGACGAAACATTCCAACTTGAAGCCCACGAATCGACGCAGGAAGTCCATTATTTCCAAAGAACCCATAATTTCGCTCAAGTTTATGGGCACGACGAATTGTATAACCCTCTCGAATTGAAGATCGTCGGCATCATTCGTCCATCGAAGGACACTTACATTAATTTGATGCCGGCTTCGTTAGGTTATACGACCGCTTTGAAAGAATACATGATTGCCGATGGAACGGACGATTCCGATCCAGCGACCAGACAAGCGAACATAGAATTGGACGCCAAAATCAAAGAGGCCGCCGCTACCAACGTATATCTTCCTAAACCGGACGAATATGACGAGGATGCCGATGGCTTGGCTACTTTGAATTCCTACTTCTCTGAAATCAATGTCAAAAACAAAGGCGAATCCCATACCATGCAGGAAATCCTTCAGATGCTCAAAGATGGGAAATCATCTGAATTAGATGACACCGACACGGCGAAAATCGCCACTGCCTATTCCAATTTCAGCACGGCGCTGAATTCGGCTCTTGGCTATAGCGCCTATTACGCCGAAAGTAACAAAACAAAGCCCGCTTCCATCAGTAGGACCAACTTTCTTAAGAATGCCCAAAAAGTCGGAGCGGATTTAAAGGAGCAAGACGTTTCTTTGAACATGACTAGCGCCGGCATCATGGCGATGTTCCTTAAATGGGGAGGCGTCGATGGTCTTTTAACCGACGGGGTCAAATCTTTCTTCAACACGATGGACGACATAAATAGAACCGAGACATCCGCCATCGATTACATCGCGGTTACCAACTCTTTTTCGATTGTTACCTCGATTCTTATCTTCCCTTCTTCTTTGACGGTCAAAGACAAACTGATTGAGTATTTGGACGCCTATAACTATTACGAATACAAAAAGGAGAACGGCTTAAGGCCAGACGAAGAGCAAATAATCTATACGGACGTTATGTCGACCTTTACCGAGACGGTCGGCGTTCTCGTGAACGTCATTTCGCTTGTTTTGATAGTGTTTGCCTCCATATCCTTGGTGGTCAGCTCAATCATGACCGGCATTATCACTTACGTCTCGGTCGTTGAAAGAACAAAAGAAATCGGCGTGTTGCGTGCTTGCGGCGCGAGAAAGAAAGATGTCGGCCGCTTATTTGAGGCCGAATGCGTTGTCATTGGCGGACTTGCGGGCATCATCGGTGTCGTTTTCACCGCGATTGCCGACATCCCTATCAATTACATCGTGGATAAGCTTTATCCGGGAAACAATCTGAACACGATTGCCAGATTGAATCCTTGGCACGCCGTCGTTTTGATTCTCTTGGCCATCTTGTTGGCGTTCATTTCCGGGCTTATCCCTGCTAGGGTTGCCTCCAACAAAGATCCGGTCATCGCTTTAAGGAGCGAATAAAGTGTCTAGGCGAAGCGAGTTGGAAAATAAGGCAAGGGCCTACAGAAATTCGCATGCGGATTTGAAGTCCGGTCTTTCGTCTGATCAAGTTCAGGAGAGAACGAAGCAAGGATTAGTTAATAAGGCTTTGCGTCGAAATACCCGTCCGACCTGGAAAATCTTTTTATCTAATATCTGCTCTTATTTCAACATCGCTCTTTTCGTTGTTGTCATTGTTCAAATCATCGCCGGTGTCAAATTGCTCAACTACTACACCTTTATTTTGCCCGTCATATTTAACATCACCATTGGTATCGTTACTGATTTACGAGCGAAAGTCTCAACCGAGAAACTTAAAATCATCGGCCGTCAGGACGTAAACGTTGTAAGAGATGGCAAAATAATTGGAATCCTAGACGAAAAGGTTGTTCTCGGGGACATCATCCACTTAAATTCGGGCGATCAAATCGTTGCCGATTCAATCGTGAGAGAAGGCTCTGTTCGCGTTGACGAATCGATGTTGACGGGTGAGTCGGTGAGAATCGAAAAGAAAGAGGGAGACACCGTGCTTGCCGGATCTTTTGTCGTTTCCGGGCATTGCGTCACCGAAGCGGTGAAGGTCTCCTCCCTCAATTATTCGGCTTCAATCGAAGACCAAGCCAAACAATTCAGAAGGCCAAAGTCTGAATTAAAGACAGGCTGTTTCAGAATCTTTAGAATCACCGCCGGCATCGCGACCGTCATAGGTGTCTCGATGTTCTTATTGGCGTATTTCAAAACGGGAAGGTTGGAAGACGGGACGTTCGATTTCGCCGGAACGATGGAAAACCTTTCCGGTTCTTTCGTCGCGATGATTCCAACGGGCTTATATCTTTTAACCTCGGTTACCTTAACTAAAGGTTCTATCGCTTTGGGAAGAAGGAAGATAAACGTGCAGGAACTCTATTCAATCGAGACTTTGGCTCGTGTTGATATGATTTGTTTTGATAAGACGGGAACCTTAACGGACGGCAATTTGGTTGTCGAACGCATCCACACCGTCAATGGTTTGGATAAAGGCGATGTCAGGATGTATATCGCTTCCATCGTGGATGCGACGGAAGATAAAAACGTTACCGCCAAAGCCTTGAAAGCTTATTGCGGCGAGAATCATCTTTTAGCAAGCGAAGCTTTGCCGTTTACATCTGAAAATAAATATTCTGGGGCGACCATCGACGACGTCACTTGGGTCATCGGCGCCCCTGGCTTTGTCCCGGCTTATGAAAATAAAGAAGCCGAACTATTGGCTAAAGACGAAGCTTCCAAAGGCTTCCGCGTACTTGGTCTTTATTCAAACAAAAAAGGCATCAAAGACGGCAAAGTAGCAGGGAAATGCACCCTTGAGGCCGTCATCGTTATTTCTGACCACATCAAAGAAGATGCCGAACATACCATTAAATGGTTTGCTGAAAACGAAGTCCAATCCAAGGTGATTTCAGGTGATGATGCGGCCTCCGTTGCCGTCATCGCCAAGAGATGCGGCATTCCGAACGCCGATAACTATGTTGATTTGTCCAAAGTCCCAGATAGCAAACTAGAAGACTACGCCGAAAAGACCACGATTTTCGGACGTGCCACCCCAGAGCAGAAAGCCCATCTCATCAAGATTTTCCAAAGACACGGCCATTCCGTCGCCATGACAGGAGATGGCGTCAATGATGTTTTGGCGTTAAAGCAAGCGGATTGCTCCATTGTTATGGGGAGCGGATCCACGGCGGCAAAGCATTGCGCCCATCTTGTCTCGGTCGATGACAACTTCGCCAAACTTCCCGATGTCGTCTTCGAAGGAAGGCGAGTAATCAACAATTTGCAGAGAACGTCTTCGTTATTCTTAACCAAGACGGTTTTTGCCGTTATCTTGTCGGTTACCTTCTTGATTTTGTCTTTATTCACCACTTACAGTTATCCATTGAAAACGACGAATTTGTTCTTATGGGAAATCGTCGTCATCGGAGCTGGTGGCGTGTTATTGGCGTTCGAACCATCAAAAGACCGACTGAAGGGTTCTTTTGTCAAAAACATTTTGGATATCGCTTGGCCTGGAGGCTTGTTGGCGGCCGCGATGACATTGATGTTCTTTACGATTTATGCCTGCGCTCCGTCATTCATGAACAAAGAGCAATTCGATACGGTGGCAACCTTAGCCATCACTTTCTTGGCTTATGCTTCTTTGCTTAGGATTTCCATTCCTTTTACCAAGTATCGTTTGTTCGTCTTCATCTTGCTGGCGGTCGGCGGCATCGGCGGGATCCTTTTGGACCGCTTCTTGCCGACGACAGAGCAAAACCCAGGATCATTTATCACCGTTATTTACTATGAGCAGCTCAATTGGAAACTGATTTTGATTTTAGTGGCCGCGATTCTTGTGTTTGCCACCTTATACATCGGGCTTATCCAATTAATCAAATACAGGAACAAAAAGAGAGAGGAGAAGAAATTCAGATGAGAATCAACAATGAAGTGGCTTTAGCCTTAAAAGAAAACAAACCGGTCGTCGCTTTAGAGAGCACGATCATCTCTCATGGGATGCCTTATCCTCTTAATGTTGAGACGGCTTTGAAAGTGGAGGCCGAAGTTCGTAAATATGGGGCCATACCCGCCACGATTGGCATTATCAACGGCGAACCTGTCGTCGGAATGACAGCAGAAGAAATCGAGGAATTTGGGAAGAGGAAAGGAATTGCCAAAGTATCAAAAAGAGACATTCCTGTCGTTATGGCCAAGAAGGAATGGGGTGCCACGACCGTGAGCGCCACCATCATTTTTGCTGCCCGCGCCGGCATTAAATTCTTTGTTACCGGCGGTATCGGCGGTGTCCATAGAGGCGCGGAACATACATTCGATGTTTCAAGAGACCTATATGAATTGGCCGATGAGCCGGTGACCGTTATCTGCGCCGGAGCCAAAGCGATTCTCGATATCCCGAAAACTTTGGAGGTCTTGGAGACGAACGGCGTAACCGTGTTGTCTTATAAAGCCCCGCATTTTGCGAATTTCTATTGCGTTGATTCCGGCTATCCGGTCGATGGCGTTTTTGATAAGCCGAAAGAGGCCGCCGACATCGTCCACGCCAAAGAAGAGATGAATTTAAAAGGCGGGATTCTCATTTCCAACCCATGTCCGGAAGAATTGGCGATGCCGCACGAAGTGATTGATAAATATATCGATCAAGCCGTCAAAGAGGCTGAAGAACAGCACATAACCGGCAAGGAATCGACCCCGTTCTTATTGAAACGAATCGTTGAATTGACGGGTGGGGATTCTTTGGAGACCAATATCTCCTTGGTTTTGAACAACGCGAAATTGGGAGCCCAAATCGCCGTCGAATACTATAAGGAGGCCCTATGACAACCGAAGCCAAACTTAAAAAAGCCTTAAGGGAAGCGATGAGCGAGAAGCCGTTGTCAGAAATCAACGTCACCAAGCTTTGCGATACATGCAAGATCCATCGTCAGACCTTCTATTACCATTACCAGGATATTTATGATCTATTGACCGCCATCTTTTTGTCGGAGGAAATCAAAGGCTTAGATGCCGCCAAAACGGTGGATGAGGCTTTATTAGCCATCTTGAAATATCACAAAGAGAATTTCGTTTTCCTAAGAAGTGCTTATGGATCGTCGGCCTCGGAATTCGTCGATGATTTCGTTTATGGGAAAATCATGATGAAGATTTTCTCCATCTTCCTTGCGACCGAGAAATACAAGTTGAGCAAAGAAGAGAATAGAACCTTGGCGAGACGCTACGCTCGCTTCGTTTCTCAAGAATTCTCGCATTGGCTGAAGAATACTTTGGTCTCTCCGATCCGCTTTGAAAAAACGATGAAGCACTTTATCGCCGCTTCCAGCAAAAACGTTTTGCCGGGTCTCATCAAAGCCATCTACGAAGAAAGGAGTAAAAAAGCATGATTGATTTCAATTTCGTTTCGCCGACTAAGATCATCTTTGGCAAAGATAAAGAAAACCAAGTCGGTTCTTATATCAAATCTTATGGTTTTAAGAATGTTCTCTTGGTTTATGGCGGGAGCCACGCCTTAAAATCTGGCCTTATCGATAGAGTCAGAACCTCTCTTGAAGATGAAGGAATCGATTACGCCGAATTAAGCGGCGTCCAACCAAATCCGGTTCGGGAATTGGTCGAAGCCGGCAAAGAGATGGCCATAGAAAACAAATGTGATTTCATTTTGGCGGTTGGTGGCGGTTCGGCCATCGACACCGCGAAATCCATCGCCGTCAATGTTTATTATGATGGAGATGTGATGGATTTTAATGTCGGTAAGGCCACGCCGAGCAAAGCTTTGCCAATCGGCGTTATCTTAACAATCGCGGCTGCTGGATCGGAATTAAGCGACTCCTGCGTCATTTCGGATGAAGATAAGCAAATCAAAGCGGGGTTCCATAACGATATAGTTAGACCTTTGTTCGCGATTGAGAATCCGGAACTCACATATTCCTGCCCAAAATACCAAACCGGGGCTGGAATCATCGATATGATTAGCCATTCGTTGGAAAGATATATGTGTCCATCGAGCGAGTTACAATATTCAGACTCCTTGGCCTTGGCGGTCATCAAAGAAATCATCAATGCGGCGAAAGTCGTTAACAAGGACCCAAACAACTATGATGCGAGAGGCGCTTTGATGGTGTTGTCGGGCTTAGCACACAACGGCTTAACTTATTTAGCGAAGAAAAACTCCATGGTTTGTCACGGGGCGGAGCACGCCTTATCGGCCTTTGACCCAAAAATAACCCACGGGGCGGGAATTGGGGTTTGCTACCTCGGGTGGTCCAAGGCCTATCTCAAAGAGATGACTCCAAAACTTGCCGCTTCCGGCCGTTATTTGTTCGATATAAAAGAAAATGATGACATTCAGGCTGCAAAGATGCATATTCAAGCGATGCAAAACTTCATCAAGGAGCTTGGAATGCCAACCAGCTTGGTTGAGTTAGGCATAAAAGAGGAAGATCTTGATAAACTTTCGGACCTTGCCACCAAAAACGATACGAGAAAGATAGGCCTTGCCCCATATCCGTTAGATAAGGAAGGCGTAAGGAAAATTTACGAACATTGTTTGAATGAGGAGAATTTATGAAAAGAAATGAATCCCTTGGGTATTTTGTCTATTTGGTGATCATCGCCATCGCGGTCGTCGTTGGCATCACCGTCATCCGTCCTGATTTTATGGCGGCTAGAGAACTTCCTCTCCACCCGGCCGTAATTTGCGTTCTTGCGATCGTGGTGGGAATATTGCTTTCTTCCCTCTTACTTGAGCTTGGGCACCTTATCGGCGCCAGACTTGGCAAGAACAAAGTCGTCAAATGGGTCGTTCTTGGAATGGGTTACGAAGTCAAGGACAACGGCAAAAAGAAATTTGTCCTCAAAGATTTCGACGGTTTGACTGGCGAAACTTATGCCGTACCTGAAGACGTCAATACCAGCAACCCAAAGAAATCAATTTGGTGGGGCCTTTCCGGCTTATTCCTTTTCGTTCTCATCTCCGTGGCGTTGATCGTCGTCGGAACAGTTTATTACAGCGACCTCGTCTGGCTTAAAATCGTCGGCGAGATTTTCCTCACCATTGATGTCATGATCCTTTTCTATGACATTTTCCCTGCTGCCCTAGATGGCAAGAACGATGGCTATCTGATGATGATTTTGAACAACAAAACGAATAGGGAAGCCTACAATTCGATGATTTTGGCCACTTATTTGATTTCAAAGGGCAAAGAGGCTCCGGCCATTAAGGTTTATGACGAAGTGACTGAGTTTACCGCTTCCGTCAATGACGTCACTTTGTATCAAGATTTAGCGGCGCATAACTATGAAGGCGTCATCGAAATCTCTCAAAAGACCATCGACGCCAAAAAGAAGGTCTCAGGGGCGACTTATACCAACGCGTTGGCTCAAAAATTATCCGCTATCATCATGAGCAAACCTTTAGAAGAAGCCAAAGAGTTCTTTATCAACATGTCGATGGATGATAAAAAGAAGATTGCCCAGCTTAATTCCATCCAAGCCATCAGGGCTTATATCCTCGCTAACGGGGTTATCGAGGAATCCGAATCCGAAGTTAGAACCGGATTGGACAATATTCATGGTAAAATGCGTAAAGTAGCCAAAGAATATAAGGACATCGAAAAGCGAGCGTTGCTTGATGCCGCCGAATTCATCCACGATAAACACCCTGAATGGGATTTCGTCGATTATTCTTTCTGGACCGAAGCTCACCCAGAGAAAGTAGAAGACAAAGAAACCAAAGAAGAAACTTCCAACAAGGAAGAATAAATAAAACAAGTAAAGGAGACACCCATGAAAGCAAAACAATCGATCTTCGCGATTATCTCGCTCTTTTCGTTGCTAACTTCTTGCGGCGCCGAACCTGAAAAAGGCGACAAAGGAGATAAGGGCGATACTGGCGAGACCGGCCAGAAAGGCGACACCGGCGAGCAAGGACCTAAAGGGGATACCGGTGAACAGGGACCCAAAGGTGATCAAGGCGTGCCGGGAAAAGACGGAACCGACGGCAAAGACGGAAGTAAGATCTATACCGGAAGCGGAGCCCCGTCTGAAGATTTTGGCGTTGAAGGCGACGTATATGTCGACACTTCAACCGGCGATCTTTATACCAAAGGAACGAAATGGGATAAGACCGGGAACATCAAAGGCAATACGGGTGCCACGATCGTTGGAGTTCATATCAACGATGATGGTTATCTCGTATGCGAGATGAGCGATGGAAGAGAAATTACCACTGAAGTTGTGGTTGTCGATAAAACCAAATACACCGTTAACTTCTATATCGGGGAGAACATCGTTCATACCGAAAACAACGTATTAAGCGGTTCGAAGATAACCCCGCCAGACGTTGACCCAACTGCTGGATATAAAATCGAATATTGGTATACGAAAGATTATGGCTATAACGTGCCTTGGTCCTTTGTTGGCTGCACGGTTACTTCCGATCTTGATTTATATGCTAGCTTAGGGACTGTCGACTACACCATAACTTATGAACTCGATGATGGTGTTAACAACGAAAATAACCCGACCACCTACACGGTTGAATCAGAAACCATCAACCTTCAAAACCCATCGAAAGACGGATATTTCTTCGTTGGATGGTATTCGGATTCCACTTATTTAACTGCTTGCTCATCTATCGTTAAAGGATCGGTTGGCAATAAGACTTTCTACGCCAAATTCTTACTTAATTCCGAGGCTGAGGCCTTAGGTGTTAAGCCAGTTATCGACACTGTTAATAAGACGGCCACTTACGGCTTATATCCTCAATCTCGAGTAACCGATGATGACACGATTACCAAACTCAAGAGCTTAACCTCCGCCGAGTCCAATGGTTGGTATTTGTTGGATGGCGCGTATTACGCCAAAAAGACGGCTAACCCAGACGACGCAAATTTCGCCAAGGTATTTGATAACGGCGATAAGATCGTAAAAGGAACTGAATATTGGTTTAAGTGCGAGCTTATCACTTGGAATATTCTTACTTCCGATGACGGGACATATACCCTTTTAGCCAAACAAATATTGGATGGAAACAAATTTGGTTCTTCCAGGAATTATGCAAAATCGAATGTCAGAACTTGGCTTAACGGCACCTTCTACAACACAGCCTTCTACCTAGGGCTTAAGAATTGCCCTATTCAAACGGTCGAAATAGACAATAGTGCCGCTACCACCATCTCAAGCACCAATTCTTACACTTGCGAGAACACCTTCGATAATGTTTATCTGCTCTGTTACCAAGACTATTTAAAGACTGAGTATGGATTCGCTTCAGACGCTGGCGAATCATCGACTCGTTACGCGAAGACGACAGAATACGCTAGAGCCATAGGTGTCGGCTGTGCCTCGAGTTCATCCGCTGCCTATTATCTTTGCGGGGCTTATGCTACTCGTTCGCCACATACACAAACGGGCGGGGATTACGTATCCATTGTTTCGGCCATGGGCGATTTGAGATATGCCTGGAATTCGAATTTTGCAGGCACGAGACCAACCATCCAAATCAAAGCCGCTTAAAGAAACCCTTAAGGGTTAATTAACGAATGTGCTTGTAAATAGAATAAAAGTACGTAAAATTAGCCAGTAACTCTCTTTGCGGCGGCATGTCGCAAGGCGAAAGGAGTAAAGAAAATGAAAGAAAACATCCATCCAGCCTATCAGAAGTGCACCGTCACTTGCACCTCTTGCGGCGCCACCTTCGAAACCGGTTCTACCTTGAAAGAAATCAAGGTTGATACCTGCAGCAACTGCCACCCATTCTACACCGGCAAACAGCGTTTCGTTCAGCAGGACGGCCGTATCGCCAAGTTCAACAAGAAATTGGCCAAAGCTGGCAAATAAGAGACCAATAAATATGAAAATCCCCCTTTGTGGGGATTTTTATTAACTAATAATTAGTTATAATCTATTCTCGTACGGAGGTGTTTATGAGCAAGAAGTTTTATATCACTACACCAATCTATTATCCAAGCGCCCGCCCTCATTTGGGACACGCTTACTGCACCACTATGTGTGACATCATCGCCAGAGGCAAACGCCTTCGTGGTTTTGAGACATTCTTCTTAACCGGCTTAGACGAGCATGGCGAGAAGATCCAAAAGAACGCTGCGGCGGCCGGAATCACCCCACAAGAATTCGTCGATAACGTTGCCGTTACCTTCAAGAATCTTTGGAAGACGATGAAGATCTCCAACGATGATTTCATCCGCACCACTGAGCCACGCCACGTTGAGACCGTGCAGAAGATATTCTCTGAAATGATTGAAAAGGGAGATATTTATCTTTCCTCCTACACTGGTTGGTACTGCGTCCATGAAGAATCTTATTGGACCGAAACCCAAGTCGGAGAAGAACACCTTTGCCCAGAATGCCATCGCCCAGTCGAAAAGAAGGACGAACCAGCTTATTTCTATAGCTGCTCAAAACACGTCGATAGCTTATTGAAACTCTATAACGAGAACCCTAAATTCATCACCCCAGAAGGACGCAAGACCGAGATGGTCAACAACTTCATCAAACCGGGTCTTTTAGATTTATGCGTTTCCCGTACGACTTTCTCTTGGGGCATCCCAGTGAATGAAGATCCTAAGCACGTCGTTTATGTTTGGCTTGATGCGTTGACTAACTACATCACCGCTTTAGGGTATAAACAAGAAGACGATTCCAACTTCAAGAAGTTCTGGGAAGATCCAGATACCGAGATCGTCCATGTTGTTGGCGCGGATATCACCAGATTCCACACCATCTATTGGCCGATGTTCCTTGAATCATTGGGACTCCGTCAACCAAGCAGAGTCTTCGTTCATGGATTGCTTATGATGAAGGATGGCAAGATGTCTAAATCTAAAGGCAATGTCATCTATGTTGAAGACTTGGTCAATCGTTATGGCGTTGACGCCGTGCGTTATTTCATGTGCAGAAACGTCATCTTTGGTTTAGATGGCGAATTCACCCCAGAGTCCTTTATCGAGGCTATCAACGTTGACTTAGCCAACAACTTCGGAAACTTGGTCAACAGAACCATCTCGATGATCAATAAATATTATGATGGGATTATCCCTTCCGTTTCGGAAGATGTCACCCAGTTGGATAAAGATTTGCACGAGCAAGCCTTAAGGACCATCCAGTCTTACGAAGTTTTAAGCGATGACTTGAAGGTTACTGAAGCTTATCAGGCTGTTATGAACTTATTAAGCGCCGCTAACAAATACATCCAGGACTCCGAACCATGGGCTTTGGCTAAAGATGAATCCAAAGCAAAAGAGCTCGCTTCTTGCATGAATCACCTTGCTCATGTCATCTTCTTATGTGGAATCTTATTAAGCCCAATCTTGGTTGAAAAGGCCCCGGCCTTATTTGATCAGCTTAATATCCCATCTGAACTTAGAAACTATGAATCCGCGATCGCGTTGAATAAGTTGAACGGAATCCATATCGAGAAAGCCTCTCCTTTATTCCCGCGTCTTAATGAGGCGGAAGAAATCGAATATCTTAAGGAAGTCATCTCCTCTCCAAAGGAGAAGGCTGCTGCCTAATGAATAAAAAAGAATCTTTTCATAAGAGAATCGAGCACGCCGAGTGTTTTGATTTAACTTACGAAGGAAAGGGTGTTGTCCGCGTTAATGGGGAAGTCGTTTTCGTTAACGATATGTTCCCTGGAGACGAAGGCGACATCGAGATTGATTATCGCCGTAATGGAACCTTATTTGGTCACGTTAAGAAATTAGATAAGGAATCCAAAGACAGAGTTAAGCCCACCTGCTCGGTTTGTTATCAATGCGGCGGGTGCGCTTTCCAATGCCTATCATATGAAGCTCAATTGGCTTATAAGCAAAAGAAAGTTCAGGAGCAGTTCCGTAAGGTTGCCCATATGGACATCGATGTCTTGCCAACCTTAGGAATGGATAACCCATATCATTATAGGAATAAGGTTCAGCCTCTTATTGCTGAGGCAGACGATGGAAGAATCGTTTCTGGATTCTATAAAGAAGGCACCCATCATGTCGTTCCGGTCGATCGTTGTTATATCGAGGATATGAGGGCCAACACGGTCTTAGTGGCTATCCGTCATTTATTAGAGAAACACCATATCCCCGCCTATGACGAAGATCAAAGGACTGGCGTTATTAGACGCGTGCTTATTAAGACCTCTCTCCATTATCCGGAGATGATGGTGGTCTTGATTACCGCGGTGGATAGATTCCCATCCAAAGAATCTTTCGTCAGGGATCTTATCAAGGTGTGTCCGGAGGTCACAACCGTTGTTCAGAACATCAATTCTCGTCAGACCTCGGTTATTTTAGGCGAGAAAGAACATGTTTTATTCGGAAAGGGAACTATCAGG
Source organism: bacterium (assembly GCA_963622135.1). Taxonomy (GTDB): domain Bacteria; phylum Bacillota_I; class Bacilli_A; order RFN20; family CAG-826; genus UBA4951. Next base: position 71,915 of record CAVFGR010000002.1, read on the forward strand.
GATTCTATCTCGGGGTTAACCTTCAGGATCTCTCCCAAGTCTTTCTATCAGACCAACCCAACCATGGTTCAGGTTCTTTACGATACGGCGATGGAGTTCGCCGAATTGAAAGAAACCGATGTTGTGTTTGACGCTTATTCAGGGATTGGGACCATCGGTCTCATCGCCGCGAAAGCGGGATGCGAAGTTATATCCGTTGAGATTGTTCCTGATGCGGTCAAAGACGCGAACAGGAACGCGAAAGAGAATGGATTGAATAAGTTCACCGCCTACGTCGGCGATGCCGGAGAATTCATTCGTTCGATGGCCAAAGCCAAGCAAAAGTTAGATGTGTTGTTTATGGATCCTCCGAGAAAGGGATCCGATATGACCTTCTTGAACTCCGT
>CAVFGR010000003.1:0-5506 GCA_963622135.1 bacterium
ATTCCTTTTGGGCTTCCCTTTTATTCTCGTCTTTATAATCGAAAGCCACGAGTTCCGTATCGCCGAATGTCGTAATCACGTCCGAAGCCGAAAAATAGCAGCGTCTCGACTTATCCTTCTTAAAATCGCAGAGGAGGATTTCGAGATCCTCGGGTTCTTGATTGAGACAGGTGAGAATGAGGCCGTTATCCTCAAATTGAAGACTTACCGACAAGGTCCCATCCACTTGTTGAATGCTGATTTTTGGCATTCCCGCCTTTTTAGCTCTCGAAGACCTTTTGTATTTGTATCTAGTTATGTCTGGCATATTAGTCATTTCCTCCGTTTTTATCGAATCCACCATTATCATCAGTGGCTTTGACGATTTTAGCAATATCCAAACCCCTCGCCTGGGCTTCGAGTAACAGGCGTTCGTTCAGATAGCTTTTCTCTTTGTAGAGATCGCTGCCTTCATCTAGCCCGTCCAATTTATTGTCTTTCATGATGGCTACATAGAATTCATATGGCTTTCTCATTTTGAAATCAAATAAGGCCAGGTATTTGATGATTTGGGCAATTAGTTCGCCTTCGGTTGGCAAATAGTAAACCGTTTTCAAGATATCGATGATGTCTTCACAAACATCGTTTTTCTTTAAAAGGGCGATTGACTCTTTGGGCATTTCCTTCTTCTTTGTTCCGTCCGGATCGTCTTCCCACCATCTTAAGCCCATGCCATTTTGGCCACGCATCTGGCTCCAATAATCGATTTTGAAGGTTTCTTCTTTCGAAGATGAGGTGAAACACACATATCGATGCAACGAGTCTTGGGTGCAGGGGATTTGGGCGCCGATATCGAAACAACCTTCGAGAACATCGAAAATATCAGCGCAAAAATTGGAGACAGAATATGCGTCTAAAAATCCATCAAGGTTAAGTTCTTTGATATTGGCTTTTAAGCCATCTCCCACCAGAGAATCAATAATGCCTAAGAAATTATCGCCTTTCATCTTTCCACGCATTTTATAGGGCCACTTATTCTCTCCGAAGAATTCCTTCGTCAGATCGTCGCCTTCGTTGATGAATTTATCGAAATCGATTCCTTTGCCGTCGGTGAGAGCTTTAAGAGAATTAAGTCCATCATCTTCTTTAAGAGCCAAATGCCCATAAGGGAATTCCACGCAGATATCTTTGTTTTCCTTCCTCGGGATGTAATAAGAGATATATCCCTTGCCTTCTCCTTCGAGCAAAGGCTTATAGAACAAGTCCGGCGATAGACTAAAACGAATGGGATCAACGGGGTTCAGATCCATAAGGTAGAGAATCAAAGAGTTCGCCACCGCATATTTTGGGAGCAAAAGGTTTTTGTTTATATTCTCCTTAGCTAGATATTCTTCTATTTCTAAAAAGAAGGTCTTTTGTTCATCGCCTATGAATGAGAGTTCCTTTTTAAGGCGTTCCCTAGCAACTTTGGCCGCTTCAGGCTCAATATATTTCTTTTCGATGGCTAAAAATAATCGTTCATCAAAAGTCTCTAAGCCAAGGTGTTTCATCGCTGGTTTCACTCCGTTCTCAATTTGATTATATTGCTACAGGGATTAGTTTTTCTATTATCGAGACTTAACATCCATCTCGAATCAGTGGCCGCCTTTGTTATCAATGACGTCCATCTTTTGTCTTATTTTAATAAAAGGGAGGCAGCTATAACCAAACTTCGCTGCCTCGATAAGTTTTTATCATTCAAATGATCTAATCTAGGAAATAAACATGATTCGCATAAGTCTCTGTTGAAGAGCTTTAATAATTCACATAATTCCATAACCAATGTCACGGAACTTAATCTACGTAATCGCCGGACCTTATTTTATGATCCGCTATCCACGTTTCCGCCGCCCAGCATTTAGGGCGTCAATTAGAAGAAGATGAATGGAATTTATCTCTTAGCAGTCAATGACGCTATTGAGATTGGTTTTGTCAACCGCAACCTGAAGATTGGCGAGTTCGATTTGCAAGGCCTCAAGGTCTTCTTTGGCCTTATCCCCATCGAAACAACGCACCCTGATGCCATCGACGACATAAGGGCGCTTGTCTTTCGGACATTCTGGCATATCCGCCAATGGCGAGACGGCCTTTAGCTCGCTCCTAATTTGGCCGAGTCTGACCAAAGCCTCCGACATAGTCATATCGTAGCCATCGACTTTGGTATTCGCATTAAACCTATTTAAGGCCATGTGAATATCCATCTCTCTCTTTTGGAGTTCTTTGACTAATTTGCGGTTGTTGTCATAGGAATAACCGGAATCGTAGTCCGGCTCCAGTTGGGAAGAAAAAGTCTTGCGGGCGGGCACGGTGCTGTTCTCCGCATCGTCCTCGTGAACCTTGTCGATTTTTGACTTAATCAATTTAAGTTCTTTCATTAATAAAGTTGGTGATTTTTTCATATTGTTTTCTCCTTTGTTTATTGGACGCCGATGCTTATTGCAGTCATCGGCTCATAAGACTCATTGGGTTAGGTAAGTCAACGCCATAATTATGATGGTTGATTGATAACTTATGTTGATAGACTGTTTTATGTGCAAATATTTGTATTTACCTAATGCAATTCATCAACGACCTTATCCATTTGATTTCTTCTTATTATTGATATAACAGATCGTATCGCCATTCTTTTGAGAGAGAATACGATTGCCGAATCTCTTATATTCCTCGATGCAGATATGTCATCTGAATCGTATAGAGCCTCTACCGAAGTCTAGGCTAAATTCCCTGATGCCCAAAGACAGCGGGGAGAAGATGAAATCACAATTGGTCATATTGAGGTCAATGTCAACTTCTGGGCTATGTCCAGCCTTTACTTTATAAGACTTGTCCCCGATTCCCACTTCGATATCGTAAGTTGGGACACGAACGCACTTATCGATTCTGCCGAGATAATCATCGGCAGAACCAGTGGATTCAAGATTGGTTGCCAACTTCTCGCTGATATAAGGAAGATAAGCGCCGGTATCGATAACGGCAGAGCTTTCCACCCCATTGATGGTAAGCTTTATCCTGCATGGCACATTGCCTCTCACGCTTAGGATGGTTCCGTTACAGACGTATCTAGGGGAGAAACGAATATACCCTGTATCGGATTTCTCGTTATCGTAAGCCATATGTAAGCCGCCATGAAAGGCATTCATACCCAAAAGTCCGGCTGGTACGATTCCATTAAGCAATGAAGCGACTTTCGTCGCATCAAAGCGACCCTTTCTTAGGAAAACATCACCAACCTCAGTCTGAATGGTATGGCTATTTAATCCGATAGCAAAGCTAATCGGACTTCCCGTATCGATGATGTAATATCCGTTTTTGTGGTCCAAACAGATATGGTTGTTGATGACTTTGAAACGTAGGCTAGGGATTCTTCTTGCAACCCTTTTTTGTCTACGTTCGCTGGCTCTTTTAAGTAATTGGACGTTTTCGCTCATAAGTATCTCCTTTTTAGGACACTCATATTATGAAAAGAAAATAGAGGCCACCGCTTGATGACCTCTATATATGCGTTTAATTGTATTTAACTTTATTTTTTAATCTATCGAATGCGTTATTTTTCTTTCTCCCATTCGATTTTGAATCGATTGAGATTATTCTGATGGATGGTCGTTTTATAATGCATTTCCAAGCAGAATAAGATGTTTGAATCTCCTAAAACGGTCACCTTTTGGGCCACTTCGTATCTAGTTAGCCACATAAGGATAATATTAGCTTTGTTGGACACTTCGGCGTAGCAATTGTCATCTTCGTTCTCAACGTAGGTCAATGGCATGTTGAAGAACTGGGAGAACGATTCCTTTAAAGCATCCACGACGTATTTGGTATTTGGGAATTTAAATGAGCAGGTGCTGGTTTGATAGGTTCCATCGTCATTTGGACCCGGAATCTTGTTGTCCTTCGTTTCTTCTTCTGGGCTTGAGTAATCCCCATGATATTCGTCTTTAATGTCCCACTTGCAACGTGGATCGTCATACCATGGTTCCTCAATGGCGATTATCTTTATGACCCTGACTTCCCAAGATACCAGTTTTCCATCATGGATGACGATGGCGATAGGATCCTTATCGATATACATGATTTTGTAGAAATAGTCCGTATATTCTTTGTTATCTTTGGAATACTTGAATTTGTAGGTTATTCGTCTTTTTTCATTGATAGCCTGTTCAATCTTCCTTACCTGATTGGCGATGGCGCGGTCGATTTTGCCGCCTTTATTAGGTTGGTTCTCAATGATTTTTAGGATCTCTTCTTTTTGATAGACGTTAGTGGTGACATCAACGAAGTTCTCAATCAATTCTTTGGAGGCCACCGCATCAATCTGAAAGGAATCCTTGATAGCGGAAGCGATAGACAAAATATCTTCCCTAGAGAAGTATTTCTGCTCAATGTAATACTTCGGTCTTTGACCACCATTGCTTTCAAGGATGAACGGGAACTTATCCGGATATTTGTCAGCAAGTTCTTTAAGGCGTTCAAAGAAAGACTTGATACTTCGATGATCGATTACTACTCCGTATGTATCTAAAGCGTATTCGCATATTTTATTAGCGATGGTTGGATGTTCTTCATCAGTGAAATTAAGAAGGTAATCCAAACAAATCAAAATGGTTTCATCCTGTCTTGCCATAATGTCTCCAATCAAGCGTTTATGTGCTTATTTATGTATATTTATACTATATTTTTACCTATATTACAAACTGACCATCGATCGTATTGACCAGGGTTCCTCCCTTGGCCCAATCGCTGCCTTTTTGAACTTTGTCCCATTCCTCGGATGTCCCGTCATAGTTAACGATCAGATCGTCGATGTTATTAAAGCAACTTTCCCCGAGAACCTTGATGGAGTTAGGGAGTTTGATGGATTTAAGGCTGTGGCAATCGAAAAAAGCCATGCAGCGGATTTCTTCCAATCCCTCTGGAAAATTGATGTTTTTCAAACAGCAAGCATGGTTGAAGGCTTTCTCCCCAATGATCTTGACCGTCCTTTCTGGGAGGATGACCGTAAATGGCATAAAGGTATGCTGCATAGCGCCGTAATAACCATCCCTTTTCGGGATACTATCTCTTCTTTTATCCTTGAGTTCGACGATCCCCATGATTTTTATCACTCCCCGCGGAATGACGACGAGAGGGGTTCGATCAATATATTTAAGGGTTCCTTTTTCCACAATCGCATGATTATCCTCAAAGTAATAATCGAATTTTGGATTGCTTAAATAACGCATGCCTAAATGCCTCCTTTTTCTCACGAGGAGATTATGACGGTTAAACAATGGCTATGGGTTAATCAGCCGAATAAGTGCAAACAAACGAATATTGCTCTCTATTTGATGTCTCTAACAGAAACGATTTTTCTTTCTCCCAATTTCAAATCGTTGTTGATGGCGGTGATGGAAAACGACTCTTTAGGTGGCAATAACGAGTCATCGATCCTTAATTTCGTCCCGAATTCGTCAATTTCGTAGGCTTCAATGACTGAAGGGATTTCCTCGCC
>CAVFGR010000004.1:0-105441 GCA_963622135.1 bacterium
ATAATTTTCTTTTCCTTACAGTCTCTTTCATAAGCCGGCAATATTTTAGTTCTTAAATTTTGCAAGGAAAGAAAAAAACGAACCGCTAATGAAATTAGTCCGCTTAGGATATCGTCCCCATCGCCTTGAAATGGCATTGCGGTTCGTTTATATTCTAAATGCATGAATAAAACGTTGGAACTTAACCTCTTACATCGCGATGAATTAGCTAAAACCGCCCACGCTTTGAGCAATTCTTTGCGGCTTGATATTCTCATTTTGCTTTCAAAGGAAAGCCTTTCGATTGACGAAATCGCGAAGAGACTGGAAGTTCCCCTTACAACCGTGGCTTCGAACATAAAGGTTTTGGAAAACGCCAATCTGATCAGAGCTAGGCTCCAAGCTGGCAAGCATGGCACTATGAAACTTTGTTCCATCGCTTACGAAAATATCGAAATCGATTTCCTTTCCAAACTTAAGGAAGACATCGAAAAGACCAAAACCATCGAAATCCCAATCGGCTCTTACTTCTCTTTCGATATTGAGCCCACGTGTGGGCTGGTCTCGGAAAAAGGATATATCGGCAAAGACGATGATAAAAACACCTTTTATTCATCTGAGCGCGTATCCGCGCAGTTAATGTGGTTCCGCGAGGGTTATGTCGAATACCTTATCCCTTTGGAAAACGCTAATAAAATAAAAGAATTCTCTTTATGCTTCGAAGCCTGCTCCGAGGCTCCCAACTATCGAAATGTTTTCCCTTCTGACATCACTTTGGCTTTCAACGATGTCGAAGTCGGCACTTGGAAATGCCCGGGTGATTTCGGCGGGAGAAGAGGCAAAGTCACACCGTCTTGGTGGCCAATCAATTCCACCCAATTCGGCTTATGGAAAACTTGGACCGTTTCTGAAAAAGGGACATTCATCGATTATGAGAAACTCTCGAACATCACCCCAAAAGACGTCATCAAAGACGACATAAAGGTAATTTCTATCAAAATCATGGTCAAACATGATGCCCAAAATGTAGGTGGCATCAACATTTTTGGCGAAAAATTCGGAGACGTCCCCGCCGGTATCAGATTCACTTATGTTTTAGAAAACTGAAGAGGTTGCTGTTTACTACGAAAATAATCGTAATAAAAGGACATAAATAAACTATTTAGGTTGCAAGCCCTTACACTCATACTATAGGCGTAGCAGGAGTTTTACGCCCATGAAAAAAGATATTTTTCGCAAAACCACATTGATGGTTCTTTCGCTTGTCGCTTTATCTTGCTGCGACGGTGGTAAGGACAGCGGAACCGCTGGAAGCGGTGACGGAACGGAGGATAACTCTCCGATCACTTTGAAATTCTGGAACGGTTTCACCGGCGGCGACGGCGATGGAATGAATGAAATCGTCAAAGCCTTTAACGCAGAACAAAAAGGCAAAATAACCGTCCAGGTTGACACCATCAACTGGGACTCCCTTTTCTTGAAGCTCATTCAAAACAAAGGCAAGGCTAAGTTCTCGCCGCACATCGTCGCGATGGGGGCGAATCGTTTGGCCCAAATGCAAACCAAAGGTATCATCCGCGCTATCGATGACATCACCACGTATATGAACGCCAATGAAAGCGACTATATCCCAGCCGCTTGGCAAGCGGGCATATTGGGCAAAGAAGGGCATCGCTACTCCTTCCCATTGGATGTTCATCCGACCGCCATGTTCTACAACAAAGATTTAATCAGCGAATCCGAACTCCCGACAACATGGGCCGAATTCGAAAGCGTCTGCAAAGCCAAAACCAATGCCGAAACGGGCGTTTACGGCTGGGCTATCCCAAATATGTATTCGATCACCAAGGACATCTTTATCTCGATGCTCCTTCAAAATGGGACCGATATGCTTGATGAGAATAACAAAGCCATTTTCAACAGCGCGACTGCGGCCACTTGGCTCCAAAAGATGCATGATTGGAAATATGTTGATAAAATCTCTCCTTCTTCCGTTGGATCTAGCGGCGATTTGACCTTATTCAACAGCGGCAAATCCGTCTTCTATTTCGACGGCTGCTATTCGATCAATACCTTAAAAGACATCTCTCCTATTGATTTTGGCGTCGCCCCGATGCCGGGAAGCGTCGGCACCAACGGAGTTTCCTATACCGGTTCCCATCAATTGACCCTCATCGACTGCACGACCGAAGACACCCGCATCAGAAATGCTTGCTACGAATTCATCAAATATGTTTCCAATAACCCATTGAAATGGGCTGAATCCGGACAGGTCCCTGCCTATAAGCCAGTCCATGAGACAGCCGAATACAAAGCCCTTACCGAATTGGCCCCTTTCACCAAGGAAGCCGAAACCGTGAAAATGGGTAACATCGACTACGAATATTATTACGAATGCTACAACTATTTGGGCACCGCCGTCGCCAACTGTCTCAATGACAGCACTTTGAGCGCCCAATCCTCTTTGGATAACAAAGTTAATCTCTTCAACAAATTCATCAAAGAGCAATAAGCTTTATGGAAAAAGCCGCGAAAGAAAAATTTAATCGATTCCGTCGAGGATTCGAGAAGCATGTGAGCCCCTATTTGTTCATACTTCCTTTCTTCGTCTTTTTCGTGCTCTTCGCTTTGACGCCGGTTGTTATGTCCTTGGTTCTTTCCTTTATGGAATGGGACTACTCATCACCGGCCGAATGGGTGGGATTAAAGAACTACAAATTGATATTTGACTTGGAAACCCTCACGGGATCCGAATTCTGGAAAAGCGTCAGCCATACCCTTTTGTTTGCCATTATCCAGATGCCTCTCTTGATCATCATCCCATTCTTCATCGCTTATCTTTTGAACTTCAAGCTTAAGGGGTTTGGGGTTTATCGCGCTTTGATCTACCTTCCGGCGATCCTTTCCATTTCGACGGTCGGCATCATCTTCGTCGTCCTTTTGGATACGAATATGGGCGTTATCAACAAGATTTTTGGTACCGACATCCCTTGGCTCACAAGCCAACCATTCCAATGGATTTCGATTTTCTTGCTTTCCACATGGTGGGGCATCGGCGGCAACATGGTATTGTTCACCGCCGGCTTGCAAGGGATACCTAAGGACTTGTACGAGGCCGCGGACGTTGCCGGATGCAACTCTTTAGAAAAGCTCCGTTATGTCACCATCCCTGGATTAAAGAACACCTTCGTTTATGTCATGACGATGACGACTCTTTCTTGCTTCAACGTCATGGGACAGCCAATGATGTTGACGCCAGGAGACGAATCGACCCAAGTCGCCATCCAATATATTTACAACACCGCCTTTGGCGGTTGGAAATTAGGGAGAGCCTCCGCCATGAGCATCGTCATGGCCCTATTGATGGGAATTTTCTCTTTCCTCGCCCTCCGCAAGGCCATTCAAGCCGGGAGGAAAGGCAATGCATAGCAAACGCAGTAGAAAAATTGCTTTCTCCACCATCGTTTATATCCTTGTCGTGGTCTGCACCTTGCTTTCTTTGTTCCCAACGGCTTTCGCTTTCCTACTTGCCGTTTTAAAAGAAAAGAATGCAAGCGCGATGTATGAAGATATCACTCAGATCTTCACCGGTTTCACTTTCGAGAACTTCAAAAAAGTGCTTGAAGGGAGCAATATCCCTCGCTGGATTCTAAATTCCTTCATCGTCGCCATCGTTCAGACAATCTTATACGTCTTCATCGCTTCTTTGGCAGCTTTCGGTTTCTCTAGATTGAAGTTCAAAGGAAGAAAGATCCTCTTTAACATCTGTCTCTTCAGCATGCTTGTTCCTGGCATCATCAACTGCGTGCCTAACTACATCATCGTCTCATCGATGGGCTTGTATGATTCCTTGTTGGCGATGATCCTTCCGGGATTAAGCGGCGTCGGCGGTGTCTTCCTCTTAAAACAATTCATGGATAACATCCCGAAGGATTACGACGAAGTATGCCGCATCGAGGGAGCTAGCAATTTCACCATTTATCGCCGTGTCATCTTGCCTTTATGCGGACCGGCGTTGGCCTCTCAAGCCATCTTCTCTTTCCAAGGGGCCTGGAACGACTTCCTTTGGCCAATCATCGTCACTAGTTCAGATGAAAACCGCACCTTGGCCAGCGGCTTATACAAAACCTTGATGGCTGACACCCAATATCGTTGCTCGTTGATGGCGGCTTCGATCATTTCGGCCATACCAATCATCGTCGTCTTTATCTTTGGCCAAAAATATTTTACGGAAGGAATCTCTAAAGGAGGATTGAAAGGATGAACGTGAATCTCGACAAACTACCTTATTTGCGTTATCCAAACCCTCGTTTGAGACGCGACGATTTCGTTATTCTTAATGACGTTTGGGAATTCGCTTTTCTCGAAAAGATGGAAATCCCTTCTCTTTTCCCTTTGAAAATCAAAGTGCCTTTCGCTTATGAGACAGAAGAAAGCCTCATTAGCCAGACCGAAATGCACGAATACGTTGGCTATCGTCATAACATCGTTTCGGGAAAAGGAAGATATTTGCTTCATTTCGAAGGCGTTGATTATGAATGCGACGTCTATTTGGACAAGAAACTTATCGGAAGCCATAAAGGGGCCTATTCGCCATTCGCTTTCCCTCTTAACTTGGAAGAAGGCGAACATGAGCTGATTGTCTTAGTCCACGATAGTTTCTCCAAGGGCCAAATGAGAGGCAAACAAAGAACCAGAGGCGAGAACTATGAATGCTGGTATACCCAATTCACCGGTATTTACAGAGATGTGTATTTAGAGAAAATCGGAGATAACTACGTAAAAGAAATCAAAGTCTCGGGCAATGAAAACGGCGTTTGGAATTATGATATTTCCCTCGAAAAGGCCGCTTCCGTCAAGCTCAGGCTCCAAAAGGGAGGCAAAATCATCCGTGAGATTAGCCTTTTTGGCCTCGATTCTTATAAAGGCGAATCGAAAGAAGATAACATCGATCTCTACTCTCCTTCTTCCCCGAATTTGTACGACCTTGAAGTCGAAATAGAAAACGAAGATGTCGTCCGTACTTATTTTGGCTTTAGAACCATCAAGACCGAAGATGACAAAATCCTTTTCAATAACGAGCCGCTTTATCTGAGAATGGTACTCAATCAGGGCTATTACGACAAAAAAGGCGTGACCGGCACGACAGAAGATGTCCTAACGGACTTAGAATTAATCCAAAAGATTGGCTTCAATGGTATTCGAATCCACCAAAAGCAAGAATCGAACGCCTTCTATTACATCGCCGATTGCCTCGGATTGCTCCTTTGGAGCGAATTCCCGTCTTGCTATGAATATGGTGAGGAAATGAAAGAAGACATCGACCGTCAGATGCACGCCATCGTTTCCAATAATTTCAATTCCCCTTCTGTCATCGCCTATGTTCTCTTCAACGAATCTTGGGGCATTCCTCTAATCAATGAGGATGTTTCTTATCAAGCCTACGTCAAAGAGGAAGGAAAGAAATTAAAAGGCATAGACAAAACTAGGTTGGTGATTCTCAATGATGGTTGGTTCCAATTGGACGGAACCGACATCCTTTCGTTGCACGATTACGAGCAAAACGCCTCCGAATTAGCGAATGAATACTCCGACAAGGCCAAAGTCGTGGGCGAAAAGATAATCAATCATTACGGAACCGCCTTCGCCAAAGGGAATTCATATCATGGCCAACCGATCATCCTTTCTGAATTCGGCGGAGCCAGCCTCTCTTCCAGCGATGGCTGGGGATATGGCGATAAATGCAACGGCCTTATTAATTACGAGAAGCAGTTAAAGGATATTTTCGATGCGGTAAGAAGCATTTCCTATTTAAGCGGATATTGCTATACCCAATTGACCGATGTCGAGCAAGAGACCAACGGTCTCTTCTATATCGACCGCACACCAAAAATCCCCCTTGAAAGAATGAGGGAAATCATAATGGGAGGAAACGAAGATGAATAAGACGATCAAATTTATGTTAGCGCCTCTTTTTGCCCTCTCCCTCCTTTCCTGCACCGTTGATAAGCAAAGTAGCGACTCTACCGATTCTTACGCGAGTGACGACGCTTCGATCATCAACCGCGAGATGAAGGAGGTCGCGATGGAATTCTCCGCCGATGATTCCTCTACATTTGAAATAAATAAGTTCATTTACGGGACTTTCATCGAGCATATCGAAACCTGCATCTATAACGGCATTTGGTCCGAAACGATCATGGATAGAAAATTCTATTCGCCAATCGGCAAAGAAGTGTCCCAATGGAATGTCGTTAGCGGGGCTATCGCCATGGATACCTCATCCCCATTCGAAGGCGAATATTCCCCGATTCTCGCCAAAGACGACTCCATAAAGCAAATCGGCATCTCTTTGGACAAAAAGGATTACACCGGCTATCTTTACGCCAAAGGAAGCGGGAAACTCGAACTCAAATTCACCATCAACGGAGAGGAAATCGTCAAGGATATCACTGTCGATTCCTCGGATTATCAGAAATATTCCTATTCCCTCACTTCGCCTTCCCAAAGCAAGAAAGTTACTCTCAAAATCACCTCTTTGGGCGGTTCGGTAACTTTCGATTCAATCTCCTTGATGCCTAGCGACAACTATTACGGCATGAGGAAGGAAACCCTTAACAAGCTCAAACAGCTCAATGCCACATTCTATCGTTGGCCAGGCGGAAACTTTGTTTCCGGATATGATTTCTACGATGGAATCGGGGACAGAGATAAACGCCCAACCCGCAGAAACCTCAATTATATCGGTCAAGAAAGCGACTTCGATTCCGAAGCAGAACGCATCGCCAGCGACATCATCAAAATCGGCAGCCTCGGCTTTTATGGGGCTTTCGAGCCAAATGATTTCGGCCTCGATGAATTCATTCAGATGTGTCGTTACCTCGAAGCAGAGCCGAACATCGTCGTTAATTCCGGGTTAGGCAGCGCCGACATGGCCAAAAACGAGGTCGAATATTGCAATGGAACCTCCGGCAAATACGCTGCGATGCGCCCGCAGAAAGAAAGTTATAACGTCAAGTATTTCTCCATCGGCAACGAGATGAATGGCGATTGGCAACTCGGTCACACCAGCATCGGTAACTATGTCGAGAGGCACAATTCTTTCGCTGTCGCCATGAAGAGCGTTGATCCGAACATTGAAATCATCGCCGTCGGAGACAATTCCAGCTCTTGGTCGCAATCGATGGTCAATTCTTGCAAGAGCAACATCGATTATCTCAGCGAGCATTTCTATGCCGAAAGGAAGGAAGACAACGTCAAAGAACACATCCTTTCCCTCAAAAATCAAACCGCTAATCGCATCAGCAATCATAGAAACCTCAATGGCGCGGGCAATATCAAAATCGCCTTTGATGAGTACGCCTATCTAGATGCCGAGGTTGCCTCCCGTCTAAAAGACGGCATGGGCGTCGCCAGCGGTCTTAACGAAATGATCAAAAACGGCGACGTTGTTTCCATCGCCTGTTATTCCTCTACCGTCAACGCAACCCAAGGACAAGTGGCTACCGATGATTTCTATGCCCATCTCGAAGGCAGCGGATATGCTTCATCCCTCTATAGGGATAATCTCCAAAGCCACTACCTCCCAATGAAATATAAACTGAGCAGAGGCGACGACTATTACGAAGCCATCCTTACCGTAAATGAAGAGAAAACCGAGGTTACCCTCGCGGTCATAAACACCACTGACAATATCCTCAAATTCACCAATAGCGCCTTCAAGCAAGGAATTAAGCAAGATATCGTCCAGGGCGACTTCCTTGAATCCAGCAACAGCGTCAAGAGCCAAGAACTATCGCGCATCAAACGCAACTTAAGCGCAAACTACGCCATCGTCGAACCAAGGTCGATAACATTGACGACCTTAAAAATATAACAACAGGAGGATTTGAAAAAAGACAAATAATTAGGAGTTATGCCTTCTTTCAAGACTAGGCAATCAATAACAAAAACACACATTCTTATTTTTAGGAGGAACAACAATGAAAAAGAATGTCATTATCGCGCTTTCCGCTTTGCTCGCCGCCGGCTTAGTCGGCTGCGGACCAGATAGCAGCGACGTCACCCCATCAACCGAGCCGGACACCCCAACGTCATCCAGCGTCATCCCAGACAGCCCTGAGTCGTCCGAACCACCAGCTAAGACTGCTTTGGCGGCCCCAACTAACCTTAAAGCCGTTAGAAACGACGCCGGTAAGTGGGTCGTTAGCTTCACTTCTGTCGAACACGCCGACAGATATTCCTTACTCGTCGAAGTCGAAGACGAATTGGGAGCAGAAGAATATGCTAAGAACGAAAACATCGCCAGCGGATACGAAGTCGAACCAGGCGACAAAACCGGCACTTACAAATTCTCTTTGATCGCCAAAGACAGCAAGGAAGCCTATTTGGATTCCGAAGCCGCGACTTTCCAGATCGCCGTTGAAATCTATAACGAAAAAGAAGTCAACAGCATCAAGATGACCGGCAGAGTCGAAGATGGCGTTCCAGTCGGCGCCTTCCATTGGCTTTATAGCGATGGCGCTACCTATGACGGAACCATCACTTCCGAGTTCAAGAGACTAAAAGGCAAACTTCAGTATGCCAACAAAATGTATTATGAAGGTGACTTCGTCGAAGATAAGTTCGGTGGCGATGGCATGTTCACTTGGTCCACTACTGGCAACTACAAAGATGGCAACACCTATATTGGCAAATTCTCCGGCGGTAATTATAACGACCAAATCGGTTCTTACTACCGCCCGGCCAACTGGCTCGAAACCATCCCTGTCACTTACAACGGTCTTATTTCTTGGACCGGCAAGATGGGTTCCGTCTTTGGTTGCCCAGGCAAAAAAGGCGAATTGGGCCAAGGCAAACTTCAATATCAAAATAATTCCATTTACACCGGCAGCCTTTTAAAGACCGATGACGAATGGGGCTTCATCCGTCAGGGTTGGGGCAAAAATGCCTGGATCGTCGAGGAAGCCGCTGCTTGGATTACCGGTGGATCGGCCGACTATAAGATCGATAACTTCGAAGGCAACTTCGATTCTCAGAATCACACCTGGATTTATGGCGATGGCATCTGGTACTTCAAGAAAGATGGCGCTCCTTATGGCTATATCAAAGGCAATTGGGACGGCGGCAATCGTTTAGGCGAAGCTACCAGCGAACTCACCGTTCAAGAAGCCTATGCCAACGCTATCGATTTGACTCCAGCAGTCGTATAAAACTATGAAAAAAATAGCTAAATCTTTAATGATTCTATCAACGCTTATGCTTGTAGCATCCTGCGACCCGCAAAGCTCTCATCAAGGAGACTCCCTTGATTCTGACTCGTCTCAGAAACAAGAGGAATTAGAAAAAGTTGAAGGTTTGGCCTTGAAGGATGGTGCCGTTTATAACGGCACCATCAATTCTGATGGAAAATTGGAAGGCGAAGGAACTATCACCTATGCCAACAAGGACACCTTGAAGGGAAAATTCTCCAAGGGAAATACCGATGGCGAGATGACATATGTTTACTACGACACTTCCGATAAGTTCGTCGGGACAGGGAAACTTGACGAAAATTATAAGTTCGTCTTCGATTACGGGACCTATTCTTATAGCAAGAACAAGCGTACCTATACCGGCCACTTCAAGGACAATCTTTTCGAAGACGATGACGCTACTTTCTCCTTTGGGACGGGAACCTTCTATAAAGGACCTTTCAAAGCCGGAAGCAACGTTGGCCTAATCGGCACTATGTACTACCCTCCTTATACGATGAAGGGCGAAGGCGTTTGGTGGATTAAAGGAGAAATGATCTCCTTAGGCAAAATCAAAGGTCAGACCTATGTTGAAGGATTCATCCGTTTTGGAGATCGCTCCACATATGAAGGCGGAATCTATTATGACGGGAACAACGGTTATTACCGTTATGGCGAAGGAGTTCAAGACTTCTCTGCTTGCAACTTCTCGGCCGACACCGTCGGTGGGCCTACCAACCAATATCTTTATAAATACGTCGGCAATTTCAACTATCGTATCTCCCAATGGATATATGGCAACGGGGTTATGTATTTCTCCGACGTCAATCAACAACCGACTGGATACATCCCTGGTTTCTGGACTTCCACGAAATTGCTCAAAAACTATCAGGGAGATGAGAGCGGCATAACCTTATTGGACGGCTATTCGACCTCCATGAAGTGTGATTATCACCCGATGCAAGGCCGCGTTGACGATTATGTCTCCAAATATGGGAGCAAAGAGACCGAGATCGTCTTTGCCGGCGATAGCTACATCGATATGTGGCAATCTTCCTATGGCATTACGAGCTATGAAGAAGACATGAAGTCTTATGACTCTACCAACGTTGGCATCGGTGGAACGATTGCCGAAGAATGGTATTACATGTGCGATTCGCTCGTAACCCCATACGCAAAGAACAAGGTCGTTATTCACCTTGGGTTCAATGATCTTCATATGGGCGCCACCCCATCAGAGGCGCTTGCTTCGATGCAGAAATTCATTGCCAAGGTAAGACAAACGAAGCCTTCTCTTCAATTTTATTTGCTCTCCGTCGAGCCATCTCCGGCCTTCGCTTCATATCTCTCTGTTGAGAAACAATTGAATGCGATGTTCAAAAATTTGGCTGATAACGACGATAAAATCACTTTCATCAATACGGCGTCATTGTTCATGAACGGCGAAAACACCATTTCTGATCTCTCTTCCTATTTCATCTCCGATTATGTTCATATGAACAAAAAAGGCTATGACAAATGGGTTCAGATGATCAAATCCTATATTGATGCGTAGAAAGGAAAAGAATATGAAAAAGAACACAATTTTAACGGTATCTTTGCTTGCCGTCGCGGCCCTTTGCTCCTGCAACGAGAACCCAAGCGACAGCCAAATTAGCAAAGATGATTCTTCCGACACCGTCCTTAACGGCTATCATGAAGTCGAAGATGCCGAAGGAAACTTCTACAAAGGAAATTTCGTCGATGGTCTCTATGACGGCTATGGCGTCATGGAATACACGACGACGACCGTTTATGAAGGCACCTGGGATAAAGGCGTTTGGGAAGGAAGCTGCAAAATCACCTGGGATTCCGGCTGCATTTATATCGGCGAAGCCCATAATGGGGCGATGGATGGCATCGGCTATATGATTTGGCCGATGGGCGACTATTATTATGGCGATTGGAAAAACGGCTCCCCTAATGGGGCTGGAACCAAATACTATATGGTCGATTCAACTGCCGAAGACGTCCAACATCAGTACAATATCTATACCGGCGATATGGTCAACAACCTCAAAGTCGGCAAAGGCGTCATGCGTTATAACTTTGGCGCCATCTACGATGGAGAATGGGCTAACGATGTCCGTTCGGGCCAAGGCACCGTCTATTGGGAACCGGGCCTCGAATTCCTTAAATTTGTCGGCACATTCAAAAACGACTGGATTGATGGAGAGGGAACTATGTATTACACCGACGGACGCGTTGTGACGGGAACTTTCAAAGGCACCGACCAAGTCGGCGTCGATAGTAAAGACCAAGCGGCTTTGAAGGCTCATGTCAAAAAGGTCGAAGGCGTCGATCTTACCTCTTCGACTTTATGTTTGGGCACTTCTTATTTCTCCATGTGGACGAATATCAAGACGGATTTGGCCGCCATTAACCCGGTCAATTTCGGAATCGGTGGAACTTTGGCGAGCTTCTGGGACGAAAACATGTCCTTGCTTTCTGACATCAAATCTTGTCCTAAAAGAGTTTTGATCTATGTTGGCGGAAATGATTTCAACACCGGTAGAAACCTCACTGATACGACCACTAACGTGAAGAGCATGATCGACAAGACAATGGCTCTCTTCCCGACTGCCGAAGTTATCTATGTTCCTCTTGTCCCGGCCCCTTGCAAAATCTCCAACGGTGTCGCCGACAGCCAGCATTCTTTGAACAAAAACATCAAGTCTTATATCGAAGGAAAGGCTTCCTCTAAGCTCAAATACATCGAGTCTGGAGATTTCGTCTACCTTCCAAGCGGTCAGACTAGCAACTATTTCGATGCTGAAAAAGGCTTATACCTCAACGAAAGCATCTATATGAGCGACAACCTTCATTTAAACGCGGCCGGAAATGTCCTTTTCGGAGAAGCGATTTTGGATTGCTTAGCTGCTTAATAAAGGATCAAGACCATGAAAGATTTGCTCAAAGCCAACGAATTTCTCAAAGCCAAGACGATTGGTAAAAACGAATTCCGCCCGTCTTACCACCTTTCTCCTGAATTTGGATGGTGCAACGACCCGCACGGCATCGCTTTCTTTCATGGTCTTTATCATATTTTCTTTCAATATAATCCCTACAGCACGAAAGCCGAGGAAATCTTTTGGGGTCATGTGACGACTTCGGATTTCATTCATTTCTCTGAAACGAGATGTGCGATTGCCCCAGATAAGCCTTACGATAATTCTGGCTGTTGGTCAGGCTCATCGATTGTAATCGATGACGTCCTCTACCTTGTTTACACGGGCTTCTCGCTTCATGATGACGGGAAATATTATCAAACGGTCAATCTGGCCTATAGCCAAGATGGAATCAATTTCGATAAATATCCTTTGAATCCAATCATCGACACAAAAGATATACCGCCATTTGCCTCCGTCATTGATTTCAGAGATCCTTGCGTTTTTAAAAAAGACGGCAAGATTTACATCATTGTTGGGAGCAAAACCCCGGATGAGAAAGAAGCCATGCTCCTTCTTTACGGTGGAGATGACATTTTCCACATCCATTTCATCAAAAAACTCGTCGGTTCTTCGAGATTTGGGACAATGTTCGAGTGCCCAAATCTTGTAACCTATGACGATAAAGACTACATCATCATGTCCCCACAAAACATCAAAGAGAATGATGGCGACTTTGCAAACGTCTCTTCTTGCGTCTATTTTCCTTTGACGAAAGACTTTATCCATGAAGAACAATCTTTAAACGAAGTCACAGAAATCGATCATGGATTGGAATACTACGCCCCAACGGTTTTCGACGAAGAAAAAATCCTCGTTTCTTGGTTCCAAATGTGGGGAAGAAGATATTATTTAGATGAAATCGGAAACGATTTCGTGAACGCTTTCTCCTTATTCAAAAAGATTGAAAGACACGGCGATAAGCTCGCCTTCGTGCCAATCTTTTTGAAAGATCACTACGTAAAAGAAATCAAGGAATCTTATTTGCTTAGCGGCGAAAGAAAGTACGACGAGAGCCTTTCGACTCATTTCCAAATCAAGCTGAACAAAGACAAAGATTTGTTGCTAAATATCAAAATCAAAGGAACTTTGTTTACATTGGATTGCAAGGAAGACAAATACGTCCTTGATAGGAGAGGAACGGAAATTCCTCTAAAAGGCGTCGATCCAACAACATCCAAAGAAGGGTTCAGATATCTAAAAAAAGCCATTCCCGACAAGATTTGCTTAGATATCTATGTCGATAACGCGAATATCGAAATTTATTTCGACGATTATGAAGAAAGTTTCTCCTTCTTGGATTTTTCCAATGATAAGGCCCTTATCTTAAGTAGCAACAAGCCTGTCGAAATCGAATTAGAAAGAGAAAACATCGAGGTTAGGTAAAATGATTCTTGTCATCGGCGAGATACTCATGGATATGATTGGCTATAGCGACGCTTCTTCTTTGAGAGTCAACGGGAAGCTAGGCGGCGCTCCTTTAAATGTAGCCAGCGATTTGGCTGATTTAGGAATAGAAGTCACCTTCCATGGCATTTTAGGAAACGACATAATCGGCGATTTGCTTGAAAAACAATTAAAAGACCAAGCCGGCAATATCCATTTTGCCTTAAAAACGAAAAATGACAGGCAAACGACAATCGCCGTCTTTTTGAAAGACAAAGGCGAATTCCAATTTTTAAGGAAACTCGGGGCAGATTATTGCTTCGAGGAAGATACCCTCATGAATCTCCCTTATAAAGAAGCGCATATAGTCCATTTTGGTTCCCTGTTCCTTTCGGAAAAGCAAGGGAGAAACAATATCTTTGCCGCTATCGAGAGGTACAAGAAAGAGAACAAAATCATCTCTTTTGACGTCAATTTCCGTTCGGATATCTTCTCCAACGATCAAAATTACATCTCATATTACAAACAGATGGTCTCATATGCCGATATCGTAAAATTCACCAAGGATGAATTGTTGATGATATATGGCGCGGAAACCATCGAGGAAGCTCTAGAAGATCTGAAAGACAAAAAGATTGTCTTCATAACCGATGGCAGCAACGGATCGTATTGTTTTTACAAAAACAAAGTAACTTATAAGCCAAGCGTCAAAGTGACTCCTATCGATACGATTGGCTGCGGGGATTCCTTTATGGCGGGGGCTTTGTCTTATTTGGAGAATCATAATATAGATTCGCTGAGCGAAGAGGATATCCTTAGTTTGTTACAAAGAGGAAATGAATGCGGGAAACGCACCTGCTTGGTTGAAGGTGCCCTGCACGCATATAAAAATTTGGAAGAATTGGAGGCAATAAAATGAAACTGGCGGAGAAAATCAAAGCAAAAGTCAAAGAAAAGAAAGAAAAAAAGCTTTTGAACAAAGATAGGGAAAAGTATCACAAAGAAGTTCTCAAATACGAAAAAGAGCATCGTTCCGAAACGAAAACGGCGCCAGAGAACGCCTATATTTCTTTGCGCAACATCAATAAAATCTACGATAACCACATTCAAGCCGTCTATGACTTCAATCTCGATATCAACAAGAACGAATTCATCGTTTTCGTCGGTCCTTCCGGATGTGGCAAATCAACGACCTTGCGCATGATTGCCGGTTTGGAAGACATTACCAGCGGCGATTTATTCATCGATGGGGTATACTCCAATGATCTCACCCCAAAAGAAAGAGACATTTCGATGGTTTTCCAGTCCTATGCCCTTTTCCCGAACATGACCGTTTACGAGAATATCGGCTTTGGCTTGAAAATCGCCCGTACCGACAAGAACGAATTGGATAAAAAAGTCAGGAAGGCGGCGGAAATCCTCCAATTGACCGATTACCTTGATCGCAAACCATCTAGCCTTTCTGGCGGGCAAATGCAAAGGGTCGCTTTAGGAAGGGCCATCGTCAAAGATTCCAAACTCTTCTTGATGGATGAACCTCTTTCCAATTTGGATGCGAAATTGCGCGTTGCGATGCGCAGCGAAATCGTCGACCTCCATAACGCTATCGGTTCAACCACCATCTATGTTACCCATGACCAGACGGAAGCGATGACGATGGCTACGAGAATCGTCGTCATGAATAAGGGCTATGTTCAGCAGATTGGAACTCCAAAAGAGATTTACAACCATCCTGCGAATAAGTTCGTTGCCTCTTTCGTGGGCTCCCCAGCCATGAATATGTTCGATGTCGAATATCTAAATGGAACGCTTATTTTCGGAAACGGATATAAGATTCCGACCGAAAAAGACTACAATGCCGTCTTAAAAGATTTCTATTCGAAGGAAATTGATGAAAATAAGGCTTGGATCGAAAATAACCAAGGCAACGGAAACGAAGCTTTGGTTGCTTCAAGAATAAAAGAAAAAGAAGAATTGATTGCCACCCTCGAAAAGGCCATGAATGACAATGAATGCCATCTGACCTTTGGCATTCGCCCCGAAGGCGTCGTCGTCCATCAGGAGCCATCCGAAGGCTTGCTTGAAAAGAACGTTATGGTATCGGAACTTTTGGGAAGCGAATATTACCTTCACTTCCGTTTCGATGACAAAGCAAAACTCGTCGCCAAAGCTCCGGCGGAAGAGAATTTCTCAGCTGGCGACAAAGTGTATTTGGAATTCGTCCCTTCCAAAATGCATGTCTTCGATGCCATCACCGGGAAAACCATCGGCGAATAATCTTCTCACAAACACAAAAAAGACCCTTTGTTGTACAAAGGGTTTTCTTTTTAAAACGGCTTCAATCTTAAATTACGAAGATATAGGCGCTTAATGGCAAGGCGATGAACATGATTAAGGAGCATACCAACAAGATATAGAAGATGACCCTTAACTTAATGGTTCTATAAGCCATCGCGACTTGGCTTTCTTTGACAGATGCCCTCTTTGTGGCGATGGATTCATAGGCCATAACCAAGATGATGGCTAAGGTGAAGATATTGATCATCGTGATCAAGGAGAAGATATTGGCATCCGAAATCATCGAGATACCGACCAAAACCGATGATATAGCGGCGAATAAACCAGTTCCGATCATGCTGATGGAGTCGACTTTGTTGAAGCTTTGGTTGAAGAAAGCAATGATCATCCAAATGCCGACCGCGAAGATATTGATGAAAGCCTGGATGAAGGAAGAAATACCGCTCTTATTCGCACGGATGGTGATTTCTAACTCCGTTTTGATGACCAATTTATCAATCTGAGATTGGGTCATATTGTCCAAGGATTCCGAGTGGGCTTCGTTGGATTCGTAATAATAGACTCTGGTTCTGACGTCTTGGAGGCCTTTCTTTGTTGAAATCAAACGATAGCCATTCGAGATACCAAAGTTCGTCGATAAGCCGTTATACCCGGCCAATTCGTTGTCGATATAAACCTCATCGGCGTTCACGTAACGGATATAATCAACATTCCTATTCGGTTGGATGTAGATATGGAATTGAACGCTGTCTAATGGATAACGCGGAGAGTCGAAGGTCTTTCCGATTCTCGCATCGAAGTGGACCTTTTGGAAATAACGATAGGTTCCATCTTCAGCCTTATAGGCGTTCTTAACGCCTTCGCGATATTCGACCGAATCGGCGACGAAAGATCCATTTCCGATATAGAACTCGCTGTTTTTGTCAGAGAAGTTATTGCTCTGCTGCTCGCCTGGGAAGGCTTTGGACTCACGCTCGCTATATAAAGTGGAGACGCTAAGAGGAACGGCGGTATCGCTGCTTGGGTGGATACCCGAAGCAAAGTTGAACTGAATGACATCAGGGATGTTATCGCCATAAGAAAGGTAAGTGGAACCATCGCTGGCAACGGTGAACTTATCGGCCTTTAAATCGGCGTCGGTATAGAACCCATCTTCGTTGAAGATCTTTCCTTCATCCATACGATAGAACATTTCATGGAACTCTATCTGATCGAAGTCGAACCAAGTGGACATGGTGGCGACATAGGAATTGTCGGAATGGTCGATGGAAGAAATTCCTTCGATCTCGGTTCCGATTTTGACATTCGCATAGGTGGAAGACGTCTTATTATCGACTATTTCTTTGTATTTAAGCTGGGTAGCTTCTTCGGAAGCATTGCCGTATTTATATTTCTCGAGGGTGCTGTTACGGTCATCGATGATCAAGATGAAACACGCTAAGACAAAGGCTACGACAGGGATTCCAACCCCTAAGCAAGAAAGCCATAAGGAGACCCTTTTGCCATGTCCCAACATCTTATAGGCGTTGGAGATGGAATGCTTGTTCTTGAAGAGTTTGACCGAGTTATCGGAGTCAGCCTCTAAAGCGGACATGAATTCCTCGTCTAAGACTAAGTCTTCATCTTCTGGCAAAGCCAATTCATCGTCCTTAAGCAAAGATGCATCAATGCCGAAGAATTTCGTTATTTTGTTCACGACAATAAAAGAGGGATTAGCCCCCTTAATGATTTTTTCGATTCTCTTATCTGGCTCGCCGATGGTTCTGGCTAAGCTGACGTTATATTTGCCCCTCAGATATTCATCGAGATGGGCGATTTTTAGGTTTATTGGTTTGATTTCTTTCATAAGGCTACCTGCCAAGCAATAATTCTAATACTTCGGATATTTAAAGCGAGATACCAAAATCATCGGTTACGATGTGATGCACCTTAGATGGATTTGGCATACTAAAAAATATCAAATATGCCAAAATGGCACATTGGCGTTTATTCTATGTGCCAAATATTTTGATATTGTTATGAACCTCAAAGAAATAAGAAGAGAGCGCAATCTATCTCGAGTGTAAGCCCCAAAAATAAAAATTCTCTTTTTCGGAGAGAAGAAAAATCTCCCATTTCATTTTTTAGACCTATAATAAGTCGCTTTCAAAAGGAAAGGGGTATTTATATTATGGAAAACATCAAAAACTTCTTTAGAAGAGTCAGAATCGATATCATCATCCGCGCCTTGCTCTTCATCGTCATGGCCATCTTGTTCTTCGTCGAACCTCAAGAGGCAATGACAACCGCCTCATTAATCTTCTCTATCTTCATCTTGTGCGACGGTGTGATCTCCTTGGTCATCTACTTCATGACCTATGGATTATCATCCTTTATCGGGACCACATTAGTTGGTTCCATCTTCAAGATCGTCTTCGGTATCTTGTTCATGTCCTATCCAAGCATGACTGCCGTGACTTTCGGCATCATGTTCGCCATCTATCTTATCTTCGCCTCCTGCAACGGCATCGAAGATTCCTTGAAACTAAGAAAATTAGGAGTTAAGACCGTCGATTGGCTTTTGCCTATCATTCTAAGCTCCATCACCTTGCTCGGTGGTGTCTTGATGCTCTTCTTCTCGCCATCTGATTTGGTGAACGCCACTGCCATCATCGCCGGTATCACCTTGCTTATCGCCGCTGCCATGGACATCATCTTGGTCGTCGATATGTATAGGACCAAACACACCGTCAACAAAACCGTTAAAGAAATCAAAGAAGATATCAAAAAAGATAACGACGACAACGTCATTGACGCCTAATCGCTAAGTCAAACAATCGAAGAAGCCCGATTTTCGGGCTTTTTTTGTTATTAAAACCCCAATCCCCAAACGCGTTAGAACAACATTTGCCCTATTTAAAAATAAAATCGTTTTGTCTAATATATACGCATGAAATTTTGTCCTTATTGCGGTCATAGTCTTGAATCGGAATTCGACTATTGCCCGAACTGTGGAAAGAAGCTCGTCGATGATGGGACCAGCTCTTCCGAAAATACGAATTCCGAAACCATCAACGTCAATGTCACCAGCCCTATCTTAGATAGAGCGAAAGATAACGACACCGCCTATCAGGTCGCTTATGTCTTTATGGTGATCAGCACCATTTTCATGGCCTTTGCTATCATCCCGATGGCCTGGTGCATTCCGATGACTTTACACTACAAGCACGCCCACGAAAGAGGCGAAGAAGTCACCATCGCTTTCAAAGTTTGCTCGTTGCTCTTCGTTTCCATGATCGGCGGCATCGCCATGTTCTTAGATCACGATCTATAAATGAAGACTAGAACCATAATTTCCTACATTCTCAAATCCATCATCGCGGTGGCTTCCATAACCGGCGTGGTTCTTTTTGCCATCCCTGGCGTCGATGGTTTCATGGGCGGCGGGAAGTCATTCATGTATTTCACCATCCAATCCAATATGGCTATCGCGGTTGTTGCCATCATCGGCATCATCTTGATGGCCTTAAAGAAGCAAAGCCACGCCTGGGAAGCAATACAATTGGTTTTTACCATCTCCATTTCTCTAACTGGCTGCGTTTTCTGTTTCGTCTTAGCCCCAACCATGGGCGCGGTGGCCTTTGGGATCAAAAACATTTTGACCCATATGATCGCCCCTCTTTGTTCCATCGCCGATTTCTTCGTCGAGAACAAGAAATACAAACTCCTTAAAAGAGATGTCTCTTATGTCGTTATCCCACCTATTTGCTACGTGATTTACGCCGGCATCGGATACGCCCTTAACTGGCAATGGTCAGAAGGAGAAAACTACCCGTATTTCTTCCTTAACTGGGGTTCTCCGGCCGGTGCCTTTGGGTTCTCCAAAGAAGCCCCATATATGGGAACCATATATTACATCCTTATCTTGGCAGGCTTTGTCGTAGGGCTATCCTTCCTCTATGTCTATCTAAGCAATTTGGCCAATAAAAAGAACATTAATAAGTCCTGTTAAAGCAGGGCTTTTTCTTTTCCTATGGCCATCTTTCTGCCTCTAAGACAATAAAAAAGTCGCAACTTAATAACTATTAAGGTTGAAATCAATCCCTCAAATTGTTATAAAATACCTCGCTCGATTTTTCGAACCTCTTTTAGGAGGGCAACTTATGTCCATTATCATCTCTGCCGAATCAACCATCGACTTACCAAAGGAAATGCTTGCGGAATTCAAGATCCGCACCGTCCCATTCACCCTCGTTATGGGCGAAGTCACCGAACATGACGGAGAGGTCTTGGGAGATGATTTGTTCGCCTATACCGAGAAAACCGGCAAGTTGGCCAAAACCACGGCCGTCAACAGAGACGAATTCGAGAAATATTTCAACGAGCTCCTCAAAGAGGCCGATGAAGTCATCCACTTCTCCCTCTCTTCCGAGATGAGCTCCGCTTATAACAACGCTTGCTCCGTGGCCGCGACCTTAGGCGGCAAAGTCCATGTCATCGATTCGAGGGTGTTATCCACTGGCATCGCTTTGGAAGCCATCTATGCCTCCAAGCTCAATCAGGCCGGTTATTCCGCCGATGAGATCGTCGAGATGGTCAAAGCCCGTATCCCTTACGATCAGACCTCCTTTGGCCTTGAATCCGTCGAATACCTTTATAAGGGCGGAAGATGTTCTTCCGTCAAGAACTTCGTCGTTTCCAAACTTGGCTTAAAGCCAAGAATCTTGGTCGAAAACGGCAAGATGGCCGCTAGCAAGATCTTCCGCGGTTCGATGAAGCGTTGGGTCAGGAAATACGCCGAATCCATCTTGGAACAGTTCAACAACCCAGACCACGAATTGGTCTTCATCACCTATTCTTCCTGCGAAGATCAGGAAATCCTTGATGACACCTATAACCTCCTTAAGGAAAACGGCTTTAAGGACATCCGTTTCACTAGAAGCGGTGGAACCGTCTCCTGCCATTGCGGCCCTCATTGCCTCGGCGTTCTCTATATGAACGACGGCGATCACCCGGTGGAGCCAAAGAAATAGTCTTAGGCATCTTGTCAAACGACTATTCACCCTATAGAATATAGGGCGTGGATGATCCTAGATAGGCTCTGCGACAACTTAACTCTTTGAGAGTGGCGTTGGCCACTCTTTTGTTTAAGGAAGGGGGATAAATGGAAACCGGACAATTGATAAAGACGCTCTTAGATAAGCCCATCGAAGAACTCGGCTATGAGATAGCCAAGGTCAATCTGAAATCATCTAAGTTAGGATTAACCTTGGAAATCAGCATTGACCGCGATGAGCCAATCTCGTTGGATGACATCGTCATCGTCTCCGAGAAAATCAACGAGATATTGGACAATGAAGACCCTATTCAAACCCCTTATACCTTGGATGTCTCCTCCCTCGGGGCGGAGAAACCCATCAAAATCGAGAGGCTCAGCCATTACCTTGGCAAATACGTGAACATCCACATTGCTCACCCTATCGAAGGGAAAAACATCATCGAAGGCGATCTTATCGATTCCAACGATGAGAAAACCATCATCTCTTATCGCGAGAAGACCCGCGTTAAGAAAGTCGAAGTTCCCACTAAGGACATCGACAAAGCAAGATTAGCGATCAAATTCTAAAAAGGAAATAAATCATGGATATCTCCAAAATGAAATTGGCAATTCAGGAAATTGCCGAAAGCAAAGGCTTAAGCGAAGAAATCGTCGTCGAAGCCATCAAAGAAGCCCTCAAGAAGGCTTACCTTAAATCCTTGCACGTCGTAGACGCCGAGGACGCCACCGTCGAAGTGGATTTTGACTTGGAAAACGGAACCCTCGCCTGCCGACAATTGAAGAAAGTCGTCAAGGAAGTCAATGACGATTTCTTGGAAATCGACATCGAAGAAGCCAACGAAGGCATCAAAGGAAAGAAAAAGAAATACGCGGAAGGCGATCTCTATCCGATCGAATTATCAAGCGAAGACATGACTAAGCTCTTTGCTAAGAACGTCGCTCAGAATCTGACGGGCATCCTCCGTCAGGCCGAACGCCTCGCTTTATATGATATTTACAAAGACCACATCGGCGAGATGATCACCGGCACCGTCGAAAGATGCGATGATCGCTCTTGCTTCATCAACCTCGGCCGCGCTAAGAACGTCGAGCTCTCAAGAAGAGATATGATCGGCGATGAGTTCTTCAAACCTGGTGAGCCAATCAAGGTCTACATCCAAGAAGTCAAATCCGTCAATCAAGATGGCAAGGCTTCCAAAGGCCCGCAAATCGAAGTCACCCGTTCCTCGGAAGGCTTTTTGAAGCGCCTCTTCGAAGAAGAAATCCATGAGATCTTCGAAGGCACCGTCGTTATCAAAGGCATCGCCCGTGAGGCCGGAAACCGTTCCAAAGTCGCCGTTTATTCCCGCATGGACGGCATTGATGCGACCGGAGCCTGCATCGGCGCCGGTGGTTCTAGAATCCAAAAGATCGTCAATCAGTTAGGCAATTCCGCCAAAGACAGAGAAAAGATTGACGTCATCTCCTGGTCCGCGAACCCAGGATTATATATCGCCGAGGCTTTGCGCCCAGCCAATGTCATCGGTGTTGCCATCGAGGAGCAGGAAGAAGGGCAAAAGCCGTCCGCGACTGCCATCGTCAAAGATGGCCAGCTCTCGCTTGCCATCGGTAAGAAAGGCGCCAACGCCCGCTTGGCCAATAAATTGACCGGCTGGAACATCGACATCGTCGAAGAAAGCGTCGCCATCGAAGACCAAATCGAATTCGTCTCCATCGACGAGCTCCGTCATAACGCCGAAGAAGAAGCCCGCATCGCCGAACGTGCCTTGCAAGCCCAAGAGACAACTCTCAAGAAGGCCGCTCCTCTCTCCGTTTCGGATATCACTTTCTCTGCTGAGCCAGAAATGAAAGAAGAAGTCGTTGAGGTTGAAGAAAAGCCTGTCATCGAAGAAAAGCCTGTCATCGAAGAAGCGCCGAAGGCCGAAGAAAAGGTTGTCGAAGAGAAACCTGTCACCCCGACCATCAACGTCAAGACGACCACGACTTTAGAGGACCTTGAATCCCTCATCGAGCAGGCCAAGAACAAACCGGTCAAGAACGAGAAAAAGTCCAAGCGTCCAAGAAAGATCACCGAAGAGGAAGTCGAACGCGCCAAGCCAGCCGAAACCCCTTCCGCGAAAGCCCCAAGCTTCGCTATGCCTATCTACTCCGAGGAGGAAATCGAAGAGATCGAAGCCGAAGAGAAGGAAATGGATAACTACGAGGATTACGACGAAATCGACGATACCTACGACGATTATTACGAGGAATAAGAATGAAGTTAGCCCCAAAGAGAATGGATGTCGTAACGAGAATTTCCTTTCCGAAGGAATCTTTGCTGCGCTTTGTCATCATCGATGGGGTTCTCACTCTTGATAAAGAACAAAAGAAATTATGCAGGGGCGTTTATGTCGCTCCTAGTTCAATGGACGATCCGAGAATCGAAAAATGTCTTTCCAAGGCCTTTAAAAAGAACATCTCCAAAAAGATGATCGAGGAGGCTATAAATGGATAAGACGCTGGGATTCATCGGAATCTTAAATAGGGGTCGAAGAGTCTTAATTGGCGAGTCGGCCTACTATGGGGTGGAAGATGGTTATTGTGCCTTTATGGCATATGACTGCTCCGAAAACACCAAGAAAGCCATCGAAAAGGCTTTAAAGAAAAAAGACATCCCCGTCGATAAGTCCTATTCCAAAAAGGAATTGGGCTCATCCATCGGGTATGAAGAGGTCAGCTTCCTTCTCATAACCGATAAGAAAGCCGCCAAAAAACTGATAACAGAAAGGGAGGAAAGATAATGAGCAACAACAAACCAAACTACAATGGCAAGAAAAACAATCAGCACCCTCAGAAGCGTGTCGAGAACTTCTCTAGCCAACGCGGTCCGAAGAAAGAAGAATTCGCCAAGGTCAACGGAGGCGTTTTCACTTATACCAAGCCTGTCTCCGTCGCCGAGCTATCTAAGGCCATCAACGTCCCTGTGACCTCCATTATCAAATACCTTTTCATGAATGGCCAAATGGTCACCATCAACCAGATGCTGGACGATGAGACAATCGGCACCATTTGCTTGGAATATGGCTACGACTTCAAGAAAGAGAAGTTGGTGGACGCCGAGCATTTCGAAGAACTCGAAATCGTCGATGATCCAAAGGATCTCAAGCCACGTCCATGCGTTGTCACCATCATGGGCCACGTCGACCACGGCAAAACGACCTTGATCGATTATATCCGCAAATCGTCCATCACCGCCAAAGAAGCCGGCGGCATCACCCAAGCCATCGGCGCTTACCAAAAAGAATACAAAGGCCAGAAAATCACCATCATCGACACCCCGGGACACGCCGCCTTCACCGCGATGCGTGCTCGCGGAGCCCAAGTCACCGACATCGTCGTCTTGGTCGTCGCTGCCGATGACGGCGTCATGCCTCAGACCATCGAAGCCATCAACCACGCGAAAGCCGCAGGCTCCGAAATCATCGTTGCCATCAACAAAATGGATAAGCCAGGCGCCAATCCGAGCCGCGTTAAAGAAGAACTCATGCAGCACGAATTAATCGCCGAAGAATACGGCGGCGACATCCTCTGCGTGGAAATCTCCGCGAAAGTCGGCACCGGCGTCTCCGATTTGTTGGACGCCATCCTCCTAAAAGCCGAAATGGCTGAATACAAGGCCAATCCGAATCGTTACGCTATCGGTACCGTCCTTGAAGCCAACTTGGATAAGGGAGAAGGCCCAAAAGCCACTTTATTGGTCCAAAACGGAACTTTGAGCAGTTCCGATTATGTGGTCGTCGGGGAGATTTATGGAAAAATCCGCCGCATGACCAACGAATACGGGCAAGTCGTCAAACTCGCTGGCCCATCAACCCCGGTAGCCGTCACTGGCTTATCTGGCGTCCCTTCCGCTGGCGACAGATTCATGGTCTTCCCAAGCGAAAAGCAGGCTAAGGAGATCGCCGATGCGAGAGCCTTGGCCAAGAAAGAACAATCTCAGACCGGCACGGCCGCGATGTCTTTGAGCGATTTGAACAATCTCGCCAATGCCGGAAAGATCCAAGATTTCAACGTCATCGTCAAAGCCGATACCGACGGCTCCGCCGAAGCGGTCAAAGGCTCCTTGATCAAATTGTCCAACGATCAAATCAAGATCAACGTGGTCGCCGCCTCAGCTGGTGCTGTCAATGACAACGATATTTTGTTAGCCTCCGCCTCCAAAGCCATCATCTACTGTTTCAACATCCGCCCGGATGCCAGAGTCAGCGCGGTGGCCAAAGAGAAAGGCGTGGAAATCCGCCCATATCGAATCATTTACGAAATGATCGATGATATCGAAGCCGCTCTTAAAGGCATGTATGTCACCGAAAAGGTCGAAAATGTCACCGGCCAGGCCGAAATCAGACATATCTATAAGCTTTCGAAAGTCGGAACGATCGGTGGTTCTTACGTCATCGACGGCGTCATCAAGGCCGGTGAGCAAATCCGCTTATTGAGGGAAGGCGTCATCGTCTACGAGGGCAAACTCGGTTCTTTGAAGAGATTCAAAGACGATGCGAAGGAAGTCAAAGTCGGTTATGAATGCGGTCTTACCATCGATGGTTTCAACGATATCAAAGAAGGCGATATCGTCGAAGGCTACGAGATGATCGAGAAAGAAGATTGATATGGCTGATCGCAAAGGCAGAGTGAAAGCGTTAATCGCCAAAGGCATCAGCGATATCCTCCTTTTCGATATCAAAAAGCCTTCCATTGGCATTCCAAGCGTCAACGAAGTCACCGTCACCGATGACTATTCTTTAGCAAAGGTCTATGTCTCTTTCATCGGGGCCAAATACCCTTACCAGAACTTGGCCGAATTGAATAAATGCAAAGGCTTCGTGAGAAGCTCTTTGGCCAAAAAATTAGACATTTACAAAGTCCCTGACATCGTTTTCATCTATGATGATTCCTACGATCGCGCCGAGTCTTTGGAAGCGGCCATCAAGAGGGGCGAGGAAGAAATCGAAGAAGCGAGAAACAAGAAATGAGTTCAGGCATCCTTTTGATCGACAAAGAAGAGGGAATGACCTCCCGCAAAGTCGACAATCTCGTCGGCGAGCGTTTCATGACGCGCAAAGTCGGTCATTTAGGGACCTTAGACCCATTTGCCACTGGGCTTCTTATCGTCGCCGTCAACAAAGGAACCAAATATCTTACCTTCCTCAAAGACGAGGAGAAAACCTACCAAGCCTGCCTAAAATTGGGAAGTAAGACGGCAACGGGAGATATGACCTCCCCAGTCATCGAAGAAAAGCCCGTCCCTTTCTTGGAAGAAGGGCAAATCAGAAACGCCTTAAGAGATTTCTTAGGCGAAAGCGAGCAAATCCCTCCGATGACTTCCGCTAAAAAAGTGGATGGAGAGCCCCTTTATAAAAAAGCCCATAAAGGCATCGAAATAGATAGGAAGCCAATCAAAATCAATGTTTACGAAGCTGAATTGGACGATTATGAAAGAAATGAGCAAATCATTCTTTTCACCGTCAAGGTTTCCAAAGGGACGTATATAAGGACTTTAGGCGAGGACTTAGCCGCCAAATTAGGAACGGTGGGGCACCTTGTTTATCTTAGAAGGATTGCCATCGGCGATATTTCGGTGGATGACGCCGAAAGCATCGATAAAGCCGAATTCGTCAACATAATGGACTTATTGCAACATTATGAAATCCATTCCGTGGAACACGATAAGGCCAAAGACATAAAAGATGGGAAACCGTTGGTTTTGGAAGCTAAAAACGATCAAGTTCTGATCGTTGATAGAAATGAGCCTTTGGCTATTTACAAACGTCAAGAAGGCGATGTTTTCATTTCGGAAAGAGGGTTGTTCTAATGCAGGTCATCCATTTTCCGACCCGTCTAAATATTCCCCATCTCGCTTTATGCCTGGGCAATTTCGACGGCATCCATCTAGGCCATCAAAAGCTGTTTAAAGAAGCCAAAAGGCATTCAAAACATGTCGGTGTTCTCCTCTTTGACAAAAACCCCGCCGAATTTTTCCCTTCGAATAAGTCTTTGAAGGTATTGACCGGTTTAGAAGATAAAATCAATATCCTTGAATCATTGGGTATCGAATATGTCTTCGTAATCCATGTCTCGAAAGAATTCTTTTCCCTATCGAAAGAAGAATTCATGAAAGAGTATATCGACGTTCTTAACCCTTCTTTCATCGTGTGTGGGACCGATTATCGATTTGGCTCGAAAGCCAGCGGTTCCATCGATGATTTGAGAGCCTTTTATAAGGTTCATGTCGTCGATTTGATGCTTTATAAGGATGGGGAGAAAATATCCACCCAAAGCATTATTCACCTCATCGAAGAAGGAAAAATCGAGGAGGCTAATTCCTTATTGGGCCGTCCTTATGAGGTGACTGGCATAATCGTTAAAGGCTTGGAACTAGGAAGGACGATCGGCTATCCGACCGCAAATCTTTCTTTAAAAGAAAAATACGTGATCCCAATGAACGGGGTTTATTCGACGACCACCAACGGATTATTGTCTTTCACCAATGTTGGCAACAATCCGACGGTCGGCATTCTTAAAGAAGCCATTATCGAGACCCACATCTTGGATTTCGATTCCGATATATATGGGGAAAGTGCGACGATTTCATTTAGACATTTCATCAGAAATGAAAAAACCTTCGCCTCCCTATCCGAATTGAAGGAACAATTGGACAAAGACATAACAAAGGTTCGTTTCTGATTATTTGTTGTTCTGCGCTTCGCGAATCGCTTTCATATGCGCATCGTATTTTTTGCGTTCGGCGGTATTTAGGATTTTCTTCCTCAAACGGATGGCATTTGGGGTGATTTCGACCAATTCATCCTGATTGATATAGTCCAAGCAAGCTTCCAAAGACATCTTTCTTGGGGCTTTTAAGATGATCATCATTTCTTTCGTTGCCGAACGGACGTTGTTCATCGGCTTGGTGGCGGTGCAGTTGACGGCCAAATCGGCTGGATAACGATGCTCGCCCACGATCATGCCCTCGTAGCAGACATCGCCCGGAACGATGAACATGACGCCATGGGTCTCAACGTTTTGAAGGGCGTAAGAAGTCGCCGGTCCTTTGTCGGTGGCGACGAGGACGCCAAGGTTTCTCTCTCCGAGTTCCTTAGTGAAGACAGGTCTGTATTCCTTGAATGTGTGGTTGATGATGCCATAGCCTTTTGTCATCGTCATGAAATTCGAAACGAAGCCAATCAAACCGCGGGATGGGATGACGTACACCAATTTGGTGGTCGTGCCATTATCATCCATGGTCTCGAGGGAACCGCCCCTTTCGCCCAAAGAAGTCATCATATCTCCGACGAATTCGTTCGGAACGTCGATTTCCAAGTCTTCGTACGGCTCGCACTTAACCCCATCGATTTCTTTGACGATGACGTGCGGCTTGGAAACTTCCAATTCATAGCCTTCGCGACGGAGGTTTTCAATGAGAACGCCCAAATGGAGCTCACCACGACCAGAAACGGTCCATTTCTCAGTATTCGGGATGCGGACGTAACGTAAGGAAACATCGCGTTGGGTTTCTAAATACAATCTTTCTTCGATGACGCGGGCGGTAACGAACTTTCCGTCTTGACCGCGCATCGGGGAAGAATTGGTGCCGAATTCCATCTGCAAAGTCGGCTCATCGACACGAAGTGGAGGCAAAGCCTCAACTTGTTTTGGAGAGCAAACGGTGTCGGATACCCCAATGTCTGGCAAACCAGCGATACCGCAGATATCTCCGGCGGAAACGCTTTGGACTTCGTTTCTGTTCATCCCATGGAAACTGTAAAGTTTCATGACGGTGAAGGATTTGGTAGAACCATCTGGTCTGATATCGGTGACGGTGTCGCCGACATGAATGGTGCCGCGCTTGACGGTGCCGATACCAATACGTCCGACAAAGTCGTTGTAATCCAACAAAGCGGCCTGCCATTGGAATTCCCCGCTTTCATCGACGTCAGGGGCTGGCAAGTTTTCCAAGATACAATCGAATAAGCAGTCCATACCCTTGACTTGGGTGGCAGGGTTCGGATCCAATGAGGAGGTACCGTTTAAAGCGGAGGTATAAACGATAGGGAAGTCCAAGAATTCGTCTGGAGCCCCTAATTCGATGAAGAGATTCAAAACCTCATCGATGACTTTATTAACATCGGCGTTCGGCCTATCGATTTTGTTGATGACGACAATCGGTTTGATGTGGTTGGCTAAGGCGTTCTTAAGAACGAACCTAGTCTGAGGCATCGTGCCTTCATAGGCATCGACGAGCAACAAACATCCGTCGACCATATGCATGATTCTTTCGACTTCGCCGCCGAAATCCGCGTGTCCCGGGGTATCGACGATGTTGATTTTATTGTCTTTCCAAACGATGGAAGTGGTTTTGGCTAAGATGGTGATGCCTCTTTCCCTTTCAATGGAGTTGCTATCCAACATGCGATCGCGAATCTGCTCGTTCTCGCGGAAAGTGTGGGAAGAAGAAAGCAAAGAATTGACCAAGGTGGTCTTGCCATGGTCGACGTGGGCGATGATTGCAATGTTACGAATGTTCATAAGAAAAGG
Organism: bacterium; assembly: GCA_963622135.1. Lineage (GTDB taxonomy): Bacteria > Bacillota_I > Bacilli_A > RFN20 > CAG-826 > UBA4951. The sequence goes on from CAVFGR010000004.1 coordinate 29,493, forward strand.
CCTCCTTGATTCTTCAATCGGCAAAAATACTATTCTTGAAATAGGCTTCGTTCAAGACGAAACTACGACACGCACGCGAAAAATGTTTGTTTTGGGGCTTTTTGGAGAGTAATATAACTCTCGCAGCCTACCATTGTTATGCCTTTCTCAGACTTAACATTGATAGAGCCAAGTATTGAACTGAAAGGAGAAAACCATGTCCCTTCACAAGGAAGAAGTGACCGCCGAGGTCGCTCGCTTTGGCAAAAACGCCGCCGATACCGGCAGCGCTTCGGTTCAGATCGCCCTTCTCACCAAGAGAATCGCGAAATTGAACGACCACATCAAGAACAATGGCCAGGACCCAATCGCCTCCCGTTCCCTCTTGATCTTAGTCGGCAAGCGCCGTCGCTTGCTCAACTACCTTGCCAAGAACGATCGCGATGAGTACGTCAAAGTCCTCAACGAACTCGGTCTCCGCAAATAAGGTCGCGAACAAAACCAAGAAAAGGACCGTCGGTCCTTTTTCTTTTTGCCAAAACGAAAATAATCGACTTCCTACACGCTTTCGTAGGTAACACGCTCACATACGCTTATAACGCGTTGCAGGAAAAGAAAGAAGTGCTATAATTCGAGCGTTGCAAATAAGGAAAAAGAACACATGAAAAAAACTTTTGAACTCGACTTTGCAGGAAGAAACATTAAAGTCGAGACCGGAGAGATCGCCAAACAAGCCGACGGGGCGACCTTCATCCGCTTTGGCGACACCGTCGTCTTATCGACCGCATGTTGCGGCGATAAACCAAAAGAGGGAGACTTCTTCCCTCTCACCGTCGAATACGTTGAGAAACAATACGCCGGCGGAAAGATCCCACAATCCTTCCTCCGCCGCGAAGGCAAAGGCGACGATCATAGCACTTTGAGTGCTCGTATGATCGACCGTCCAATCCGTCCATTGTTCGCCGAAGGCTTCAGAAACGAAGTCCAAATCGTCAACACCGTCATGTCCTGTGACCCGGACAACACCCCAGAGATGACCGCTATGCTCGGCGCTTCCTTAGCTCTCTGCATTTCCGACATCCCATTCGATGGCCCAGTCGCTGGCGTCATCGTCGGCCGCGTTAACGGCGAACTCATCATCGACCCAACCGTCGAACAAGCCGCTCATTCCGACATCAATTTGACCGTTGCTGGCACCAAAGACGCCATCATGATGGTCGAAGCCGGTGCCGCTGAAGTCCCAGAAGAAGAGATGCTCGATGCCATCATGTTCGCTCATGAAGCCATCAAGAAACTCTGCGCCTTCGAAGAAGAAATCATCAAAGAGATCGGCGTCGAAAAGAGAGAAATCGCTCTCTATGCCCCAGATCCAGCCATTAAGGCTGACATCGAATCCCGCATCGGCGAGAAGATGGTCAAAGCCATCTCCATCTTCGATAAGCTCGAACGTCAACACGCCATCGATGATTTGAAGAACGAAATCTTAGAAGACTACGATGCCCGTTCTTATGAATCCGAGAAAGTCCACGGCAAGACCATGATGATGGTCAACGACATCTTGGAAGAGATGGTCGCTAACGAAGTCCGCCGCTTGATCACCGAAGAAAAGATTCGTCCAGACGGCCGTAAGGTCGACGAAATCCGTCCTTTGGACGCCCAAGTCGATTTGCTCCCGAGAGTCCATGGCTCCGCTATGTTCACCCGTGGTCAGACCCAAGTCATTTCCACCACCACTTTAGGGCCTCTCTCCGACGCTCAGATCGTTGACAATTTGACCGCCGAGACCGAACGCCGCTTCATGCATCAATACAACTTCCCACCTTATTCCGTCGGTGAAATCGGCAGAATCGGTGCCCCAGGACGTCGTGAAATCGGTCACGGTGCCCTCGCCGGAAGAGCTTTGTCTTATGTCCTTCCTTCTCAAGAAGAATTCCCATATGCCATCCGCACCGTCGCCGATGTCGTCGAATCTAACGGTTCCTCCTCTCAGGCTTCCATCTGCGCTGGCTGTATGTCCTTAATGGCCGCCGGTGTCCCAATCAAAGGCATCGTCTCCGGCATCGCCATGGGCCTTATCTCCTCTGGCCCATTCGATGGCAAACACCCATACACCATCCTCACCGATATTCAGGGTCTCGAAGACCACTTCGGCGATATGGACTTCAAGTGTGCCGGTACCGAAAACGGTCTGACCGCTTTGCAGATGGACATCAAGATCCACGGCGTTACCCGTGAGGTCTTGGCGGAAGCTCTCGCTCAGGCCAACAAAGCCCGTGCTGAAATCCGCGAAGTCATGAAAGCGGCCATCGCCGAACCACGCTCCGACGTTTCTAAATACGCTCCGAAGATGGATCACTTCGTCATCGATCCAGACAAGATCCGCGAAGTCATCGGAACCGGTGGCAAGGTCATCAACCAAATCATCGCTGACTGCGATAACGTCAAGATTGACGTTGAAGACTCTGGCGACATCACCATCTACCATATGGACAGAGAGATGATCAACAAAGCCAAAGAGACCATCTTGAACATCGTTCGCGTGGCCAAAGTCGGCGAGATCTTCGAAGGCGAAGTCACCCGTGTCGAGAATTATGGCGCTTTCGTCAATCTCTTCGGAACGACCGATGGCTTATGCCATGTCTCCAGATTGGATTGGAAGTACGTCGATGATGCCACTAACGTGGTCAAAGTCGGCGATAAGATGAAAGTCGTCGTCATCGGCATCGAAGAAGGCAAAGTCAAGGTTTCCCATAGGGAATTCTTAGATAAGCCAGCCGATTACGTCGAACGTCCGGAACGTCCTGCTAAGCCATCCTTCAATAAGGGCGGCAAAGGCGGAAAAGGCGGAAATCACTTCAATCGCCACTAATACGCGCTAAAAATCAAAGAAAGAGGTCAAAAAAAGACCTCTTTTTCTTTAATTCCCCGTTTAACCTTTCCTAGAGGAAGATTATAATTTTAACCATGGAAGACATTATTATCATCGGCGCCGGTGCCGTCGGCGCCTTCATTGCTAGAAACCTTTCTAAATATCAGGTTTCCACCTTGGTGTTGGAAAAGGAGACCGACGTCTGCGACGCCACCTCCATGGCCAACTCCGCCATCGCCCACTCCGGGTATGATCCTTTGCCAGGCACGAAAAAGGCATACTTCAACGTCAAGGGCAATCAAATGTTGGATGACATTTGCCGTGATTTGGACGTTTCTTTCGTCCGTAACGGAACCTTGACCGTCGCTACCGAAGATGAGCAGCTCCCTCTCTTAGACGAATTGGCCGAAAGAAGCAAACAAAATGGAGTCCCATGCAGATTGCTTTCGGCTGAAGAAGTCAAAAAAGAGGAACCGAATATCGTTCCGAATGTCAAAGGCGCTCTCCTTTGCCCGACGGGCGGCATCATCAATCCTTTCGAATTGGTGAGCCACGCCTTCGAAAACGCTTTGGATAACGGCGTCAAGCTTTCCCTCTGCACGGAAGTCAAAGACATCAAACATGTTGGCGACCACTTTGTGGTCATTACCAATAAAGGCGATTTCGAAGCTAAAATCGTCATCAACGCCGCTGGCGTTTATTCCGACAAGATCGCGGCTATGATCGAGAAAATCGATTGGTCCATCACTCCAAGAAAGGGTGAATATTATGTCTTGGATCATTTCTCCCCGAACTTCGTTAACCACGTTATCTTCCCGTTGCCGTCCTCCAAGGGCAAAGGCATCTTGGTCACCAAGACGACCTCTGGCAACTACCTTGTTGGCCCATCCTCTGAATTCGTCGATGACAAAGACGATGTCTCGACCGATTCTTTGACCTTAGGCCAAGTCAAGAGCGGCGCTGGAACCTTAATTCAGAATATCCCATTCAACCAGCAAATCAGGGTCTATTCCGGCCTTCGTGCCACCCCAAGCACCCATGACTTCATCATCGAGCCGTCCAAGTCTTATGAGAACTTCATCAACGTGGCCGGCATCGAATCCCCGGGTTTGGTTTCCTCCCCGGCCATCGGCGAATACGTCGTCGAAGAGTTGGTCTCCAAAGTCATCGACTTGAAGAAGAAAGACGATTATAAGGCCGCTATTAGACCATATGTCCATCGTCTTGAACTCACTACCGAAGAAAGAAACGAACTCATCGCCAAAGACCCTGCCTTCGGCACCGTCATCTGTAACTGCGAGAAAGTCTCCTTGGGCGAAATCAAAGACGTCTTAAGCCGCTCTCTCCCATGCTTGACTATCAAGGCTTTGAAAAAGAGAACCAGAGCGGGCTTTGGCAAATGCCAAGGCGGCTTCTGTCAGCCTCAGGTCGTTCGCATCTTAGCCGAGAAGCAAGGCGTTTCCCCAACCGAAGTCTTATACGATAAGACCGGTTCCAATATCATCGTCGACCTTGTCAAAAAGGAGGCCAAATGATCATGAAAAAGATTGATTTAGTCATCATCGGCGGCGGATCCGCCGGCATGGCCGCGGCGGTCGGAGCCTATGATTCCGGCATCCGTTCCATCCTCATCATCGAAAAGATGTCCTTCTTAGGCGGCATCTTGAACCAATGCATCCATAATGGTTTCGGTTTAGGTGAATTCAAAGAAGAATTGACCGGTCCGGAATTCGCTCAACGTTTCATCTCCCAAGTCAAAGAGAGAAACATCGAATACATGCTTAACACCACAGTCGTTGGCATCACCAAAGACAAAGTGGTTTCCATCATCTCTCCGAATGGAGCCGAAGAAATCCAAGCCAAAGCCATCATCAACGCCTTGGGCTGCTATGAAAGAAACTCCGGCGCCATTGGCATCCCTGGCGATCGCCCTGCTGGCGTTTTGACCGCAGGTCAAGCCCAATTGTTCTTGAATGAATATGGCTTACTGGCTGGCAAGAAGTGCTTCATCCTCGGTTCTGGCGACATCGGCCTTATCATGGCCCGTCGTTTGACTTTGGAAGGCGCGAAAGTCCTAGGCGTCGCCGAATTATGCGCTTGGTCCAACGGCCTTAACCGTAATATGGTCCAATGTTTGGATGATTACGGCATTCCTCTTTATTTGAGCCACACCGTCTCCAAGGTCATCGGCAAATCCAGACTCGAAGCTATCGAGCTTAGCGAAGTCGATGCCCAATCTCGCATTATCCCAGGAACAGCCAAACGAATCGAAGTCGATACCCTCATTCTTTCCATCGGTCTTGTCCCAAACAACAATCTCTACGATAATTTAGGTATCCAGACCGGCAGATCCAGAGGATCCGCTGTCGATGAATCCTATCAAACTTCCTTCCCAGGTTTCTTTGCCTGTGGCAACGTCCTTCACGTCCATGACTTGGTCGACAACGTCGTCGCCGAATCAAGGGAAGCCGGCAAAGCCGCGGCCGAATACATCAAAGGCAACCTTTCCGAAGGAAAACGCCTCAATGTCTCCGCCGGGGATGGCATCGGTTATGTCGTCCCATCGAGATTGGCCTATGAAAAGGACAAGAAGGCTACCTTCAAATTCAGAGTCAGGAAGCCATCCAAAAACGTTTATATCGATTATGCCCAAAATGGCAAAATCGTGAAATCTATCTTCAAGCCAGTCATCATCCCATCCGAGATGGAAGTCCAATCCATCCCTGAATCAATTTTCGAAGAAAACGGCGATATCACCATTTCTCTCCGTCAGAAGGAGGATAAATAATCATGGAATTGCCAAAAGATTTAATCTGCATCTGCTGCCCTAGAGGATGCCATCTCCACGTTGACGAGAATCTCAACGTCACCGGCAACTTCTGCCCGAGAGGCGCAGCCTACGGCAAGCAAGAGGCCACAAACCCTACCCGCGTCGTCACTTCGACCGTCCGCATCGAAGGAAGCAACCTTCCGATGTGCCCGGTCAAGACCAACGGATCAATCCCGAAAGGAAAGATTTTCGACGCGATGGAGGAAATCAATTTGATTAAGCTACGCGCCCCAGTCCATATTGGGGATGTCGTCATCGCGAATATCGCCGGAACCGGCATCGATTTGATCGCCACCCGCGATATGGAAAAGATTCAATAATCATAGGAGGAAAAACGAATGCCAGAAACAGTCAAAATCATCGCCTTAGGCGGTTTGGATGAAGATGGGAAAAATTGCATCTTAGCCGAAGTGAACGACGAGATTTTCGTCATTGAATGCGGCATCCGTTTTCCTGATAAATCGATGCCGGGCATCGACTATGTCATCCCTGATTTCACCTACCTTAAAGAAAGGAAGGACAAAGTCCGCGCTTATTTCCTTTTAAGCGGTCACGACGACGAAGTCGGGGCCTTGGCCTACGTTTATGACGAAGCCCCAGCTCCTGTCTATGGGACGGACGTCGCCTTAGGCATGTTCAAAATCTTCTTGAAACATGTCGGAAAATCCTTCGATAAGATGGATCTGAGGCAAGTTGAGCCGAGCGCTACCTTCAAAGTCAATGGCAGGAAGATTCAATTCTTCCAGACCGCGGCCAACATCGCCCGCACCAATGGCGTCGCCATCGAGACATCTTACGGGAATATCGTCTACACCGGCACCTATGTCGTTGAAAACAATTCTTCCAAAAACTATCTCCACGATTTCCGCCGCATCGCCGAGGTCAGCGAATCGGCTCCGACCTTGGTTTTGATGAGTGAATCCTCCTATGCCGAAAGAGGCGGATACACCGCCCCTTCCTACAAAGTAGGACCCCTTATCGAACAAGCCATAAGAGACGCGGAGGGAAGGACTTTCATCTCGATGTTCGCCACCAATTGCTACAACATCGATGAAATCATTTCCTTAGCCGTCCAAACGAGAAAGAAAATCATCCCATACGATGAGCAGACCGCCAACACCTTAAGCACCATGCAATCTTTGGGACAATTGATGATCCCGAGGGATAATTTCGCCCCTTTGAGCGAGCTTAACCAGTACAAAGAGGAAGACATCATCATCCTTATGCTTGGCCACGGATCTAAGCTTTTCAATAAGATTGCTTTGCTTTCTGACGGCACCTCGAAGGACAAATTCGTCACCATCAAGGAAAGCGACACTTTCATTATGGCTTCCCCGGCCAACAACAATACCGAGTTGGTGGCGACCGAGGCTTTGGACGAACTTTATCGCACAGGCTGCAAGGTTTTGAACCTTCCGAAGAAGAAATTCGTCAAAATGCACGCTTCCGAAGAAGACCTCAAAACGATGATTTCCCTTTTCAATCCGCAATACTATATCCCAGTCAAGGGCCTATATCGCGCATTATTGGCCAACGCCATGATGGCCTTGAATATGGGAATCGGCCTTACCCATAACCGTGTCTTCCTCTTAGAAAACGGGCTTACCTGGGAATATAACGGCGTTAGACCGCAGATGAAGGACGAATCAATCCCACATGCCGGTATCATGATCGACGGCATCGGGGTCGGAGACGTCTCCTCCATGGTTTTGAGCGATAGAACCAAACTCGCCGAAGGCTTAGTCATGGTCTCTGTCACTTTAAACAAAGCCAATCATCAAGTCATCGCGGGACCGGACGTTCAAATAAGGGGTCTCAGTTTCCCTAAAGACATCGATGTGATTAGCCGCGACTTAGGCAATTTGCTGCTTGAAACCATTGCTAGTTCCTTTGCCGAAGGCAAGAAATTGGACGATGTTAAAAGCACCTGTCACGAAAGGCTCCTTCGCCAAGTCCGAAGAGAATCTGGCAAGGAACCAATGGTCATCCCTATCATCATCGAGGCTGAATAAGAATGAAAAACGTCGAATCCTATAAACGTCATATCTATAGACTGACCTTTTTAGGTCTCTCCCTGGTTACAGGATTCCTTTTCGTTTCGCTTTTAAGCAAGCATCTTTACCATTTAGCTAGTTGGATCGGCTATGTCATCGGCTTGACCGGCCTTTGGATCGGCTTGCCAGTCGCCTTATTCCTTTTCTTATCTTGCTTCGTTCTGGGCCGTAAACCGAAATGGCTTAAAATAAGGCTTATCGCCGGCTTGCTCGTCATTTTGCTTGGAACTTCTGTCATTTGGGGCTTCAAAGGTTTAAACGGCGAGGCGAATTTCGATTATTCCGTTTATAACGAAGCTTTCAAAACGGCTTTTGATGCGCATAACTCCATCCTTTTCGTCAACGAACTGGGCGGTGGCTTATTGGGGACTTTGCTAGCCTCATGCTTCAAGGCCACGAAGGTCGACGCTTTGGTTTATGTTTTTGGCTCATTGCTTATCTTAGTTGGGCTTATTTTAACTATTCTTCCTTGGCTTATCGCTTTGTCCAAAAAAGGCAAAGCCAAGAAAAATAGCAAAAAGGCGAAAGAAGCCGAAAAAATTCAGGAAAAAGAGATCGAAGAAAAAACGCCGGCCTATCTTGACTCCATCGGCATCAACGAAGAAGCTCCGTCCTTGGAAAGGCCAACCCTCAATTTCGATGCGCCTAAGCATTCTTTAAGAACGGAAGAAAAAATAGAATTCGAGCAACCTATCGAAAGAAAGGAAGACGCTAGATATCTCTATGAGGATATCAATGCCCCCAAAGAGGCCGTCTTCGTTTTAAAAGGCGAAAACGAGGTTCCTTTTGTTCAAAATACTGAAATTAGCGAAGAACCTATTCATATTCAGCCTGAAATAACAATTCCTGAACCTAAAGAGGAACCAAAAAACGAACCTGTTTCAATACTTGAGGCCGAACCTGAAAAAGAAGAAGTAAAGGAAGTCGTCAATCAAGAGGTTGAACAAAAGCCTGAAGTGGCGACGGTTTCACCTATGGAAACAATTATCGAAGCCAAAGAACCCGAACCTGCGAAAGTGGTTGTCCCGTCAACGCCATTCCCGCTCGCGAAACCGCGGCCGGATTATGTTTTGCCAGGCACTGATTTGCTTAAAGAATACGATAATAGCGAAGCTAAAGAGGAACAGCTTGCCGAATGCGAAAGCCGCAAAGAAACCATCACTAAGGTTTTCGAGGGTCTTCACATCGGGGCCCGCGTTATTTCCTACGAAGTAGGACCGTCCGTCACCCGTTATAACATCGACACCGATAGCGACGTCTTGCCTGCCGTTCTCAATCGTGCGGTCACCAAGATTCAATCCGCCTTAGGCGGTGTTTTGGCGAGCTTCCAAGAATCCGTCTTGGGTTCTATGTATTCCGCTTTGGAAATCCCTAATGAGAAGAGAATGACCGTCTCAATGAAAGAAGTGTTCACATCTTTGCCGCCGTTAAGCGAAAAGACGAGAACCTATATTCCATTTGGCGAATCCATCTCCGGGTCTTTCTATTCGGCTGATTTGACCGAATTCCCTCATATGCTTGTCGCTGGCACGACCGGATCTGGCAAATCGGTCTATAACAACTCCGTCATAATGTCCCTCTTGATGCGCAACCGCCCAGAGGACTTAAAACTCATCATGGTCGACCCAAAACAAGTCGAATTCATGATGTATGAAGATATTCCTCATCTTCTTTGCCCGATCATCACCGATCCGAAGGAAGCCAAAGTCGCCATCGAGAAATTGGTCGATGAAATGGAAAGAAGAAACGGCATCATCCGCAAAGCGGGTGTTAAAAAGCTTTCCGAATACAACAAATTCGCTAAAGAAAATGGCTATGAGACATTGCCATATATTATCTTCGTCGTTGATGAATTCGCCGACTTGATGCTAACTTGCAAAGGCCTCGATGAGTTAATCGCTCGTTTGGCAGCCAAATCCAGAAGTGCCGGCATCCATCTTATCATCTGCACCCAAAGGCCTTCCGTCGATGTCATCTCCGGCACCATCAAAGCCAATATCATCGTCCGCGTTGCCTTATCCGTCTCATCTCCGACCGATTCCATGACCGTCTTAGGCGAAGGTGGAGCTGAAAACCTCGCTGGCTACGGCGATATGCTCGTTTCCTGCGGCCAAGTCGTTAGGAATTCCAACTTCCGTGCCCAGGGCTGTTATGTCGATAATTCCGAGATCAAGAACGTCGTTGATTTCATCAAAGCCCAACAAAAAGTCCAATACGACCCGCGTTTCATGGATTTAAGCGGGAAATCGTCCAATTCTTCCCAATCCCATTCAACCACCCAATATGGAATGAGGGCGGGCACCGCTAGGGACGATGAGGCCTATGAAGACGTGAAAAACAAAGTCATGCATTGCGAATATTATTCGATGACCAGAATGAACAGAGAATTCGGTTTCGGCTACACTCGTTCTGGCAAAATCTTCCAATGGCTCAAAGATGATGGCATTATAGAAGATAGCGAGAACAAATCGAACGCCAAAGGCTGCAAAGTCTTGGTGAGATTAAATGATGACGTAGATAATTCGGGATCGACCGATAATTCCGAATTCGTCCCATCGTCCGACCCAGATGATTATTGATTAGGCTCCGCAACAAGCCTACATCATAAACGATGAAGCTTCCCCTATTTAGGAGAACATTTCATGATTTCATCCGTCTTCGTTTCCGGAAGGCTGGGCGAAAGGCTTTCAAATAACCTCCGTTATGTCGAAGTCGACCGTCCTATCCCGGAAAAAGGCAAATTCGTCACCGATTCCTTTTTGGTTAGAAGCCAATCATACGAATCGAGCCCTTTCCTCAAGGAGCCGACAGGTTCCTATATCTGCTTCAAGGGGAGGATTGAGAAAGACGCGGAATATGGTTTCATCATCGTCATCGAAATTGACGAGATGTACCGTTTCCCGGAAGGCACGAAACGCATCTAAAAGGAGACGGCCCTTTGGGCCGTTTCTTTTATTCCTTTGCTATAGAGAGCATTTAGGATAAACTAATCGCATTATGAAAAAGAGAAAAGTAATCGCGGCTGTTCTGAAACTCGGACCGAGGATCTTAGCGACTTTCACCTTCTATATTTGGAAATACGCCCGTCATCCGGAAAAATATCCGATTGAGGAACGCTATGCCCGCATTCGCAAGCTTATTATAAAAATAGTTGATTCCCTACACGTTGATCAAAAAGTCGAAGGCATCGAAATCCTTAAAGAACTTGAAGCTAAAGACCAAAGATTCTTGGTTGTCAGCAACCATTTGGATGTCATCGACCCATTGCTTTTCATCTACCATGCCGAAAAACCTCTCACTTTCGTCGGCAAAAAGGAAATCCTCAAGATTCCGTTCGTGAGAACAATCATCAAGGCTATGGATGGAATGTTTTTGGATAGGAGTGACTTAAGGGACGGGATTCGCGTCATTAAGAACACCGAGCGCCTTATCAAAAAAGGCATTGCCTCGGTTGCCATCTTCCCAGAAGGGACGAGAAATAAAAACCCCGAAGGAGAATTGCCTGAATTCCATGGAGGGACATTCAAACCAGCTTTCAGGATTGGCTGCCCCGTTCTTCCAATCGCTTCCTTTGGCTCGCAATATATCGTCGGCGAGAGCTATAAACGCACCCCTTATGAAATTGCGTTCTTGCCAGTGATGTATGCCAAAGAAAACACCGATAACAACTCGCTTTCTTTTGCCGAAGAAGTCCATGACTTAATCGCTAAGAAGATGTACGAGCAAAGAGAAGAAAGCCATCAATTCTTCTTAGAACACAAAGAAAAGATCCCGATGAGGAAAGGATCTGTTCGTTAACGAAAAAAAGGCGGTTCGACCGCCTTTTTGTTTACCATTTGATTTCGACTGTCGAAGGAATCCTAAGACCTTTTGGATAATGGTTTTTTGCTATTCCTTTGGTGACTTTGACATAGCCGAGATTCTGATTGTCATACGAGACGATATAGAATCCATCCGGTTTTATGGTCGGGAAGGCAAGCCCATGGACATAGGCTTCTGCTTCTTCTTTGGTGACTTTCCAAGAGAAATCCGGTGTAAGGAAGTGGGTGAGATGGTGATCTGGGATATAAACGTCTCTCAATTCGAATAACTTGACCCCGTAACGGAGAATATTGAGATGCGTGGTATCGAAATGTTGATACAAAGAATAAAATTTCGAACGCATCATTTCGTTGCTTCTGTCTTCTAATTTGTAATCGGCGATGAATTGTTTGTATCTCGAAACGACAGGGATGACCTTCTTTTCGGTTTTGACTAGTTCGCCAGGCTTCTTAAACAAACAGATAAATTGTCCCTCTCCTTCGAATCTGGAAGGGAAAAGATGGACGGATTCCGGAAGCAATTCGGAACGATAGAACATCTCGCTTTCTTCCAAATTGATGAATTCGATTTCAGGGTGCAATTGACGGAATGCGAGCATGATTTTCTCGTCTTCTTCAGCAGAGAACGAACAAGTCGAATAGGCTAACGTCCCGCCTTCTTTAAGCATGCAATAAGCCAATTCCAACAATTCAAGCTGGCGGCGAGAACAAGAAACGACTTTCTCGTATTTCCAATCGGCAGCCGCTTCTTTGTTCTTTCTCATCATGGCCGAGCCTGAACAAGGAGCGTCCAAAATGATCTTATCGAAGGTATTTTTGAAATGCTCGTGAGAGAAGACAAAGTCGTTAGAAGCGACGATGATATCTCCGCGTCCCATTCTTTCGATGTTTTGTGATAAAGCCTTCGCACGAGGATAGGAAATATCATTGGCGATGATGCAACCTTTATCGTTCATTGCAAGGCTGGCTCCGATGGTCTTTCCACCCGGGGCGGCACACATATCTAAGATGATGTCATCTTCTTCTGGCTTAAGGAAATAAACGACCATCATCGCGGAAGGATCTTCGATGGAGATAACCCCGTTTTCATAAAGCATAGTTTTTCCGAATTCGTACTCTTCTTTATCATAAAGATAAGCGTGTTCAACGAACGGATGCTTTCTGACATGAGGATATCTATTGACGAATTCTTCGTCGGACATCTTCTTGGTGTTTAGCAATAAGCCATGGGTTACCTTGCCATTATCAATCGCCGAGACGAGCTTCTCGGTTTCTTCTTTTGGCAAATATTCATTTAGGGATTCGAAGAATTGCATGAAGATATTATAATTGATTCAGTTGAAAAATAGTAGAGGTCATCTTTTTATGAGAATGTTAGATATCATCGAAAAGAAACGAGACGGGAAAGAATTGTCTGAAAAAGAGATTCGCTTTTTTATTGATGGATATGTGAAAGGCGATATCCCTGATTATCAGGCTTCCGCCTTATGCATGGCCATCGTTTGGAGAGGAATGACCACCAAGGAAACGGTCATCCTCACGGATGCTATGATGCATTCCGGCGATATTATCGATTTGAGCGATATAAAGGGCATTAAAGCCGATAAACACTCAACTGGAGGCGTTGGCGATAAAACCTCTCTCGCTGTCGGGCCGATTGTTGCCGCCTGTGGCGGCATCGTCGCCAAACTTTCTGGCCGTGGCTTGGGTCACACCGGCGGAACGTTGGATAAATTGGAATCAATCCCTGGTATGTCCATCGCCATTTCCGAAAAGGATTTCAAAAAACAGGTTTCCGAAATTGGCTTAGCCATCATCGGACAAACCGCTGAATTAGACCCGGCTGACAAGAAACTCTACGCTTTAAGAGACGTTACTGGCTGCGTTCCGGCCATCCCTCTTATCGCTTCCTCCATCATGTCTAAAAAATTGGCAACTGGCTCCGACGCCATCCTCTTGGATGTCAAAGTCGGGGATGGGGCCTTCATGAAAGATTTGGAATCCGCCAAGGAATTAACCGAACTCATGGTTGAAATCGGCACTCATCTAGGCAAAAAAGTCGCTGCGGAATTAACCAATATGGACGAACCTTTAGGCTTGGCCATCGGCAACTCCTTGGAAGTCAAAGAGGCCATTGATACTTTAAATGGCAAGGGGCCAAAGGATTTCACCGAGTTGGTCTTGAAAGCATCCGCCAAGATCTTAATCATGTCGGAAATCGCCTCTTCTTATGAGCAGGCCTTCAAAATGATCGACGAAGTTATCAAAAACGGCAAGGCCTTGCAAAAGTTCGTCGAAATGGTCGAACATCAGCATGGTGATTCTTCTTACATCATCCATCCAGAAAAGTTCAAAGTGGCCGACTATATCATCCCAGTCATCGCCGACAAAGAAGGCTACGTTTCCAAAATCGATTGTATGGCCATCGGCATCGCCGCTATGAAATTGGGCGCTGGCAGAGAAACCATGGAAGACAAGATTGATCCAGCTGCCGGCATCGTCCTTCAAAAGAAATACGGCGACTATGTCAAAGCCGGTGACGTCCTCGCTTATGCTCACACCGAAAAAGAAGGCGTCGAATCCGTTATTTCCGATATTAAGGACTGCTTCCATCTTACGGAAAAAGAGCCGGAGATTTCGCCAATCATCTTAGCCGAGGTCGGATAATGAGAGTTTTGGTTCAAGAAGTAAAATACGCTTCCGTCACCATTGACGGAAAGAAAATTGCTTCCATAGGAAGAGGTTTCCTTCTTTTTGTTGGCTTTAATGTAGAAGACAAAGAAGAAATCCTTCCGAAGATGGCGGATAAAGTCGTCAAGCTTCGTATCTTCCCGGATGAGAATGGGAAAACGAATAGGTCCTTGGCTGATGTTGATGGCGAAATCTTGTCGGTTTCCCAGTTTACTTTGTACGCTTCCGCGAAAGACGGCAATCGTCCTTCCTTCGTTAATGCCATGCGCCCAGAACTGTCGTCCCCCTTGTTTGATAAATGGAACGAACTCTTAAAAGAGCGATTCCCAAAAGTTCAAACCGGGGTCTTTGGGGCCGATATGAAAGTCGAGCTCTTGAATGACGGACCGTTTACCCTTATCTTAGATAGCCAGGAATTGTTCCAATGAAAGTATTGATCGGATTATCCGGCGGCGTGGATTCCGCGATCGCCGCCTACAAACTCAAAGAAATGGGCCACGAAGTCACTGGCTGTTTTATGCGTAATTGGGACGCGATGGCCAATGGAGATTACCTTGGTAATCCAACCGTCAACGATCATCAATGCCCGCAAGAAAAGGACTATGACGACGCCGTCGCCATCGCCAAAAAATTAGGAATCCCCCTCCTTCGCGAAGATTTCGTCAAAGAATATTGGGACTCCGTTTTCGAATATTTCCTTGCCGAATATAGAAAGGGCCGCACCCCAAACCCTGATATTCTTTGCAACAAGAACATAAAGTTCGATTCTTTCTTAGCTTATGCCAAAGAACATGGTTTCGACTGCATCGCGATGGGACATTATGCCAAACGCGTCGAAGTTGATGGCCACACCTATTTAGCTAAACCCTTAGACCTTAAGAAAGATCAGACTTATTTCTTGTGCGCTTTAAGCGAAGAACAAGTCGCTTCCTGCTTATTTCCGATGGAAGACATCACCAAAGTCGAAGCCAGAGAGATTGCCACAAAACTAGGGCTTAACGAAGTCGCCGCGAAGCATGGTTCCACGGGAATTTGTTTCATCGGCGAAAGGAATTTCCGCCAGTTCTTGCAGAACTATCTCCCAGCCACCAAAGGAAACATCGTTGATATCGAATCCGGGAAGGTTTTAGGCGAGCATATCGGCGTTCTCTATTACACGTTGGGACAACGCCACGGCTTGGGCATCGGAGGCGTTAAAGGCATGGATGCATCTCCGTGGTTTATCTGCCGAAAAGATGTCGAGAAGAACATTATCTATGTCGCGAATGGGTCTGAAGATGAGCACCTTAATTCCGACAAATGTGTCATTACCGACGTGAATTGGGTCGGTCCTCGGCCGGAAAAAGAGGTGGAGGTCTTCGTCAAATTCCGCTACCGTCAGCCAGATCATCCTTGTTTCCTAACGTTGGATGGCGATGTCGCTAGCCTCAGGTATCCGCCTTTCAAAGCCGTCACCCCGGGCCAATTCGCCGCCTTTTATGACAAAGATGGCAAACTTCTCGGCGGCGGGATAATCGACCAGACATTCTATAAAGATAAGAGAGTCGGCTAAGCAGGCTCTTTATTTTTGCTTTCTTTTGCGCGTATACCCGTGTATTATTCTTTCGGAAACTAAGTCCATCAGAGAGAGGGCCGCATGATGGGAAGGCCTATGGACACGCCACTTCCCTTAGTCGTGAGCAATGTCACCGCATCCGGCGTTAACGGAAAAAGAGAGACGCACCAAAAGTGAAGAAGGATGGTACCGCGCTGCCAAGCGTTCCTTCGTTGGGGGCGTTTTATTTTATTTAGGAGGTCTGTTATGAAACCATTATCCGGCCATGAGATCCGTCAACGTTGGATCGCCTTCTTTGAAGGGAAAGGCCATAAATACATCCCAGGCGTATCTTTGATTCCGAAGGATGACCCATCTTTGCTTTGGGTCAATGCCGGCGTCACTGGACTTAAGAAATACTTCGATGGTTCGGAGATTCCGCCATGCCGCCGTATCGTCAATGTCCAAAAGTCCATTCGTACCAACGACATTGAAAATGTCGGCCATACCGCCAGACACCACACTTTCTTCGAAATGTTGGGTAACTTCTCCATCGGCGACTATTTCCGTAAGGAAGCCATTTCCTTCGCGGCTGAAATCCTCACCGACAAAGAGAAAGGCTTTGGCTTGCCTATTGATAAACTTTACGCCACTTACAATCCTAGCGACCTCGAATCCAAGCAATATTGGATTGATAATGGCTTCTTAGAAGACCATTTGGTCCCTCTCGAAGGCAACTATTGGCAAATCGGTGAAGGCCCATGTGGCCCAAACACCGAAGTTTTCTTCGATAGAGGCGAGAAATACGACCCAGAGCATATCGGCGATAAGCTCTTAAGAGACGATATGGAAAACGATCGTTATATCGAAATCTGGGGCATCGTCTTCTCTCAATACGACGCGGTTAACGGCGTCCCAAGAGAGCAATACAAAGAACTTCCATCCAAAAATATCGATACCGGCGCCGGTTTGGAACGTATCGCCTGCGTTTTGCAAGGCACTGATACCAACTTCGAAACCGACTTATTCAGCCCAATCGTTGATGAGATGAAGAAGATCTGCGGCAAGCCATACGAAGGCGAGAACCTCATGTCTTATCGTGTCATCGCCGATCACGCTAGATGTTTGACCTTTGCCTTAGGAGATGGAGCTTCCTTCTCTAACGAAGGCCGCGGTTACGTCTTAAGACGTATCATCAGACGCGCTATGCGATACGGCAAGAAGTTGGGCGTCCATGAGCCGTTCATGCACAAGCTCATCAAAGTCGTTACCGATAACTACCAAGACTTCTATCCAAACCTCAAAGATAGTTTGGAATCCACTTCCAAAGCGGTCTTAGAGGAAGAAAACAAATTCATCCGTACCCTCGAATCCGGCGAATCTCTCTTAAGAGAAAGACTCAAGGAAAAGAGAGACTTAACCGGCGAAGAAGCCTTCCGCTTGTATGACACCTATGGCTTCCCGCTCGATTTGACTTCTGAAATCGCCGCCGAAGCGGGATTAAAGGTCGATATCGAAGGCTTTGAAAAAGCCATGGAAGAACAACGCGAAAGGGCCAGAGTCGCCCGTGGCGAAATCGATTCCTTCAAGAAACAGTCCAAAGATCTTATGGCGTTCGACAAAGAATCCGAATTTGTCTATGACAAAGACGTCACCGAAGCCAAGGTCTTAGGCTTATTCGTCGATGGCGAGGCCGTTGACTCCTTCTCTAAAGAAGGGGACGTCATCTTCTGCTGCACCCCATGCTATGCCGAGATGGGCGGCCAGGTTTCCGATAAGGGAAGCGTTAAAGGAAATGATTTCTTCGCGGATATCACCTATGTCGGAAAAGCCCCACGCGGCCAGCATTTGCATCATATCGTCGTCAAGGAAGGCAAGATCTCCGTCGGAGATAAAGTCATTGTTTCCATCGATGCTGAGAAACGTCGTTTGACTGAGAGAAATCACTCGGCCACTCACTTATTGCACGCCGCATTGAATGAAGTCTTAGGCGATCATAGCCATCAAAAAGGTTCTTTCGTCAATGAAGATTATCTCCGCTTCGACTTTTCTTCGAATAGAAAGCTCACAAGCGAAGAACTTAAATCCTTAGAGAAAATCGTTAATGAGAAAATCTTCGAAAATATCGAAGAAAACACCGAGATTCTCCCAATCGAGAAAGCTAAGGAATTAGGCGCTGAGATGGAATTCTCTGAGAAATACGGAGATTTCGTCCGCGTAGTTGAATTCGGAGATTTCTCCAAAGAATTCTGCGGCGGAACCCATGTCAAGAACACCAGCGAAATCGGACTCTTCGTCATCGAAAGCGAAGAAGCCATCGCTTCCGGCGTCAGACGTATCCAAGCCAGAACCTCGAAAGGGGCTCTTGAATATCTCAATTCGCGCCTTGCTATATTAACCAAGGCCGAAGAAACTTATGAAGGCAGCGATGTCGATCTCTTAGCCAAGATCGATAAGGAAAAGAACGAGCTCTCCTCCTTAAAGAACGAGAACAGAACCCTTAAGGACAAATTGTCCGCTTTGGAAGCCAAATCCGTTTCTCTGGAAGATATTAACGGCGTTTCCTTCTTTGCGAGCGTCAAAGAGGGCGCTACCCGCGACAGCTTGCTTAGCTTAGGCGACACCTTAAAAGCCAACAAAGAGAATTACCTTCTCATCTTGCTTGGCGGCGAAGGCTCTGCCCGTCCATTGGTTGTATTAGCCGGTGGAAAGGGAAAGCAAATTTGCCCAGCCGGGGTTATAGTTAAAGAAGCAGCCGCCATTTTAGGCGGAGGCGGAGGCGGTAAGCCAGATATGGCGTCCGGCCAAGTCAAATCTAAAGACGGATTCGATAACTTCATAAAAGAAGTTAAATCTAGATTGTAAAGGAGACAAATATGGCAGAAATCCTAGATAACACCATCGTCATCGCCGACGATAATGGCGAGGAACAAACCTGGAAGATCCTCTTCTATTACGAAAACGAAGAAAGAGGCAGAACCTACTATTTCATCTACCAAGACGAAGATCCTGACAATCTCACCGTCGTTTGTTCCGAAGGCGGAGACGAGCTTTTGATCCCTTCCAAAGAGGAATTAGAAGAAGCCGCCGAGGTCTTGGAAACATACGAAGAAGATCCGAAGATCAACGAAATCAAATAAAGGTTCTTTCTAAAAAGAAAGCCTTTGTCTATAATTGCTACGAGCAAAAAGGAAAATTCTATGGCAGAAGATAAAATCATCATGACCCGAGAGGGCATGGAAAAACTTGAAAAAGAATACAGACATCTCTTGGACGTCGAACGTCCTGAAGTGGTCGAACAATTGGTCCAGGCCCGTTCTCAGGGTGACCTTTCCGAAAACGCTGACTATGACGCAGCGAGAAACCGCCAAGCCGAAATCGAGCGCCGCATCGCCGAAATCGAGCATATCAAAGACCACGCCGAAGTTGTTGAGACCAAAGCGGTTGGCAAGAAAATCAACTTAGGTTATTTGGTCGATTATTCCGATGAACGTGGAAACGACCTCCAAGTCAGAATCACCGGCACCATCGAAGCCGACCCATTCGCCGAAATCCCGGCCGTCTCTGATCAATCCGCTCTCGGAATGGCTTTGATCGGACACTCCGTTGGCGATAAAGTTATGGTCGAATGCGACGATCCATACGAGATTGAAATCAAGAAAGTCGCTCTCTGGAACAAATAGTTCTCAATAATTAAGACCCCCATGGGGTCTTTTTATTTTCTTTTGTAAAAATGCCAGGCCTTCTATCTAAAACTAGGTAGGAGGTCTTTTATGGTAAAAATAATTATCGCCGTCTTGGTGGTCACGATCGTTGGCATCGCTAGCTTTGCCGCGATTGAGAAATCTAGATCCGCCACCATAGACTCCACAGGGAACAATTCGGCTTCACTTGAGGAAGACAAGATAGTCGTATCTATCTCCGGAGAGGTTATGAAGAATTATCCAAACGGTGGGACTTACACCCTAAATCTCGAATCCACCCTATTGGATCTTATTCTGGCGGCCGGTGGGACGACCACGAACGCCGATCCGAAAGCCTACAATGCGGATTTTATCTTGGAAAACAAGATGTCTTTCTACATTGCCCCGCTTTACGACAACACCAACACTTGCTCGACCGAGCCGATTCCAAAGGTCAATATCAATACGGACGATAAAGCCACTTTGATGGAAGTTGGCTCCATCGGTTCCACCATCGCATCCGCTATTATCTCGTATCGTGAAACGAATGGTCCTTTCGAGCGTATCGAAGAGTTGAAAAACGTCTCAGGCATCGGCAATGCGACATTTGAGAAAATTAAGAATTTCGTCCAAATCTTGGAATAATATATTCCAAAGCGTTATTGGGCTCTTAATATCCTACTTTTTTCTCAGCAAAGCCTTGTCCGCCGGCTTTAAAAGCCTGGCTTTCTACCTTTATTTGATAATCCTGCTTCTAGCCTTTCTCTATTCCTTTCGGCGAAAGAAGCATTGGGTTCTCCTTGGAATGGGGGTAGGGGCGCTTCTTGGCTTGTCCTTGCTTATAAATATTCGTCAGACCCCCTTGGGCGAATATAAAGGCATCGTCATCGAAGCCAAAAAGAACTACCTTATCTTCCTTTCCAAGGGTAGGAGGTATTATGTCTATCTCCAAGATCACGATTATTATTTTGGAGATTTAATAAAAATAAATGGCGATGTAGATGAGTTTGCAAGCACCCGTTACGAAGGCTATTTCGATTTTGAGAAGTATCTCCGCGATAAAGGCGTCCGCTACCAATTAAACCCAAATCAAATTTCGTCAATATTTAGCATTTATCCTTTACGCAAGGTAGAAAAAGCCTTTTTGAGCAACTTCGACAAAGAAACAGCCTCTCTCATCGATGCCGTTCTCTTTTCTTTTAAGGATTCGAAGGACAGCGTTTTATCCTCAGTCACCTCGCTTGGGATCTATTCTCAATTATCAAACGGCGGACTGATTCTTTATTCATATCTTCGTCTCTTTAATCCCTTTTTCGAGAGACACATCAACAATCCAAAGGTTATTAGCCTTATCAAAGTCGGTCTTATCATACCTTTTTTGATACTTGGGCCGACCAAGATCGGCATTTGGAAACTTTTATTGGTCAATCTGAGCTATGCTTTTTTTCAAAAGAAGGAAATCCGTTATGAACATCGATTGGCTGCGTTTGCCATCCTCATCATTCTTTTTGATCGATGGGCGATTCTATCCTCCGGCTTTTTCTATGGATTCGGCCTCTCTTTTTTGTTCATCCTTTCCAAAAGAATGCTGAACAAAGGACGAAAGGAATTCGTTAAGAAATTCAGAAGAAGATGCCTTTTGGAAGCTTTCTTGCTACCTAGCTCTGTCTCTAACGGGAAGATAGCCATCCTTTCACCTTTACTGAGATTGATTATCACCCCGTTGATTCTTCCGTTTATCATCCTAAGCTTTGTTAGTTTTATAAGTGCCCCTTTTGTTAATTTTTTGCCTTGGTATGCCAAAATCATCAGGAAAATCCTTTCGTTTTTGTCATCGGCCGAGCTGAGCACCCCGTGGATCGGAAACAATTCCGAGGCGGTGGTTGTTATGCTTTATGTGGTTTTGGTAGTTTGCCTTTTCTTTATAGATTGCGGATTGCATTATTTCGCGTTTAAAACCCTCAGATTGACTGGGCTTACCGTCGTGCTCAACATGATACCAATCGGCAATTTCTTCACTCAGGAGGTCACTTTCCTCAACGTTGGGCAAGGAGACGCCATCATCATTAGAGATAGGCTGAAAACCGTAATGATAGATACGGGCGGAGTCTCCTCCTTCGATATGGGCAAAGAAGTCGACATTCCTTATTTATACAGGAGGAGAATATATCATCTTGATTACCTCATCACGACCCATGACGACTTCGATCATTCCGGGGCCGTAAGTAGCATCATGAGGAATTTCGATGTCGTGAATTATATCGATTCAAGCGAGTGTTTCCCTTTGACAATCGGAAACATCCATCTTGAGAATTTGAACACATATGGCGGCGAAGGAAACGATTCATCCTTGGTTTTGTATATGGAATTCATCGGCAAAAAATTCCTATTTATGGGAGACGCTTCGACGAGCGTGGAAAAAAGAATCATCAAAGATAATCCCAATCTGCGGGCGGATATACTTAAAGTCGGCCACCACGGGTCCGATACTTCCTCGTCTGAATCATTCATCAGAACCATAAGACCTAAAGAAGCAATCATCTCGGTGGGGAAAAAGAACTATTATGGGCATCCTTCCGTAAACGTCCTTGAAACTTTGAATCTTTACGATGTGAAAATAAGAAGAACTGACCAAGAAGGCACCATAACCTATTGGGGCTCTCCTTTAATTAAGGTATAATCATTTAGAAATGATTTCGGTTTTTTATTCTTCCCAACGAGCGTGGATTCAAGCGCTACTCAAAAAGACGATAAAAGAGACCTTCCCGGAAAAAGACGAGATGAATTACACGGAAGTGGATCTCACCTTTTCGCCTACCCAGGAAATCGTCGATGAATGCGAAAGCTTCTCTTTTTGCTCCGATAAGAAAGTGGTCGTTGCCTATAACGCTTATTTCTTAGGAAAGAGCAAAACCAAACCAGTGAAAGGCGAGGAAAGCAAGTGGCTCTTGCAATATCTAGAGAATCCCAATCCGAGCGTCGATCTATATTTTGTCGTTTACGAAGACTCGTTGAACGAGAAATCGGAATATTACAAATTGATCATGAAGACGTCTCCGCAGCCGACCCCTGTCGGAACCCCTACGCTCGATAAACAAGGCTGGGTCAAATATATCGTTTCGTACTTCAAAAAGAGGAATATCACCATCGATTTAGATGCCGCTTATGAATTCTACGATCGTTTCAATGGGGATTATTCGGCCTTCATGAGCTATGCCGACAAACTGATTAGCTACGCTTTCGACACCCAAAGGATATCGAAAAGAGAGATTGAGGAATTGGTGGCTGCCCCATTGGAAGAAAAGGTCTATGAGATCAGCAATGCCATCTGCAAGGGCGACAAAAAGACAGCTTTCAAAGTCTATCAAGACCAAAAGGTGCTAGCTGGGAACGATGTTGAGATCGGCCTTTTGACCTTATTGGCCAATCAATTCAGGCTGTTAAACGAAATCCAATATCTTTATAACGAAGAAAATCTCACCACAGATAAAATCGCCAGCGTTTTGAAAATCAATCCGAAACGCGTTGAGATGTGCGTTAGGAATCTAAGGAACATGAACGACAAGACGTGCCCGGTGGCGCTTGAAAATATCTATCAGGCCCAGAAGAGTATCTTGACTGGCAGAGCCGATCCAACCATCGCCTTCTCCCTCTTCGTCACGAACTTCAAATTGAGGCCTTAAAACGAGAAAAGCCCGGAATTGTTCCGGGCTTTATTTATATTGCTAGCTAACGATTAAAGGGAAGCGACAGCTTTGGTCAAGTGAGCTTTCTTGCGGTTGGCGGAGTTGACGGAGATGGTGCCTAATTGGGCATCGCGATCCAAGAGAGAGATAGCGTTGCTCAAAGCGGCTTGGGCTTCTTCTTTCTTTCCGGCCTTGACGGCGGCTTCGACTTTCTTGATGGCGGTCTTCAATTCGCTCTTGCGGGCGACGTTGATCTCGTTGGCCTTTTCGTTGGTTTTGTTACGTTTGATTTGGGATTTGATATTTGCCATAGTATGAATTCCTGCTTTCTTTCAGCGCGAAGTATTGTAAATTACAAAAGGAAATAAAACAACTATATTTCTTGCTAAGCAAGAGAGATATGCCTCATTTCTTTCCCTTTTTCTGCTCAAGAATGTATTTGGCGAACTGGTCTGGAGTTATCAATAAGCCATACATTTCGACTGGGATAACGATAGAGAACGCCGTGTTGATGTCTTCGACCATCGTGACATAAGTCATCGAGTCGCCACCTAAGTCTTTGCTGAAATGACTATCGCCTTTGATGTCTTTCTTATCCAAAATGAGGGTCTTGGACCAAATTTCCGAAATGATCGATAGGACTTCCTTGACCTGAGCTTGGTCGTAAGATGAGAAATCCACCCTGTTCATCCTTCTGACCCGTTTCTTCATTTTGAGGTTATTGATGTCTCGATAGAGGCGGCTATTTCCGCTTTCGAGTTCCTTTTTGATTAAGAAACGTTTTACCTTGATGCCGTTTGCCAAAGGCAAAGGCTTTTTGGTGAAATAGGCTCTCTCGATTCTGCGACCCATTGGCAAGGTGGCATTCAAAGTCTCGAACTCGCTCTTGATGATTTCTAGGTCTTCCTCTTTGGCATCGTTATCCAATTGAATGACCAAAGTGATGTTTTCCTTATTTTCGTTTTCCTCGTCTTTTACGCCGAGAACGACGTTGTTGGCCATATGGGAGATGCCTTTGAAGATGGATTCCAATTCATCTGGATAAACATTCTCGCCATCGGAGTTGATGATGATGTCCTTTTCCCTTCCACGAAGGTAACATCTTCCGTCTTCGTCGATGCTGGCGATATCTTGGGTGTGGAAAAAGCCATCTTCCGTCAAATCCATCGGCGAAATCTCTCCGTCGACGATCTTCCATTTGGCCATTGAGGCGGATTTGACTAACAATTCGCCAACGTTCTTGCCATCGGCAATCTTATACGAGACTCCATGGAATGGTTTTCCGATGGAGACTTTCAAACGGTCTGAAGACGACGGGCTTTGTTCGACTGAGGTGACCCCTAATTCTGTCATGCCATATCCGTCTGACAAAGGATACCCTAAGCCGTTTGCGACCGCTTCGGTGTGGACGTTCAAAGCGCCGCCTCCGGAGATGGCGAACTGCACCTTGTTTCCCAAAACTTTCTTTTGGAAGACTTTCCTAACGATTGGATTGGCGGCTCTCCCCGCTGTTTTCTTCGATAAATCGCCGAGATTGTAATCCATCATCATATTGAGGAGTATTTTCTTTTTCTCGCTCATCTTATCAACCGTTCTTTCCACTGCTTGGACGATGTTGTCCCAAAACATTGGAACGGAGAAGATATGAGTGCATTTGCCCTTTTGGCAAGCATACATCAAATCTTTAGAAGCGATGGAACGAGGATAAACGACGTTTTTGCCATAGAAATTGAACCAGAGGAAGACGGCCATAAAACCGAAAACATGGTGATATGGGATCATGGCTAAGATATTGATTTTGCCAGGATGCATCAAAGTGACGGATTGATTTGGGATCTCCAAAGCGGCCAATATCTGATTGCAAAGGCATTCCCCATCATAGACAAACATTTTGGCGTTCCCGCTTGTGCCGGAAGAGCAAAAATAAACCTGATTGGCCCAACTTGGGACGAAGGAAGTGTCGCCCTTGGCGGTTAAAATGTCCCTAAAAGAGAATCTCGGAAGCTCAAGTTCAGGAATGTCGGTATCTGAAATCAAGGCCGATGCCTTCGCGTTTTTAAGCAAACCGATAGTTGCGTCGCCCATGGCCCTAGCGTCAATCAATAAAGGCTTGAAGCCATTCATGGCAATGGCCCAGAAAACGAGAGGCCAATTTGGTGAATTGCCCAATTTAAGGCCGATCGGCGTGCCTTTTTCTTGGCCATTTAGCAAAGTGCTTAATTTGCTTGCATATCCAACGGCCAATTTTCTATATGTGGCGTAGTCGTAAGAATGGGCCTTGCCGTTGTTGTCAAAATATGTGCAGGCTTTCTTTTTGCGATGGAGATAAGTAAAAGTATTGAAGATGTCTCTTAAGGTTTTGTCTGTATTAAGAAGCAATTTGGCGGAGTCGAGGAACTCTTGACATTGCTCGGGGGTATAAGTTTTCATAACGCATACAAATATACACATTTTGGCCGAAACTTCAATTTGCTAAAGCGTGCCCACGGCCTTAGGTGCGTGATATACTATCAAGCGAGGTAAACGAAGATGACCTATAATTCAGCCAAAGACGTAAGAATTCTCTATTTGGGGACGCCGGAAATCGCGGTCAAACCCCTTTTAAAACTGATTGAACTTGGTTACAACGTCGTCGGAGTGGTCTGCCAAGAGGACAAAGAAGTCGGAAGGAAACGCCTTTTGACCCCGCCTCCCGTCAAAGTCGCGGCTTTGGAACACGGCATCCCCGTTTATCAGCCTCATAGAATTCGTTTGGATCATGAGTGGGCGAAAGACTTGGATTTAGATGTCATCATCACCATGGCCTATGGCCAAATACTCCCCGACGATCTTTTAACGTTACCTAAACAGGGTTCGATAAACCTTCATGGTTCCTTACTTCCGAAATATAGGGGCGCCGCCCCAATTCAAAGGGCCATCGAGAACGGCGAGAAGGAAACCGGCATCACTTTGATGGAAATGACACACGAGATGGACGCCGGCAGGATGTATGAGAAGGAAACGGTTAAAATCGAGGAAACGGACACTTACACCTCCTTGGCCAAGAAATTGTCTGAAGCGGCTGCCTCCGTTTTGGAAAAATCTTTGTTTGATTATGTCAATGGAAAAATCATTGGAGAAGCCCAAAATACCGAAGATGTAACTTTCGCCGCTAAGATTTTGCCAGATGAGGAAAAACTGTCTTTGGAATTAAATAAAAATGATTTGATTCATAAAATTCATTCTTTGAGCGAAGAACCTGGCGGCTATTTCCTTTTAAGCGGAAAGAAATTCAAAATCTTTAACGCCGTGTCGTTTGATGAAGTAGAAAACGAAGAGGTCGGCTCGCTCTCATATAGGCAAAAGAAGCTCCTTCTCCAAGCTAAAGGGGGCCATATAGCCTTATTATTCGTCCAGTTAGAAGGAAAAAAGAAGATGTCGGGGGCGGATTTTGCTTCCGGGGCCCATTTAGAAAGTAAGGAGATCCTCTTCTAGTGGCCGATAGAATCTATCGGACTATCTCCGTCCACGAATTAGTGGATTTTTTGCTTCGCAAAGGTGATATCGATGATCGCGTCTTTAACCTTGAAACGATGCAGATGGGAACGAAAATCCATGCCTCTTACCAGGTAAAGCAGGGAAAAACGTATCTATCAGAGACCCCTTTAAAGGCGACTTTCGTCCGCCCAAAGGGGACAATTACCCTCGAAGGCAGGGCCGATGGCATCATCATCGGAGGAGCCTATCCTATCATCGATGAGATCAAATCAACCGTTATGCCGTTAAATGAGTTCTATGAGGAACAAAAAGAATGGCATTTGGGTCAAGCGAAATGCTACGCCTTAATGTATGGCGAAGCCAACCAAAACCAAGAATTAGGTATCCGTCTTACCTATCTTTCGCAGAATAGCGATGAGAAGATGATCAGAGAATTCCGTTACGAAATCGAGGAACTTCGAGATGATATAAACGATCTTCTTGATCAATATCTAGATTTCTTGTCTGCTTTAAAAATACATGATGAAGAAAGAAATAATTCGATTAAATCTTTAGAATTTCCGTATTCTTCTTATCGTCGCGGGCAAAAAACGATGGCGAAGATGGTTTACGAGACCATCGAAAACGGAGACGTTTCTTTTATCGAAGCCCCGACTGGAATTGGGAAAACGATTTCGGCCCTTTATCCTTCAATCAAGGCGTTAGGCGAGGGAGAAATGGAAAAAATCTTTTATCTCACCGCCAAAACGACGGGGAGGATTTCCGCCTATGAAGCGATGGGCAAACTATATGAGAAGGGCCTCATAGCCAGAGACTCTATCCTCAAAGCCAAAGACAAGATGTGTTTTAGACCCGGCTCGGCCTGCAATCCGGATGAATGCCCCTTCGCCAAGGGCTACTTCGATAAAATAGGCAGCGTAAGGCAGATAGCTTTGAAAAGCGGCGAGCGTTTTTCCTCGGAATATGTCCAAAATTTAGCGGCTGAATATATCCTTTGCCCTTTTGAATTGTCCTTGGATCTCTCTTTATACAGCGATGTCATCATTTGTGATTACAACTACCTATTCGACCCAATCGTTTATCTTGATCGTTATTTTTCAGACCTTCAGGAAGATGGAAAATACGTCGCTTTGATTGACGAATCTCATAACTTAATTGATAGAGGTCGATCGATGTATTCGTCTTCGATTTCCTTAAGGCAGGCAAAGCTGGCCAAGAATTCCCTTCAGAAAGGAAAAACCCAAGGCATCAAACGAGCCATAACAAAGCTGATCGACTACCTTGAAGAAAACGGCGGTGGTTTAGAACCTCTTGTCCTCGACTCCTTCCCTAAGGAGATATTGAAACGCCTTGAATCCATCAAACGGGCGGAAAAGAAAGCGGAAGAAGAAAAAGGCTTCGTCTCGAGCAAAAGCTACCAAGATTTCTCCAGAGAACTCCATCGCCTCTCCGTTTTGAGCGAGAATTATTCCTCGGGGACGGTTTGTTATTTTAACAAAGAAGGCGAAGACATCGCTTTCCATATGGATTGTTTGGATCCAAGCCATTATCTAAATTCGACTTTGTCGAAACTTAAGGCCGGAATCCTTTTCTCCGCTACCTTATCCCCGATTGATTTCTATAAAGAAAGCATTAAGGGAGATACCCAGTCTCCTTCCATTCTTCTTAAATCCCCATTCGATCCCAGAAACCTTTGTCTGACCATCGTGCCGAATCTTTCGGTCCGCTACAAGGATAGGGAATCATCTTATGAGCAAGTCGCTTCCTATCTTAAGAAGTTCGTCTCTAAAAAGACGGGGAATTACTTTATTTATTTCCCAAGTTACCAATACTTGGATAAAATCAAAAACTACCTAGATTTAGACATTTATAATGTCTATGAACAAGAACGCTCCATGTCTGAAGAAAAAAGAGCCGAATTCCTATCCAATTTCATTCCAAACCCCAAAGAAACCAATATTGGCTTGCTCGTCTTAGGTGGCGCCTTTGGCGAAGGAGTTGACCTTATCGGAGATAGGCTCTCAGGCGTCGCCATCATCGGCATCGGCATGCCAACGGTGGGCTTTGAACGCAACTTGCTCAAAGAGCATTTCGAGAACAAAACCAAAAGAGGCTTTGCCTACGCCTATTTATACCCTGGCATGAATCGCGTCATGCAAGCCTTGGGCAGACTCATCCGTTCGGAAACCGACAAAGGGGCCGCCCTTCTCATCGATGACCGCTATCTTAATCGCGAGTATCGGGAGGTTTACGCTCGCCTTTATCCGAACTATTCAATCGCCTATTCGACCTTCGATTTGGATATGATTCTCGACGACTTCTATAAAGAATGATTTCTTTTAGAAGAATCTTTTCGCTATAATCGTTGCTATGAAAGTCGATCGCTCCTTAATCAGAAACTTCTCCGTCATCGCTCACATCGATCACGGAAAGTCGACGTTGTGCGACCGCATTTTGGAATTGACCGGCGCGGTTTCCCAAAGGGAACTCAAAGAGCAAATGCTCGATTCGATGGATCTCGAAAGGGAACGTGGCATCACCATCAAGCTCAACGCCGTAACCGTTACTTACAAAGCCAAAGACGGGCAAACTTACCTTTTCAATCTCATCGATACCCCGGGACATGTCGACTTCACCTACGAAGTATCTCGTTCCTTGGCGGCTTGCGAGGGAGCCCTTTTGGTGGTCGACGCCACGCAAGGCGTCCAAGCCCAGACTTTGGCCAATGTCTATCTGGCCATCGATAATGATTTGATGATCATCCCAGTCATCAACAAAGTTGACCTCCCGTCCGCGGATGTGGATAACGCCAAAAAGGAAATCGAAGAACGCATCGGATTATCTTCCGCTGATTCCATCGAGGTTTCCGCCAAAACCGGCTTAGGCGTTCCTGATGTGCTTGAGAAAATCGTCGAGCTGATTCCACCTCCTAGCGGAGACGAAAACGCCCCTCTCCAAGCCCTTATCTTTGATAGCTATTACGATTCCTATCGTGGGGTCGTGGCTCTGATTCGCGTCAAAAACGGAACGGTGAAACCTGGCGATAAGATTCTTCTTATGCAGGCCAAAAAAGAATACGAAGTCACCGAAGTCGGTATCCGCATTCCAAAGGAAACCCCTGTCACCGAGCTATCGGCGGGCGACGTTGGCTATATCTGCGCCACGATGAAGGACATCAAAGATGTCTTCCCTGGCGAAACGGTCACTTTGTCTTCAAATCCGGCTAAGGAACCTCTTCCTGGCTATAGGAAGATAAACCCTATGGTTTACTGCGGCATCTACCCGGTGGATTCGAAACGCTACGAAGACTTGAAAGACGCTTTAGGAAAATTGACCCTCAACGATTCCTCTTTGACTTACGAGCCGGAGAGCTCCCAAGCCTTAGGCTTCGGCTTCCGTGTTGGCTTCTTGGGCCTTCTCCATATCGACGTTGTCCAGGAACGACTGGAACGCGAATACAACATGGATGTCATCCTGACCGCCCCTTCCGTCCGCTACGAAATCGTTTTGACGGATGGCACTTCGTTCATGTTAGAGAACCCTTCGGACCTCCCTGAACTAACGAAAGTGAGATGCATAAAGGAACCGTTCGTGAATGCCGAAATCATGTCCCCGAAAGAATACGTCGGCCCGATCATGCAGCTTTGCCAATCACGCCGAGGCGTTTACAACGACATGATTTATTTCGATGACACCCGCGTTATCTTGAAATACGAATTGCCGCTATCCGAAGTCATCTACAATTTCTTCGATACCCTTAAATCCGCGACAAAAGGCTATGCCTCCTTGGACTATACCATCTCCGAATACAAAGAAGCCCCGTTATCAAA
Source organism: bacterium (assembly GCA_963622135.1). Classification (GTDB taxonomy): domain Bacteria; phylum Bacillota_I; class Bacilli_A; order RFN20; family CAG-826; genus UBA4951. The sequence goes on from CAVFGR010000004.1 coordinate 59,947, forward strand.
GATGGATATCTTGCTTAACGGAGATCCGGTGGACGCTTTATGTTCAATCGTCTATAAGCCAACGGCCTACGATAGAGGTCTCCGTTTGGTTTCGAGATTGAAGAACATCATCCCGCGTCAGCAATTCACCGTCCCTGTCCAAGCCGCCATCAACGGCAAAGTCATCGCCAGAGCCGACATAAAAGCCGTCCGTAAAGACGTCTTGGCCAAGTGCTATGGCGGCGACATCTCCCGTAAGAAGAAACTCTTAGAAAAGCAAAAGGAAGGCAAAAAGAGGATGAAAGCGGTGGGCTCCGTCGAAATCCCACAAGAAGCCTTCATGTCCGTCCTTTCGATAGACGACGAAGAATAAAAAAAGAATGCTCACGACCTCGTGGGCATTTTTAATGCAAAAAACAACAATTCGGTCTTGAATGAAGGAAATCTGAGGTATATCATTCAAGTTGAAAACCTTTGGTTTTCAAAACTATTATTGATTCTTTTGCATCAATAACGGGAAGAGGAATACGATTATGAGAAAGAAAATGAAGACTATTTTGGCGTTATCGGCCTCCCTTTTGGGTTTAGGCGCCTTAACGGGATGCACGAAGGACGACATTAAATCGTTGCAGGATCAAGTCACCGCCCTTCAGACGGAATTGGATGCCCTTAAAACCCAGCTCGCCTCTTTGCAGGCGAAACTCATCTCCGATATTCAGTCGGTGAAGGACGATTACAACGCGAAGATACAAGAAGCGAATGATAAGATTGCGGCATGCGAAGAGAAAATCCAGGCATTGAAGGAAGAACTTGCCGCCGCTAAGAAGGCTTTGGAAGACGATTACAACGCCAAAATCAGCGCCTTAAGCGATCAACACGACGAAGATAAGCAAGCTTTGGAAGACGATTACAACGCGAAGATCGCCGCTTTAGACGCCACATATAAAAACAAAACGGACGCCCTTTCTTCCGAAATAGCCTCCTTAAAAGAGCAAATTTCCTCCCTTAAAGACGAAATGAGCGAACTCATCGAACAAATCCAAGCGGATTACAACGTCAAAGTCCAAGAGCTTTCCTCTCGCATTTCGGCTTTGGAAAACAAAACGCCGCGAGACATTTATACTGGCAACGGCGCCCCTTCTTCTTCTTTGGGCGTCGACGGCGATTCCTATGTCGATCTCTCTTGCTGGGATTATTATCTCAAAGAGAACGGCGAATGGGTCAAAAAGGGCAATCTCAAAGCCAAGGATCCTATCACCTACGTCCCTTGCATCTTCAAAAACTACGACGGGACCAAAATATACGAATTCTATTATGAAAAAGGCTCGAACATCGTTTACGATGGGCCATCTCCTGTAAAACCCAAAGAGACCATCGACGGATATGAAGTCGAATGGACTTTCTCGGGCTGGGACAAATCGTTGGAGAATATCCAAACGCCGACCATCTTCACCGCTCAATATGTCTCTATGAGGGACTGCACCTTCAAGAATTACGATGGCACCATCCTTTATCAGACCAGCGTCAATTTCGGCGAATCAGTGACCTATAACGGAGAGACGCCGAGCAAACCGAACACCGTTTCCGGCGATCAAACCATCGTCTGGAATTTCTGCGGTTGGGACAAATCGCTGAGTTCCATCAAGACAGACACCGTCTTCACCGCCCAATTCAACGCCCCGAACGCCATCAAATGCACTTTCGTCGATTATGACGGGACGACTCTTTCGACTCTTTATTGCGCAAGCGGAGATAACGTCGAATTTAACGGCACTATTCCAAATAGAGACGATTATAACGACAACAAAGGAACGATTTCTTCCTATACTTTCTCAGGCTGGGACAAATCGCTTAAGAACATCACCGAAGACACCGTCTTCACCGCCCAGTATGGCGTGACGATGAAATATCTTTGCAGCTTCGTGAATTACGATGACACCGTGCTTTATGAGACGATGGTCAAGAAAGGCGAAACGGCTCTCTATGACGGAGAAACCCCAGTCAGAGCCCAAGAGGCCGAAGGGACGAATGTCACTGACTATGCCTTCTCCGGCTGGGATCAGTCTCTCGAAAACGTTACTAAGCCAATGACCTTCAAGGCTAATTTCACCTCCAGCACCTTCGTCGGCCATAAAGTCACCTTCATGAAAGGCGAAGAAGTCCTTTGCTCGCATTATTTCGAAGACGGGACAGACGCCGCTTATCCGCTTGAGATGCCATTTGATTATGACCAAAGTAACGTCACCTTGTTCCTCGGTTGGGACAAGTCGCTTAAGAATATCTCGGCCGATTTGGTGGTTAATGGCACCTATAAGACCATAAGCAGGGCCCAAAACGGCGAATATCCGCAGACAAAGGTCACCGATTCGAGCATCATCGAGGCCATCGTTGCCGCCAATAGCCAGGATAAGCAAGGCTATTACAATTACTCTGGCGAGAAATATTGCTTATATAACGGTTCTTACTTCAAGGTGGAGCCGATCCATTGGAGTTTCCTTAAAACCGAGGAAGGAAAAGGCTTAGCTGTCGCTGATAAGATCCTCGATGTCCACTGCTACAATGCCTCAATCACCCAAAGGGAAGATGGGACTTATCCGAATAACTGGGCCCAGTCCGATGTCAGATCCTGGCTCAATGCCGATTTCTTGAACACAGCGTATTATTACGATGATTCCTTGCTTTCCGCGAGTGAAATCGATAATTCTTCCGCTTCGACTCAGAGCAGTCCAAACCAATATGCCTGCGACAATACCTTCGATAAGATCTTCTTGCTTAGCCGTGCCGAATACATGAATGGCGATTACGGCTTTGCAAAGAATTCGGATAGGGAATGCGGTGCCTCCGATTACGCTTTCGCCAAGGGCGTTTACCATAAGAACGACAATGTCTATTATTGGACCCGTTCCCCTTATGATAGCGGCGAAAAGAGCGCATGGTTCGTCGGCCCTGATGGCGGTTTCTTCGCCGGCAGCGCCTATGTTAACGGAACCGGATATGGCATTCGCCCAGCCATCAACCTCATCATTTCCTAAATTAGGCCTTCAAAAGTGACAAAATGCCCACTCAAACGGTGGGCATTTTTCTTTCCCAAAAGCGTTAGTTCAAGTGAAAGTGGGGGAAAAAACTCAAGTGAAAATGGGGGAAAATCTTAGGCAGTCTTAATGGCGGAAAGAAGAATCCAATATTTTTCCATATAAAAAATTAGTAGTTTTTCGGTAATATACTTGTAAAACAAGTCGGTTGGTTTTTATAATTTTGATATGGCAACAGATATTTCAAAAAAATACACAGACGAGATCTATCTCTCCAAATCTCAGCTCCAAGATGTTTTAAACACCTCTTTGGTGGACGGGCATTGGAGGGAAATCCGCAACTACCGTGGGAACTACGCCCATAGGTTAAACCTCAAAACCCTACGCAAAGACTTCCAGATGGGCATCATTCTGACCCCGTCTATCGAGGCGAAAATCGCCATCGGTCAAAAAGAGATCGTCAATCTCATCTCTTCTCTGAAGAAACTCAATCCGCAAGAAATGGACGAGGCCGAAAAGATCCTTTTCTATGAGAATCTTTCCTCTCTTCAGAAAATCAAGAACCTCAATATCTCCGACGCGGCCTTGAAACAAGTCGTCTCGGGCAGATATCGCCCTTCTTCCGACAACGATCAAACCCTGGTTTTCTATAACGCTCTCAAACATTTCGCCTCGAACGATAACATCCTTCCTCCAAACGAAGATTTCTTAGGCGAGGCCTACTCGGAATTGTTAGGGCATGACCTCACTTCTTTCTATAGAAGATCTGATTTTGATTCGAGAGCGAGATTAGCCGAACAAAGGGGACAGGATTATCCTTACGCCCCGGCCGAAAAGGTCGAGCCTGCCATGCGCGATTTGCTCTCTTCCATCCGTAACGAAGAATTCCAGCCCATCGTGCGCGCTTTGTTGGCTTTATATTATCTCGATGCCGTCGCCCCTTTCCCTTCGTATAACAAGGAATTGGCCCTCCTTTTGGCCTTGGACGTTTTAGCCAACGAATATGGCAAAGAAGCCTTCTATCTCCCACTTATGCTCCTTATGGAAGACAGTCCTAAACTGAATGAAGCCATAAGCGGAGTGAAAACGGGGGATTTCACCTACTACGTTTTATACGCCATCGAAGCCTTGAAAGGCAAAATCGCTTATTTAAGCGATGAGGTCCAAAAGATTCTCGTCTCCGTTTTCAAAAACGAAGCCAACTATATCACCGAAGAAGAAAGCAAGGCTTATAACGACAAGCCTGAGCAAATGTCTTTCTTCGACGATGTCGAAAGCGAAGAAGCGCCTGTCAAAGAGGAGCAAGCCTTCTCTGAAGAGCAAAAGAAGCCTGAGCCAACCCAAGAAGTCGCTAAGACGGCACCAGCCAAGAAAGAAACGGCACGGCCGGAGAAGGCAAAGCAAACCTTTAAACAGGTCGACGGGGAAATCTCCATCAAGATGGATAGCCGTTCCCTTTCGGAGAAGGAAGCCAAGGAATACACCCAATATTTATTGGAATGCAACACCGCATTGAACAAAAAGCAAGCTTCTTTCCTTGCCACGCATTGCACTTTGGGGCATTATTACACCATTCAGCAATACAAGAAGTTCGCTCACTGCGCCTATGAGACGGCCCGAACCTCGATGGATAAGCTCGCTGAAGAAAAGTATTACGAAAAGCAACAAATCAAAAACAAATACGTCTATACCCCGATTGCCGGCAATGGCAAAAGCAAAAAGGAGAAATGAGCATGAAACTCTTAGCATCATCCATTATTGAAAATCCTGTGATTTTGGTTCTTATTTTGGTCGCCGCCTTCGGCGTCATCGTTATCGGCGTCATCCTCATTAAGAAATACGTCCCGGCTTTCAAAAACAACGATAAGCCGAAATCCGAAAAGGAAATCGCCCAAGAGGAAGTCGACCGTTTGGTCGTCGATCTCGAAGAAGGCATGACCGAGAAGGGCAAAGAAAGCAAAAAAGAAGCGAAAGAAGCCAAAAAAGCCGCGAAAATCGCCGAAAAAGAAGAGAAGCCTTCCGAAGAAGAAGCCCTCAAATACGAGATGGACAATCTTTTGGAAGACGCCCCGGACGCCGTCGAAAAGAAAGAAGACGAAGAAGATAAATAATGCCTTCCTCCCTTTATATCCACATCCCATTTTGCAAGAGAATCTGCACTTACTGCGATTTCCCTAAAGTCATCTACGCCCAAAACTGGGCGTTTTCTTATGTTAAAGAGATGCTAGAAGACCTAAAAGGTCTTAAAGGCCCATATAAAACCATTTACGTCGGAGGCGGTACCCCGACTTCCTTAAGTTTGGATCTCCTCGATGAATTGCTATCCGCCCTCAAAGAAAAGCTTCTGGAGGATGGAGAATTCTCCATTGAAGCCAATCCGGAAACCATCAACGAAGAAGTCTTAAACTGTTTAAAGAAAAACGGGATCAATCGCCTTTCTATTGGGGCTCAGACTTCATCTCCTAAGTGGCTTTCTTATCTAGGAAGAACGCATAGTTTCGAAGATGTTAGAAAAGCCGTATCTCTCGCGAAAGAAAAGGGCTTTGAAAACATAAATGTCGATATGATGTATGGCTTTCAAGGCCAAAGCAAAGAAGAATTGCTAGACGACATCGATAATTTCTTGTCTTTGGACGTCCCACATATTTCCGCTTATAGCCTCATCGTCGAAGAAGGTACCATCCTTAAAAATAATAAGGCCAAAGAAGACGAAGATCTTCAAGGCGATTTCTATGAGATCATCGTTTCGAAGCTCAAGGAAGCGGGCTACATCCATTACGAAGTCTCCAACTATTGCAAAAAAGGATATGAGTGCAGGCACAACCTCACTTATTGGAAAGACGAAGAATACGATGCGTTGGGCCTAGGGGCCTCCGGATACGCGAAAGGGACCAGATACACTTACACCAAGAATTTCACCGCTTACCTAACCAATAAACACAAAGACAGCGAAGAAACCATTTCCCCCGAAGATGACGTGAAGTTCTATCTAACCACGAACCTTAGGCTGCTAAATGGCTTCGATCTCGACGATTTCGAAAAACGCTTTTCCTATCGTTTCGAAGAACGTTTCGATAAGGAAATCGACAAGTTAATCAACGGAGGTTTATTGACGATTTCCGACAATAAATGCCATGCGACGGAAACAGGCATCCTCCTTCTAGATCGAATATTGATCGAATTTTATTAAATAAAGACTATTTGCTTATCTACAAAAAAGGTTGGAACCAACCAAATTAGTAGATAGGGGAGTTAGGAAACAATGACTGCCAGGAAGAATATATTTATCAATAGGTAGCAAAATAACGAAAAAAGCCCCTTTAACTAACGCTTTTCACTGAATCAGTCGCTAATTCAAAGCGGCTTTTTTCTTTACGCGCGCCAATGTGCCCGCACATTTTAATAAAGTTTTTAGCACTTCGGTGTTGACACTGCTAAACACCTGCCTATAATGATACTTGGCAATAGGAAGCCGAGAGTGCTAAAACCACCCTGGAAAGGAGGATATATGACCAGACGAGACATGATTCTGAAATACATCGTCGAATACTTCGTCAGCACAGCTGAGCCAGTCGGTTCGAAGACATTGTTGGAACATTATCACCTCAATTGCTCATCCGCGACCATCAGAAACGAGATGAACGCCCTCGAGGTCGACGGATATCTCGAAAAGACCCATACTTCCTCCGGACGCGTCCCAAGCGGGAAAGGTTACGAATACTACGTCAACAACCTCCGCGGAAGCCGCGTGGACGAAGAGGTCAAAAACGCCCTCCAAACCATTTTGGATAAGAAAGTCAAATCGGTGGAGGAAGTCATGAAAGAGGCCTGTCAGATTCTCTCGAATATGACCGACTGCGCCGCCGGGGTCTTAGGAAGCAATGCCTCCGAAGAAAGATTGATCAAGGTTCAGGTCATCCCTCTCTCCAAGAATTCCGCGACCGCCGTCTTCGTCACCGATCAAGGTTATGTTGAAAACAAAACTTTCATCTTTGACGGGAATATCTCGGTGGAGGAAGTGGAGAAGATGATATCCGCCTTGAATGACCGCCTCTCCGGAAGCCGTATCTCCGAGATCGTCCCGAAGCTGGAGGCCATGCGACCGGCCCTTACGGACTATATGGTCAATCAAGAGATGCTCTACCAAATCCTTCTGGAAGCCTTCGTCCGTTTCTCGGGCGAAAGGATGGAGCTCTATGGCAAAGACGCCCTTCTCCATCAGCCAGAATTCGCTTCCGATGCCGAAAAGATGCGCAAACTGATAAGCCTATTGGATGACCCGAAAGCCTTCCGCAAAGCGATGGAAGATGGCAAGCAGGCCTCCGATAAGATCTCCGTCAGAATCGACCCCGAACATGGAGATGTCTCCATCGTCTCGGCGGAAGTTGATATCCCAGGGGCTGGGAATTCCAGCTATCTAACCGTCCTAGGACCGAAACGAATGGATTACGGCAAAGCCGTATCCATCCTCGAATACTTCCAAGAGGCCTTAGAGAGATACTTCAATGAGCAATCGAATGAGGAAGGAGGCAATAATGGCAAAGGAAAAGAAAAATAAAGAAGAACTAAGCGAAGACAAGCCGAAAGAGGACTTGGCTGCCGAAGTCGAAAAATGGAAGAACGATTATTACACCGTTTACGCCGACATGCAGAACTTAAGGAAAAACCTCGAACGCGACCATAACGAAGCCATCAAATACAGGGCTTCGGGATTCGTCGAGGAACTGCTCCCGGCCTTGGATTCCTTCCGCTTCGCCCTGATCGCCGAGCCTCAAAGCGAAGAAGCCAAGAACTACAAAATCGGCTTCGATTACATCTATAAGCTGATTCTCGCCGCCTTAGAAAAGGAAGGCGTGAAAGAGGTCACCCCGAAACCAGAAGATTCCTTCGACCCGAAATTCATGATGGCGATGGATACGCTGGAAGAAGAGGGCAAAGAACCTCAAAAAGTGACGAAGGTATATACCTCAGCGTATTACCTTAAGGACCGTCTGATCCGTCCGGCCCGCGTCCAAGTCAGGATCAAACCAGTCAAAAAAGAAGAAACAAAAGACGAGGCTATGCCGGCTGAAGAAGCCGCCAAAGCCTAAGGAGGAAAATAAATTATGGCAAAAGAAATTATCGTTGGAATTGACCTTGGTACTACCAACTCCGTCATTTCCTATCTTCAAAGCGATGGCAAGGTGAAGGTCATCCCAAACCCAGAGGGCACCAACACCACCCCATCCGTCGTCGCCTTCAAGGCTGATGGCGAACAAATCGTCGGCAACGCCGCCAAACGTCAGGCTATCACCAACCCGGACACCGTCCGTTCCGCCAAGCGTAAGATCGGCACCGGCGATAAATTCCATATCGGCTGCATCAACAAGGATTTCACCCCGCAGGAAATCTCCTCTAAGGTCTTAGCCTACATGAAAGACTATGCCGAAAAGAGCATCGGCCAACCAGTCAAGAAAGCCGTCATCACCGTCCCTGCTTACTTCAATGACGCTCAGCGTCAAGCCACCAAGGACGCCGGCACCATCGCCGGCTTGGAAGTCGTCCGTATCATCAATGAGCCGACCGCTTCTTGCTTAGCCTATGGCCTTGAATCCGAAAAGTCCGGCAAGGTCTTGGTCTTCGACTTGGGCGGTGGCACCTTCGACGTTTCCATCTTGGATATCGGCGATGGCACCTTCGAAGTCTTATCCACTTGCGGCGACACCGCCTTAGGCGGCGATGACTGGGATAACGCCCTCGCTAGCTGGATCCAAGCGCAAATCAAGATCCAAACCGGATGCGATATCAACGACAAAATGGCCAAGCAACGTTTCTTAGACGCTGCCGAAAAAGCCAAGATCGAGCTCTCTAGCTCCTTATCGACCACCATCTCCCTTCCGTTCATCGGCATGGGAAGCAATGGCCCTATCTCCTTCGAAACCACCCTTACCAGAGCTAAGTTCCAGGATTTGACCCGCCACTTATTGGAAAGATGCGTCGCCCCAATGGAAAAAGCCATGAAGGACGCCGGTCTTACTTACAACGATTTGAGCGAAGTCCTCATGATCGGTGGTTCCATCCGTATGCCAGCCGTTCAGGATTTGGTCACTAGAACCACAGGCAAGAAGATCAACCTCTCCGTTAACCCAGACGAAGCCGTCTCCATGGGCGCCGCCATCCAAGGCGGTGTCATCGCCGGCGATATCAAGGACGTAGTCCTTCTCGATGTCACCCCATTGACCTTGGGCATTGAAACCTTAGGTGGCGTCTTAACTCCGCTTATCCCGAGAAACACCACCATCCCAACCACCAAGAGCCAGACCTTCTCGACCGCTCAGGACAACCAGCCAGCCGTCGACATCATGGTCTATCAAGGCGAACGTCCAATGGCCCACGATAACAAACTCTTAGGCCACTTCACCCTCTCTGGCATCAAACCAGCCCGCAGAGGCGAACCACGTATCGAAGTCACCTTCTCCATCGACGTTAACGGCATCGTTAAAGTCTCCGCTAAGGACTTAGATACCAATCAGGAGCAAAATATCACCATTTCCGGCTCCAACGGCTTGTCCAAATCGGATATCGACCGCATGGTCAGAGAAGCCGAAGAGAACAAAGAAGCCGACGAAAAGAGAAAGGGCGATATCGAAGTCAAGAACAAGGCCCAAACCTATGTCGATGACATCAACCGCACCTTGGTCGAAAAAGGTGATTCCCTCCCAGCCGAGCAAAAGGACCAGTTGACCAAGCTCCGCGACGAAGCTCAAGGCGCCATCGAATCAAACGATATCGAGAAACTCCGCGAGATCGTCGGAAGATTGGAAGATGCCGCCGCTGCCGCCTATCAGGCCCAACAGGGACAATCTAACCCAAATAGTAACAATTCCAACGCCCAAGAAACGACCGCCGATGACGTCGTCGACGCCGACTTCAGCGATCACAAATCTTAATCAACACCACAACTTATCTTTGGAGAGAGGGCTATGCCCTCTTTCCTTGGTTTATTAAAGGAGGACATTTATGGCAAAACGCGACTATTATGAAGTGCTTGGCGTAAATAAATCATCGAGCAAGGACGAAATCAAGTCCGCTTATCGCAAATTGGCCAAGCAATACCACCCGGATATTAACAAAGATCCTGACGCCCCGAAGAAATTCGAGGAGATTCAGGAAGCTTACGATGTCCTCTATGACGATAACAAGCGCGCCCAATATGACCAATTCGGCCATGCTGCCTTCGATCAGAACGGCGGGGCCGGAGCGGGCGAAAACCCATTCGGCCAAGGCTTTGGCAACATGGGCGGGATGGATTTGAACGACATCTTCAATTCCTTCTTTGGGGGAGGCAGAAGCCGTCAGTCCTCCTCAGGCCCAAGAAAGGGAGAGGACTCCCTTTATAGAGTAAAAATCAGCTTCATGGACGCCGTAAGAGGCACCACCATCAACGTTACGGCCAACTACGATGAGGCCTGCCCTCATTGCCATGGGACCGGGGCCGAAAGCCCATCCGATGTCGTCACCTGCCCTCAATGCGGTGGCCGCGGGACGGTCAAAATCAGACAGCAAACGTTCTTTGGGACCATGGATTCCGAGCAGACCTGCCCAAGATGCAACGGGACTGGCAAATCCGTGAAGGAAAAATGCCATACCTGCGGTGGGGCGGGCTATAACCGCATCAAAAAGAACCTTGAGGTCAAGGTTCCGGCCGGTATTAATGCCGGACAGCAAATCCGCGTTCAAGGCAAGGGCGGAAGAGGATACAATGGCGGCCCAAACGGCGACCTTTACGTCGAAATCCGCATCGCCGATGACAAGAACTTCACCCGTGATGGGAATGACATCCATTGCAACGTGGATCTTTCCTTCGTCGACTGCGCCCTCGGGGTCGAGATCGTCGTCCCAACCGTCTATGGGGATGTGAACGTCACTATCCCAGAAGGCACCCAACCAGATCAAATCATCCGTCTGAAGGATCGCGGCATTAAGGACCTCCGCACCGGAAAGCCTGGCAACCAATATCTTCATATCAAAGTGAAGACCCCAACCAACCTAACCTCTGCCCAAAAGGACTTGCTCCGCCAGTTCAAAGGCCAAGACAGCAAGAAATCCTCCTTCTTCGGAAGCAAAAAGAAATGAAAATAAAAGTATTTTCACCCCGTTGGTTTTGCTAACATTAATAAGCGAGAATACCTATGAACGAATACATGCTAGAAGCCATCAAAGAAGCCCAGATCGGAATCCGTAACGGACACGGTGGGCCCTTTGGATGTGTTATCGTCAAAGACGATAAAATCATCGGTCGCGGACATAACCAAGTCGTAAAGAACAACGACCCGACCTGTCACGGCGAGATGATGGCCATAAGAGACGCGGCCAAGAACTTGAACAATTTCGATTTGTCCGGCTCCGTTCTTTATACGACCGGCGAGCCATGCCCGATGTGCTTAGGGGCCATCCTTTGGGCCAACATCGAAAAGGTTTATTATGGCTGCAATATCCTAGATACCGACAAAATCGGTTTCCGCGACGATGTCTTCTATAAGCGTCTCAAAGACAAAAACAGCTTCGTCCACGAGCTCGATCGTGAAGAATGCTTGAAGCTTTATGGGGAATATTCCGCCATCCAAGATAAGGTCAATTATTAATATGCCGAAGTGCAAATATTGCGATAGAACAATTTCCAAACAAGATGGCGATATCTGCCCTTATTGCGGTGGGAAAGACCCCATCGATAAGGACTATAAGACCCAGAACATCACCCAGGTTATCCTAACTAAAGACGGTGAGGATCTTTATCATTCGAAAGAGAAGAAGACTGCCGTCCTTTTATCTTGTTTATTAGGCCCATTTGGGGCGGCTTTCTTTTATCTTAAAGAGAAGAAAAAAGCCATCATCTGCTTGATCAGCACCTTGATCTTATTGGCGGTTTCCATCGTTCTCACTTGCTTAGTCTGGGTCTATACCATCATCTTCCCAATCGTCATTCTATATGCCGCCCATATCGCTTATGGCGTCTATATCGCCAAGTCCCACGCTTTTAAAGATGGAGAAGGGGAATACCTCCGCTAATGGCCCACTATCTAGCCAACGAGAAGAAAGGAGATACCCTTCTTTTTTCTTCTGACACCATCCATCATATCAAGGACGTGATGAGGGCGAAGATCGGCTTTGAGTTCGAAGCCGTTTACGAAGATAAGGTCTATGCGGCGAGAGTTTCCTCACTCAATCCTTTTTCCGTCGATATCATCAACGAAATCAAAGAGGATAGGGAACTAGGCGGGAAGCTATCTTTGGCCTTCGCGCTCCTTAAGGGAGGGCATAATGAATTGATCCTCCAAAAAGGGACCGAATTGGGCGTGGACACATTTGTTCCGTTCATCTCCGACCGCACCATCGTGAGGCTGGAAAAAGGCAAGGAAAGAAACGCCAAATTGGAAAGATACAAAGACATTTTGGAGAATTCCGCCGAGCAATGCAGAAGAAAGAAAATCCCTGCCATCCATGAAATTATGGACTTGAAGGATTTAGTCAATCTAAAAAACAAGACGAGGCTCATTGCCTATGAAGCGGTGGCCATCGAAGGGAAACCTCTTCTAGAGGAAATCACCGAAGATACTTTATTGGTTATCGGACCGGAAGGCGGTTTCTCTGAAAAAGAAGCCCAATATCTCATCGATAATGGCTTTAAGCCAGTCTCTTTAGGCAGGCGCATCCTCAGGGCCGAAACGGCCGCGATCGCCTCCGCCGCCATATACGCATCGAAATTCGAACAATGAAATACTTCACTCACTCTTTGGGCTGCAAAGTCAATTCATACGAAGTGGCCGCTATCGTCAAAACTTTGAACGAAGAAGGCCATCAAGAGTCCTCCTTGGAAGAGGCTGATTTAATCGTCCTCAACACCTGTTCCGTCACCGGGCAAGCCGATCAGAAGAGCAGGCAGCATATCCGCCGTTTCAGAAGGGCCAATGACCACGCTTGTTTATTGGTCATGGGTTGTTACAGCGAAGCTGCGGGCGATGAATGCCTTTCTTTTGGGGCGGACATCGTCTTAGGCACATCCTCCAGGAATCAAGCCGTTCCTTCTTGGCATAGGTACTTAGAGACCGGAGAGAAAATGAATCTCGTCAATAAGAACATGCGGCACGAGAAGTATGAAGAATTAGGTTCCATCATCAATTTCGATATGACCAGAGCTTATCTCAAAGTTCAGGATGGATGCGACAACTTCTGTTCTTACTGCATTATCCCGACCGTCAGGGGAAATTCTCGTTCGAGAAATAGGGACTCCGTTATCAATGAGGCCAGAGAATTGGTGGAGAAGGGCTACCAAGAGATAATCTTGACTGGCATCCATATCGGCCATTACGGGGCGGATTTAGACCCAAAATGCACCATCTCTGATTTAATCAAAGACATTCTCGACGCCGTCCCGACCTTAAAGAGGCTGCGCATCTCTTCTATTGAAGAGACGGAGATAGACAATGAGGCTTTCTTAAATTTACTTAAGAATTATCATCAAATAACCTCCCATCTCCATATCCCGTTGCAATCCGGATCGTCCTCGGTTCTTAAAAGGATGAGAAGGAAATACGACACGGATTCTTTCTTATTGTTATTGGATAAGATCAGGGCCATCCGTCCGGATATCGCCATCACGACCGACATCATCGTCGGTTTCCCAGAAGAAAGCGAAGAAGAATTCGAAGAGACTTTGGAATTCTGCAAGAAAGCCAAATTCGCCGAGATCCATGTCTTCCCGTTCTCGCCGAGAAAAGGCACTTGGGCGGCCGCTAATAAGAACCAGGTTGACCCGCAGACCAAGAAAGACAGAGTTCATCGTTTGTTAGAACTATCTAAAGGAGGAAGAAAAGCCTACGAAGAGAAGTTCTTTGGAAAAACGGTGGAGGTCCTTTTCGAAGATTTCGACGAGGATAAGCATATCGCCTATGGGCATACCTCAAACTATCTGAAGGTCGGCATCCCAAGCAAGCGTTCCCTCCACGGAGAGATGCTTGAAGTGGAATATAATGAAGATTCGGCCGCGGATTAGGTAACCGAACTAACTAACCCACAAAAGACAATATCGAACATATTTAGTTATATTTTTGACATTGTATAAAGTTGAATTGACTATCCTTCCTCATCAAGTATAATAGTCCACGTCCTTTAGGAGGAATGAGAAATGGCAGTCCAGCAAAGACGTACTAGCAAAACCCGCAAGAGAACCCGCCGCACCCATTGGAAATTGGTCGTCAGCGGAAAGATCGCTTGCCCACATTGCGGCGAAATGATCGAAGCCCACACCGTTTGCCCAGCTTGCGGTTACTATAAGGGAAAAGACATCCTTCACCTCAAGAAGAAAGACGCTGAATAAGCAAAAAGAAGATAGGGGATTCACTCCCCTTTTTCTTTTAGAAAAGATAGGTAAAATATAAGAGATAGAGGTAATAACTATGAATTTAGCCAAAATGATCGACCACACCATCCTTAGCCCGGATGCCAAAATCGAAGATATCAAACGCATTTGCGAGGAAGCCAAGGAATATGGCTTCGCTTCAGTCTGCATCAACCCGAACTATGTTTCCTTAGCCAAAGAGCTTTTGAAAGGCTCTGACGTCAAAGTCTGCACCGTCATCGGTTTCCCATTAGGCGCGAACACCGTCTCCGTCAAGGCTTATGAGGCTCACGAAGCCGTCCTTAACGGGGCGGATGAAATCGACATGGTCCAAAACGTCACCATGGCCAAAGAACATGATTGGAAATATATCGAAAACGAAGTCGCGGAAGTCAAAAAAGCCTGCGATGGCCGCTTATTGAAGGTCATCCTCGAGACTTGCTTCTTAGATAAGGATGAAATCAGAGAATCCTCATTGGCCGCCATCCGCGGAAACGCTGACTTCGTCAAGACCTCCACTGGTTTTGGCAAAGGCGGTGCCAAAGTCGAAGACATCAAGATCATGCGCGAAGCCGTTGGCCCGAATAAAGGCGTCAAAGCCTCCGGTGGCATCCATAACTACGAAGAAGCCAAAGCCATGGTCGAAGCTGGAGCCTCCCGTATCGGCGCCTCCAAATCCATCGCTATCGTCAAAGGCGAATAACCAACAATGAAAGTCCTCTTGTATTTCGAACATCATGAGGCCTTTAAAAGAAGCGGCATAGGTCGGGCGAGAAAGCACCAGACCTTGGCTTTGAAATCCCAAGGAATCGAAGTCACATATGATCCAAAGGATTCATATGACCTCGCCCATATCAATACCTATGGGGCGGGCTCCTATCGTCTTTTGAAGCATTGCCTTAAGCGTCATATCCCCGTCGTGGTCCATGGCCACTCAACCAAAGAGGATTTCAAAGAAAGCTTCACCTGTTACAAACTGATGGAGCCGTTCTTTTTCGCTTCCTTAAAAAGGATGTATGGGCACGCCCCGCTTATAATCACCCCAACCCCGCATAGCAAAAGGAATATCGATAATTACCATCTTTGTTCCGATGTCAGAGCGGTTTCTAACGGCATTGATTTAAATGAATACGCCTACGATCAGTCCAAAATCGATGATTTTAGAAAGAAATTCGATATCAAAGAGAATGAGAAATTCGTGATGGGCGTTGGCTTCCCGTTCGTGAGAAAGGGTTATGTCGACTTCATGGAAGTGGCTAAAAGCTTCCCTAAAACAAAATTTATTTGGTTTGGTGCTCTGCCGAAAGTCGCGATGTCTTCCGCGGTTCGTAAGGCCATAAGACACAAACCGGACAATGTCATTCTTCCTGGATACGTGGATGGAAGGCTCATCCAAGGGGCTTATTTAAGCACTTCTTGCATGTTCTTCCCTAGTTATGAGGAAAACGAAGGCATCGTCGTCTTGGAGGCCTTAGTTAGCAAATGCCCGTTGTTGGTCAGAGACATAGACACCTATAACCCATGGCTAAAGAAGGATGTTCATTGCCGTATGGGCAGCAATAACGAAGATTTCGTCAAGGAATTAACCCGTCTTTTAAACGAGGGAGAAAATCCTGAAATCATCGAAAACGCCTATGAAGTGGCCAAAGAACGGTCAATCGAAAAGATAGGCGAGCAACTTAAAGCCATTTATCTTGAAGCAATTAATAACCAAACCATCAAATAGCGGTGGTCTCTTATCTAATCGTCCTCTCGACGATATCTTTGTAATCCTTGTTGGTTAAATCATCGCTTCGGTGCAACTTATTCAATTGCCCTAAATAATGGAAGAACCTGCCTTTTCCGTTTTTGCGATCGCAATGGGAATCGTATAAAAGGAGCGAAGCTTGCCTTATATAGGCGCGCTTCCAATATTTAAGGTAGGTTGGGAAATGTTTCTTGATAAAGAACTTCTCGCAGGCGTAGGAAGATAATTGATAATAGGTTCTATCGATTCTTTTTTCTTTGGTGACCGCGTCGGGATTATCCACGACGTAGCAGTAATAGGCATAATTGGATCGATAAAAGCTAGAGGCGTTTAAGAATAACGCCACGGACATGACGCAGTCCTCAAACATATCCTCTTTATGGTCAAAGACCATAAGTTCGTTATCGAACAAGTCTCTCTTAAAGGCTTTGTTCCAAAGGAAATGCGGCATCGAGTAGTCGTGATTGAGCTTGGCGAAAGCCTGTTCCTTAGTTAACTTTTTGGCTTTGAAGTTCTGGGCGAAGGCTAATTTCTCTTTGCCTCTCTTCGAAAGGAAATACGGGAAGACGGTTATATCAGATTGGCCTTTCTTGATTTCCTTGATGATGTTATCAATCGCATATTTAGAAGAATAATAGTCATCGTTATCGATGAAGGTGATGTATTCTCCTTTGGAGAATTTCACTCCCTCAAGACGGCAGACCATCTTGGCAAGATTGGGTTCTTTCATCGTGATGGAGACGAAATGGGAATCCTTTTTCATCGCTTCTTCTGCTAACTTTTTGCACGCTTCTTCGGCGTCCAAATTGATGGCTAAGACAATCTCATAATCTTCATCGCATTTTTGTTCCAGCAAAGAGTCCAAGCAACGCTTGAAGAACGTCTCCCCCGAATAGACGGGCAAGATAATGCTCAAAAAAGGTCTTTTCTCCATAATCTTCTAGATTATATCTTAATTTTCTTTGTACTTCTCGATTAGTTGTGTAAAATAACCACGCACTAGAAAGCGAGGTGAAGAAAGTATGATCGTTAAGACTGTCGTCCACGAAGGCGAATCTCTCGATGACGCGTTACGCCGCTTCAAGCGCAGCGTTAACAAATCTGGCATCCTTTTAGAAGCCCGCAAGCGCGAATTCTATCTTAAGACCGGCCTCAAGCGCAAACGCAAGAGCGAAATGGCCCGCCGTAAGAAGTGGTAATTCCCAAACAATAAGAAAGTCCCGAATCTTCGGGATTTTTTTATTGCCCCACTTTCTAGATTCTTTTACTAGAAGTAAAATATAATCAAATCTGGAGATACATAATATGAGAGAAGAACTCAAACCCTTACTAACGTCGTGGAAGATTGGCAATTGCGAAATCAAGAACCGCATCGTTTTGACCTCCATGGGCGGAACGGACCTTTTTGGTTGGATGGAAGTAAACCATTTCGATAAAGCTGGCGCCAAATTCATTTTGGAAGTCGCCAAGAACAACGCCGGATTGGTCTTACCGGGCTGCCAGCCAGTCTATAATCCGATGTTCGGGCAATGGCTATATAAGAAAAAGAGCATGTTCCATGCTTTGAAGAAATGGATGCCGGAATTCCATAAGACCGGGGCTAAATTATTCATTCAATTGACTGCTGGCTTTGGTCGTTCCTTCACCATTTCGGAGATGATGGAAAAACTCTACACCAACAAAGCCTTAAGGGTTCTTTCCAAGCCATTTATGAACTTGGATAAGATCACCGCGACGGCTTCAGCCTCCCCAAATAGATGGTCCGATAAGGTTCCATCCAGAGAGATGACCAAGAAAGAAATCCAGCATTTCATCGACGCTTTCGCTAAATCGGCCAAGTTATGTAAGGATGCCGGAGTCGACGGTGTCGAAATTCATGCCGTCCACGAAGGCTACTTATTGGATCAATTCACCCTCAAATATGTCAACAAGCGCGAAGACGAATACGGCGGTTCTTTGGAAAACAGATATCGCTTCGCGGCCGAAATCGTCAAAGCCATCAAGAAAGAATGTGGCAATGACTTCCCGGTCTCCCTTCGTTATTCTGTCGTTTCCAAGACCAAAGGCTTCAGGGAAGGCGCTCTTCCTGGCGAAGACTATGTCGAAGCCGGCCGCGATATGGCCGAATCCGAAATCGCCGCGAAGTTCTTAGAAGAAGCCGGCTACGATATGCTTAACTGCGATAACGGCACTTACGATGCCTGGTATTGGGCTCACCCACCAGTATATATGCCAGAGAACTGCAACCTCGAATATGTCGAACATATCAAGAAATTCGTCGATATCCCAGTCGTCTGCGCCGGCAAGATGACTTTGGAGGCGGGCGCTAAATCCGTTTCTGAAGGTAAGATCGATGGCGTTGGCTTTGCTAGAAACTTCTTGGCCGATCCTGAATGGTTCACCAAAGTCATCAATGACGACGAAAAGAATATCCGCCCATGCATCCATTGCCATAACGGTTGCTTCAATATGTGCCATTACAAAGGAGTCCCAAATGATCAGGAATTATCGGACTCTTTGCATTTGGCAAGATGCGCCGTCAACGCCGAGATGATGCAATGGGACAAACATAAAATCGTTAAGACCAAACACCCGAAAACCGTGCATATCATCGGTGGTGGCATCGGCGGAATGGAAGCCGCTCGCGTTTTGAAGCTCAGAGGCCATAACCCGATTATCTATGAAAAGAGCGATCGTCTGGGCGGGACTTTCATCGCAGCCAGCGCCGAATCTTACAAAGGAAAACTGAGGGATCTCCTTAAATGGTATGAATACCAGATGGAGGAACTCGGCATCGATGTTAGGCTGAACTCCGAAATCAAAGATACCGCCTCCTTTGGCAAAGATCCTGTCATCATCGCGACCGGCTCCAAAGCCAGAGTCTTAGGAAAGGTCCCTGGACACGAAATGATGGTTGAGGCCTGCGAATATCTTCGCGGCAAAGAAGTCGGCGAGAACGTCGCCGTCATCGGCGGTGGCTTGACCGGCTGCGAAATTGCCTATGAACTTGCCTTACAAGGCAAAAAGCCAGTGATCGTCGAAATGAAAAACGATCTTATCGCCCAAAAAGGCGTTTGCCTCGCCAATTCCTCTTATTTAAGAGAATGGTTCGCTTGGAAAAAAGTCCCTGTCTATTTGGAGACCACCCTCAAAGAGGTTAAAGAGAATATGGTCATCGTCAAAGACAAAGACGGCAACGAGCATGAAATCAAATGCGACTCCGTCATCTCTTCCGCTGGCTATATCCCAACCCCTCTCAATAACCTTAAAAACGGCAAGAATGTCTATCTTGTCGGCGATTGCCTTAAGATTGGCAATCTCAGAAGCGTCATTTGGAGAGCCTACGAAGTGGCAATGTCCATATAAGGAGAAAATATGTCAACCAAAGAGATTTTAGAAAAGAAGGCAAGAGATGCCCAATTGGTCTATGACTACCTTTCGGATTTGTTGAAGATCGATAGCAAATATCCGGTCACCTTCATCGCCGACGAATCGACGGAAAAGGAACTTAAGACCTGCTATCTCAAAGAAAATCCCTTCCCGCATGTCATCGCCTTGGTTTTAGCCAAATTAAGAAAGAAAGCGGTCAATAGGCTCTTCGAAGATGAGAAGGTTCTGCAGACTCCGATCATCGCCGCCGTGTTGTCCTTGTGCGCCTCGGTGGCCAGCGAGATTGGGGAGCTTCGCGGAGACGATCTTAAAGGCAGCGAGATTTATTCCGATATCTCCTACGCCGGATTGCAGGCCATCCGCTTGTACATCGCCAATTATTACGATAAAGACTTCAAAAAAGCGAGACTGGCTTCTGCTATCAGAGTCGATAACGCCATCAATGGCTCATTCTATAAATACCAGACAAAAGATAATCGTTACGTCTCCTTCCACACTTATTATCAGTCTCAGCAGAAATGCTTGGTCAACGCCTTGAAATTAAAGAAACCATCGGAGAAATTCAGCTTGATGTCCACAAAATCCGACATCCGATATCTCCGAAAAGAGATCAAGAAATGGGATTCTAAGGAACTCGAAGAACTGGCTTTTGAATGTGGCGCATGCGCCTGTATTCTCCGCGATAGGAACGAATGGGAAAATACGGAAGTCGGCAAAGCCGTCAAAGAAATGCCACTTATCCGTTTCGAAGATTATGGCAAACACAAGATGGAACTCTCCAATTCTTTAGAAAGAGGCCCGCTTACTGGTATTAAGGTCTTAGACCTTACCCATATCATCGCCGGTCCGGCTTGCTCTCGCATTCTGGCTGAATACGGCGCCGATGTCTTATTGGTCAGAAGAGGCAAATTCGTCGATCAAGAGCAAGCCATGCTTGAATTGGATGGCTGGGCGGGGAAAGACTCCATTCAGCTTGATCTGAACAAGGAAGAAGACTTAAAGAGAATCAAAGAGCTTATCAAAGAGGCTGATGTCATCACTTATTCCTATCAAAATGGTTGCTTCGATAAGTTTGGTTTGTCCGAAGAAGAAATCAGGAAACTCAATCCGAACGTCATCTATTCCAATCTCATGTGTTTCTCCGATTCTATCTGGAAAGATAGACCAGGCTGGGCTCCGCTAGCCGAGGATATCACCGGTCTTTCCATCAGAAACGGAAGCAAAGAGAATCCTGTCAACCTAAATGGCGTTCCTCTTGACTATATCCCAGGCTTTATCTTGGCTTTGGGCACTTTGATGGCCATCAGGGACAATCTCAAAGATGGCAGGGTCACTAAAGTGACCACCTCATTGACCAGAGGGGCGATGCTCCTTCATGAGGCGACGGATTTCTGCTCTATGGATAGGACGCCATCCGCTAAGACAAAACTTTCGACCACGCCTTTAAATGGCGAATTCAGACACATCAGGACCTACGTCGATACCAAGGCGGTCGGGAAAGTCGGCTTCCCGTCTCCTGCCACCTATCATACGAAGTATTCCTCTCTTGAAAAGAACATGTCCTTCTCGGACGGAAACACTTCCTTCAAAGACTGAGAAAGATAATAAAGCGTAGCTTCGGCTGCGCTTTTTTCGTTTTAAGGTAAAAACGGCCTTTTTCCTTCTAAAAGATAATGGGAGGAAGTATGGCTAGAATCTCATATCAATTCGACGAGCATAGCTGCGCTTTGGCGGCTTTGCGTACCTTATCCGTCATCCTAACTAAGAAACGAGGATGGAAGAACCTGACTTTTGACACTCATCCGCCATATTCTTTGGAAACGCTTGAAAAAGAGATGTCCGAATATGGCTTCGATCTTCGCTTTTACCAATCTGAGAAACAATCGTTCGATTATCCATCGAAAGACAAAAAGCCATTTTTGGCTTTATTGAGCGAAAAAGACAAAACCCACATGGTGGTGGTTAAGAAAATAACCGAGGAGAAGGTGATTTATCTAGATCCAAGCTCAGGAAAGGAGGTAGCTAAGAAAGAACATTTCATCGCCTTATGGACGGGGCTTTGGGGAGAGATGACCGAACGAGCGGAAACACCTCCTCCAAAAGCCGATAGAATCGTTCCTATTTGGGAGGAAATAATCGTTGATGGCCTTTTGTTTGTGACGGAAATATGTTTGGGCCTCGGCTTGGCGTTTTTGGACAAAACCCCATTATGGCTCACTTTGTGTTGCATGGGGCTCGCCCTTCTTTTCGAAGAAGGAAGGCGTCTCTTCATCCTAATGGCAATTCGTTCGTTTGATAAAAAATATCTAAATGACGTATATGACGGCGACCCCAAACGGATGAGAACGAACTATGAGAGGTTCTGCGGCTTAAAAAAGAATCTCTTCGCCGATGCATCGGCTGTCGTCTCTCAGGTCATGACGTCGCTTTTGATTGCGGCGATCGTCGGCATGAATTCGCCGTCATTCTTCTTATCCTTAGGCGTTGTCCTTGCCCTTCTCTGTGGCGAAAAACTCATATTCAATCGATATTTTTCTTCAAAAAGGATAAGGATGCAAAAAGAAGAAAAAATCCTTTTCGAAAGTTATGAGGAATCCGAGAAGCGGCAGCTTCTTTTTTCCCTAAGCAAAGATGCCGATAGATATGGGAAAATGATGCTTTTAGAAAGAAGCATTCTAACCATCACAGTCGGCATTTTCTCCCTTCTTCCCAGCGTCATGGCCAACGACTCCTCATTAAATTATTATCTTTTTCATCTATTCGCTTTGCTCTTCATTCAGAAAGGCGGTTCGGACGTTTTCGATTACGCGTTCGGAAAAAGAGAAAGGGAGATCAACGCCTTATATTTCAAGGAATATATTTCTAAAAAACGTAGATGATGGCTTAAAGGATAACTTTATGATAAAGTTAAGGCATGGAACTTGTTTTTTCTAACGCTTGTGATCCGAAATTCGATGTGATGGAGAAACGCTACCAACAAATTTTGGAAGCGACCTTCAAGCATCTGAATGTCACGGACAATTACGAAGTCGATGTCAGCTTCGTCGATGATGAAACCATTCATCAAATCAATAAGGATTATCGCGGAGTCGATAGGGTGACGGATGTCATCTCGTTCGCTTTCAACGACGATAAGGACCCCGCCCATCAAATCAACGATCCGGACATCGAAAAGATGCTTGGAGAAATCCTCATCTCCGTCCCTCAGGCCGAGCGCCAAGCCAAGGATATCGGCAATTCTCTCTATAGAGAGCTGAGCTTCTTATTCACCCATGGCTTATTGCATTTGCTTGGCTATGACCATATGAAAAAAGAAGACGAAAAAATAATGTTTGGATTGCAAGATGAGATTTTGGAGGGAATACCAAATGAACAAATCAACTTTGATTGAATTAGCCAAAGAGGCCCGCGAATTATCTTATTCGCCGTATAGCCACTTCGCCGTCGGCGCCGCCGCTTTAAGCAAAGACGGCAGAGTGTTCAAAGGTGCCAATGTCGAGAATTCCTCCTACCCTCTTTGCAACTGTGCTGAGAGAAACGCGATGTTCCACGCCTTAATGAATGGCGTCAAGCCAGGCGACATCGTCGCTTTGGCCGTCGTCGCCGACACCGAGGAGGCTTGTTCTCCGTGCGGAGCTTGCCGTCAGGTTATGGCGGAGCTCATGAGCAAAGATTCTTCCATCTATTTAGCCAACCTCAAAGGGGACGTCAAAGAGACGACCCTTGAAGAACTGTTGCCATTTTCCTTTGGAAAGAAAGATTTAGAAAAATGAAAAGCGGATTCGTTGCTATCTTAGGCCGCCCAAATGTCGGCAAATCAACATTTTTGAACGCCATACTTTCAAAGAAAGTATCTATCGTTTCGCCAAAACCTCAGACCACCAGAGATAACATCATCGGCGTCCTCACCGAAAAGGATTATCAAATGGTTTTCATCGATACTCCGGGATTGTTTGAAGGGGAAGCGGCTTTGGACAAATTCATGAATAAAGAAGCCCGCTCTTCTTTAGGCGACGCCGATATCTGCTTATTCATGATCTCCGCTGACAATTTCCAAGAAGACGACCCCGATTTCAAAACCTTAAAAGCCCTTAAACTCAACTGCCCATTCATAATTTTGGTCAATAAAATCGATTTGGCGACCGCACCCAAGATGGAAGCCTTACTTAATAAGCTTCACGAGGAGTTCCCAAATAAAGAAATCATCCAGATGTCCGCGTTGACCAATTTCGGCTTAAAAGACGTCAAAGAAGCGGTGGCTAAATACTTGCCGGAAGGCCCAATGTATTACGAAGAAGGCACCATCACCGACAAAGGCACAGCCTTTGATATTAAGGAAACCGTTCGTTATGAGATGCTCCATTTCTTATCGGACGAAGTTCCTCACCAATCCGCCGTCACCATTGATTCTTTGAACGAAAAATCCAAGGAAATCTATTCGGAAGCGACCATTTGGGTCGAAAAGAAAAGCCAGATTGGCATCGTTGTCGGAAAAGGCGGCGATATGATCAAGAAAATCTCCATGACCGCTAGGCGCGATTTGGAAAAACGCCTTCATAAACATGTCGATTTGAGAATCGAAGTAAGACAGGCTGCCGATTGGCGACAAAAATCCGATAGGCTCAAAGCGTTCGGCTATAGCAAAGACAATTGATGAAACGCGAATTAATTTCAAAAGAAGGCTATGTTCTGCGCGTGTCCCCGTACAAGGAGACGGACGCGATGGTCACTTGCTTGGGAAAAGACGGACTTTTCTCCTTTTTGGCACGCGGAATAAAGAAACTGACCAGCAAAAACGCCGCCTCATGCCGCGTTCTCACTTATTCGAGGTTTTCTTTGAGCGCTTCATCCGATCAATCGAGCTTGATTCTTTCTGAAAGTATGCCTCTTTCTTCGATAGAAGAAAAAGACGATTTGTTATGGATGAGTTGCGTTTCTTTCTTAGCAGAGATAAACGCTAGGATGTTGACTGATGAGGACGCCCCTGAAGTCTTTGAGGCCTTTGATAAAACCATGAAAGCAATAGAGAGCGGTTATCCGATATATTCGGCATGTTTGCTCTATTTTTCGAAATTGCTGACCATATTGGGATATGGCTTGGAAGTCGATAGATGCGTCATTTCCGGAAATAAGAAGAACATCGTCGGCGTGAATTACGAAGAAGGTGGCTTCATTTCGGAAGAATATGCCGATACGAACACCGTCAGACTGCCATCTAGGGCTTTGAAAATATTAAGATACGCCTTCATGTATCCTTTGAGCGATTTGGGACGCGTTTCCTTCGAAAAAGAAGAATCTTTAGCTCTGATCGGCCAACTTGCCATTTATGCCGAAAATCTCACCGGCGTGAAATTAAAGTCGGTAACGATGCTTGAACATTGCTAACTACACTTATATAGGGTTGACAATATAATTAACACAAATATAATTTTTAAGTCCTGGTTTTATGGGCTTTTTTCATTGGAGGTAACACTATGCCTAATAAATTTGATTTTGATAAAATCACCCAGCATCTTCAAAATACTGGCTATGTTTTCCCTGGCAGCGCCATCTATGGCGGTCTCGCCAATACGTGGGACTACGGCCCATTGGGTTCTGAATTGAAACGCAACCTCAAGGCTTTGTGGTGGAAGAAATTCGTTCAGGAATCTCCGACTAATGTCGGTATCGACGCCGCAATCCTTATGAACCCAAAAGTCTGGGAGGCTACCGGCCACGTATCTACCTTTAATGACCCTATGTGCGATTGCAAAGCCTGCCACGCAAGACATCGCGCTGATAGCTTGATCGAATCCCAATACCCGGATGCCGACGTCGAAGGCATGACCTTCGAAGAAATGGACAAATTCATCCAAACTCACGAAGTTAAATGCCCGAATTGCGGAAAGAACGATTTCACCCCGATCCGCAAATTCAACATGATGTTCAAGACTCACATCGGCGTCACGGAAGATAATTCTTCCGTGGTTTACCTCCGTCCTGAAACCGCGCAAGGCGTGTTCACCAACTTCAAAGCCGTTCAACGCGCTTCGAGAAAGAAACTCCCATTCGGCATCTGCAATGCCGGAAAATCCTTCCGCAACGAGATCACCCCGGGCAATTTCACCTTCCGTACGCGTGAATTCGAGCAGCTTGAGATGGAATTCTTCTGCAAGCCTGGAACCGATCTCGAGTGGTTCTCCTATTGGAAGAACTATTGCCTTAAGTTCGTCGAATCTTTAGGCATCAAAGAAGAAAATCTTCGCTTCAGAGATCACGAAGCGGCCGAATTGGCTTTCTATTCTAAGGCCACGACTGACGTCGAATATGATTTCCCAACCTTAGGTTGGGGAGAAATCTTAGGCGTCGCCGATCGTACGGATTACGATTTAGGTCGCCATCAAGAATATTCCAAGCAAGATCTCACCTATTTCGACCCTGACACCAACGAAAAGTATTTGCCATATGTCATCGAACCATCGATGGGCTTGGATCGTTTGATGCTCATGACCATGGTGGACGCTTACGATGAAGAACAACTCGAAGGCGGAGATGTTCGTACCGTCATGCACCTCAATCCGGGACTCGCCCCATATAAGGTGGCCGTCTTGCCGCTTTCCAAAAAGCTGGAAGACAAGGCTTTAGAGGTTCTCAATATCCTCAATAAGCGTTTATCTTGCACTTATGACGTCACCGGTTCAATCGGCAAACGCTATCGCCGCCAAGACGAAATCGGCACTCCATATTGCGTCACCATCGACTTCGACACCGCGGCCGATCAGAGCGTCACCGTCAGAGATAGAGACACTATGAAACAGATCAGAATGTCCATCACCGAACTGGTTAATTACTTCTCTGTGAAGTGCTATATGTAAAATAACTCATTAGTAGTTTTATAGTAAAATCCATATTAATTTATTAATATGGTGTGAAAGGAGGAAACATGCCATATTCCAAAGATCTCATCGATGATTTGCTTAAGAATGCGGACATTGTAAGCGTCATTTCTTCCTACATCCCCGTTATTCAAAAAGGACGCTCTTATTTGGCGGTCTGCCCATTCCACGATGATAAGAACCCGTCCTTGAATATCTCCCGCGAGAAGCGGATTTACAAATGTTTTGCCTGCGGAGCGGGCGGCAACGCCATAACCTTCATCGAGAAGTATGAGAAAATCAGCTTCGACGAGGCTGTGCGCAAATTGGCGGCGATGATCGGCTTCAACGATCCCCGCTTGTCCAGCCAACGCCACGAGAAGAAAGTGGATACCAATCTCGTTCCGCTTTATAAGTGCATCAACGATCTCCAACTTTTCTATCAATACGGTCTATCGACCGAAGAAGGCAAAATCGCCAAAGAATATCTCGAGACGAGAAACATAGACAATGATGTGGCGAATGCCTTTGGCATCGGCTACTCGCTTCTAGACGGCAAGAAGACGATTCAATTCCTCCAAGCGAAAGGCCATTCCCTCAAGTCCATCGAAGATATCGGGATAGCTTTGGCTAAAGCCAACGGAACATCGGATTCCAATGCCGGAAGACTCGTCTTCCCGCTTAAAGACTCCGACGGTCAAGTCGTCGGCTTCTCGGCCCGCCGCATCCGCGACGACGGGAGCCCAAAATACGTCAACTCGCCTGAAACGCGCATCTTCCACAAGAGCGAGGTCTTATATAACTACAACCAAGCCAAAGAAACAGCCAGGCACGACGGCTATATCTATGTCCTCGAAGGCTTTATGGACGTCATCGCCCTCTGGAAGGCCGGAATCAAATCGGCCGTGGCGGTGATGGGAACCAATCTAAGCGATCAACATATAAAGATGCTTCGCCGCTTGAACGCCGAAATCCGTCTATGTTTAGACGGAGACGACGCTGGGCAAACGGGCATGATGAAGATGATTCAGAAATTGTCCAAAGCCAACGTGCCATTCAGAATCGTCCTCAATCCGAATGACCTAAGAGACCCTGACGATATCTATCAGGAATCCGGGGCCGAGGTCTTAAAAGAAATGATGAATCATTTGGTCGACCCGTTCGACTTTCAAATGAATTATTACCTGAACGTCAAACGATTATCTTCTAAAGAAGATAGGGAGAAAGTCCTCAATTACTTCATCCCATACCTGTCTAGCATTCCGGCGGGACTTGATCGAGAGAATTACATCGTTAAGCTCTCTCGCATCACCGGGTATGAAGCGGAAGTCATCAGAAGTCAGGTAAACAAAACGCCTCTCCCTAGCAAAGAGGAACAAATTGTTCCGAATGTCCGCCGAACGCGGATAAAAACCGAGAACCGCGGGGCCTTGGACGTCGCCGAGAAGCTAATGCTCTATTACATGCTTCACGAAAGGGAAGCGGTGGAATACTTCAAAAATTCCATCGATAGCTTTTACAACGACACCTACCAAACCATCGCCAACTTCATCATCGAATACGAGAATGCCAGAGATGCCAATATTGAGATATCGCTCTTGTTGAGCGACATCGAGCAAAGCGGCTTCGACAACGCCGAAGAACTTCGCAATCTCGCAACCGTCCTCGCGGACGAAACATCCTATCCTCCGTTCTCACTAGAACAGGTCGAAGCCTGCGCCAAGCGCATCAGGATAGAAAAGGAAAAGAAATACGAAAAAGAGCATCTCCGGGAAAACCTGATCGGAAAAACTCCGGAGGAGAAAGCCAAATTAATGAATGAGGCGCTTCAAAGACGCCAAAAATTCGCCAAGAAATAAAACAGCGAATAGAAAAGGGGATCATTATGGCAAAAGAGAAAAAAGGAATAGAAACGGCTAAGGAAACCAAAAAAGCCAAAGCCAAGACCGAAGAAAAGAAAGTCGTTAAAAAGGCCGATGCCAACGGAAAGAAAGAGACAAAAGCCACAACGAAAAAACCAGCCGCCAAGAAAGCTACGAAAGCCAAAAAAGAAATCGAAGAAATCTCTGATGAAGAGGTTGGCTTAGATCTGAACTATGAGCCTGAAGAAGACAACAAAGAAAACGAGCTGTTCGATAAATTGAAAAAGGATTTCCTCAAAAAGGGGAAAGCCAGCGGCTCCATCGACCAAGAGGAGCTTCTGGAAGCCACTTCCAAGTTCGACATGTCCGACGACGACGTCGAGCAGTTGATCGCCTTCTTCGCCGAGAACGACATCAAAGTCATAGCCGAAGAGGACGAGCCGGACCTCGACAACGTCGAATTCTCCGAAGACGCGATGGCCGAAGACGACCTGGACGACGAGGACATGGGCGAGGATGCCGACGGCGAGCTGAGCGAGCTCAGCGAGATCGAGGACCTCTCCAAGATCCAGCCGGGCGAGGTCAAGGTCAACGACTCCGTCAAGATGTACCTGAGGGAGATCGGCAAGGTCGACCTCCTCAACGCCCAGCAGGAGACGGAATTGGCCAAGCGCATCGCCGAAGGCGACGAGGAGGCCAAGAAGGAGCTGATCACCGCGAACCTCCGCCTCGTCATCTCCATCGCCAAGCATTACGTCGGCAGGGGCATGCATTTCCTGGATCTGATCCAGGAGGGCAACATGGGCCTCATCAAGGCCGTCGAGAAATTCGACTACACCAAGGGCTTCAAGTTCTCCACCTACGCCACTTGGTGGATCCGCCAGGCCATCACCCGCGCCATCGCCGACCAAGCCCGCACCATCCGCATCCCGGTCCACATGGTCGAGACCATCAACAAGATGACCAGGGTTCAAAGAACCCTCGTCCAGGAATTGGGAAGGGACCCGACCGCCGAGGAGATCTCCGAGAGGATGGACGGCGCCCTGTCCCCGGAGCGCATCAGGGAGATCCAGCGCATCGCCCTCGAGCCGGTCTCCTTGGAGACCCCGATAGGCGAGGAGGACGACTCCCACCTGGGCGACTTCATCGAAGACAAATCCGCCCAATCCCCGGAGGAATACACCACCAAGTCCTTGCTCAAGGACGAATTGTACGAGATCATGAAGGACCTCACCGACCGCGAGGAAAAAGTCCTGAGGCTCCGCTACGGCCTCGACGACAACCGCCCGAGGACCTTGGAGGAAGTCGGCCAGGAATTCGGCGTCACCCGTGAGCGTATCCGTCAGATCGAAGCCAAGGCCATCAAAAAACTTCGCCACCCGACTCGTTTGAAGAAACTCGGCGATTATAGAGAAGTTATCAATCAAATTGGCCCTGATACCCATAGCAAATAATAAAAATCCTTCCATCCTAAGCGGTGGAAGAAGCGGCCCTTTGCCCGGAAAGGATCTCTTTATCCCTTTCCTCAGGTTTGCCGGCCGCTCTCTCCGATGATACCCCTCTTATCCTCCATTCTCGTTGGAACGGGTCGAGGCCTGCGCCAAGCGCATCAGGAGCGAGAAAGAAAAGAAATGCGAGAAAGAAACGCTTAGTTAGTCAACAATTGATCGGCAAGACTCTAAAAGAGAAAGCCGATATCACGAACGAAGTAGCGGAAAGAAAACGCCAAAAGTTCGTTATAAAGGGAATAAACGAATAGAAAGGGGACATTATGGCAAAAAAGGGAACAAACGAAGAAAAAGATCTAAAGAAAGCCTCGACTAAGACCGAGGCTAAGAAGACCACAGAGAAGAAAACCAGCAAAAAGTCCGATTCCAGCGAGAAAAAAGCTACCAAGAAAGTAGAAACCAAAGCCGCTAAGAAACCGGCTGAGAAGAAAGCCACCAAGGCCCAAAAACCAGCCAAAGCCGAAAAAGAAGATGAAGATCTTAGCATCGGCTTCGAGCCAGAAGAGGATGAAGAAGATAACCGAGCAATCGAACTATTCGAGAAGCTCAAAAAGGATTTCCTCAAAAAGGGGAAAGCCAGCGGCTCCATCGACCAAGAGGAGCTTCTGGAAGCCACTTCCAAGTTCGACATGTCCGACGACGACGTCGAGCAGTTGATCGCCTTCTTCGCCGAGAACGACATCAAAGTCATAGCCGAAGAGGACGAGCCGGACCTCGACAACGTCGAATTCTCCGAAGACGCGATGGCCGAAGACGACCTGGACGACGAGGACATGGGCGAGGATGCCGACGGCGAGCTGAGCGAGCTCAGCGAGATCGAGGACCTCTCCAAGATCCAGCCGGGCGAGGTCAAGGTCAACGACTCCGTCAAGATGTACCTGAGGGAGATCGGCAAGGTCGACCTCCTCAACGCCCAGCAGGAGACGGAATTGGCCAAGCGCATCGCCGAAGGCGACGAGGAGGCCAAGAAGGAGCTGATCACCGCGAACCTCCGCCTCGTCATCTCCATCGCCAAGCATTACGTCGGCAGGGGCATGCATTTCCTGGATCTGATCCAGGAGGGCAACATGGGCCTCATCAAGGCCGTCGAGAAATTCGACTACACCAAGGGCTTCAAGTTCTCCACCTACGCCACTTGGTGGATCCGCCAGGCCATCACCCGCGCCATCGCCGACCAAGCCCGCACCATCCGCATCCCGGTCCACATGGTCGAGACCATCAACAAGATGACCAGGGTTCAAAGAACCCTCGTCCAGGAATTGGGAAGGGACCCGACCGCCGAGGAGATCTCCGAGAGGATGGACGGCGCCCTGTCCCCGGAGCGCATCAGGGAGATCCAGCGCATCGCCCTCGAGCCGGTCTCCTTGGAGACCCCGATAGGCGAGGAGGACGACTCCCACCTGGGCGACTTCATCGAAGACAAATCCGCCCAATCCCCGGAGGAATACACCACCAAGTCCTTGCTCAAGGACGAATTGTACGAGATCATGAAGGACCTCACCGACCGCGAGGAAAAAGTCCTGAGGCTCCGCTACGGCCTCGACGACAACCGCCCGAGGACCTTGGAGGAAGTCGGCCAGGAATTCGGCGTCACCCGTGAGCGTATCCGTCAGATCGAGAAAAAGGCCATCAATAAGCTTCGCCACCCGACTCGTATGAAAAAACTCGGCGATTACCGCGAAGTCGCCAGCCAACCTGGCCCAGACACCCATAAGAAATAATGAAAAACCTCTCCTTCCGCCTCTCTAAAGTCGCTTCTTACGTAAGTAAGGGTTCTTTCGTCGCGGATGTCGGTTCTGATCATGGGGCGTTGCCTATTTATCTCACCAACGAAGGCGTTTCTCCCTTTGTGCAAGCCATCGAAAACAAAAAAGGTCCCTTCCTCCGCCTTTCCAAAGCGGTGGAGGAAGAAGCCCTTTATCCGGAAAGGATCTCTCTATCCCTCTCCTCCGGTTTGGCGGCCCTCGATCCGAAAGTGGATATGGTGGTCATCGCTGGGATGGGAGGAAGGCTCATTTCTTCCATATTGGAAGAACATCCAGAAAAGCTCGATAGAATCAAGACTCTTATCTTGGACGCTCACTCGGAATGGGATGTCTTGCTTTTAACTTGTGCCAAACTCGGCTACAAAGTCGAAGAGGAATCCTTCTTCTACGAAGATAACATTTGGTATTCGGTCTGGAAGTTAGCTAAGACCGACGAAGACATATTCTATAGCCAAGCCGAACTTCTCTTTGGCCCATTGGAATGCCATAGGCATAACTCGGATTGGAAGAGATTCGCTTTAGAAAAGAAAGCCCAATACGAGAGACTGCTTAAAAACGATATCCCGGAAAAGAGAAAAACCGAGATCGGAAAAGAACTCAAAATCTTGGAGGATGTAATGAATGAAGACTAGATCGTTGCTTAAGAAGCTGGGCGATAAGTTCCCGAAAAAGACGGCCGAATGGTATGACCATCCTGGTCTTCAAGTTGGCACCTTCAAAGAAGAAACTACTAAAATTCTACTATGCTTGGATTTTGACGATGAGGTTTTGCCAACCGTTCTAGACTATAAGCCAGACATGATCATCACCCATCATCCGTTCATCTTTGGCAAGCTCAAACGCGTCTTGGCTTCCGATCCTGTCAAAGCGGCTCTCTACGAGAAGATAAAGGCACTCGATATCCCTATCATGTCCTATCACACCAATTTCGATTTGGGGAAGGATGGCATGAACGACACCTTAGCCAATTTGCTTGGACTAGAAGACATCAAACCTTTGGAAACCTGCCCGATGGCTCGCGGTGGGCATCTCAAAGAGCCAATGGAGATACACGCTTTCGCTAAATTAGCGAAAAAAGCCTTCGGAGTCGACTACGGCCTTCTTATCGCCGAAGGAAAGAAAATGGTTCAAAGCGTTGCTATCATCGGCGGAGGCGGCTCTAGGGAATATGTAAACGCCATGAACGAAGGCTATGATATCTATATCTCCGGCGATGCTCCGCATCACTGCCGTCGAGAAATCGTCCTCAATCACTATAATTACATCGATTTCCCTCACGAGATCGAGCATGTTTTCATGAACCAAATGGAAAAAATCCTTCTAGGATTGGATTCGAACCTCCAAATCAAAAAAATCGATCACGAAAGGCTTCCTGAGGTCATCTAAAGGGTCTTAAGGTAATTCTTGATATCTTCGTAAGCCGTCTGGCTGGAGCTCGCTCCAGAGGTCAAGGCGGCTTTTTTGTATCCGCTTAAGTCGAACTTTCTAAGTTCATTCACATCCAAAGCCTGGATGACATCGGCGTTTTGATGATATTTCTTCGCCAAATAGGCCAGACGTTTCGTGTTCGAGGAATCCTTCGAGCCGACGATGATGAACAAGTCGATGTCGTCTGGGGCTTCGATGATATTCCTCTGCCTCAAAACGGTGGATGGGCATCTTCCACCTAAGGAAACGATACTCGGATTGGCTTTCTTTAATTCATTAACAACCTCCGAATAGGTCTCTTTGTCCAAAGAGGTCTGAGATATGACATAGTCATATTTATCGATGGTTGGGTTTTTTGGGTCAATGACGGTCGTATTGGACAAAGAAGAAATAGCCTTGGCTTCGAGATGATTCGGGTCGCAGACAAAGGCTATCTGGCCTTTGACCTCCTTCATTTTCTCGATGTTGGATAAAATGTGCTTGCAAGAGGCGTCGTAGACGAT
Organism: bacterium; assembly: GCA_963622135.1. Taxonomy (GTDB): domain Bacteria; phylum Bacillota_I; class Bacilli_A; order RFN20; family CAG-826; genus UBA4951. The sequence goes on from CAVFGR010000004.1 coordinate 93,393, forward strand.
GAAATCCTTCTTTTTGGCGATTATATCGTAAGAATCCTTATCGTGCCCATGGGCCGAATATAGAACCAATGACCCATTTGGCAAGGCTTCCATTTGAGCTAACAAGTCTCCGTTTCTTTCATCCAAAATGACACATCCTTTGCTAAACAAAGAAGAGATGGCCAATTCGTTGTGGACCAAGGAGCCGACAAGATAGAGGGTCTTGCCCGGGTGCTCCTTTAAGGCCTTTTCAGCCAAAGCAAATGCGTTTACGACGCCGTCGCAGAAGCCTTTTGGGTAGAAAGAGACGATTTCCATGCCTCCCATTATACGCCTACGCGTTGATAGTTTCGCCCCTTTCGCCTATAATTAGCCCGATTATGGCAAGTTTCTCCGCATTTTCTTTATCAGCCCAGATGGTAAACGCCCTCAATAAGCTAGGTTACGTCTCGCCATCCCCAGTTCAAAGCAACGTCATTCCGAAGGCTCTTCGTGGCAAGTCAATTCTCGCCCAATCGGCGACTGGCAGTGGAAAGACGCACGCTTTCCTTATCCCAGTGATTGAGAAAACGGATGTCAATCTGCCACGAGTTCAAAGCGTCATCATCGCCCCAAGCAGGGAATTGGCCAGACAGATCTATGAATTCGCCAAAGAATTCGTTCGTTTCTACCCAAAACTTAAGATCAGGCTCTTCACCAGCGAAGCTGAGGTGAGCCAAAACGAAGAAGGTCTCTCGGTGGCCCCTCATATGATCATCGGCACCCCGGGCCGTCTCAAAGACCTTTTGGTCACCAAGCATTCTCTCAATCTTTCCAACGTCAGAACGGTGGTTTTAGATGAAGCGGACATGCTCTTGGAGATGGGATACTTCGATGATATCGAATCTTTATTCCAAACCGAGATCGACGAACCGCAGATTCTCGTCTTCTCCGCGACTTTGAAGCAATCCCTTAAAGACGAAATCAAACACTTTGTCTCGACCGACTTCCAATTCGAAGCCGAAGAGACCGAGACTTCATCTTCTGTTTCGCATCATTTGGTCGATATCAAACACGCCGACCCGAAACAAGCTTTGCTTGAATTCCTAAAGCTCAAGAAGCCATATCTCTCCATCGTCTTTGCTTCCAAGAAGGAAACTGTCGATGCAGCCTACAAATATCTTCGTGATAATGGGGTTGACGCTATCTATTTCACCGGTTCCTTAAACGATAGAGCCCGTAAAAAAGCCCTTCGTGATATCAAGGCAAACAAAACCTCGGTCATCATCGCCTCCGACTTATTAAGCCGTGGCATGGATATCCCTGACGTCTCTGACGTCATCTCCTTGGATTTGCCAAGCGATCTTGAATTCTATCATCATCGCGCAGGCCGAACCGGTCGTTTCGATAAGACCGGCGATAGCTGGGTTTTTTACGATGACGACTCCGCCGAATTGCCAAGACAGCTAGTCAACTTCGGCATTAAGTTTGATTACTTCATCTTCCGTAACGGCATCCTCAAAGAGGATCCTGTTGGCTTGGCCAAGAAAACCAAATTCACCAAGAAAAAGGCTTTCGAGTCCGAAGAAGAGAAAAAAGAAATCAAGATTGCTAAAGCAAAGACCCGTTCCGATAAGGTAAAACCGGGATATAAGAGGAAGAGGGACTTCGCTATCGATCAGGTTAAGCACAAGTATAAGCGCAAAGCCATTCAACGCTCGGTCAGAAGGCAGCTTGAGGAGAACTTCCGCAAGCAAGCCAAAGCCCTAAACGACGACGAATAAAAAAAGAAAACGCGGTGGTATCCATCGCGTTTTTAGTTATTTTTTAGTAGTTCTAATTCCTTTAGGAATTCCTCTACTATTTTTTCATTACTGATGGCTCTGATGACCTTGCCTTTTTTAAACAAAGCCCAGCCGTCTTTGCCTCCGGCTACGCCTATGTCGGCGGCCTTCGCTTCGCCCACTCCGTTGACTGGGCAGCCCATCACGGCGACGGTCACGTCCCAAGTTGGATATTTTTCCAGATAGTCTTTGACTATGTTAACTAACGGCAATAAGTCGACCTGCGTTCTTCCACATGTTGGGCAGCTTATCAGCCTTGGCCCAGACATAAGCCCTAAATCAATAAGAAGCCTTCTGGCGGCTTTTATCTCTTCTTTTGGGTCATCGCTCAAAGAAATGCGGATCGTGTCTCCTATGCCTTCTAAAAGAAGCGGGGAGAGGGCTGCGGCGCTTCTGACGAGCCCAATATCCTTAGGACCGGCCTCGGTAACGCCTAGATGAAGCGGATATTTAAATTCTTTGGAGGCCAATTCATAAGCTTCTATCGTGTCTTTCACCGAGGAAGCCTTAAGGGAAATGACTATGTCATTGAATCCGATTCCTTCGAGAATGGAGGCCTCTTTCTTGGCGGAGCCTACCAATTTCTCGGCAAGGGTGTTGCCTTTTATGGTGTCGTCCAAGGAGCCGGCATTTACGCCGATGCGAATGGGAATATTCTTCTCTTTGCACTTATCGGCGATGCGGATGATGTCGGCCTTATCTCTGATATTGCCTGGGTTCAAACGGATGGCCGAACAGCCAGATTCAATGGAAATCAAGGCCAATTCGGGGTCGAAATGGATGTCGGCGACCAAAGGAATCGAAATCCGTTCGACGATTTCTTTGATGGCCTCAGCGTCTTTCTTATCAAGCACGGAGACGCGCATGATATCAGCTCCCAAAGAGGCGCATTCGTTGATCTGAGCAACGACCTCGTCGACTTTCTCGGTTTTAACCGAGCACATGCTTTGGATGAGGACTTTGTTTTGCCCTCCGATGGCGATGTCGCCTAATTTGATTTTCTTGGTCTTATTTCTTTCCATGCTGACTAATTTTGAGCGAAGAGGCCTAAGTTTTCTACTCTTTTCGTGTTATTGCATAAGCAAAGTTAACAAATATCTAGATAATCGCTTTTTGTTATGATAAAGTAGCAACGCTTAAAAGAAAGAAGTGATTAACTATGGCAACCAGTAAACGTGATGAAATCATCCTCGCTTGCAGCGAATGCGGCGAACATAACTATCTTGGAACCCGCAACAAGAGAACCCATCCTGATAAGATTGAGCTCAAAAAATATTGCAGCCGCTGCCGCAAGATGACGGTTCATAAAGAAATCAAGAAACTTAAATAAGACCTTAAGGTCTTATTTTTGTATTAAGGGCTTATATGAAGGTCGTCAATCCGTTCCAATCCCCATATTTCGCAAACACATATATCATCGGCGAAGAAGGGGAGCCTTGTATCGTTATCGATCCTGGCAACAACCAAAACGGTTGCTTGGACCGCTATATCGAGAAACACCACGCCGGCAAAGTGCTGGCCTATTTGCTCACGCACGGACATTACGACCATACCTATGGGCTCACGAACGTAAGCCATAAAGCCCCGCTCTATATCCACGAAGAGGATGCGAAATATCTGACTGACGATCGTTTCAATTTATTGAAAGGGCTGATGATAACCGGCTTTGACGTCAACGAGGTCGAAGATGGCGAAACAATCCAAATCGGTGGACATTCCTTCAAAGTCATCCACACCCCTTTCCACACTCCGGGGAGCGTATGCTATTATGACGATAAGGACAAAGTCCTTTTCTCAGGGGACACGCTCTTTCACTTATCGGTGGGGAGAAGCGATTTGCCCGGCGGAGACGGAAGAAAAATGAGATCTTCGTTGGATAAGCTCAAAGCGCTCCCGAATGAGACGAAAGTCTATCCGGGACATGAGCAATCATCGGACATTGGGACTGAGAAAAGACTCAATCCGTATTTAATTTCTTAAGTGGTAAACACGTTCTTTTCTTACGAAAGAAATGAATGTAGAATACTAATGCTTTTTTAGGGAGAAGAAAAAAATGAACGTTACAGAATTACGCCCAGGAAACTATTTCATCGATGAAGGCAACCTTTATCGCTGCTTAGACATCCTTCTTAACAAGACCGCGATGAGAAAGATGGTCGCGAAAGTCAAAGTCCAAAACGTCAGAACCGGCGCCATCACCGAATTGGCCCGTAACTCCGGTTACGATGTAACCGAAGCTCGCTTGGACAAAGTCGCTTCCCAATATCTCTACGATTCCGGCATCACCTATTGCTTCATGGATCCAAAGACCTATGAGCAAATGGAAATCCCACATGCCCTCTTAGAGAACGAAGCCAAATACCTCGTTCCAAATCTCGAAGTCATGATCAACACCTTCGAAGGCGAGCTCATCGGCGTCGTCCTTCCAGCCAAGGTCGCGATGACCGTTACCGAGACTGAACCGGGTGTCCGTGGCGATACCATCTCCAACGGTGGTTCCAAAGACGCTACCCTCGAGACCGGCTTGGTCATCAAAGTACCTCTCTTCATTAATGAAGGAGACCAGATCTTAGTCGATACTTCGACCGGCAAATACGACGGAAGGGCCTAAAGATGAATTTGTTAGCTAGCAGCACTGAATTCGGCTGGAACGGCCCGTGGTTCGGTATTGCCATCGCCTTGTTAGTCGTTGGCTTGATCGGCGGTTTCTTCGGCGCTAGAGCCTTATTCAAGTCTCAGATGAAGAAGAACCCTCCTATCAACGAGAAGATGATTCGCACCATGTATGCGCAAATGGGAAGAAAGCCGACCGAGGCTCAAATCCGCGCCATCATGAAGAACATGAACTCTCAGATGTAAGAATCCAAAAAAATAGAGGTGGAGAAATCCATCTCTTTTTTTGTATTCGTGCAATTATATATCTTTGATATATACATATACGATAAAACTACTAAAAACATACTAATAAAAAGATTATGACCATATTTTTTGGCATTGACCTATTGGTATGATTTCGCCACAAGTGGCGAATTCTAGACAATCATGGTTTAAAGACTTTGTTCTTCGTGCGTAAGTGTGCAATAATATACGCATGCTCAACGAACAAGAAAACAACAATCTCGCCCAATCCGAGAGGGAGGTTCTTAAGGCTCAGCAGGGATATACCGCCGATAACATCGAAGTTTTAAGCGAACTCGATGGTATTAGGAAACGCCCTGGCGTCTATATTGGCTCAACAAACAGCACGGGCCTTCATCACTTGGTTTGGGAAATCGTCGATAATTCCATCGATGAAGCCGTCAACGGTTACGGCAACAAAATAACCGTCACCATCCATAAGGATGGTTCTGTTCAAGTGGATGACGAGGGCCGTGGTTTGCCTGTTGATATTCATCAACAAACCGGCATGCCTGCCGTCCAATTGATCTTCACCGCCCTTCATGCCGGCGGCAAATTCAATTCCAAAGCCTATTCGACCTCGGCCGGCTTACACGGCATGGGCGCGACGGTCACAAACGCCCTTTCGGAATGGCTCGAAGTCATCGTTTATCGCGGCGGCCAGATCTATAGAATTTCTTTCGAGAAAGGCGGAATCCTAAAGGACCCGCTAGAAGTTATTGGCAAAACCAACAAACATGGCTCCAGCGTCCGTTTTAAGCCAGACGCTTCGATTTTCACCACGACCGAATTCAAGTGGGATACCATCTATAATCACCTCCAAGAATCGTCTTTCTTGGCTAAAAAGGTCCGCTTCATCTTAAAAGATGAACGCACTTCGTTGCAGCACGAATTCTATTACGAGAACGGCCTAAGGGAATACGTTTCGACCCTCAACCAGAACAAAACGCCGTTAAGCGATATCATCGATTTTGTCGATTCTTCCTCGCAAATTCGCATCGAATGCGCCTTGCAATGGTGCATCCAAGATTACAACGAGCACATCTTAAGCTACGCCAACAGCGTTCGCACAGCGGGCGGTGGCACTCACGAAGACGGCCTTAAAATGGGGCTCACCAAAGCCCTCAACGATTGGGGCATCGAAAACGGCATCATCAAAGAAAACCAGAGAATCGACGGCACAGACCTTCGTGAAGGTCTGACTTGCGTCTTGTCCATCAAAATGCCTGAATCGATGACGGAATATGAAGGACAAACCAAAGGCAAATTGGGCACTCCTGCCGCTTTGCAGGCTTGCTCCCAATTCATCAACGAGCATTTCACGTACTATCTCATGGAGCATAAAGACTTCGGCCTTGATTTAATCAAGAAGTGCCAAGCCTCCAAGAACGCCAGGGACGCGGCCAGGAAAGCCAGGGAAGAAGCCCGCGGCACCAAAAAGAAACAAAACGATTTGATCGTTTCCGACAAATTGGCCTCCGCTCAGTCGAAAGATTACAAAAACAACGAGCTCTTCATCGTCGAAGGTAATTCGGCCGGTGGTTCAGCCAAAAACGGCAGAGATCGTCTGCACCAAGCCATTTTACCTCTTAGAGGTAAGCCGCTTAACACCGACTCCGTCACGATGGAAAGGATGTTGGCTAACGTTGAATTTGCCACCCTCATTCAGACCATTGGAGCGGGCGTAGGGCAAAATTTCGATGTCAACGAATCCCGCTACGGAAAAATCATCATCATGACTGATGCTGACGTTGACGGCGCTCACATCCAAACCTTGCTTTTGACTTTCTTCTACAACTACATGAAGCCGCTTATCGATAACGGCATGGTCTATATCGCCTGCCCGCCTCTTTATCGCGTCTACAAGAAGTCCGACCCGAAGAAATTCGTTTACGTTTGGGATGATAGCAAGCTCGAAGAAGCGAAAGCCCAAATCGGCGCCGGCTACGGCATCAACCGTTATAAAGGTCTTGGTGAGATGAACGCCGATCAATTGGCGTCGACCACCATGAACAAAAAGACAAGGCGACTCATAAGAGTCGATATCCAAGATCCCCTCGTCGTTGAGAAGCGCATTTCCATCCTTATGGGCAAAGATCCTTCTCTCCGTCGTTCCTGGATCGAAGAAAACATCGTCTTCAATGAAGAAGATTCCTTCATGAAGGAAGTCAAGGGGGTGTGACAATGGCTAAAAAGAAACAACAAGCAGTCGAAGAAAACATTGTCGAAGACATCCTTGATTCATCTTTAGATGAATTGATGGGCGATAGATTTGGCATTTACGCCAAAGACGTCATCCAAGAACGCGCAATCCCTGACGCTAGAGACGGCCTTAAGCCGGTTCAGCGCCGCATCGTCTACGATATGTGGGATACGCATAACACTTTCGATCACCCAACCAAGAAATCCGCTCACATCGTCGGCGACGTCATGGGCAATTATCACCCTCATGGCGACGCATCTATCTACGATGCTCTCGCGCATTTGAGCCAAGATTGGCGTTTGCGTTACCCTCTCGTTCAATTCCAGGGCAACAACGGCTCGATGGACGGCGACGAACCGGCCGCCCCTCGTTATACCGAAGCCAGATTGGCGGCCATTTCCAACGAATTGGTCCTCGACATCGAAATGGATACCGTCGATATGGCCTTGACTTATGACGATAGTTCGACCGAACCTACGGTTTTGCCATCTAGATTCCCGAATTTGTTCGCGAATGGATCGACGGGCATTGCCGTTGGTCTCGCCACGGAAATCCCTCCGCACAATCTCAAAGAGATTTGCCAAGCCATCATCTATCGCATCAAACACCCGGGCTGCTCGGCTAACGATTTGATGCAATATGTCCCCGGCCCTGATTTCCCGACTGGCGGCATCATCCACGCTTCCGAAGGCCTAAAGCAGATGTATGAGACCGGCAAGGGCCGCATTTCCGTCCTTTCTAAGACCGAAATCATCGAAAACGAAAATAACAAGCAAATCATCGTCACCGAAATCCCTTATGGGGTCAACAAAGCCCAATTGGTCGGCCAAATCGACAAATTGAGGCACGATAAGGCGGTCGTCGGCATCGATGAGGTGAGGGACGAGACCGACAAAACCGGCCTCCGCATCGCCATCGATTTGAAAAAAGACGCCAAACCGGAAGCCATTTTGAAATTCTTGATGAGCAAGACGAACCTGATGACCTCTTATTCGGCCAATATGGTCGCCATCGTCGATGGTCGTCCGAAACTCATGGATTTATGCACCTATGCCGATTGCTATATCTCCCATCAGCTCGACGTCATCGTGAGAAGAAGCCATTATCTTTTAAATAAAGATAATTCCAGACTGGAAATCGTTTTGGGCCTCATCAAAGCCGTCTCGATTTTGGATAAAGTCGTCGAAGTCATCAAAGCCTCCGCCGATAAAGCCGATTCGAAAAAGAATATCTCCAAAGCCTTTGGCTTTACCGCCGATCAGGCCGAAGCCATCGTCATGATGCCGTTATACAAATTGTCCCATACCGACATCGTCACTTTGGAAAACGAAAGGGACACCTTGACGAAAGAGGTCGAATATCTCAATTCGTTGTTGAACGACAAGACTCTCATCGAAGGCGTCATCATCAAAGACCTCAAAGACATCTCCAAACGTTATGGCGATGATCGTCGTACCTTGATAACCGAAGAAGAAATCGGAGATCTCTCCGTCGATAAGCGCGATTTGATCGTCAGGGAAGATTGCTATGTCGTCGTCTCCAGAGACGGCTATATCAAACGCTGCACCATCAAGTCTTACAAAGGCTCTGGCGGCCATAATGGTGTCCTCCCGGGCACTAAGCCTGGCGATGTCATCGTATATAAGGGCTTATGCACCACGAAAGATTACGCCATCCTCTTCACCGAATCCGGCAATTACGTCTATCTCCCGGTCAACGAGATCAAGGAAGCCAAATGGAACGACATCGGTGGCCATATCTCCGCTTTGCTCCAGATGAGCGCCGGAGAAAAGATCGTCAAAGTCTTTACCATCAGGAAGTTCCGCCCAGATCTTTATGTCATCTTATTGACCAAACGCGGTGCTATTAAGAGAGTGCAGCTCTCTTTGTTTGCCGCCAAACGCCACAATAAAACCTTGGGAGCCATCCGCATGAGCTCCTCTGATTCCTTGGTGGATGTCGTGATCGCCTCCGGACAGTCCAATCTGTTCGTGATGTCCGTATCGGGCTTAGCCTCGTTCTATAACGAAAACGACATCCCTCTCACCAACCCAAGAACAGGCGGGGTCAAATCTGGCCAGTTCAAAGGCGACGATATGGCGGGATTGCTGGCTTTCGCCCCGGAAGAGAAGGGCAAAGCCCTCTTAGTTACAGACCGCGCCCATCTCCGCGTCATTGACCCGGATAAGAGCGTCGAAAAGGGCGGCAGGCTATCCAAAGCCACCCTCGTTTACAACATGTTCAAATCCGAACAGCATCGCTTGCTTTATCTCGATAAAGTCGGCGATAAAGAAGCCCCTTATACCATCCCGTGCATTCTCAATAACGACGAGGCATATGATGCTACCTTTGAGGATTTCTACCTGACTCCGGCTGACAAGTATGCCAAGATGGCCCCAAATTTCAAAGCCAAGGCCCGCATTAAGCTCATTTCGAAGCTCGACTCGCTTTATATCGATAACGACTTCGTTTCCTACGAACTGCCGAAGGCTGAGAAAGCTATCGAGCCGGAAATCATCGAAGCCGAGGAGCCAAGCGAGGCGTCCAACGCCAATTTCGAGCAGATTTCCTTATTTGACGAAGGGGATGACAAATGACGCTCCGGTATTTGCCGGACTGCCGTTGTGATCGCCCGACGGACATCGGCCCCGAATTTTTCCATAAGATCGGGGTGAAACTCATCCTTTGCGATCTAGACAATACCTTGGCCAGATCCCAAAGCCGCGAGGCCCCATGCTATGTCAAAGAATGGGTAAGAGCCCTTGAAAGCGAAGGTTTTAAGATCGCCGTCGTCTCCAATGGGATGGTCAAGAGAGTCAAAGAATTCTCTGATAGTCTCAATGTGCCATGCCTAGGATGGGCGATGAAGCCTTTCAGCCACAAGATAAGGCGTTTCGTGAGGCGCCTCAAGTTCAAACCGGAAGAAGTCCTTTTTATCGGCGATCAGCTTTATACCGATATGAAAGCCGCTAAGAAAGCCGGCTTCAAAGCGATGCTTTGCGAGATCATCTCCGAAAAAGAATCCCTTTGGACTTCGGCTAATAGGAAAAAAGACAACAAGGCAAGAGAACTGCCTGAGTTGCAATCTATCCCCGATTGGAGGAAATACGAATGAAACCAAAAAATATCGCTTATCTTAAATCATTGGCCAATGGATTGAATCCTGCCATCAATATCGGAAAAGGTGAGATTGACGATAACATCGTCAAAGCCATATCAGACAATTTGGAAGCCAACGAATTGATCAAAGTGAAGATCCTAAACAACTCCGACTGCGACAAAAAGGAAATCGGTGGTTATTTGGCTGACAAAACGAATTCCACCCATGTGGCTACCATCGGCCACATCGTCATCCTTTATCGCCGAAAGAAGAAAGACCCGAAAATCGTCTTGCCTATAAAGGAATAAAATGAAGCGTCTCATTCTTTACGGCGGGGCTTTCGACCCTATCCATAACGGGCATCTTAGAATCGCAAGTGAAGCGTCTAAAAGACTTGATGCGGACGTTGTTTTCATTCCGACCTCGAAACCGAGATGGAAGGAAAAATCCGCCTCGAACGAAGATCGCTTATTGATGTTAACGCTCGCTTTAAAAGAAGCTGACAATCCGCGTTTTAGCGTCTCGGATATCGAAATGAAAAGGCAAGATGACATCGAAACTTATACTTCGGATACCATCAAATCTTATAAGGAAATCTATCCCGATTGCGAGCTCTGCCTTTTAATCGGTGGCGATCAAGTCGCCCAATTCGATAAGTGGCACGAGCCCGATTATATCAAGGAGAACGCGAAGATATATTTCGTTTCCCGAGATGGATATAAGGATCCAAAAGGGAACGCCGAGCGTTTCGAGATGACATATTTAAAAGATTTCGATGCCGGAGACGTGTCTTCGACTTCGATTAGGGAATTGAACTACATAGATACCCCTATAGCCGTTCTCGAATATATTGAGAACCATTCCTTATATTTCGTTAAGAAACTCGAGAAATACCTTTCATATAAGCGCCTGAGACATTCTTTGAGCGTCGCGAGGCTTTCTTATGAGATTGCCTTAAGCAATCATATCGAAAACCCTGGAAGGGCCTATATCGCCGGGGCGTTGCACGATATCGGAAAGGAAATCCCTGATGAAGAAGCCGAAAAGATGGTCGAGGGCTTGAATAAATACCCGAATTTCGCTTATCATCAATTTGTAGGAGCGTATTTGGCGGAGAAAGAATTCCTTATCGAAGACAAAGAGATCCTCGAAGCGATAAGGCAGCATTGTCTGGGCGCGCCTAACATGAGCGTATTATCCAAAATCATTTACGCGGCCGACAAAATCGACCCAGAAAGAGGATGGAATTCCAAAAAATACATCGAATTGTGCAAAAAAGACATCGAAGCTGGCTTCTTGGCTGTCCTCAAGGCCAACTACGATTTTCTTGAAGCCAAAAGAAGCGGTGGTCAAAATTCAGTTTTCGTAAGCAAAGAATGCTTCGAATATTATCTAGGAGGTAAAAACAGATAATGGCCTATCCAAGAAGAGTCAACATCGCGACCAAATGCCTGGAAGATGGCAAAGCGGAGGACTTATCCGTAATTAATGTTAAAAATTTAAGTCCGTTTGCCGATTACTACGTCATCGCCACAGCCAACAACATCCGTCATTTGGGAGCCTTAGCCGACCGCCTTGATGAAGCTTATCTCAAGGAAGAGGAACCAGTCAGGAAGATCGATGGCAAACCAGATTCAGGCTGGGTCATCGTCGACGCCAATGAAGTCGTCATTCATCTCTTCACCGAAGAAATGAGAAAAGAGATCTCCTTAGAACATTTGATCGAAATCGTCGACAAGCATAGATAATAAAAGGGATAGAATTCCTTATAAGGCCTCACCGATTACGGTGGGGTTTTTATTTTGATATCGGTTATGAATAATAAAATAATTTGCCATTTTTATATATTCGGAAATAAGTCGAGATTCCATGGCCGTCCAAATATTTGGAAATAACGCTAAAAACGAAAATAGAGCAAAACAATTAGTAGTTTATAAAAAGCCAATAACATAAAGTGCTTTTCAACATGTTAAAATCCTTCGAAAATAGGAACTTCGCATAATGTCCATTATGTAAACAAAAAGAAAAAAGAAACGATAAAAACAA
>CAVFGR010000005.1:0-6840 GCA_963622135.1 bacterium
CCTCGGCAGCGATCATATCCAAACGACAGAGGTCGACAACTCCGCGTCGACCACCAATTCATCATCGAACAGATACGCCTGCGCCGACACCTCGGACAAAGTCTATCTCCTCAGCTTCAAGGATTGCGCCAACAAGGAGTATTTCGCGGACGATTCGGCGAGATGCTGCAAAACGACGGACTGGGCCAGGGCCAACGGGGCGTATTACAATAGCTCGTCGTCCTATCTAAATGTTTATTACTGGACCCGCTCGCCGGCCTCCGGCGACTCCTCCTACGCGTGGGGCGTCAGCATCGGCGGCAGCCTCTACAACTGCAACCACGTCGACTACTCCCACGGCGGCGTCCGCCCAGCCTTAACCATTGCCATTTCGTAGCGGAGCGGAGAAATAATCCAAAATTGCTGCCGCCCAATCAAAATCCGTCCGGGCGGCGGTATCACCAGAACAATTTATGAAGCAGAACCTCAATGAGAACGTCAAAAGGAAAGAGGCGAAGCTCCTGATCTTCATCAAGGCCAAGGATTTCTGCGCTTATATCCTCAAGGCGAGCCAGTGATTGATCTACTATGTTTGGCAACTCTCTGGCTGTTGTCTGGTCTTCTTTGAAAACAAGGGATAAAAACAAATGGACAAAATCGATAAACAATATAAGCTCACGAAAGAATCGTTCGAGAAGAACACTGTCGTGGAATCTTTGGAAAAGTATCCTAAAAAATCGCATCAATATTTTTTGTATTATCTTTCGTATGAAAAAAACCACTTTGATGGCAAACGGCCATATCTTTTCTTTAACAATGTCAGCGAATGGAAAGATCCAAAAGACCGGAAAAAATTCGAAGATGATGGCAAAAAAATACTTTGTAAGATGTCTAACATATCAACCAAGTGAGAGCGTTGCGATGTGGCACATATACGGCTATCCGAGAAACGTCATGCTCAAATTCAAAGGATCTTATTTGAGGCGATCGCTGAGCCTAAACAAGACAAGCGGCAAACATGACGAAATGCTACATTGTTTGTTAGATGCTGGCTCTATGAAACTTGAAGTGAATATTCCTCAAAATTATTTGAAAATTTATGATGTCCTCTATTATGTCAAATCTTCAAATAATAAATCTTCCGACGATATTTATTATGTCGAAAAAGGATCTTTTAATAGCAAAGAGATTAAAGGCTCCCAACTGAAAAACATTAACGAAAGATATTTGAAACGCGCGGCCTTTGCCTATGAGAGAGAAACGAGATTTTATTTCGCTCTTGATGATGCCGCGATGAATGAAATTTTCGAAATAAACGGGATCCAGAAGGGAAAAAATGTCACATATAATCAAGTCAAAAATATTAAAGTGTATCTTGACGAGGATTATGCCGAAGACGACATTTCCGTTTTTAAATCGCCGTCCTTCCTAAAACCAAAGGAAGAAGGTGAAAGCAAATTGTTCGATAAGGTTCAACAATTAGAGAAAATAGATTCTTGGGGTTTGAAAGTACAAAAATCTTTGTTGGACGACGGATCGGATTTCTAAAGCATTGTTTTTAGATATTTCTATTGTTTAGCAAATGTCGAATTACGGAATATGTTGGAAAAACTCGAAATAAAAATAACGGTAAGATTTTAATCCAATGGCTATTCCGGAAGATTATATAATTCAGTTCGGCAGGCTTGCGCATTTGCAAACAGACACCATGCATTCGCATCCTTCGCATTAACACATTCATAGTGACAATGGGTAAGAACGTTCTGATTTGAAGCAGGTGTTTCGAGTTGGTCGCTTATTTGCAACAAGCATTCCCTTTTCGGAGGCAACACTATGGTTTTAACAAAAGAACAAAAATTAGATTTAAGGAATAAAGCCAAAGCCGAGCTTAAAAGGCTTGAGGATCTTAAATCCGACAAAGATACCATTGAAAGAATTGAAAATTTCCTCTTAAAGTTCGCGATTTGCGAGACTGTTTACAAAGTTATCCTAAAGAAGCAACAAAAAGACAACAAGGAACATCCGAAGACATCGCTCAAACTGATATACAGTCAGATTAAGCCGGCATTATCATATGCAGGCTTGCCATATGATGAAAAATTGATGAAAAAATTGTTTTCCACTAATTACAAGGTTAGAAATAGAACGGTAAAAAGCTTAAGAGACGCCTTGACTCACGGGCTTTCAGCTAGCGCAATTCGAGAACTAAAAGACAGAGAAGAAGAGCTGCATGATTATATGGATTCATTCTTGAATTTGATTCGCAATTTTGAATCCAAAGAAGAGGATACGAATAAAATTTGAGATATATAGCTAACGGGTTTACATGTAATTTTTGGTATGGGCACAATAAAATTGTAGCCCATCAGCGTTTTCGTTAAGCATTTCTAGATTGACTAACAAACTTCAAACATATAATATACTGCTTGCCCAAAAACTACGTCGCGGGGTAGGGCAGTCTGGTAGCCTGCCAGGCCCATAACCTGGAGGTCGGTGGTTCAAATCCATCCCCCGCAACCAATCGATATGATAAGCGGCCATTCTTATGATTGGCCGCTTTTTATATTTATAAAGAATGCATTTCGCGACAGTTATGCTAAACTAGAGACTATCAAACGACGGAATTCATAATAAGTTCTAATTTTTATTAGAAATATTCTTGTCCACAAAAAGTATACACAAAGTTTACATAGTGTGTATAATGGTAGCTATGGAAGAAAAGAAACTCATTCTGGTCCCTAAGAAATTCAAGACCAACGAAACAACCATCGTTTCGGCGCGCATCTCCGTCGATCTGATGAAAAAGATAGAGATGCTGGCGAAGAGGGCGAACATGAACCGCAACGAGATGATTCAGACGCTTTTGAATTTCGCCGTCGACAACACTTCGATCCAAGACGAAGAGAAAGAGGGCAACTGATATGGCCATTATCGATGTAATCAAATACGAAGGCAAAAACGATACCTTCGTATACAAGCACCCGACCGAGGACTTCAACGCCGGGACACAGCTTATCGTCCACGAATCCCAGGAAGCTATCTTCTTCAGGGACGGCAAGGCGATGGATAGGTTCGGGGCCGGCAAATACACGTTAGACACCGAATCCCTCCCGATGATGAAGGGCTTCTTCAAGAAAGTAGCCGGCGGGCCATCCCAATTCCACGCCGAGGTGTATTTCGTCAACCTCTCCACCATCATGGGGGTCAAATGGGGCACCGACTCCAAAGTGAGGATGTATGACCCGGCCTCCGGATTGCACTTGGAGATCGGCGCTTTCGGCGAATTCAACATCAGGATCTCCGACTCCGGCAAGGTCTTGCTCAAGCTGGTCGGAACCGAATTGGGCCTCAAGCGCGAGGACATCCTCGGCGGCAGCGGCTACACGACCGCCTCCGTCTCCGGCAAGTTCAGGGCCATGGTCATGACCAAGGTCAAATCCTTCCTGCCGAAGGCCATCAGGGAGAACAACATTGATATCCTCGAGGTCGACGAGCACCTCGACGAGATCTCCGAATACATCAGGGGCCAGTTGAACGCCGTCTTCGATTCGTACGGTTTGATCGTCCCCGAATTCTTCGTCACCAGCATCGCCACCCCGGACGACGATCCTAATTTCAGGAGGCTCAAGGCCCAACACGCCGAGAGATACCTGAAGGTCCAAGAGGAAAGGATCAGGAAGGCCGAGGCCGAAGCCAGGCGCGACAGAGTTGTGGTCGAAGCCGAGACCCAAGCCGAGGTGAAGATCATCGGCGTCAAGGCCGAGGAAGAGGCCGTCCGCAGGATGGCATACGCCGAAGCCGAGAGGGAAAGGGCCCAAGGATTGGCCCACGCCGATGCCTTGAAGGCCATGGGCGGCAACTATCAGATGGAAACCACCCGCGTGGTCGGCAAAGCGGCCGCCGAGAACGAATCCTCTGGGAACGTCAGCGGCATCGCCGGCGACATCGTCAAGACGGGCGTTGGCTTGGGCGTCGGCATCGGGGTCGCCAAAACGGTGGTCGAATCCGTCGGAGACGTCGCCAAGGACATCGTTAACCCTCAAAGCGCACCAGCATCCAACGGCTGGACCTGCCCGGCCTGCGGGACCATCGGGAACGACGGGAAGTTCTGCAAGGAATGCGGGGCCAAGAAGCCAGAGGAATCCATCGATTGGGTCTGCCCTGACTGCGGGGCTGCCAACGACGGCAAATTCTGCAAGAACTGCGGAAGGAAGAGAGGCTAGTCATGAAAAACACCAGCAAGGCCGGCATCAAGGCCACCCTCATAATCTATGCGGCGCTCATCGTCTTATTGACCGTGTGCACCTTCGCCATCCCGTTCGAGAAGATAAGCAACGCCGTGCTCATAGTCTCCTATGTTTGCGCCGTGGCCATGATCATCGCCGAAGGCTCTTTGGCTTTGGCTTTGTTCTTCAAGGAAGAGAACCTCAACCAGAAGGTCTTGGCTTTGCCGATCCTCTATTCGGGATTCGTCGCCATGATCTTGCAGATCGTCGCCACGATCGTCTTCTATGTCTGCAACGCCTTCGTCAATCTGCCGATCTGGGTCGTCATCATCGTCGAATGCCTGCTCTTCGCCTACTTCGCCATCCAGCTGGCCAAGGGCTTCTTCTTCAAAGAGAGGAACGCCGAATACCACGAGAACGTCGCCAACACGAAGTTCATGGATGAGTTCAGGGCCAGATTGAAGGCCATCGTCGCCATCAACAAGAACAAGAACATCGAGAAGGTCTTGGAGGATTTGCTGGATACCGCCAAAGGCAGCGACCCGGTCACCAACGACAAGACCTTGGATTCCGAGAGCGAGCTGCTCTCCGACCTCCAGGAATTGGACGAGGTCATCAAAGCCGGCTCCGAAGAGGAGGCTAGGCGCATCATCGAGAAGACCAAGACAACCCTCCTTGAGAGGAATGCCCTTTGCAAGGCCGGAAAATAACCCATCAATAAACAAATAACCCACAACATATACGTATAAGAGAGGTGTCGATATGGCTAATTTCAGATGCAAGATGTGCGGCGCTCAGTTGGACGTCGCGGAGGGGCAGACTGTCGCAGTCTGCTCTTTCTGCGGTTCCAAGCAGACCGTCGCCAACGCCGATGACGAAAGGAAAGAGAATCTTTTTAATCGCGCGAACGCGCTAAGATTGAACTGCGAATTCGACAAAGCCATCCTTTCATACCAATCCATCCTCTCTATGTTCCCTGATGAGCCGGAAGCCCATTGGGGCCTTTGCTTATGCAAATACGGCATCGAATACGTCGATGACCCTCTCACCAAAGCCAAGAAGCCGACGATCCACAGGATGTCCTTCGATTCCATTCTGAAGGACTCCGATTACATCGCCGCCTTGGCCTACTCCGATGCGGTGGCCAAGGAAGAATACCAATCCGAGGCCAAGGAGATATCCGACATCCAGAAGAACGTCATGAGCATCTCCCAGAAGGAGGAGCCGTTTGATATCTTCATTTGCTACAAGGAGACCGATCCTAACGGCAAAAGGACGCCGGACTCGGTCATGGCCCACGAGATATACGACGAATTGACCAAAAAGGGATACAAGGTGTTCTTCTCCAGGGTAACCTTGGAGAGCAAATTGGGCTCCATGTACGAGCCATACATCTTCGCCGCCCTGAACAGCGCCAAGATCATGCTCGTCATCGGCACCAAGAAGGAATACTTCGACGCCGTCTGGGTAAGGAACGAATGGTCGAGATTCATCGATTTGATGAAGACCAGGCTGGATCATTACCTCATCCCTTGCTACAGGGATATGGACGCCTATCAGATGCCGGAGGAATTCCTCTCCTTCCAGGCCCAGGACTTGTCGAAGCTTGGGTTCATGCAGGATCTTGTTCGTGGCATCGATAAGATCATGGGCAAGGAGGTTACGGCCCCTAAAGCAGAGACCAAGATCATCCAGACCGACATCAACATCGACGCCCTCCTTAAGAGAGCGGAGATCCTCATCGGAGACTCCAACTACGAGAAGGCTGATGGGTTATTGGAAAGGGTGTTGGACAATGATCCCACCAATTCGAAAGCCTATCTTTTAGAGCTTCTCATCGAATTGGGACTGACCTCTTTCGAACAATTGAAGGATCAGCCATCGACATTAGAGAATCATTCGAATTTCAGAAGGGCCTACGATTTTGGCGACGAGAGCCAAAGAAAGAGGCTGGATCAGATAAATGAATACATCAGGAAGCGCAACGAGGAGAATAGGCTTTCCGCTCTTTACGCTTCGGCGATGCATCTCAAGGAAAACCACGAATACGATCAAGCCAAGGAATCCTTTGACCGCATTATGGACTATAAAGACTCCAGGGAGCAATCCGCCGAATGCGTGGAGCTGAAGAAACAGCATGAATACGAGTTGGCATACCAATACAAAGGCGAGAAGGAGTATGACTCGGCAATCGAGATCTTCAAGAAGATAATCGATTATAAAGACTCCGAAGCCCAAATAAGGGAATGCGAGGAATTAAAGAAATCCGATATCTACGATGAGGCTTTGTCATATCAGAGACAAGGCCAATTCGATTTAGCCTCAGATACTTTCTCCTTGATAATAGATTACAAGGACTCAAGCTTCCAAATCGATGAATGTGCCAGATTGAAGGAAGCTGCCAGAAAAGAAAAAATCTACAAGGGATGTGTCTTGGAAGATAACATCAATTATTTGATCGCGAGCCAAAGGCAAAGGATCGAGAAGGCAATTCAAGATCTATCGTCAATCTCTGGATATAAGGACTCCGATCAATTGATTGTCAAATATGAGGGTTTCCTAAAGGATTACGAAAAGGAAATGGCCGCCAGGCGCGAGGAGTACGCCAAAAAGAAGGCCGAGAGGATCAAAAAGG
>CAVFGR010000006.1:0-4269 GCA_963622135.1 bacterium
CGCCGATGTATGGGGTGTCGCCATCCTTGCCGTCAGCGCCGTCTTTTCCGTCGGCTCCGTCTTTGCCAGGCTCGCCTTTATCGCCCTTAGGGCCCTGCTCGCCTTGATCGCCTTTTTCGCCTTTAATGGAAGCGAGCCATTCTTCATAGCTCTGGGTTCCACCGTTGTCACGATAGGCTTCGTAGACAGCGTAAATCTCGTCGTTTGTTTTTGTTTGAGAGTCGTCGGAAGAAGAATCTGGTCCGCACGAAGTCAAACCGGCTAGTCCTGCTGAAAGAGCGACCAACCATAAAAATTTTTTGTTCTTCATTTTTGAAAAACTCCTGTTGGCTATAATTCTAGTCCCCCCCCCGCAGAAAAACAACTTCCAGTTATAAGGCAATAAGAAAACGGCCCGAGTTTGCCCCGAGCCGTCTTCTATTTGAATCAATATGTTTTATATTCCCCGGTCATCAAGGAATAAAGATAGCCGTTAACCTTCATATTGAAGGTCCTTTGGACATAGTCCATATAGACGCCGATCTGCTTATCATATGATGCATCGTCGATGTTCTTGGTTTTGTAATCGATGACATCGATGTGATCGGGATAGATGACCATCAAGTCGATGGTTCCGTTTACATTGTTAAGATCATCGTGATACTCATATTCTTTGAAGGCTTTGCCTTCTTTGATATTGGACATGAATGGTTGAGACAAGAAACGGGTAATAATCTTTTTCTCGTTCACGTCCATATCAGAGAGATCAGGATTATCAAAGTCCGTGGTTTCCAATAAGAAGTGCATCTTGGTACCGAAGTCTAAGGCATCCTTGTTAACGGTTAAGCTTAATTGCTTGGACGCCCTGGAGACTTGGTTGACGTTGTATTTGATTTTGAAGGAGTCGTCGACTTTAAGGGGATGATGTTCCACCGCCTTTGGAGGATTCTTTAAGGCAGGCTGTTCATCCGTTTTTGGAAGGGTATAAATCTCGAACTTGCCACAATGAATGAATGGAAGAAGCATTTTCCTTAATGATTTAAAGTCGAATTCTTCCTCATCGGTCTTGCCTCTCTCGACAAAATAATCCGATGATTCATTGAGCGAAATTGAGTGTTTTTCTTCATCGTTCATCGAAACGAACTGATAAGTAGGTTCAAAACCCTTCGATCCAATGGTTGCCAATAAAGCGTCTTCGTCGATGTCACGATTGGCATACGATGCGTATGTCCCTTTAAGAAAGGCGTTCAAGCCATCGACGTCGATAGGGTCTGCCTCGGTTTCCTTATTGAGTTCCAACGGGATAATGAGTTGTTCCCTGGTACGGGTCAAAGCGACATAGAGTTGTCTTATTCTCTCGGAGGTATCCTCCTCGTTTTCAAAGACATTGTTGACTTCTTTGACAAGATTGGCTTTGTCGGCCTCTTTGCGCATCACCAAACCAAACTTTGGAGACATCGAATACGAATCTTTCGAGTATTGATCGTTGAACTGTTTGTAAGTCCCAGCTAGATAGACGATGTTGAACTCAAGTCCTTTAGACTTGTGGATATTCATGATACGGACGGAATCAATGGAAGTCCCAGTGCTAGAAAGTTTTATGTCCAAACGATATTCTTTGAGATTTTCCATATAGGAGATGAAATCTGAGATTGAGTAATTCAGTTCCGACATCGATTTGAACATCGACAGGAAGTAGTCCAGATATTTATGGTTCTTCTCGACGTCGCCGAGAGAGACGCATTTGGAATAGATGCCCAATTCGTAGATGATGGTTTCAAAGAGTTCGTACGACGAAGAGGAATAATTATTAAGGACAATCTCTCTGATTTTGGCGGTGATGCCCTTCTCGTGGGCTAAGTCTCCTTTTTGATAGATTTGATAAATGCTTTCATCGTCATAGGCGAAGAGGAAAGACCTCGCCAACGAGAGCCAGACTTTCTTGAAATATTCGTCTTTGTAATCGAATCCGTCTGTCTTGATGAAATTGATCATCTTCAAAAGATTGGTTAGCACGAGGGTAATGACGTTCATTGAGATTTTTTCATCATTTTCGACATAGATTGGAAGTTTTAGATCATTGAAGACCCTTTGATATTTATCGAAAGCCGAGCCCCTATCCATAAGGATGCAAAAGTCGCTGAAACGAACAGGCCTCAGATGTGGTTTTTTATTGTTATCGTAGTCCATCACCAAATAACTATTGTTGATTTTGTTAATGATGTCCCTGGCAATTAATTTAGCCTCAATCTCAGGATTTTTCTTTTCGTTCTCATTCAAGCTATAACCCAAAATGCGGACATGGCTGTCGACGCCTTTCGGGCCCGCTTCAATATAATCTTGTTGCCCAAACTGAATCATATGTTCTTTGCGATAATCGGCACCACCGCGTTTTTTGGACATGAGTTGCTTAAAGATGTAATTAATATCATCGAGAACTTCTCTTCTTGAACGGAAATTCTTATTCATATCGATGACTTGTCCCGTTCCGTTCTTTTTATAGTCTTCGTATTTATCGATAAAGATGGATACTTCAGCGTTCCTAAATCTATAAATAGATTGTTTGACGTCGCCGACCATATAGACGTTATTATCGGAGATTTTCTCGATGAAACCATCTTGCAAGGAGGAAGTGTCCTGATATTCATCAATCATAATCATTTTTAAGGATGACTTGATCTCATTTCTGACCTCTTCGTTCTCCTCGACCAGCTTTAAAGCCATCTTAGCGATGTCGTTAAATTCATAGACGCCGTTAAGGTCTTTATAAGCGCAGATGCTTTTATCTAATTCTTTTATAATGCGAATGATGACAGAAGCATAGGGCTTAGTCTCTTCAAGGTCTTCGAAAGCAGCGTCCCGGGTTTTTGGAAGAGATTCAAAGAATTCTTCGAGTTTGTCTATGGCTTTCTTACAAGCGTTGGTGGCTTTGTTAGCTTCGATGCTCCGGCTGTTGCTTGTCCACGTAATGTTTTCAAAATCGCCCTTTCGCGTAAGGTTGAGATTGGAATAAACTTTGATGAGATCATCGTATGACTTGGCTTTGAAGAGCGGTCCGAACAAATCCGTGAGATATTTTTGAATATAACCCGAACCATCGTTAAGCCCTAGATTGCTTGGAATATTCTCGATGGTAGTCGCTATCTTTTTGCTAAGACTTTTAATTTCCTTGACGACGAAAGAAATTATCTCCTCGAATTTTTTCTTGGAATAATAGTTTTCTTCAAACTCGTCGAGGTATTTATCGGTATCGATTTCAAGCAAGGATCTGTCATAAACTTTCAAGATTAGTTTGCGAATGTCTTTGTCGTCCTTTAAGCAGAAATGTTCGATCATCTTGCAGAAACCGTCATCGCGTTCCTTATACAAGCGCTCGAAGATTTCGTCGATGATATTTCTCTTTTTGACATCGATGATGGTCTTATCGATGATGGAAACATTCGGAGAAATATTAAGAAGAAAATGATACTTCTTGACAATATTGAGGGCGTAGCTATCAAAGGTGCAAATATTGGCGGAATCGACTTGGCTGGCAGCTTCCAATAAGCCTTCACTAGTCAATTTTTCTCTGATTCTCTTTTTCATCTCGCCAGCCGCCAATTTGGTGAAGGTGAGAATTAAAAACTGATCAAGCTTGTACCCTTTTTGTCCGACAAAGTAAACCACGCGTGCAGTCAAGACCTGAGTCTTTCCAGAGCCTGCCCCAGCAGAAACTAAAACATTTGAGCCTTCGGCCTTTATGGCTTTTTGTTGATCCGGCGTAAACTTAGATAGATCCATCTTTTTCTCCTTCCTCTTCAGCCTTTATCTTTTCTAAGGCCATATCGACTTTTTTGTAATAGGTATCTTTGTCAACTGCATCGTCTGCTTTTTTGAAGCAGATATCTTGGCAACCGCAGAAGGCGCACGGAGTATTTCTCTCATTGTCTTCTAACGGGCGAATATCAAAATTCCCTTTTTTAATTTCATCCAAAGTCAGGTTAATGAGCCTTTCGGCCAGTTCGGCCTTTTCGGCCATTTTATTGTCTTCGAGGAGGGTTTTCGTATTTCCAACACTGATAGTGCCATCCTTTTTGAGGGTAATATTCCTAACAAAGACGGAACTATTACTTAGATTTCCTTCAGAATCTTTTTTGGTCCCGACCTCAGTGTCGATGCGTTTGGCCGTATCTGTGTCCTTTAATGTCAAACCATTAAGGATATAAGGAAGATCCCTTTCGTCTTTTTCAAACGATAGAGGGTCGAATAAGACATTTTGAATATAAAGGCCCACCGTTCTGTAATCGGGGA
>CAVFGR010000007.1:0-53795 GCA_963622135.1 bacterium
GCCAATATCACCGCGACCTGCGGTGGTAAATCCGCTACCTGTGCCGTCACCGTTTCCGCGCCAACGACTGAATTAACCGCTATCGAGCTCAACAAGACATCGCTAGCTTTAACGATCGGCGATGAAGAAACTTTATCTGTTACTTTCGATCCTATCGGCTATACCGGTGATAAGACCGTTACTTGGTCTTCCGACAACAATGAGATTGCGACTGTAGATGAAAACGGCAAAGTCACAGCGGTTGCCGAAGGAACCGCGAACATCACCGCGACTTGCAATGGCAAGATTGCGACTTGCGCGGTTAATGTCAAAGCTGAGGCTAAATCTTACAGCGCTGTATTTAATTCTACCAATAATCAAACAAATTCGAACGGTTATACCGATCCTTGGACCAATATTACCGATGGTGTGACTTATAATGTCGTAGGTTTCAATAACAACAGTACCTATGCAGGCCAAGGCACATGGACGAGAATCAGGGCACGCGGCACCAAATCGGGCGAAAGCGAGGCTTATATCTCAACGGCCAATGCCTTTTCAGAAGCAATTGGAAGCGTATCTATTACGTTCGAAACCTTAGATGCATCTTTCAAATCAGCGCAACTAGTCATGGCTAGTGATTCATCTTTCGAAAACGACGTTAAAACTATCGATATTAATGTCTCCGCAAAGGGAACCGTTAAAACTACAATTGACAATCCAACAGCAAATCGATTCTACAAAATACTTATAAAGTTACAGACTGGAAGCAATAAATATGTCGAAATCAGCTCCATAACCTTCACCGAAGCCCTCTAATCAACAATACCCCACACCCCAAAGGCAGGCTAACCCCTGCCTTTTTCTTTTGCCTTTCCTACTTATTCGGTTTAATTTATTAACCGTGAAATACGAAACCCTTTTGCCTTTAAAAGTTAATAAGAGCCAGGTAGACGCCTCAAAGAAGGCTAAGCTGGCTTCTATTCTTTATTACTCCCAAGAAGCCGCCATAAAGGCGGTGGAGTCTGATTTAGGCATAAGCAAAGACAAAACCAATGGAAGGGGCCTCCTCTGGGTGGTGGCCAGATACCATTTCGAGATCGAAAGGCTCCCGGAGTTAGATGAGGATATCAATATCCTTACCTGGCAATCAAGGATGATGGCCTTCTTCTTTGTCCGTAACTTCCAGATACTAAGTAAAGATGGTTATCCCTTTATCAAAGGCAGTTCCTATTGGTCCTTGATCGATATGAACAGCCGTCAGGTCATCTTGCCTAAGGATTATGACATCATCGTCCCTGATCATATCCGCGGGGATGAACTCCAAAGACCCAACAAGGTAGCCCTCCGTGAAGGGAATAAGAAAGCCATCCTCCATTGTTATAAGGAAGACTTGGATATCAATAACCATATGAATAACATCGTCTATCTAGATAGATGCGTATCCCTAATACCTGAAGAATACCTAAATACCCATAGCCCGATATCGTTTGATATCAACTATAAAAAAGAGCTCCGCCTCAACGAAGAGACGGAACTCAGCTATTATATCGATTCTGACGAATGCGGCTTCTCTTCCTTAGCCTTCGATTTGCTTATCCGCTTTAAGGAAGCCCTTTAAGGCTATCTCGCCGAAGGTCTCGACCATCTGATCGATTTCCTCGTCGGTGATGGACTTCGCCATGATGATGCGGACGCCTAAGAAGGTATTGGCCCCGATGATGATATAGGCAAGGTTTTTGATATCCTCGATGGATAATTCTTCTTCGGCACCGGCTAAGGCCTTACGGTAAGACCAAGCGAAGCTATGGTAATACTGATCGAAGGAGTCCTTATCGAAGAACAAGGATTCCCAGATGAGTTTATAGACGTTCGGGTTATCCAAAACGTAATGGAGCCAAGCCCTCAATCCTTCCTTTTCGATCTCCAATCTCGGCTTGCTCGGATCGATTCTAGCCGAGATGTATTTCTTGATGGCCTGCTGCTCGTTGAAGACGATGTAGCGATACAACTCTTCCTTGTTGCTGAAATACTTATAGATAAGGCCAACCGAGAGGTTCGCGTTGGAGGCGATTTCCTTGATGGAAGTTAATTCATATCCCTTCTCGGCGAAGGAATCGTGGGCCGTTTTGACTATTAAGTCAAAGGTGGCTCTTGCCCTATCGGAGAGCTTCTCGGCCTGGGCGGATACATCATCCGCTTCAAGGATTTTCTTGTTGTTGAGTGAATGATTGTTCATTTTTCTCTCTTTTCTTTTATAGAAAATGGGGTAAACTAATGGCATGAAACTCAATTTCCATTATGGAAGATTAGGGATGCCTTTAGGTTCCAGCGAGCGATCTGCTCGATCGTTTTTTGCTGCCTAATAGTATAACCCCTAATGGTTTCAAATTCGATAACGAGGTAAAAATATGAAATTCGAAGATCTCTATGTAGGACAATCCGCGTCCTCTAGCAAGACATTTGGCGAAGCCGATGTTTTGTTGTTCGCCGGCGTCAGCACCGACTGCAACCCACTTCACATCTCCGCCACGGCCGCTGAAAAAGGCATGTTCGGCCAGCGCGTCTGCCATGGAATGTTAGTCGCTTCCTTAATCTCTGCCGTCTTGGGCACCAAACTCCCAGGCGAAGGCACCGTCTATATGGGTCAGAACCTCCAGTTCCGTCGCCCTGTCTATCTCGGCACCACCATCACCGCGACCGTCACCGTCAAAGAATTGAACGCCGAAAAGCACATCGCCATCTTAGATACCATCTGCACCAACGAAGAAGGCGTCGCCGTCATCAAAGGCGAAGCCACTGTCATGCTCAAATAGGTTTTATAGAAATTAAAAATTTCTTATAATAATCACAAACGAAAGGAATCCAACCATAATGGAACCAGTCATCAATGAACTTTACGATGATCTTCTCCAAGAATTCATCGAAAAGAAGGTCAAACCATTAGCCAAGGAAGTCGACGAGAAGGAAATGTTCCCTCTCGAGAACGTCAAGTTAATGGGTAAGCTCGGTCTCCTCGGCATCACCATCCCTAAGGAATACGGTGGCGTCGGCGGAACCTATCAATCCTACATCAAAGCGGTCCGCTGCTTAGCTCACGCTTGCGCGACCACTTCGGTCATTCTCTCGGGCCACACTTCTCTCTGCTGCGGCCCAATCATGGAATTTGGCACCGAAGAACAGAAAGCCAAATACCTCCCGAAACTCGCTACTGGCGAATGGATCGGCGCCTTCGGTCTCACTGAGCCGAATGCCGGCACCGACGCCGCTGGTCAGCAATCCTATGCCGTCCTCGATGGCGATCATTATGTCTTAAACGGCACCAAGATCTTCATCACCAACGCCGGCTATGCCGATGTCTTCGTCGTCTTCGCTATGACCGATAGAAGCAAAGGCACCAAAGGCATCTCCGCCTTTATCTTAGAAAGAACCTTCCCAGGCTTCTCCATCGGCAAAGTCGAAGACAAGATGGGTATCCGCGGTTCTTCTACCTGCGAATTGATCTTCAAGGACGTCATCGTCCCGAAAGAGAACTTATTGGGCAAAGAAGGCGAAGGCTTCAAGATCGCCATGAAGACCCTTGACGGTGGCCGTATCGGCATCGCCGCCCAGGCTTGCGGCATCGCCGAAGGCGCT
Organism: bacterium; assembly: GCA_963622135.1. GTDB lineage: Bacteria > Bacillota_I > Bacilli_A > RFN20 > CAG-826 > UBA4951. The sequence goes on from CAVFGR010000007.1 coordinate 3,616, forward strand.
TTGGATGAAACCATTGCCTATGTCAAATCCCGTAAGCAATTCGGCCGTCCAATTTCCGCTTTCCAGAACACCCAATTCACTTTGGCGGATATGAAGGCCAAAACCGAAGCTGCTCGCTTATTGGTTGAGCAGGCCGCTGATGCCAAAGCCAACCACGCTAAGGACTTGAGCGTCAAAGCCGCCATGGCCAAGCTCTTCTCCGCCGAGACCGCTTCTTATGTCACCAACAGAGCCGTTCAGCTCTTCGGTGGTTATGGCTATACCCGTGACTACCCAGTCGAACGTATGATGCGCGACGCTAAGATCACCGAAATCTACGAAGGCACTTCCGAAGTCCAGCGTATGGTCATCTCCGGCGCTTTGCTCAAATAAGATAGGAGGATAAAAGATCATGAACATCATTGTTTTAGCCAAACAAGTTCCAAATAGCACCCAGATCAAAATCGATCCTGTCACCGGCGCTATGGATCGTACTGGCGTCCCAGCCATCATGAACCCAGACGATAAGGCCGCTCTTGAATTCGCTCTCCGTTTAAAGGACAAGAATCCAGACATCCATATCAGCGTTCTTACCATGGGTCTCCCAGCCGCTAAGAAAATCCTTTTCGAAGCCATCGCTATGGGCGCTGACGACGGCGTCCTTCTCACCGATAGAGCCTGCGCTGGCGCGGATACCTTAGCCACTTCCAAGGCTTTGGCCGCTTCCATCAAATATTTAGGCGCCGATTTAATCATCGGTGGCCGTCAGGCAATAGACGGCGATACCGCTCAGGTTGGCCCACAGATTGCCGAACATCTCCACTTACCGCAGATCACTTACTGCCAGAAAGTCGAATTGGATGGCGATTCCATCGTTGCCGAACGCCGTTATGAAGACCGCGTCCAGACCTTGAAAGCCAAGCTCCCAGCTGTCGTTACTTGCTTAGGGGACGCTGTCGAGCCACGCTTCATGAACGTTGTCCGCTTAGTCAACGAATGCAGCGACGATAAGATCAAAGTCATCGGTGTCAAAGACATCGATTTAGACCCGAAAGAGACCGGTTTCGCCGGTTCCCCAACCAAAGTCGCCAACAGCTTTGGCAAGGTCGTCAATAAGACCAATGAAGTCATCGAAGGCACCCCAGAGGAAGTCGTCGAGACCATCATTGCCAAACTTAAGGATAAGAAACTTATCTAAGGAGGAAGAAAACAATGTCAAACAATATCTTAGTTTACGTTGAGTCCAGAGATGGACAGATCCAAAAGGTCGGTTTCGAACTTCTCGGCGAAGCTCGCCGCCTCGCGACCGAAGGAGTCTTAGTCAAAGCCGTTTTGATCGGCGATAACCTTAAAGACGCCATCAATACCTTAAAAGGCAAAAACATCGATGAAATCATCGTTGCCGAGGGCAAAGAATACGAACATTACAACACCTTGAACTACGCCGCTGCCCTCGCTAAGGTCATCAAGGACGAAGAACCAAACATCATCTTCCTTGGCGCTACCTCTATCGGCCGTGACTTAGGTCCAAGACTTTCCGCCAGATTGAACTGCGGCTTGACTGCCGACTGCACCAAGCTCGAAGTCATCGATGGCTTGCTCAATGCCACCCGTCCGGCTTTCGGTGGTAACTTAATGGCCACCATCGTTTGCCCTAACACCAAACCTCAGATGGCTACCGTCCGTCCAGGCGTCTTTGCCGCTATCGGCGAAGGCAAGTGCGACAAAGTCACCGAAGTCAAAGGCGTTGAACTCCCAAAAGAAAACGTTGAGCTTATCTCCGAAGTCAAGGAAAGCAAAAAGGTCGAGAACATCGAAGACGCCAAAGTCTTGGTTGCCGTTGGCCGTGGCGCTTCCTCCAATATCGAAGGCGCTAAGGAATTGGCTGCTGCCTTAAAAGGCACCATCGCCTCTTCCAGATCCTTGGTTGATGCTGGCGTTATGCCAAGCGATCGCCAGGTTGGTCAGACCGGTAAGACCGTCAAGCCTCAGCTTTATGTGGCTTTAGGTATTTCGGGTGCCGTCCAGCATACCGTCGGTATGGAAAACTCCGAATACATCGTCGCTATCAACAAAGATAAGGGCGCTACCATCTTCACCGTCGCCGACTTAGGCGTGGTTGGAGACGTCAACCAAATCCTTCCTCTCTTAGTTAAGAGAGTCAAAGAAGAAACCTCTAAGTAGGCCTTTTAAAAGAGGGGTTTAACGCCCCTCTTTATTTCTATAAAGAAAGGAAAATCCGAATGTTAAAAGATCCCAAACTCATCGAGGAATCCTTAGCTCGTGTCAAAGATAAACTCATCACCGTCGATCAGGCTTTGGACATGGTTCAATCCGATTGGCAAATCGTTACGGGCTTAGGCTGCTCCGAAGGTAAGGTTTTCTGTGAAAACCTCCATAAGATCGCCGATCGCGTGAAGAATGTCACCGTCAACAACTGCTTGCCGATGGATAACTATCCATTCTACGTCGATCCTCAGTATCGCCACTCCTTCAATTTGGCGGGTTGGTTCTATGCCGCCTCCATCCGTAAGGCCCATAAGAACGGCAACTGCTCCTTTATCCCAAATAACCTCCATTTCGCCGGCAGAAAGAGATTCGAGAACATCCATGTCAATATGTATGTCGGCCTCGCTTCCATGCCAGACGAACATGGCTATGTTTCCCTTTCTTTAGGCAACACCTATGAAAAGGAAGCCTGCGAAGCCGCTGACATCGTCATTTTGGAAATCAACCCGAAAGCCCCTCGTTGCTTCGGCGACGTCCAAATGCCGATCTCCGATGTCGATCACTTCATCTATGTTGATTATGACATCCCAGCCATCCCAGATGCCGACCCGAACGAAAAGGATAAGATGATCGCTTCTTATATCCTCCCATTCGTCCACGATGGTTGCTGCATCCAGCTCGGTATCGGTGGTATGCCAAACGCGGTCGCTACGGCCTTATATGATAAAAAGAACCTCGGCGTCCATACCGAGATGCTTACCTCCGAAATGGCTAAGTTAGCCAAAGCGGGCGTCATCAACGGCAAATGCAAGAACATCAACCAAGGTCAAATCGCCGCGACCTTCGCGATGGGCACCCAGGAATTATACGATTTCATCGATAATAACCCGTCCGTCGTCTTCAACCGTGGCTCTTGGACCAACGATCCATACGTCATCGCCCAAAACGACAACCAGTTATCCATCAATACCACCATGGAAGTTGACTTAACCGGTCAATGCGCTTCCGAATCCATCGGTTCCATGCAGTGGTCCGGATGCGGTGGTCAGGCTGATACCGTCATCGGTTCCCAAATGTCTCATGGCGGACATTCCATCATCTGCTTATATTCGACCGCGATGGTCAGAAACCCAGCCACTGGCGAAAAAGAAGAGAAGTCCAAGATCGTCGCCCAGCTTAAGCCAGGCGCCGCCGTCTCCACTTCCAGAGCCGACGTTGAATATGTCTGCACCGAATATGGCATCGTCAACCTCAAAGGCACCACCATCGCTGAGCGTGTCGAGAAACTTATCTCCATCGCCCATCCGAAGTTCCGCGAGCAGTTATTAAAAGACGCTTACGAAGCCGGAATCATCTATCCAAGGGACTAACAACATGTTCTTCGAATTTAAAGGACATAAGGTCCATTATGAAGTAGATGGCGAAGGCAAACCGCTTATCGTCCTAAATGGCATCATGATGTCGACCAAGAGCTGGAGATTCTTGGTTCCTTCTTTGAAGGAAGCTCATATCCAGCTTATCACCGTCGACTTCTTCGATCAGGGCGAAAGCGACAACTTCACCGAGTATCAGTACCGTCAGGATCTTCAGGCTGACTTAGTCAAAGCTTTGATCGATCATTTGGAATTGAAGCAAAAGCCAGTCATTTACGGCGTTTCCTATGGCGGCGAGGTTTCTATCCTCTTTGCCGAGAAATATCACGGTGTGGCCGAGAAATTCATCCTCTGCAACACCGGCGCTTGGACCAACCCATGGCTCAAGGATATCGGCGATGGTTGGAATCTCATCGGCCGCAGAAGAGATGGCGAATGCTATTACGACATCACCATCCCAGTCGTCTATTCCCCTCAATATTATGATGGGAACCAAGACTGGATGAACGCCCGTAAGAATCTTCTTGTCCCTGGCGTTTTCTCCTCTGGCGCTTTCTTGGATAGAATGGAACGTTTGGTCCATTCCTCCGAGACTTTGGATGCCAGAGAAAACCTCAAGGACATCACCGAGCCATGCCTTATCGTCACTTCCGAGTACGATATGCTGCTCCCTCGCCCACAACAAAAAATCCTCCACGATAATATCCCGCATAACTCTTGGGCCCTCATTCCTGAAGCCGGACACGGCTTCATGTATGAAGACACCGAGTTATTGATCACCTTGATGATCGGCTGGGTCTATTCCCGTAAGGAAACCGTTTGATATAATCTCTAGAAGAGATATCCTAACTTTTATGAAAATCTGCGTATACCCTGGCTCCTTCGATCCCATCACCATGGGACATCTAAACATCATTGAAAGAGCCTCCAAAATCTTCGATAAAGTCATCGTTTTGGTCTCCGTTAACCCAAACAAGCACTATCTTTTCACTCGTGAAGAGAGGGTCGATATGATCAATAGGTGCGTCAAAGGCCTTAAGAACGTCGAAGTGAGCTACACCGAAGGCATGGTAACCTCGTATGCCGAAAAGGTTGGCGCTTCCGTCATCTTAAGGGGACTTAGAAACCAAAACGACTACCAGAATGAGTTGGAGATTTCCTATTTCAACCATTCCATCAATCCGAATATCGAGACGATGCTAATGTATGCGGATAGGGATAACCTCTTTACCTCCTCTTCATCCATCAAAGAGCTCGTTATATGCGGTGGGGATGCTTCGCCATTCTTGCCCAAAGAGATCGTTCACGAAGTGGTCGAGAGAATCAAATAAGATTAAGCCTCGCGCAAGCGGGGCTTTTCTTTTACAACGATGACTAATAAACTCAGCCAGCCACTTAACAAAGTATCATTCCAATGATATAGTTAATTGGAACAAAGGAGGAACCTTATGGCCAAATTAACCCTTTATCATGGCTCGGTCGATGTCATTAAAAGGCCTTTCTATCACGGCGGCAAACCAAATAATGATTATGGCTATGGCTTCTATTGCGCCGAAAACGTTGAATTAGCCAAGGAGTGGTCCTGCACCAACGTATATCGGAACGGTTTTGCTAATAGATACACGATTGATTTAGGAGGCTTGAAAATCCTTGATTTGACTGATAAAAAATACTCTATCTTAAACTGGCTGGCCATCCTTTTGAAATTCAGAACCTTTGATGTTAGCAATCAAATTGCTATGCAAGGCAAGGAATACTTGCTCCGCAATTTCTACATTAATGTGGATGATTATGACATTATCATCGGCTATAGAGCGGATGATTCCTATTTCTCCTACGCCAAAGACTTCATAAACAATACGATCTCTCTGAGCAAACTAAGCAAGGCTATGGAGCTAGGCGATCTTGGCAAACAAATTGTCATCATCAGCAAAAAAGCCTTCGAAAGACTTGCTTTTGAAGGCTCTGAAGAGGTTTTCTACTTAGAATATTTCGTCAAAAAGCAGCTTCGCGATATGCTAGCCAAGCAGAATTATCATGAAGAAATCAAAAAATCGATTTCGTCAAACGACGATATATACATCATCGACATCATGAGAAAGGGGATCAAAAATGGAAATCAAAGCATATAGCGATTTGTATTTGCCTTATGTCTCCGAGAGCATGGCCATCATGTTCGAACACGCCGTAAATATCGGGATTGAGCCCAAAGAATTCTGGCTAACTTTCATTAATTCAAGCGTCGCCAAGCAAATCGAAATAGCCAACCCAAAATACCTTTCCTGTTCCGGGCTGGATTATCTATTGGAAATCTATGACGGTAAAAGAGAAATACCTTATGAAGAACATATAACTAAGAATCAATATTATTGGGCAGGCTGGGCTTTAGCTCATTATCAGCAAAAGACCGGTCGTTCTTTCGTTAGGATAAATATGCGTCTTCCAATCGAAGAGGTTTTGAGACTATACCCCACTCTTCACGAAGCCGATATCACCAAATTTTACGATGTGGCCGAGCCTTATTTTAAAAAGCCAACAATCACCAATTTGAAAATGATGAGACAATTTAAGGGATTGTCGCAAAGGGAATTATCCCTTCTCTCCTCGGTCGATCTGCGTTCGATTCAAATGTATGAGCAACGCAGAAACGATATAAACAAGGCTCAAGCCGAAACCCTTTATAGGCTATCTAAGGCCATCGGCTGCCGAATCGAAGACATACTTGAAGACTAACAAAAAAGGAGCCTCATCATTCAACGAGGCTCCTTTATTTTGATTATTAGAATCTGGCTTTAGTTTCAACCGCGTTCAAGATCAACTTCACGAATTCCTCTTTGGAAACGGTGATTTGGTCTTTCTGACCATAGATACGGTAAGTAACTAAGCCATCAGAGACCTCCTTATCACCGATAACAAGGGTGTAAGGAATCTTATTGACTTGAGCGTTTCTAAGCCTATAACCGAGCTTTTCGTTAGAATCATCGAGTTCGGTGCGGATTCCGTTATCTTCCAAAAGCTTAACGATTTCCTTAGCGTACTCATTGTGCGCTGGAGCGACCGGCAAGACGATAGATTGAATTGGGGCTAACCAAGTTGGGAACGCGCCGCCATAGTTCTCGGTGATGATGCCGATGAAACGTTCAACGGAGCCAAAGACAACGCGGTGGAGCAAGTAAGGCTCTTTCTTCTCGCCGTTCTCATCGATATAGAAACAGCCGAATCTATGTGGCAAGTTAACATCCAACTGGATGGTTCCGCATTGCCAGGTACGACCCATGGAATCCTTGAGTTTGAAGTCAAGTTTCGGACCATAGAAGGCGCCGTCTCCTGGGTTGATTTCGTATTCGTGGCCGGAATCCTCACAAGCTTTGGCTAAAGCCGCTTCGGATCTCTTCCAGAATTCCTCGGTGCCGATGTAGTCATCCGGCCTAGTGGAAAGGACGATACGATAGTTAAGGCCGAAGACGTTATAGACTTCGTCGAACAAAGCCATGATATTCTTAACTTCTTCTTCGACCTGGTCCGGACGGATGAAGGTATGGGCATCGTCTTGGGTGAAGGCTCTGACACGGAATAAACCATTCAAAGAGCCGGAAGCCTCATGTCTATGGACATGACCCAATTCGGCGTAACGGATTGGGAATTCACGGTAGGAGTGGCCGCTGTTCTGATAGCAAAGGATGGATCCCGGGCAGTTCATCGGCTTGATGGCGAAGTCCTTCTCGTCGATCTTGCAGGTATACATATTCTCTTTGTAATGATCCCAGTGACCGGAGATCTCCCAAAGTTCCTTGGAAAGCATGGTCGGGGTCTCGATGAATTGGTATCCATGGGCGCGGTGGACTTTTCTCCAATAATCCAAAAGGGTGTTCTTAAGCAACATGCCTTTTGGTAAGAAGAACGGGAAGCCCGGGCCGTAATCGGAGATGAAGAACAAGCCTAAATCCTTGCCTAAACGGCGGTGGTCGTTCTTCTTTCTTCTCTCGACGATATCGAGATAATTGGCTAAATCTTCAGGGGTGTACCAAGAAGTGCCGTAAATACGGGTCAATTGCTTGTTATCGGAGTTTCCTCTCCAATAAGCCCCGGCGACATTCAAGAGTTTGAAGTTCTTGATCAACCCGGTGCTTGGGATATGCGGGCCTTTGCAGAAATCCAAGAAGGAGCCCTGCTTATAGGTGGTGATCAATTCGTTTTCGTGCTCGGCGATCAATTCAAGCTTATAAGGGTTGGAGGCGAATAATTTCTTAGCCTCTTCAGGGGTGACTTCCGTACGGATGAACGGATTGTTTTCCTTGGCCAATTTCTTCATTTCCGCCTCAATCGCGGCGAAATCGGCGGAGGTGATGACCTTGTCTCCGAAATCAACGTCGTAATAGAAACCTTCTTCGATAGCTGGTCCAAAGCCGAATTTGCAGCCCGGATATAACTTTTGAAGGGCTTCCGCCATAAGGTGGGAGGTGGAGTGATTCAACATCTCGAAAGCCTCTTTGCTTCCGATCTTGATGAAAGAGATTTCCTCTCCATCGTTCAATTTCTCTCTCATTTCGCGGATTTCTCCGTTAACTAAGATACCGACATCGTTTTTCTTATCATCGTTGTCGACTAACTTAGCCAAATCGAAGCCATTGGCACCCTCGGCCAATTCGACTTCATTTCCTAGATAGATTACTTTCATTTTCAACCTTTCCAAGGGCAAATAAAAACGCCCTTTCTCAGGACGCTTCCGCGTGGTACCACCTGGTTTCAGATTCTTGCGAATCCCTCTCCCCGCTTAACGCGCTAGGGTGACGCCTGACTCATCGCCAGGAGCTCCGGAGTGGTACTTCATATGCCTATAGGCATTTAAGCATGTCTCCTTCAACGCACCGAAAGATTAGACCTAGTTTGAAACAATGTCAAGCGATAGACATAACCCGCACGCAATAATTGAAAAAGCCCACCTTAAGATGGGCTTTAGGAATCAATCGCCGAATATTTCGGAAAGCTTGTTGACGTGAAGGATGCGCATGAAGTTGGTGTTCCCAGCTCCCGTCGGGGTCCCTCCCGCCAATAAGACAGGATCACCTGGCTGTAAGCCAAGGTCTCTGGCTACTTTGATAGCCAAGGCCTCCATTTCTTCGATGAAGTCTGGCATCGTCGTCTTAAGCAAGACGGAATATACGCCCCAATGCCAGCCGAGATTCTCGGTAGCGTGTTTGGAAGAAGTGACCGAAACGACTGGACAGCATGGCCTGGCTTTGGCGATACGAGCCGAAGAACGGCCGGTCTGGGAGAAGTTGATAATCAACTTGGCTCCGATTAGTAAGGCCGTGTTAGCGATGCTATTGGCAATCGCGTCGTTATTGGTTCTATCGGAAGTCTCATAAGCCTGTCTGGCCAAAGTCTCATAAGGAAGGGTTGCTTCGTAGGTAGAAGCGATGGAAGCCTGCATTTTGACGGCTTCTTCCGGGTATGAGCCGGAGGCTGTCTCCCCAGAGAGCATAACGCAGTCGCAAGACTGACGAATGGCATTGGCGACATCGCCGACTTCCGCCCTGGTCGGGCGTGGATAATTGGTCATCGAATCCAACATTTGAGTGGCGACGATGACAGGCTTTCCGCGTTCCCTGGCCTTCTTGATGATCATTTCCTGAGCGATTGGAACTTCAGGGAGAGGGATTTCGCCTCCCAAGTCGCCCCTCGCGACCATCACGCCTTCGGCCAAATCCAAGATTTCATCGATGTTGTCTAATCCTTCTTGGCTTTCGATTTTGGCGATGATAGGCATTCCAGGATGCCCCAAATCAGATAAGACCTTCTTCATCTCTTTGAGATCAGAAGCCTTTCTGACGAATGAAGCGAAGACCACGTCGATGTCGTTCTCGCAGAAGAATCTAAGGTCATCCATATCCCTTTCAGAAAGGAACGGCATGCTGAGGGAAGTATGCGGAAGATTGATGGATTTCTTCGTCTTGATGAAGTGCTTATTGGAGGCTTTGACGATGACGTCCTTATTTTTCTCGTCTTTATCGATGACGATCAATTCGAGGTTTCCGTCATCGATCAAGATATTGTCGCCGATTTTGATATCCTCATAGAGGTTCTTGTAAGTGCAGGAGAAACGCTCGGCATTGCCGATGACGTCTTCTTTGACGATGCGGATGATCTGTCCTTTTTCGATGACGACTTTGTCGTTTTCCATCATTCCGACGCGGACTTCAGGCCCTTTGGTGTCGCCGGCGATAGGGACATAGATCTGCTTCTTTTCCAAAGAACGGATGGTTTGAATCTTCTTCAGTTGTTCTTCGTGGGTTCCATGCGAGAAGTTCAAACGGGCGACATTCATGCCGGCCTTATAAAGCTTCTCAATCATTTCCGCGCTGTCGGAGGATGGGCCGATGGTGCAGATGATTTTTGTTTTCTTATTGATGACCAAATTCATGTTGTTTCTCCTATTGGAGCAAGTCGACCAATTCTAACAATTCGGAATGCTTGTCCTTTTTCATCTCTAAGGCCTCGTAGATGTCATAGTCGACCATCTTGTCGCCTCTGACGCCGACGCAACGTCCGCCTTTGCCTTCTAAAAGAAGTTTAACGGCATAAGCACCCATTCGGGTGGCTAACATTCTGTCATAGCAAGATGGATTGCCGCCTCTTTGGATATAACCGAGGACGGTTAAACGGCAGCTGTAACCGACCTTTTCTTCGATATCTTTGCAAAGCTGCTGGAGATTTGGATGCAAATTCTCTGAAATGATGGCGATAACGTTCTTTCTGCCTTGGACATCCTTCATTTCCTTTAAGGTGCTAATGATTTGTTCATCGCTCATCAAGTGTTCTGGCTCGATGACGAGGTCAGCGCCTTCGGCAACGCCGGAATATAAGGCTAAGTCACCGCAATAATGGCCCATGACTTCGATGACATAGGCTCTGTTTTGAGCTTCGGAAGTATCACGGACTTTATCGACGGCGTCGATGATTGTATTTAAGCAGGTATCGAAACCGATGGTGTTGTCGGTGGAGGCGATATCGTTATCGATGGTGCCTGGCAAACCGATGCAGTTGATGCCCATCTCTGAGAGTTTCTTCGCACCCATATATGAGCCATCCCCGCCGATGACGACCAAAGCCTCGATTCCGCGCTTCTTCAAGTTATTAACGGCGATTTGTCTGACGGATTCTTCTTTGAATTCCGGCAAACGGGCGGTCCTTAAGACCGTGCCGCCTCTATTCAAGATCCCCGAAACGGATTTGCGGGTCATTAATTCAATGTTATCGTCGATAAGACCACGATAGCCATTACGGACTCCATAGACTTCCAAACCAGAAGCGATGCCAGCTCTGACAACGGCTCTGATTGCAGCATTCATTCCTGGGGCGTCGCCACCAGAAGTCAAGACACCAATACGTTTAATCATGATGTGTCCTCCTTGCAAAAATCAAAATAATGATAGACTCATTGCTATCCTTATTAAAAGGATAACTGAAGAAAACGCTATCAAACAAAGATAAAATCAGGCAAAAGCCTGAATTAATAGAGCGGAAAGCAAAATCTTAAAACCCGACTTATGCCGCACAAATTCCTATCATCCAAAATTTTTGATGGGCTTTTAGAAGACGAAAACGATGACGTTATTTGATATTTTTATTAATAATTTCAACTCTTTCGCCTGAATATAAAGCCTTTGGTGTGGCGCCTTACTAAGTCACTTGGCTTATCGAAAGAAGGCACGTCAAATCAAAATCGTTTCTAAGCCAAAAGGCGGCAATCTTCTTTAATAAAAGAAAAGTCATTAAAACATTTATGTCAATTAGGTTGAGTTTTGATATACTCTTCACATATGACAAGAGCTATCTTACCCACTGATTTTTTCCAAGTCGAACGCGAGAGGGACATCTCCAATATCGATGTCGAACTTCTCACCGACCTTTATCTACCGATTATCGGGCCAAACGGCCTCGCCCTTTATTTGAAGCTGTTTAGATATAAAGAAAACAGAGCGAGATCGCATGGACAATTATTAGAGGCTCTCGGCATTTCTTCCGGAAACTTTGTTTCCGCACGTAAGAAACTCGAAGGTATCGGCTTGATGGAGACAAGGCTTCTCAACGACACCGAACAGGTCCAAAGATATCTTTATGTCCTCAAATCTCCGGTTTCCGGCCGCACTTTCTTGACCACCAAAATTCTCAGAGATCAGCTTATTAAGGCTTCTTCCGAAGAAGTTGTCAGTTGGCTTGACACCGTTTATAAATTGACGAATTTCAAATATGTTGAAGGCGGTCAGGACATCACCGAAAATTTCTCTGAGGTCTACCAAACTGATGAAATACTTGACCTAAAGTCCGCCATCAGCAAGCGCCGTTCCTCCAAACGTGCCATAAAAACCTACTTCAACATCGAGAAAATGCTTTCTTTCATGCATTCGTTCAATTCGATTTTCACCGTCGATTACTTTAGCAGGGAAGAATTGATCAAAGTCGAGCAATTAGCCGCCTCTTACAAATACACCGAGGAAGCCATCGCTGATATCTTAGAATCGTCAATCGATTTCACCGCCCAAAAAGGAAAGAGGATCAATTTCGATACCTTCAAGAATGAATTGATCGCCGATCAAGGCATGTCTTATCTCCAAGTTTCCGAATCCGACCTTAACAAAGATAAGGTTGTCATCAAAGGCGATAGCGATGCCGCTAAGCTCATGCGTGAGATGGAAAGATTGTCCGCCGAGGAATTCTTGATTAAGAAACAAGGTGGGGGACGCCTCTCGCCTTCCGATATCGGCCTTATCGAGCATCTTAGGGAAATGAATCTCATTAACCCAGTCATCAACGCCTTGCTCGATTATGTCTTAGAAATCAAAGATGGTTCTTTGCCTACTGCCTATATCACCAAAATCGCCGGCTCTTTAGCCCGCAAACAATTCGATAACGCCATCGACGCTTATAACTATTTGCATAAAGAGCCGAAAACAAGCAAAAAGCCACAAGCCACAAAGCCTGTCGAAACCCCTAAGGAAAACGTCGTTAAAGAGAATAAGGTAGAAGACGAAGACGTCTTGGATATGTTCGAGGATTGAGTTATGGCTGAATTGAAAGATTTTTTAAAAAGCATTCAAAATAACGATGATTCCATCGAATCTATCGTGGCAAACGCTAAAAAGAACAAATACCTTAAGCCCATCATCGCCCAATACGATTTAAGTGACGATGAAATCGCTCGTTATTATGCGATTCTAGATACGTACGCCATCGATAAAGAAGCTGAGGAGAAATGCCCGGGAATCGATAATTGTTCACTCCCATCCCCACATCGCATCTCGGTTTTGAAAATGCAGGATGGCACTTTGATCCGCGAGATCGCCTATTGCCCTTGCTATCAGAAGATAATCGATCGCAAGAAAGGCTATATCGTCAGCGATTTTGATCCATCTTTGCTTAAGCTAAACGTCAATGTCGTCAAACGTCTAAATAACGGCAAAATCATAATAAACAACCTTGGGTTGGCGCATAAAGACGCCACTAAGAGATGGACCTTCATAAACGATACCGATCATATCGCCTCTAAATATGTCGTTTCTTATCTTAGTTGGTGCAGTGAAAAGGGTTTTACCGTCGCCTACGTCGACTACCCAAAGCTTATCGAAAGACTAAAATCCTTCACCCGTTTCCAAATAGATGATTTCAACAACGAGATCGAAAAACTGCAAAACGTCGATGTATTGGTTCTCGAAAACTTTGGGGCCGAATATAAATCCGACTATAACAGGGACGCTGTCCTGATGCCGATTTTGCGTACTAGGAGTATCAAAAAAGCAGAGACCGTTTTAATCTCCGCTTTCGAAAGAAACGATATCAAGGATCTTTATTCCGGTTCATCGCCTTCTGGAAGGGTTGCCGTCAAGGAATTGGACAATATTTTAAGCAGCAACACTTGCAAAGAGGCAATCATAAAAGCCGGCATTGAGGAACAATTCTAAAGATATTTGCACGCTTTTAATTGACTGATTAATTCGTCGACCGAGCCATTGCCGGAAAGGATGAGTCCCGCCACGGCTTTGGCTTTTTTCTTCGGATACGAGGCATTCAATTTCAAAGCCAGTTCGGGATCCCTGCCGCGCTCGATGATCCTTTTTCGGCGGATGTCCTCATCGGCTTCGATATAAATGATCAAATCACATTTATCTTCCAATGGTCCGCCAATCAAAAGAGGGACATCCAAAAGAATTTTCTTATTGGGGTTGGATTGGATTTCTTTATTCATCCTCTCAATCACGTAAGGGTGGATATATTTTTCCAACAAGGCTTTTTTCTCTGGATTATCGGTGACTGTTTTAGAAATCAGCTTCCGGTCCACCTTGCCATTTTTAAAGGCTCCGTCAACGATGTTTTCGTTGATCCAAGTTTGGATTTCAGGAAGCTCGTAAGCCTCCCATACCATTTTGTCAGCATCTAATTTTATATAGCCTTTATCGACTAAATACTTCGAAACGGTGGATTTCCCAGAAGCGATTGGGCCAACCACCCCAACGATAAATTGCTTGTTATAAGAAGGCTGGCATTTCGGGCAATAGAAAGCCGAGCGACCAGCGACGAAGATCCTCCTTATAGGGAATCCGCATCTAGGACAGTTTTCTCCGAGTTTCCCATATACCAGTAATTCGTTTTGCATCATCCCATCAATGCCTTTGCCTGGGTGAAAGCTCCTTATGGTGGATCCTCCAAAGGAAATTGCCTCATTTAAGATACGTATCGATTCTTTGATAATCGCATCGCATTGCCTAAGGGTTAGCTCTTTCCCTTTGGTCAGAGGATGGATGTGGGTGGCGAAAAGAATCTCGGAATCATAGATATTTCCAATCCCCGCGATTTTCTTTTGGTCTAAGAGAATCTCTTTGATGGGTCTATTGTCTTTTTTGATTAATTCATAAAATTCTTTTCCGCTTAAATCGAAAGGTTCCTTTCCTAAATCTTTCAATCCGGTTTCTAAAATGAGGTTTTCAGACTTAGCTAAATAGAAGCCGCCGAATTTTCTTACGTCGTTGTAACTCAATCTCGTTCCGTCCCCAAAATAGAAGTCCACGAGATCGTGTTTGTCTTTTTCTTCTCCTTTTTCGCGAAGATAAAACTTTCCTTCCATACGAAGGTGACATTCGAACGAATATCCATTATCTAGAGCAAAAATCAGGTACTTGCCCATGCGAGAAATGCTTTTTACTGAGGAACCTGCTATTTTTTCCTCAAATTCCTTCGCGCCTGAAAATACGTTTTTCTCTCGATAAACGCTGACTTTTTCAATCTTTTTATCGATTAAAATGGGCTTCAAACCCTCGATAATTACGCTGACCTCTGGTAGTTCGGGCATATTTTAATCCTTTGAGTCGTACCAAGTTTTGCCTTCTCCTAAGGAAACTTTAAGAGGCACTGGCAACGGCACGGCATTCTCCATGATGTTCTTTAATTCATTTTTCATGATACCTAGTTCTTCATTTGGGACGGCGAAGATCAATTCGTCGTGAATCTGAAGAACCATCTTGGTTTTGTATTTGTTTTTGGAAAGGAATTCATCAACCTTTATCATCGCCACCTTGATCAAGTCCGCGGCGGAACCTTGGATAGGCGCGTTCAACGCCGCTCTTCTCGCGGCTTCGCGCTTTGAGAAAACAGGGTCGTTGATGTCCCTAAAATATCTTCTTCTCCCAAACATCGTGGTGACATAGCCTTGTCTTTCGCAAGTCCTAACAATCTCGTTAAGATACTCGCCCACTTCTGGGTAGGAAGAATAGAAATTCCTGATGATTCGGCCAGCTTCCTGCGGAGTGGTACCGATCTGCTCGGATAAGCCATAGACGGTGGAACCATAGATGATGGCGAAGTTGACGGCTTTGGCCTTTCTACGCATTTCGGAGGTGACATCATTCGTTCCGAAAATCTTTGCTGCGGTGGAGGCGTGGACATCTTCACCGCTCTTGAAAAGTTCGATATAATCTGAAGAACCAGATAACGATGCCAATACCCTTAACTCGATTTGAGAATAGTCGAAACTTAATAAGGAAATATTCTCATCATCATAATGGAAGGCCTTCCTAATCAGTTTTCCTTCTTCGTCTCTAGCCGATATATTCTGCAAATTCGGAGAGGAGGACGAAAGCCTTCCGGTCGATGTCTGGGCCTGATTGAAATAGGAATGGATTTTTCCGTCTTCTTTGACGTGGACGACCAGCCCATCGATATAGGTTCCCACCAATTTCGCGTATTTCCTATATTCCAAGATCTTCGAAACGATCGGATGTTCATTTTCGATTGAAGTCAGTTCGGCAAGAGATGTGCCTCTGTTCTTATTGGCTTTCAAACCTAATTTATCATAAAGGATATTCGCGATCTGCTTTGGGGAATTGATATTGAAAAGCTCGCCCGCCATCGCATAAATCTCTTTTTCCAAAGAATTCTTCTTATCAATGAAAGCCTGACCGATCTCCTTAAGTTCATCCACTTTCAACGGGAAGCCTTCTTTTTCCATTTTGGATAAGACCTTCATCAAAGGGACTTCGATGCTGCGATATAAAGGCATCGCATCGTTATCGATTAAGGATTGATGGATTTTTTCTAAGCTAATCATCCCAAAATAAGCCATTTTGGATGTTTTCTCTTTATTGCCATCCTCGGCGAAAAGCAATGTTTCTTCGGTCCCATCGATATCAAGGCCCAAAGAACGGTAGATCTCGCTTGGCGAAGAAGCGACGGAACTATCTAAAAGATAGCCCGCCAAAAGAATATCATCCTCAACGCCTTTTAAGGCGATGCCCAATTTGCTTAAGGAATAAATGCTGGCTTTTCCGTCATATACGGCTTTCTTAAAGGACTCGTTTTCCAAATAAGAAATCAGTTCTTCGTCTTTCAAAGCGTCATCGATTTCCAAATAGATAGTCTCTTCTCCGTCCGAGAGAGATAGGCCTAAAGGTCTATCGTCATGGTATGAATCGAAATCAAGGTTCAAAGATAAGAAGATTTTCTCTTTTGTTAATAAATCGGCCGGCGTTTTCTTTACGATAGAGAATTTGAATGAAGAATCGTCGGCGCCTTTCTTAAGGTCGTTAGGAAGGCGATTCATCATCTGCCTCAATTCGTATTTCTTCGCGAAAGTGTTGGCGGAATCGAATAAATATCCTTGATAAATGCAATCGGATAAGCCAAAAGGAAGTTCCTCATCGGTCCTGATTTTCGCCAAATCATAACTCATCTCCGCCATTTGACGGCCATTGACGAGTTTCTCGCCAAGTTTCCCTTTAATAGTCGGTGCAGCGTCCAAAATAGCGGGCACCGTCCCATATTGTTTAATCAATTTTACGGCGGTCTTCTCCCCGATGCCCGGAACACCTGGATAGTTGTCGGAAGAATCGCCGACCAAGCCTTTGAAATCGACGATCTCAGAAGGCCTTAGGTCATAGACATCCATAAGGTGGGCTTCATCGAAAGGCTCCATATTGGACAAACCCGTCTTTAAAAGATAAACGGTGGTGTTTTTATCGATAAGTTGGAGGTAATCGTGATCAGAGGTATAAATCGTTACTTGATAATCATCCTTCGAAGCCAACTTGGCGATGGTTCCGCAGATATCATCGGCCTCGATGCCGTGCTGTTCGTACCATTTTATGTTCAAAGCGTCCAAATATTCCCTAGCGATTTTAAATTGGGGAATAAGGTTCTCAGGCGCCGGTTTCCTATTAGCCTTGTAATCGTCGTATTGGTCTTTGCGGAAAGTGTGCCCATCGGCATCGAAACCAACGAAGATAGAGTCCCCTAAGGACATATCTTTGAGGATCTTCGAGAACATATTTGAGAAAGCGAAAACGGCGTTCGTCGGAACTCCGTAGCTGGTGCGCATGATGGCGTTCGGATCCCCATAAGCCGTCGCATAATAAGCCCTAAACAAAAGGGAATTGCCATCGACGATGACGATTTTCTTTTTCATATTCATTCACCTAATGGCTCAATCTTATCGGCCACGAACCCTTTCTTTCCTAAATGCCCTGAAATTACAAGCGGTGCATTCTCTTTCAAATAAATATAGGCTTCATCGTATGTTTCATTGAAACAAACCAAACTCATATCCGCTAAATCGTCATAGATGTCGATGAAAGCCATCCTATGTCCCGACTTGCTGGTGATGCTTCTTACCGACTTAAGCACGCCTGCCACTTTAAAAGAATCCTTTTGGCTCGCGTCATTGATAGAAAGAGCCCCTCTTTCTTTGATTTCGCTTTCATAAAGAGACAAAGGAGAGGAACTGATCATTATCCCTAGGGCCGCCAATTCGGCCTCGAGGTCGGTGGCAGGGGTCGCTTCGGCGTTAGCCATCGTCGGCTTTTCGATGCCGATATCAAGGAGGGCCGACATCCCGTCGCTCCCCGAAAGCAGTTCGGCATATTGGAGGGCAGAGAAAGCGGTGGCTCTCAAAGACGCCCTACTAACGTTGAATTCGTCCAACGCCCCGGCGTCAATGAGCCTTATCAAGCTAGTTTGATTCAAACCCATCCTCTTGCAACGCAAAGCCAAATCGAAGATGTCTTTGAATTCTCCGTTCAAAGTCCTTTCTTCGTGCAATTTGAGAAGGAATAAGCCCTGAAGGTTCTTAATAGAACTTAAAGGGAATCTGATCCTTCCGTTTTTAACCGAGAAGCCAGGTTTCGTCTCATTGATGGAAGGAAGAGATAAGAAGATCCCACGTTTCCTTAGTTCCGAGATGGCTAATTTAAATTTAGGGTCGGAGGTGGAAAGGAAATCCAAGACGGCCGAATAGAATTCGTTTGGATAATAATATTTTAGGTAGGCCATTTGGCAGGCGATAACCCCGTAAGAAACCGCGTGAGCCTTATTAAAACCGTAGTTGGCGAAGGCGAAAATCAATTCGAAGAGTTCTTCGCTTAGTTTCTGCGTCTTGCCATTTTTCAAGCATCCATCGATGAATTTCGTTTTGTAAGAGGCTAAAGCCTCAATGTTTTTCTTTGAGATGGCGCGCCTAAAGAGATCCGCTTCGCCTAAGGAGAAGCCAGCGACCTTTTGAACGATCTGCATGATCTGCTCCTGATAGACGATAACCCCATAAGTCGATGAAAGGATCGGCTCGATCTCAGGGGTCAGATACTTAACCTTTTCGATTCCGCTTTTCCTATTTCCATAGACGGAGATTTGGCTCATTGGGCCCGGCCTAAACAAAGCGATCAAAGCCACCACGTCGTCGAAACAGGTCGGTTTGACTTCGTCGATTGCCCTCTGCATGCCATTGCTTTCGAGTTGGAATAAGCCGAGGACCTCGTGGTTCTTGATGAGGCTGATGGCTTTTTTATCGTCATAAGGGATATCTTTCATCTCAAGATGAACGCCTCTATCCGCCAACAATTCCAAGCAACGGTCGATGATGGAAAGGTTCCTTAAGCCTAATAAGTCCATCTTCAAGAAGCCTTGTTCTTCAAGATAATCCTTCTCCAAACATCCGACGAATCCAACGCCAGGATCGTCCTTCGTCGGCATCGCCTTATCCAATGGTTCGTTATTCAAGATGATGCCGGCGGCGTGCAAGCCTGCCTGTCTTGGCAAGCCCTCAATCTTCGCCGCCAAAGCGACTATCTCTAGATAATATGGGTCAGAATCGATCAATTCCCTGAAACGTTTCGAAGTCTTATAGTCTTCTCTTAAAGACAATTTATCGTTATCGATCAAAGAGACGATGAGGCTTATTTCCCTATCCGAATAGCCATAGACACGCCCAATGTCTCTTAAAGCCTCCTTAGCCCCGATGGTTTGGGAGGTTAAAACGTGGCCGACCCTTTCTTTGCCGTATTTCTTTTGGAGATATTCGACCACCATGTCGCGGTTGACATCGGAAAAGTCGACGTCGATATCCGGCATCGAGGAACGTTCAGGATTTAAGAAACGTTCGAATAAAAGCCCGTGTTTGAGAGGGTCGACGGTGGAGATATCCAAGCAATAGGAAACCAAAGAAGCAGGCCCCGAACCACGGCCTGGGCCAACGGATATGTTATGCGTTTTGGCATAATGGACATAGTCGGCGACGACTAAGAAATAATCGTCGTAGCCCATTTTATGGATGATTTCCAATTCGTGGTTGAGCCTTTCGACATATCTTTCATCCAAAGCCAGATTGAGGTGGGAGAGGCCAGCTTCCGCCTGCTTCCTTAGATAGTCTTTAGAGGAGAGGCCTTCGTCATTCTCGTATTTAAGCAAACTGCCTCTTTTCGAAATGAAGGAGAAATCGTTTTTAGCAATTTCTTCCGTCAAAGCGATTTCGTTTTCTCTAAAGAAAGAGGAAGCCTCTTCAACGCTTATAAAATAGTTATCGCCAGCAAGGTGCTTTTTGTCCAAAAGGATATGATCTTGGATGGCGTTTGTTATCAAAGTGACGATGGCGTCGTCTCTTTTTTCATATTGGATGTGAGGGAAAGCGACAATGTCATAGCTATATTTCTCCGCGAATTCCCTAACAAAAGAGACATAGACCATCTCTTCAGGGAGATAAGGGAGGCCGAGATAGACATTATTAAGTCCGGCTAAATGTTCTTTTAAGGCTAAAGCCGTCTCATCCATCTCGTCGTTGATTCTCTCTTTCAAAAAGGAAGAACCCAAATCATAGATGAACGAAAGACCTTCCTGCTTTTCTTTAAGAAGCTTCAATGAAACGTTTTTCCTTGATGCCTCCAAGGCGATTTCCAAAAGGTTTCGATAGCCCTTCTCATTCTTTACAAAAAGGCAGATGATTTCCCCATTTAATTCCACTTCCATCCCGTAAAGGGGAGAGATGCCGTTCTTCTTGCAAAGATGGGTGAATGGGGCATATCCGCTAAGATTCTCATAATCGCAGATGCCGATTTTCCCATAACCCTTCTTTTTAGCTAAAAGGACGATTTTCTCAACGCTTAAACCAGACTTCAAATAAGAGAAGCCGGAATTGATGCGCAAAGGGATGAAAGCCATAGAATAAGTATAAAACAATTATGTCAAAACAAAAAGAGACCCATAAGGTCTCCTTTTGAATTCTTTAAGCGAAGAGGTCGTCCAAGGCTTTGATGAGCTTTGGAAGATCATCGAGCGAATCGATCCTCGCCCCGGCGGCGTTCTTATGTCCGCCTCCCCCGAACTGACGGGCAACACCAGAGATATCATCGTGTTTGGAACGGATGGATACCCTCCAGCAATAATCCTTTGGATCCGGGTCTTCGGTGATGGAACACCAGGCATTGACGCCTTTGAGATTGGAGAAGATGTTTACTCCATCTTTCCCTTGAACGGCGGTCAATCCCAATTCCTCTTGAGCCTTGCTAGGCAAGGTGTAATAGGCGACCCCGTGCTCAGAGATAGCGTAATGGGTATAGAGGTAACCTCTATAGGCCAAATCGGAGACATCTTTCTCATACATTTCTAGATAAGTCTCATGGAAGTCAAATCCGGTACGGAGCAATTCGGTGGCGATTTCCATCGAATGGCTGCCCGAAGACGGATACATGAACCTGCCGGTGTCACCGACGATGCCGATAAAGAAGTTTCTAGCGGCCTCTGGGCTCATTTTCTTGCCTTTCCAATTAAGGCAGAAGTTGGCGACCAATTCGGAAGCGGAACCGGCTTCCAACTCAACTACTTTGAGAGGAGTGATGTCGGTTTCGGCTGGATGATGGTCGAATTTGATGATGGTCTCGCCCATCTCATAACGGGGATCGGCGATTCTTTTCTTATCGCCGACGTCGACGACGATGGCTAAGAACGGATTGGAGAACCATTCGACATTGATATCTTCGTCCTCAGGGAAAAGGTGACCTGAGAAAATAGGATGCGAATCACCGACAAAGTGAATTTCCTTATTCGGGAAGTTATCTTTGAGGAAGGTGACCAAACCCATCTGAGAGCCAAAGGCATCAAAGTCAGGCTTGATGTGGCGGAAGACGACGATGCGATCGTAT
Source organism: bacterium (assembly GCA_963622135.1). Lineage (GTDB taxonomy): Bacteria > Bacillota_I > Bacilli_A > RFN20 > CAG-826 > UBA4951. The sequence goes on from CAVFGR010000007.1 coordinate 25,151, forward strand.
TTTTCGATCGCTTTGCGGATAGACTTGTAAGTCGCCTTGTATTTTTTAGCAAGTTCGGCGGCTGTGGTAAACATTGATATTAAAGAGTTCCTTTCAACGCTTTGTAGCAATCCCTCGCGATCATGACTTCTTCATCGGTTGGGAGGACAACTACCTTAACACGCGAACCACTCGTAGACAACAAAGTTTCTTCGCCATGGACATTATTTTTGGACTCATCCCATTCAATGCCCAAAGCTTCGGAAATACGATCCAAGATATTCTTTCTATCCGGAGCGCTGTTTTCACCGATGCCACCAGAGAAAATGATAAGGTCGCATCCGCCTAAACGGACATAATACTGACCGATGAAGTCAGCGACGCGTCTGGCGAACAAATCCTTAGCCAAGATGGCGTGCGGATTGCCTTCCTCGGCCGCCTTTTCGACATCGCGGGAGTCGTTAGAGACGCCAGAAACGCCCAATAAGCCGGATTTCTTGTTCAAGATGGTGTCGGTTTCTTCGGCGCTGTAACCTTCTTTTTCTTCGATGAAGGTGACGATGGAAGGATCGATATCGCCTGAACGGGTACCCATCATGATGCCGGCTTCTGGGGTCATACCCATGGAAGTGGCGACGGACTTGCCGTCTTTAACGGCACAGATGGAAGCACCGGAGCCTAAATGGCAGACGATGATCTTGTTGGCTCCATAATTTTTAGCGCCCAATTCAGAAAGATATTGGTGCGAAGTGCCATGGAAGCCATAACGGCGGATGTCATACTTCTCGGCGAGTTCGTGCGGAATGGCATAAGTGTAATCTTCAGGCTCCATGGTGCCATGGAAGGCGGTGTCAAAGACAGCGATTTCGGTGGCGTTTGGCAAAGCTTCCTTGAAAGAATGGAAGCCAACCAAGTGGGCTGGGTTATGAAGAGGGGCGAGAGGAATGAGGGATTCGATCTTCTTTTCGGCGTCCTCGTCAAAATAGACGGACTTCTTGAAGTACTTTCCACCCTGAGCGACGCGGTGGCCGACGCATTCGATTTCTTCTAAAGAAGAAACGATGCCTAAATCGATTAAGGCATTCAAGACGAGGGAAACGCCTTTCGCGTGGTCTAAGATAGGCAAGGTCTCGGTCTTCTTCTCGCCATTGTATTTGATGGTGAAAATGGCGTCTTCTTTGCCGATTCTCTCAATTAAGCCAGAGCAGATGACTTTCTCTTCTGGCATTTCGAACAATTTGTACTTGATCGATGAACTTCCGCAGTTCACCGCCATGCATTTGGACATAGTTGGTAAAACTCCTTATGAATTAAGATACGCCTAAAAGTTTATGCTAAAGCCCTTACATTAACAACTAATTTTCTTTTTAAAGAAAGAATAAAGGTGAATTAACGCTCACTTACGCCGAAGTTTGGCAAGTCCAAAAGAGACTTATATAATAGTCCCATGGAAAATACCAAAACAGAGGGTTCGCGTTTCCCTCATAAATTAAACATCAAACGCACGATGCTGATCGGCTTCGCCTTTTTCGGCATCTTACTTTTATGGCAGGTCTATGACTCCTACGTTTCCCGTATGTTATCGGAAATGTTCGCCAAAGCCTTAAACAACTTGCCAAAAGACGCCATCCCAACTAAGGCTCAACAAGAAGGCGTCCAATATATCGTCGGCTGCGTTATGGCCCTCGATAACCTCGCCGCCTTGATCATGCTCCCTATTTTCGGGAAGCTATCGGACAAAACCCACACCAAGATCGGCAAGCGTATGCCGTTCATTTTGATTGGTACCGCCGTCTCCGCCATCGCTTTCCCATTCATTCCTTTGATGTTCTATTGGAACAACTTAGCCGGCATGATCGCCATGATCGCCATCGTCATCTTCTTCATGATGATGTATCGTAACCCAGCCGTCTCTTTGATGCCTGATATCACCCCAAAACCTTTACGTAGTAAAGCCAACGGCATCATCAACGTCATGGGCTATATGGGTGGCGCCGTCGCCATCGTCCTTGGCATGTTCTTCTCCTTAACTAATTTCTTGGGGTATAACAAATACGATGAGATCGGCAATGCCATCATCAAACCCGAGGCAGTTGAAAAGGGCTTGATGGGCAATGTTTGGGTCATCGAACTCCCGTTCTTAATTGCTTCCGTCATCATGATCATCTCTTGCATCGTCTTGTTCTGCACGATCAAAGAGAACCAACTCGAAGTCGAAATGCGCGGACAGATGGAAGAAGGCGAGAAATACGCCGAAGTCGCCGACACCGTCACCGAAGACGCTCCAATGACCAAGTCCAATAAGCGTATGCTTATCCTTATCTTAGTCGCCGAAGTCTTCTGGTTCATGGCTTCCAATGGCGTCTCTACCTTCCAGACCAACTACTTCACCATCTATTTGGGCAAAGAATTCTCGATGTCCATCATCGTCACCCTCGTTTCCGGCGTCTGCTCGGTGGTAGGTTTCTTAACCGCCGGCTTAATCGCCGACAAGATTGGCCGCAAATGGACGCTTATGACCGGCTTGTTCGGTGGTGTTCTAAGTTATGTCTTATTCGCGATGCTGCCTCTATATTCCGGCAATACCACGTTAGCCACGGCAATGCTTATCGTCATCTGGGCTATCAACGGTTATTCATTCTCGCTTATCCATACCAACTCCTTCCCGATGGTCGTCGAATTGTGTCCATCGAAGAAGATCGGTCAATTCACCGGCTTCTATTACGCCGCCTCCATGTTGGCGCAGACCGTCACCCCGGTCGCCTTGGGCTTGCTTATCGCCCAGCTCCCGATTGGATTCAAGGTTTTGCCATATTACGCTCTTGCCATGATGGCCGTTTCCTGCGTCGTTTTCTTCTTCGTTGAAAACGTCAAAGGAAAGAAGACCACAACCAAGAAAGGCTTAGAAGCTTTAGGAGACGATGACTAATGCCAGCCATCCTTGTACATTACACCTTTGCCTATAGGCACATGAGAGATGAGGCAAGGCCTTTCGAAAAGGCCGTCTGCCTCGGTTCTCAAGGCCCGGATTCCTTCTTCTTTTACGGCTATGGACTTCATAATAAGAAGACTCGCCCAAATGTAAAAGGAATCCAAGAATATGGGCATTCTCTACATAGATTGGATATCTCAACCGTTTATCCTTTATTCTTTGAATACGCGAACAAATCTGAATATAAGGATTTAATCTACGCGTATGTGGAAGGACTCCTTCTCCATTATTGCGTGGACCGTAATTGCCATGGATTTGTCTTCTCTCGCGCTGGCGATAACATCGGCGATCCTTCCGACAAAGTCAATTGGGGCGTTAAGCACGTCCAATACGAAGGAATGCTCGATTATTGCATCGGCAGAAAAGCCGGCACTTGGACCAGGAAAACCTGGAACTGCCTAGCCTTGGAAGATAATGATCTCAAAGAGATTTCCAAAGCCTGGAAATACGTCAACGATAACTCGGCAAAGACCGAAGGATTCGATGACCTCACCTTCTATAAAGCGGTTAAGGATTTCCGTTTTGTCAGACACCTTATCGATAGCTGCGGAGCCCTCTCCGGTGGCTTCGTTAGGATGGTAGCTGGCAAGAATTCCGTTCCATATGGGCTTCACCTTCCAAAGAAGATGCCGAAGTTCTTAAAGGATTATGACTTTATGAACGCCAACCACGCCGAGTGGCAAGACCCATACGACGGAACCATTCATACCGAGACCTTCCCGGATATGATTCATAAATCCTTCCCGTTATACGCCTCCTTCGTTCAGATGCTTGAAAAAGCCAAGAATGGTGAAGACGTCAGAGACGAATTCAAATCCTTGGTCAACGGGATCGATCACGAAAGTTCCCCGAATGGCGCTAAGCGTAAGTTCCGTTCCCCGATTTGGAAAGATTAAAAAATGCCCCCGTTAGATAAAAAACGAGGGCTTTTTTTATTTTGTTTCGCCTTTAAGTAAATAATTCACAGTTTTGTTTTAAAAATATTCGATATCATCAAACTTTTTATATTTTTCATATCGATTTTTCCCACATTTTTAGGCGGTTTTTGGGCCGAATTCCCACATTTTTCAGACATTTTTAAGGCAATTTCCCACATTTTTCATGAACAATATTCGCGACTTATGAAACTTCTTTCGTTTCTCATTTATGCATAACGCACAATCGGTTATACTTAACAAAGTTAATTCTTAAGGAGACCTTTATGATCGATCTAAAAGGATATTACGATAAGCAAGCCGCTTTAGACGCTACAATTCAAAAGGAACACAACGTCACCTACGAAAACACCTCGAAAAAGAGAATGTTGGCCCTTTTGGTGGAACTCGGCGAATTCGCCAATGAGACCAGGTGCTTCAAATTTTGGTCCTATAAAGGTCCATCTCCAAAAGAAGTCGTCTTGGACGAATACGCCGACGGATTGCATTTCTTTTTCTCTTTAGGTATTCCTCTTAATTGCCAAGATTTCAGAATCAAAGATGAGGATTGCTTAGATTTGACCGAGCAAATCATGAAGGTCTATCAAAAGATGTCCGAATTATCCCTTCATTATGATAGGGAACATTATGAGGCGGCTTTCAACGCATATTGGGCCCTTCTAAAAGGTCTTAACTACACGGTGGAAGACGCTTTAGAAGCCTACGATAAGAAGTTGGCGGTCAACTATAAACGCCAGGAGACGCATTATTGATGACACGTTATCTATTCCAAGCCAACAAAGGTTTTGATTCCAGAGAATTGGAAAGCATCTTCCTTAATTACGATGTCAATCCCGTTTTTACCTACATAACCCCTTTAAAAGGCATGATTGAAACCGAGAAAAACATCGATGATATCTTATCTTCAAAGGCTTTTGAGATTCATAACCGCTTAGGGATCTTTATCTCCTTTTTAAGAGTCCCTAGCAAAGGTAATCTATCCCTTAAATTAATGGATAAATGCCTATCTTATTACCCAAACGCCTTCCGTTATATGTCGGACATCCTTTTTAAGGAATTGACCTTCGGGGATTATTCTTCCATTCCTTTATTAAGCAGAGAATTCATCAACGTTCCTAAGGAAATAATGTCCACCATCGGAACATACCTTCGCGAGGGGATGGATGGCTCGAAGGCCTCCAAGTCCCTTTATATCCATCGAAACACTTTCTTGTTTAGATTGGATAAATTCATAAAGATGACCAATCTCGACGTCAGGGATTACCATGACGCCTTGTTATTGGAACTCTATTTCCAATTAGCCAGCCATTAGGAGGATAAAATATATGTCCATTATCTTTGATAAAGTATCCGTTAACTTCAAAGGCACGGAAGCCTTAAGTGAAGTATCTTTAGAGTTAAAAGAAGGCGAAGTTCTTTCCGTTTATTCTAATGATGAGCCGAGTCTATCGGCTTTCGCTGCCCTCCTTGAGGAAAGCGTTGATATCGAATCTGGTTCTATCACCTTAGATAACGAACCAGTCAACGAAGATTCGCCTATTGGCTTTATGAACGCCAACAGCCAGCTCTTCGGACACATGAATTTAAGAAATAACTATCTTTCTTATTTAAGGAACAAAGACATTGAAGACAAAGAAGGAATCATCGAAGCGGTGGCTTCCAAGCTTCAATTAGCTGAGGTCTTAGATAAAAAGCCAAGCGAGATTACTTCTGACCAATATTTAAAAGGGATAATCGGCAAAGCCTTGCTTCTTTCTCCGAAATTCTTAGTCATCGATAATGCCTTAGATCGTTTCGATGGCAATGCCCGCACGAACTTCTGGAAAGAGATAAGGCGTATCGCCAAAGACTTCAATGTCGGCGTGCTCCTCACCACTTCATTGGCCTCTGAAGCTTTGTTTACGGCAGATAAGGTGGCTTATATCGAAAACGGCATATTAATCTCTTTAGACACTCCAGTCAATACTTATAAAGAACCGAAAACATCAGGCGTGGCCGTTGCTTTCTCTTATCCGAAAGCCACTGAGCACACCTTGGAGGTCGCTGACGGGCTTATCTATATCGGCAATAATTACATCCCTGTCCCATCTTTCAAAGATAAAGGCGATGCCCATTTTGGCAAGAACGCCTTTGTTAAGAATCGCGTTAATGTGGTCTTTAGGACCGACGATCTTAGGATAGATGAATTCGGGCCATTCTCTGCCATCGTCAAAAAGGTGGAGAAATATGGTTCAAAGATCGTCTTGGATATCGATATCGATAACGAGATATTCAAACTTTACTCGCCTATCGAATATAAAATCGGGGACGCCATTCACGTTTCTTCCATTAAAGAGCCGACCCTCATCTACGACGTAAATACCAACGAATTAATTTAAAGAAAAAGGGGATTTGATTCCCCTTTTATTTTTCTTCGTTTCTCGGCTTCCTATTATAGGATTTCTTGCCGTTATAAGATGACTTCTTATAAGAAGAGGTTCCATTTCTCATGGCCTTATTCCTCGAGAAGCTTCTTTCTTTATGATAGGCATTCCCGCCTTTATTTGAATAAGACTTATGCTCGTTATCCTTATGATAAGTGGATTTCTCTCCGTCCTTTCTTTCGTATTTAGGACGATCGAATTTCTTCTTATAAGGCTTGTCTCCGTCTTTCTTCTCGAATTTTGGACGATCGTAAGACTTTTTCTTAAATGGCTTATGCCCGTCGTCTTTCTTGAAAGATGGCTTATCCCCATAGGATTTCTTTTCGTAAGGTTTCTTATCTTTGGAGGAATAATCCTTCTTTTTAGAATAGGAAGAAGAATCGCGGTGGGTCTTAACTCCGGCGGAGGCTTTCTTCTTATCATAGGATTTATAACGTCCGGTGGATTCTTTCTTTTCTCCGTTATTTGGGAGCAAGAAGTTCAAAGCATCGGTTTCGGCGTAGACCTTAACGCCCGCCTTAATAAGAGCGGCGGCGGTGATGCCCAATCCTTCGATGGTGTTGCCCATAAACATGCCGTTATGGATATGCCTGCAGCCACAGGCTGGGGATTTATCCTTAAGGATAGCGATGCGGATTCCTAAGAAATCGCATAATCTGACGGCTTGCTCCGCCGCAGACTTATAAGCCTCAGTGACATCTCTGCCATCTTCGGTAAGGACCCTATCGTTTTTGATTTCGGCTTTGGCTCTTGGGCAGCCTAAATTAGCGGCCATCTCTGGGCAAAAGGCGATCAATTCGTAATGTTTTTGCAGTTCTTCGACAAACGGGAAATAGTTATCCCCTCCATCGTAACGGCATTTGTCGCCGAGTAAGCATGCTGATATAAGAATCTTTTCCATCGCGGGATAGTTTACGCTTTTAAGGTATCTCTCACAAGGTAAGAATGATATATTTTTCCTATGGAACTTAAGCCGGAAACGATAAAAGTGAACGATAAGGAATACCAAATTCTCATCGAAAAGAGGTCTATGCGTTCCTTGACCATGCGTTTATCGAGAGACGGTAACTCCTTGATCGTGCACGCTCCATACTTCGTAAGTAAGAGAAATATCATGGCCTTTGTCTATGACAAAGCCCCATCCTTAATCAAAAAATCCGAGCAAAAGAAATCCGCCATTCCAGAGAATATGACGCCGATATTCGGGGAATTGATCGAAGGATCGGTGGATGAGAAAACCAAGAAGTCCCTTTTATTGGAATATTGCCTTCAAGCCCAACGGGAATACGAAAAAATAATGGGCATCCCTCCTTATAACGTAAAAGTAAGAACGATGAGTTCCCGTTACGGAGTGAATAACAGAAAGACCAACACCATCACCTATACGACTGAGCTGGTAGGTTATTCGAAAGAGATAATAAACGCCATCATCGTCCACGAATTAAGCCATCATTTCGAAAGAAATCACCAAAAAGGTTTCTATGCTATCGTCTACAAATATTGCCCAAACTACAAAGAATTGCATAAGAAACTGAGGAAAGGAGAGATCAGATGAAAAGAGAAGAGATAACTTCCTTAGCCAATCCCAAGGTCAAAGAGGCATTGGAATATAAGGACGCCAAAGGCGATTATTTCCTTTCCGAAGGCTACCACTTAGCCGAGGTCGCGGTGGAGTCCAATCTCGCTACGGCCATTTTCTCCTTAAAGCCTTACGATTGCCCGTGCATCAACTACGTCACCAATGACAAAATCATCAAGAAATTAGCCTCAACCCTCAACCCCGAAGGCATCGTCACCGTCTCCAAAAAGCCGGAGCCAAAGTCAATAAGTTCCGATAAAGTCTTATTTTTAGATGATGTGTCAGACCCTGGCAACGTCGGGACCTTATTAAGGACCGCTTTAGCGTTTGGCTTTAGAGACGTCATTCTCCTAAAAGGCGCAAACCCATATAAATCCAAGGTCATCCAAGCCTCCCAAGGGGCTATCTATAAGCTCAACATCGTTCAAAGAGACGATCCATCAATCCTTAAAGACCTAAAGAAAGATGGATACACGATCATCGGAACTGACCTTAAGTCTTCCATTCCTCTAAATTCCCTTATTAAGCCAAAGAAATTCGTTTTGGTCTTAGGCAATGAAGCAAGAGGCGTTTCCAAAGAGGTTCTTAATGAAGGAAACGAAAACGTCCGCATCGAGATTGATTCAATAGAATCACTAAACGTCGCGATGGCCGGAGCCATATTGATGTATGAATTAAGATAAATCGGGTTCAGGCCCGATTTTTCATTAAAGCCAAGTCATGATCTCGCCAATAATCGCTTAGAAAACGCGGCCCGCCCTCATAAGAATGATGCGGCTAAGCAGTTATCTCTTTTCCTTTTTGGAAAAACATATAGAATTATGGTGTTCATTGAAGGGAAAAAGTAACCTTATTGGCCCCTAAAGGGAGGGATGGATAGTGAGACCATCCTGAGGAGGTAAGGCGAAGCGTTCGTCCTGGAGAACGTAACGAGAGTTACCCTTGGCCGTGGTTAAGGCTATAAAGGATAGAAAAATCATCTATCGAAGTGGGATGGCACCGCGGCAAGACGCTCCCCGGCAGCCACTTTTTTATTTTTAGGAGGCCTTTTATGGAAGAAATCAACGAGATTGATGCCATACTTAACGAAGCCAAAGAAGACATCGCCAAAACCGAAAACAAGAACGATCTAACCGAAATCAAGAATCGTTATCTTTCGAAGAAATCTAAATTATCTTCCCTTATGGGAAAAATGAGGGAAATCGCTCAAGAACACAGAGCCGCTTTCGGCGCTGCCGTTAACTCGGCCAGAAAGGAAATCGAGGACCTTTTCAAAGAAAAGGAAGCCAAGATCGAGGCCGAACTCTTAGCCAAAAAGCTGGAAGATGAGAAAATCGATGTCACTTTGCCAGCCAAACAATTGAAGGTTGGAAAAGCCAACCCGTTCTATCTCATCATTGATGAGATGACCGATATCTTCGTTAATATGGGATTCGAGGTCAAAGAAGGCAGAGATATCGAAACCGATCATTTCAATTTCGAATTGCTTAACGTCCCTGCCAACCATCCAGCCAGAGATATGCAGGACACTTTCTATATCACTGATTCTTTGTTATTAAGAACCCAAACTTCGGCCGCCCAGGCCCATACGATGGTTGATTTAGCCGAAAAAGGTCCAATCAAGATGATTTGCCCAGGCAAATGCTTCAGAAGAGACGATGACGATATGACACATTCCCATCAATTCGGCCAAATCGAAGGTTTGGTCGTTGGGAAAGGCATCTCCATGGCTGATTTGAAAGGTACTTTAGAGACCTTCGTTAAGAAAATGTTCGGCGAAAAGAGAGAAATAAGGCTTAGAAGCTCTTACTTCCCATTCACCGAGCCATCGGTCGAAGTCGATGTCAGCTGCGCGAAGTGCGGTGGCAAAGGCTGCGACATGTGCAAAGGCACCGGCTGGATCGAAATCTTAGGTGCTGGCATGGTCCATCCAAACGTCCTTAAGATGTGTGGGTACGATCCTGAAGTCTATAGCGGATTCGCCTTCGGCGTCGGCGTCGAACGCTTAGCCATCCTCAGATATGGCATCGACGATATCCGTAGGATATATCAAAACGATTATAGGTTCTTAGAACCGTTCGAAGAGAAATAAGGAGGAGAGAAACATGTTAGTATCAAGCAAATGGCTTAGAGCTCACGTCGAATTAGATAACATCAGCGACGAAGAAATCGCCTCCAAACTCACCTTCGCCGGAGTTGAGGTCGAGGATATCACCCGCTTAGCGAGTGGGACAAACCTCGTTATCGGCGAAATCCTTTCTTGCGAGAATCATCCTGATTCCGATCACCTTCATATCCTTCAAGTGGACGAAGGCAAGATCCACGGAGTCCATCAGATCGTCTGCGGCGCCCCGAATGCCCGCAAAGGCCTTAAGGTCATCGTGGCCAGGACTGGCGCCGTTTTACCAGAGGTAACCATCGCCCCATCTAAAATCAGAGGCGTTGATTCCGACGGCATGTGCTGTTCCTTATTGGAATTAGGCGTCCCTAAGAAAATGCTTTCCGAAGAGCAAACCAAAGGCATCGAAGAATTGCCGGCGGACGCTCCAGTCGGCGAAGAAAACGTCTTAGGCTACTTAGGCTTAGACGACACCATCTTGGATTTGTCCTTGTTGGCCAACCGCCCGGATTTATATTCCTTAGAGAACGTCGCTAGAGAAGTGGCGACCTTATTCCATGCCAACTATAAGTTGGATGACTTACACGAATATAAGGAATCCTCCAACAAATTCGTCGCGGATTCTTTAACTGAAAACTGCGATAGATTCGGAACCATTTTGGTAAAAGACGTTACGACCAAAGAGTCCCCGAAATGGATGAAAGAACTCCTTCGTTCAGAAGGAATCCGTTCCATCAACAATATCGTCGACATCGGCAACTTCGTCATGTTATTGACCGGTCAGCCACTCAATATGTATGACGCCGACAAACTCCCAGAGGCTAAATTGAGTGTCCAAAACGACATCGAAGGCGATTGGGTGGCGATGGACGATAAGACCTATCATCTTGAAAAGGGCGACTTATGCGTCTGTTCTAAAGGAAGATGTATGTGCCTAGCCGGCATCATGACTTCTAAAGAATGCGAAGTCACCCCCGAAACCAAAAACGTCGTGGTGGAAGCTGCTCATTTCGATGGGGCTTCTATCCGTAAGACCTCCAATAGATTGGGCTTATCTTCCGATTCCTCTCAACGTTTCGTCAAGGGAACGAACTCAGAGATCATCGACCGTGCCCTTAAGATGGCCGCCGTCCTCTTGCTCGACGAGGCAAACGCCAAGGAAGTCTCTGAGGTCTATGATTTCAGAACCGCTCCAAAGAAAGAAAAAACCATCGATGTTACCTTAGATTATATCAATGAGCGTTTAGGCACTTCCTTCGATGAAGAAACTATCATCAATACCCTTACGGCCGATCACCTTAAGATCGTTAAGGAAGGAAATCTAATGCACGTCGAAATCCCGTCCTATCGTTTGGATATCGATGGCAAAGCCGACTTAAGCGAAGAAGTCATCCGCTTATTGGGCCTAGATAACATCTCCTCCAGCTTGCCTTCCATCGAAGCCAAGAACGGTGGACTGACCGAAGCCCAGAGAAACAAGATCGCTATCCGTCGTTTGCTTCGTAACCAGGGCTTAAGTGAGGTCATCACCTACACTTTGACCAAAGAAAGCAATATCTCGGCCTTTAACTATCTCGCGAAAGGCGAAGCCTACAAGGTTCTCAATCCTTTGACCGAAGATAGATCCTATGTCCGTTTATCCTTGCTCCCAAGCTTATTGGAAGTCTCTTCCTATAACGCCGCCCACCAAGTCAAAGACTTGGCAATCTTTGAAGTCTCCGATGTCGATTCCACGACCTATAAAGGACTCAGATTGGCGGCTGTCTTATCTGGCAATAAAGAGATTCAGTCTTCTTTAAAAGAAGAAGCCTATGACTTCTATGACGTTAAAGGCATCGTCTTATCGATATTAAATCTCTTGGGCATCCAAGATAACCGATACGATATCAAAGTCCTTTCTAGCGACAAAGAGGAATTCCATCCTGGCCGTTCGGCGGTGGTCACCATCGGCAAAGACACCGTAGCCGTCTTGGGCGCCTTGCACCCGAAAGCCTTGAAAGCCTATGGCTTAAAGAACGCGGTGGCCCTTGAAATCGATTTAGGCTATCTCCTTAATCTCAAGGTCGGCCCAATCAAAGCCAAGGTCCCAAATAAATTCCCAGCCGTTACCAGAGACTTGGCCTTCTTGGTCAATAAGGATGTTGATTTTGCTTCCATCAAAAAGGAAATCAAACGTTCCGATAAGCTCATCACCGATGTGAAGATCTTCGATACTTTCGAAGGTTTGGGTATCCCACTTAACAAGAAGTCCTTAGCTTTAACCTTTGAGTTCAGTGCAGCCGATAGAACCCTCACCGATGGTGAAATCAACGCCTTGATGGATAAGATCATCGGCATCCTCAAGATGAAGTTCTTAGCGGAGGTTAGATAATGACCAAAGTCTCTAAGAGCGCCATCGTAAAAGGTCGCACCTTATCTTATGAAGCGGATGTCAAAGATCCGAAAAACCTCCCGTATCCTATCTTGGCTTTGAAGGAATGCCACTATGTGGCAGACGTCACCAAACTAGCCAATTACAATCACGGCTCATACGAAATCAGAGCCGTTCTTACCCTCGAAGACAGCCGTGATGCCATTCCTTTCGATAAGGAGATTTCCTTAAAGGAAGAGGTGGACTTCTTGGATAAAGAGGATGATGAAGGCGAGGGATTCATCATCGAAGGCAATTCCATCGACCTCGATGACATCGCTTTGAAGATTATCGTTTCCTCTCTTCCAATCCGCGTCTGCCGTCCGGGCAAAGCCAAAGCGGTGGATGTTAAAACCGAAGAAGAAGCCAAGGAATCAAAAGGTTCTCCATTCGATAAGTTATTAGAATTAGATTTGTAATTAACAACTTTGTTGTTATATCTACTAATTAATTACTAAATAACTATTTAAGCCATCTCGAATATCAGGGTGGCTTTTTCTTTTTATGGTCCCTTAGAGACCGTCTTTCATTACGGTGGGATCGCTCATTTCGCCATTCGTTTTGCCCTATATTCGCAAGCCATTATTGAGGCTGGCTTACATTTCTTTGAAAGTTTTCGAACTTCCTCTTGCCTACACACACGAAGGTAGCTAGACTTATAACACAAGGTGGGAAAAAATGGGAAATTATTACGGACGTTATGAAAGGAATCTCGATGAAAGAGGCAGATTGCAGCTTCCATCGAAACTTTTTAACGACGTCCTCCCAAAATCATTCTTCGCTTTAAGGGGATTTGAAGGCTGCATCTCTATCTACGAAAAAGCGGCTTTCGATTCATTGCTTAGCGAATTGAGCCAGAAATCCTACCTTAGCAAAAACAATCGTTCGTTCATTAGAACGGCTCTTGACTCTGTCAAGGAGCTTGAAGTCGATGCCCATGGAAGAATCACCATCTCCAAGGATCTTTCGGAAAGATACGAAATCAAATCCTCGGTGGTGGTTCTCGGCGTCATCGACCACTTCGAAATCTGGGATCAAGAGAAATACGAAGCGTATTTGAAAGAAGCCAAAGCCAATTACGAGCAATTGGCCGAGGAGATGGGAGGCAAAGACGATGCCTGAGCATTACAGTGTCATGCTTAATGAAGCAATCGAACTCCTTTCCATCAAAGATGGCGGTGTCTATGTCGATCTGACTTTGGGCAGAGGAGGCCATTCCTCCGAGATCCTAAAAAGAATCCCGAACGGCAAACTCTATTCGTTCGATATTGACGAAGAGGCGGTGGAGAAATCCAAAGATAGGCTATCCTCTTTCGGCAACAATTTCGAAATCGTCTTAAGGAACTTCGGCTTTGCCGAGGAAGAACTTAAGAAGAGAGGTATCGACAAAGTCGATGGCGTCCTAATGGACTTAGGGGTTTCTTCTCCTCAGTTCGACGAAGCCGAAAGAGGCTTCTCTTACCGTTTCGATGGCCCATTGGATATGAGAATGGACCAAACTAATCCATTGACTGCCGAAAAGATCGTCAACACCTATTCCTATGAAGACCTTAAAAATGTCTTCAAAGAGTATGGCGAAGACCCTGATTCCGCCAAAGTGGCCAAATTGATCTGCATCGAAAGAGAGAAGAAGCCGATCACTACCACATCCGAATTGGTGGAGATCATCAAAAAAGCCAAGCCGGCCAAGTCTCTTTCAAAGAAAGGGCACCCAGCCAAGCAAATCTTCCAGGCTCTGCGTATCGAGGTCAACGATGAACTCGGGATGTTAAAGAAGGCCTTGAATGAAATGCCGAGCATGCTGGCTCCTAATGGGGTTATGGCCGTGATCACCTTCCATTCTTTGGAAGACAGATTGGTGAAGAAGGCTTTCCGCTCCTTAACGGTGGTGGAAGGTTCTAGACACGCTCCATTCGAAGAAGAGAAAGAAGCCGATTATATCGACTTAACCAGGCATCCGATCATTCCTACGGAAAAGGAATTGGAGGAAAACCATCGCTCCGCCTCGGCGAAACTCAGAGGCATAAAGAGAAAGGGATGAGAAAGAATGAAAGACAAACTCATCAAGACGGGCAAGACCAAGTCTTACTACGTAATGAGAAACGCTCTTTTGGGCTTGGCTTTCATATTCCTTGTCTTGCTTATCTTCTCTGTCCCTATCGGAATCGCTTATAGCGTCTATCTGAAATCTTTGAATAACGGGGCAGCCCCCGAAGCCATAAAGGAAGCCATAAGGACAATATCGTATAACCTCTAAGCGGCAAAGCGCGGCCTTTGCCGTTTTTATTTCTGAAATTCTACTAACTTTCTATCGCTTCCGTATTGTTTGCGACTCGATTCTATTCTAGAATAGAAACATCTATGGCAAATGATGATATCAAAAATCTAACAATAATCGAAATCGGCAACGACACCACCAAGATGTTGGCCGGCTCTTTTTTACGCGATCACCCGTTCGTATATTGCGTCTCGGAAGTCCCGACGATGAATGTCCTTTCCAACGGCATCATCAAGGACGAGTGCCTCGCGACGGCAGTTGCCGCCCTCAAGCAGATTCTCCCCATCAGAGATGAGACCATCGCCAACAAATGCTCGACAGACAATATCCTTTTCGTCCTTCCTCCCGATGGGATGAAGGTCTACACCAAAAAGCAAAGCGTCGGCGTTTTAGCTAGAAGCAATAACTCTGGCAGAATCGACATCGATGACGTAAGAGGGTTATTAAAGTCCCTCGAAAGCAGTTTCCGTCAGTCGACCTCAAACTGCAAAATCGTCGATATCATCCCAGGCGTTTACCGTTATGGAGGGAAAACCTCGAATACCCCTCCTTGCGGAGAACAGGCCGAATTCATCGAGACTGAGGCTTCCATCCATTGCGTTCCTATCCCTGTCAGCAATTCTTTCGAGAATGTCTTCAAGGCGATGGACATTAAGCCGAGCGATTATTCTTCCGACGTCGCCCCTTATTGCGCGAGCAAAATGATCAATCTCGCCAATCCGGAGACCGAGACCTATATCATCTTGGATCTCGGAGCTTATAGCTCCAGCGTTTCCTTCGTCGGACTCGGCAATCTCTATCATTCGATGTCCTTCCCATTAGGGATGAATCACCTTACCGAAGCCATCGCTTCGAACTTCGACATCGACTTCAAAGAAGCGGAGAAACTGAAAAGAGCCTATGGCTATAACCTCCGCAAAACGATATTCAATGCCCATATCATCGTCAATAAGCATGGCGAACCCCTTTATCAGATGAATCTCAACAAAGTCATCGAAGACTGGTTCAAGGAATTCAACATCCAACTTAGCAACGCCATATCGACGATGATACAGCCATCCCTCAAGATCAATTCGCCGAAAACCGTAGATCTCTTCAACACTTGTCCGATCTTCATGGTCGGTGGCGGAGCCAATCTCAACGGCATCGAAGGTTTGATAAAGGATGGCGTCGGCCAACACTCCGCCCAAGTCTTCGTTCCCGAAGTGGCCGGAGCTAGGGATCCGAAATATGTGAACCTCTTGGGCCTTTTGGTCCATAAATGCACCTCAAGCACACCATTAAGGGATACCAACGTGGCCCTTAGCCGTGTGAAAGAGCAACAAAAAGGAGAATGATTATGAGCAGCGATTTATATACCCGCGATTTAGATAGCTTCGAGCCAGTGGCTCGTATTGTCGTCATCGGCGTCGGCGGAGCCGGCAACAACGCCGTCAACCGCATGATCGACGAGAATATCCAAAATGTCGAATTCTACGTCATGAACACCGACAAACAGGCCTTATCCACCTCCAAAGCCCAGAACCGCATCGTCTTAGGCGGCCCAGAAACCAGAGGTTTGGGAGCCGGAGGCGACCCAGAGAAAGGCAAAGAAGCCGCCGAATACTCCGCTGAGGAAATCAAAAAGGTCGTCGAAGGGGCCGATATGGTCTTCATCGCCGCCGGCATGGGAAAAGGCACGGGAACAGGCGCTTCCCCAGTCATCGCCCGCATCGCGAGAGAAGCGGGAGCCTTGACCGTTGCCATCGTCACCCGCCCATTCTCCTTCGAGGGCAAGGAAAGAACCACCAACGCCGTCAAAGGCTTGAATGATTTGATCGAACAAGTCGATTCATTGATTATCGTTTCAAACGATAAACTCTTATATTCTTCTGGCAATGTCCCAATGGATAAAGCCTTCAAGGACTCCGATTCCGTCCTTTCTAAATCCGTCCAGACCGTCGCTGACTTGGTCTTATTGCCAGGCACCGTCAATTTGGACTTCGCCGACGTTAAATCCACCCTTCAAAACGGTGGCATCGCCTTGATCGGCTATGGCACCGGAAGCGGCGAAAACGCTGCGATCGAAGCCGCCGAATCAGCCATCAACAACTCATTGTTGGAGACCTCTATCTCCGGAGCCCGCAAAGTCATTTGCATGCTCACCATGGGCGATAAGGTCACCATGTATAACACCGAGAGATGCGTAAGACGCATCAACGAGGCCGCCGGTGGCAGCATCGATGTCAAGTTCGGTTTCTCCACCAACCCGAATCTCGGAGATTCCATCATTTGTTCCGTCATCGCTTCGGACTTCCCGAAGGATTCCATTTCCCTTGAAGGGCCGAGCTTCTCCGCCCCGAATAGCGCCACGGAAGTCGGCTATGGAGTCGATGAAAGCATCTCCAAGGTCGTTCAGAAATCCATCGAGGAAGAAGAAAAGACCTCCGATAGCAACAGCAACATCGCCAAAGGGTTGCTTCCTAACTTCCTTAAGGGAAGCCTCAATTTGGATGATGAAGAGCCAGAACAAGGCTCCGATGACGAGGACTTCGGCTTCTAATTGAAAATTAGTAGCAAAGAAGATATAGTCTATTCGCTGAGACGGAAGACAACGCCTAGTAGCAATTAATGAGAGAGCCCCTTGGATGAGAACGGGGCAGCGAAAGGTTATCACTTCCAGAGCTTATCCCCCGAAGTAGAAATAAGGGGATCGCCCGCCTCCCGTTAAAGAGGCCATTGAGGGCGGGAAACAATTCCCGAACTAAGGTGGTACCGCGCCAAATAAGCGTCCTTAGATGATGGACGCTTTTCTATTTTTTAGGAGGAACATTATGTCCTACAAAGATACGTTGCTCATGCCGAAAACCAGTTTCGATATGCGCGCCAATTTGATAATCAAAGAGCCAAAACTATTGGAAAGATGGGATAACATCGACCTTTATCACAAGATGAATGAGAAAGGGAACAAGGAATTCTGCTTGCATGATGGCCCTCCATACGCCAACGGCGACATCCACTGCGGCCACATGCTTAACGTCTTGCTCAAAGACTTCGTCATCCGTTCCAAAAACATGGAAGGATTTAAGACCCCGTACGTTTTTGGTTGGGATACCCATGGTCTCCCAATCGAAGTCAAAGTCACCAAGTCGGGCGTTAACCGCAAAGCCATCTCGGTGGCTGAGTTCCGCTCCAAATGCGAAGAATACGCCCGTACCCAGGTCGAACGCCAAAAAGGCCAAATCCATCGTTTAGGATGCTTGGGCGATTACGATCACCCATATATCACCCTCGATCCGAAATTCGAGGCTAGGGAAATCGATGTCTTCGCCTCTATGGCCCTTCAAGGCTTGATTTATAAGGGCGTTAAGCCAGTTTATTGGTCCCCATCGAGCGAATCCGCTTTAGCGGAAGCTGAGGTCGAATACAAGGACGTCGAAGCCCGCACGATGTATGTGGCCTTCGACTTGCCGGAATCCAATGGTCTTCTTCCTAAGGATGCCAAGATCATCATTTGGACCACAACCCCTTGGACCATTCCGGCCAACCAAGCCATCACCGTGAACCCGCGTTTTGAATACGGCTATTTCCATACCGAGAAAGGCGATTTCGTCTTCCTTAAATCCTTAGCCGATTCCTTAAAGGAAACCTTGGGCTTTGAGACCATGGAATTGATCAAGTCCTTCAAGGGCGAGCAATTGGAAAACGCCAAAGCCAAGCATCCTTTATACGATAGATATTCTCCGATTCTATGCGGATCTTTCGTCACCGACGATAGCGGCACCGGCTGCGTTCATACCGCACCAGACCACGGTTTAGATGACTTCAATGTCTGTTTGAAGTACGGCATCAAGCCATTCTGCCCAGTCGATGAAAGAGGCTATATGAATTTAGGCGAGAACGACCCATTGACCGGCCTCTTCTATGAAGACGCCAACAACAAAGTGGTCGATATTCTCACCGAAAAAGGCGTGATGCTCAAAGAAATCGACATCGTCCACTCCTACCCACACGATTGGAGAACCCATAAACCAGTCATCTTCAGAGCCACCCCGCAGTGGTTCTGTTCCATCTCCCCAATCAGAGAGAAATTGCTCGATGAAATCCATAAGATTCATTGGGAGCCAGCTTGGGGCGAGCAGAAGATGGTCAATATGATCAAAGACCGTCTCGACTGGTGCATCTCCCGTCAGAGAGCCTGGGGCGTCCCAATCCCAATCATCTATGAAGAAGACGGAACCCCAATCGTTAAGAAAGAGGTCTTTGACCATATCAGAGACATCATTGCCAAAGAAGGCTCCAACGCCTGGTGGACCAAATCCATCGAAGAGTTGTTGCCAGAAGGCTATAAGTCCGAGAAATCCCCGAACGGAAAATACACCAAAGAGACCGACATCATGGATGTCTGGTTTGACTCTGGCTCTTCCTGGAATGGCGTTCTCCAAGAAAGAAATATGCCGTATCCATCGGATCTTTATTTGGAAGGCAACGACCAATACAGAGGCTGGTTCAACGCTTCGTTGATCCTCTCCGTCGCCGTTAACGGAGTATCTCCATTCAAGACCTGCTTAACCCATGGTTGGGTCATGGACGATAATTGGCAAAAGATGTCCAAATCAGCCGGCAACGGCATTGATCCATCCAAGATCGCCAACCAATTCGGGGCCGACATCCTTCGTTTATGGGCCGCTTCGGTCAATTATGAAGCCGATGTCAGAATCTCCGAATCCATCGTTTCGACCATCTCCGATCAGTATCGTAAGATCAGAAACACCTTCCGCTTCATCCTCGGTAACCTCCAGGATGGCGAGAAGGAATACATCGTCCCGGAAAAAGCCCCTGAATTGTGGGCTATCGACCGCTGGACTTTGGGCAGATTGGAACAGTTGACCGCTTCTATCATCAAAGATTATGACGATTTCAGCTTTGCTGGCGCCTCTGGCAAACTCGGAAACTTCATGGTTGATCTTTCCTCCTTCTATTTGGATTTCGCCAAAGACATCCTTTACTGCGAAGCCGTCGATTCGCCACGTCGTAAAGCCGTCCAATACGTCTTATATCAATTAGGAAGGACTTTGTGCCTCCTTTATAACCCAATCCTCCCATTCACCATGGAAGAGGTCTATTTCGCCTTGCCTGGCGAGCATAAGGAAAGCCCACAGCTTGAATCCTTCCCTGAAATCACTTCTAATTACATTAAAGATGTCGAAGAATTCTATGATTCTTTCATGGAAATCAGGGACATCGCTTTAAAGGCCTTGGAAGAAGGCAGAGCCAATGGCGAATATGGGGCCTCTGCCGAAGCAGAGCTTGAATTAAGCGTCTCCAACGAAGCTTTATTTGATCTCTTAAACGGCTTAGATAGCGAAGAAAGCGCCCGTTTATTCGGCGTTTCCAAACTAGATTTCTCCAAAGGAGAAAACAAAGCCATTGCCAAGAAAGCGGAAGGCGAGAAATGCGACAGATGCCGCAACATCCGCCACACGCACATTCACGAGGAAGGACATCTCTGCGAACGCTGCGAGAAGGTCTTAGGAAAATAATGAAAGACAAGTTCAAAAAACTCTTTAGGAAAATCAAATGGAATAAAGCCTTATTCGGGGCTTCTTTCCTATGGCTTGGAATTCTCATCATTCTCATCGACCAAGCCAGCAAATGGACGGCAGAATGCCTTTTAAGCGAAGGAAAACCAGTCCAGGTCATCAAGAATTTCTTCTATTTGACCCTTTCGCATAACACCGGCGCCGCTTGGTCCTTGGGTGCAGGCAACATTTGGGGCCGAATTATCTTCATCATCATCTCGGTGGTGATGTCCGTGGTCTTCTACTTCATGTGGAGGAATGGCGTTGAGAAAGAGACCAAAGTCATGAACGCTTCCTTGATGCTCGTCTTTGGCGGAGCGGTGGGAAACCTTATCGACAGGGCTTTCTATTTCTTCCCAGAAGGCAAGGGACCATATGGTGTCATTGACTTTTTGCAATTCTATTTAGGTGGTGGCCCAGAAGCTGCCGCGAACAGTGTTTTAAACCCATTCCCTTCCTTCAACGTGGCAGATGCCTCTTTGGTCGTTGGCATCGGAATGCTCATCGTCATCATGATCGTCAGAAGCATTAAAGACTCCAAAAAGAAGGATCAAGAATTCGCTGAAAAGAACGAGAAAAAAGATACCGTCAACTTAGAAGATAAGAGCGGTGGGAATAAGGAAAGTAACGATGGAAATCAAGATTGAGTCCGAAGCCGGAAATCGCCTCGACGAGGTCTTGTTCTCCCTAGGTGCAGCCCCGACCAGAAGCAAGGTCCAAACCTTAATAAAAGAAAATAAGGTGCTTGTTAATGGAAAAGAGCAAAAACCTAGTTATCGCGTAAAGAATGGCGACATTGTAAACTACCAATTATTTACCGAAGAACCTCTAACGCTGAAGGAAGAAAACATCCCTCTTTCCATCGTTTATGAAGACGACGACATCATCGTCATCAATAAGCAAAAAGGCTTGGTCGTTCACCCTGGAAATGGCAACGCTTCCGGAACCTTGGTCAACGCCCTTTTGTATCAGCAGAAGAATCTCGCGACTGGCACGGCGGCCGTTCGTCCAGGCATCGTGCATAGAATCGATAAGGACACTTCCGGATTATTGGTCGTTGCTAAAAACGATGAGGCCTTGCGTTACCTCCAAGCTCAATTAGCCGATCATTCGATGCACAGGGAATACATCGCTTTGGTTAAGGGAATCATTGACGAAAACGATGCAAAAATAGATGCGCCGATTGGCCACGATCCAAGAAGACCAACCAGGTTCGCGGTTAATGGCAATGACGAGAAAGAGGCGGTAACCTTTTTCCATGTCGAGAAGCGTTATCCCTATTCTGATTGCACTTTGGTCTCTCTTGAATTGAAAACGGGGCGCACGCATCAGATCAGAGTTCATATGGATTACATCGGCCATCCGGTCATCGGCGATCCTCTTTATGGCGAAGGCAATTGCAATCTTTATGACAATGGTCAACTGCTACATGCCTACCGTTTGACTTTGAATCATCCTCGGACAAAAAAAGAGATGACCTTCGAGGCACCTCTTCCGGATTATTTTAAGGAAATCTTAAATAAATTATCCTAGTTTCTTAAAGTTCGCCCAGCTCAGCTTCGCGAACTTTTTTAATTCGTCTTTGGACTTGGATTTCAATAATTCGGCGATGAATTTATCGACATCCGCACCCGCGCCAAGCGGAATTGGCATTCCTAACTCTTTAGATAGTTCGTCCATCTTCAATAAGAAGGCATAACGAGCAATGACGGAGCCTAAGGCAACCGAAATATATTTGGTTTCACCTTTAGTGGCGAACACGATGCCGTGAACAATGTTCTTTTCTTCGGTAAGATAGGAATAATAAGTGCTTTCCTGAGCAAACTGATCCAAATAGATATGGGCGTTCTTATGCTTTTTCAAGAGATTCCCAATCGCTTGGTTATGCATTCTCGCCTTGATGCGATTCAAATTGTTCTCTTCTTTGACCTCATTGAACTTCTCAGGCATCAAAACCAATAAAGAATAATCGAACTTTTTAATTAAAATCTTCCCTATCTCTCTAATCTTGTGATCATCTAACAATTTAGAATCGGTAACCCCTAGTTCTCTCAAAAAAGGAAGGTCTTTCTCTTCGACGTAGGCCGAGCAGACAACAACCGGCCCAAAAGCGTCCCCCGTCCCGACTTCATCCGACCCAATCTGGGGGAATTTGGACAAAACGATGGGCTTTTTGACCTTGGGTTTGTTTTCGGCCGGCTTTGCCTCTTGATCGAAAATCCTCGCTTCCGACAAGGCTTCAGGCCCTTGGAAAACGACTGAGACGATACCTTTTTTGTTAGGCTTATAAACGCTGACGGATAATCCTTTTCGTTTTGCGAAAAACTCGATGTATTCGGAAGAATTCTCTTCCCTTATCTCGCTATAAAGGTCTTTGATTTTCTTAACGGTTTCCTCGTTAACTTCAATCGAAACGGTCTGAGCTCTATTAATCATCTCGGCTATTCTATCACAAACTAACCTTATTGGCGTGGATATGATAGAATTTGCAAGTATGCAAAACGCCGCGGAAAAACTCGAATTCGAACGCATCAAGCAATTCGTTCTCAATTTCATCAAAACGGAGATCGGCAAAAACACCGTTCTCAATATGAATGATTTCCTATCTTACGAGTCTCTCGTTAACGAGAAAAACCTCATGAAGGAAATGGTCTATGCCCACGAACGTTTTGGCACCTTGCCCATTGAGACTTCTTCCGATCTGGAAGGAATATTTTCCTTTGCCTCCAAAGGAGGCGTTCTAAGCGAACGCGAATTGGAAGAGGTGGCCCACGATATAACCATAAATTCCAATATCCAAAAATATTTCAGACAATTCGAAGACGATAACGAGCTAAAGAAAATCGCCCTCCAAACCGAGGATATGTCCTACCTTGAAGAGAAGATCCATTCGGTCATCGCCCCGGATTTATCTATCTTCGATAACGCTTCCCCGAATCTTAAGACCATTAGGAACGCTATCCGCAAATTGACTAGGGACATCACCAAGAAAGTTCAAAGCCTTACCTCTGAGCACGGAGAGTATCTAACTTCCGGTTCCCTAACTTTAAGGGATGGCCATTACGTTCTCCCGGTCTCCACTTCTTATAAGACCAAAGTCAAAGGCATCATCATGGATATCTCCCATTCGGGAGGCACCACCTTCATCGAACCAGAAGCCTTGGTCAACATGAACAACAAGATGAAGGAACTCCTTTCTGAAGAAAGAGAAGAAATCCATCGCATTCTTGAGTCCCTATCGAGAGAAATCGGCAGAAAGCACACCGAATTAAGTCTCATCAATCAAACCATCGGCCGTCTCGATTTAATCGAGGCCAAGGTCCGTTATGGCGAATCCGTAAACGGAGTTATCTGTGAACTCTCCAAAGAGCCATGCGTCCTTCTAAAAGAAGCCAGACACCCATTGATTGATCCAAAGAAAGTGGTCCCTAACGATTTCACGATTAAATCGGATACCCCAATCTACGTCATCTCCGGTCCGAATGCCGGTGGCAAGACCATCGCTCTTAAAACGGTGGGCCTTTTGGTCTATATGAACGAATGCGGACTCCCGATCCCTGCCGATGAATCCTCTATTCTCGGCTATTTCGAACACGTTTACGTCGATATCGGCGACTCTCAATCCATCGCCGATTCTTTATCCACTTTCTCTGGACATATGGCCAATCTATCCGAATTGCTAAACGAGGTTGGCTCCAACGACCTCGTCTTACTAGACGAAGTCGGAACCGGAACCTCTCCGAAAGAAGGGGAATCCTTAGCTTACGCTATCTTAATGGATCTTAAGAAAAAGAAGGCTTTCGCCCTCGTTTCTTCACATTTCGATGGCTTAAAAGCCGCCGCCATGTCGGAAGAAGGCATCATGAACGCCTCCATGCGTTTCGATGAGGAGACTTTGTCTCCTACCTATCGACTTATCGAAGGCATCCCAGGCGATTCTTATGGTCTTATCGTAGCCAGAAGATTCGGGATGAACGAAGAAGTCATGCGCTTGGCAGAGCAAAAAGCCTCCGAAACCAGCGATTTATCCGTCACTGAAGCCTTAAGAAAACTAAACGATGCCTCGGCTGCCTTAGAAAAAGAAAGAATCGAACTCATCAAGCAAAAGAACGCCATCGAACTAGAAAAGAAACAGTTGGATGAAAATAACGAAAAGCTTGAACGTCGCCTTCATTCTTTGACCGACGAAATCAACAAAGCCAAAGAAAAAGAACTCAAAGAGTTCAAAGAAAAAGCCGACGCCATCTTGGAAAATCTCCAAGGTAACGGAATTAAGAAAGGCGATGTCACCAAAGCCAAAACCAAATTGGATGAACTTATCGCCCAACCGGAAGAAATCAAATTCAACGAGCCCCTTAAAGAAGGAGACTATGTCTCCCTCCCGTCTTTGGGCGTGGAAGGCCGCATCAAGTCGATCAATGGCAACAACGTTTATCTCGTAAGTCGCGAAGGTCTCACCTTCCAAACTAAGAAAGACAGACTGACCCGTATCCCCGAGCCTAAAGAAAAGATCGAATCCATCTCCGGATTGAAGGTCGATGAATCAGGCCTCGGAGCCTCGGTTCCTTTGGAACTAAACCTCATCGGTATGAGAGCCGAACCCGCTTTAAGCGCCTTGGATCAATATTTGGATAAATGCCGCATCAAAAAGTACAAAAGGGTGCGCATCATCCATGGTTTTGGGAGCGGAGTTCTCCGCAAGATAGTCCGTGAATATCTCGATAAACACAAAGAATTCGTCGATCATTACGAGGGAGCGACCGAAACGGAAGGAGCCGGTGGAGCAACCATCGTTTATTTGAAATAATGCTCACCGAGAAAATCCAAAACTGCATCGCCCTCCTCCCTGATTCCCCAGGCGTCTATCAGATGAAAGACGCATCCGATAGAATCATTTACATTGGCAAAGCCAAGAATCTCAAAAAGAGGGTCTCCCAATACTTTTTGCGGCCCCAAGTCGGCAAAGTGGCGGCGATGGTCTCCCACGTCGATCATTTTTCTTTCATCATGGTCCACACCGACAAAGAGGCTTTCATCTTGGAAATGAACCTCATCCAAACCCATCGCCCGAGATACAACATCATCATGATGGATGATTCCCATTATCCCTACATCGCCCTCAAAAGAAGCGACGCTTCCTTATCTTTGGTAAGGAACACCAAGGACAAACGTTATTTCTATTTCGGTCCTTTCCCCAACAGCACAGCGGCCAAAAAGACCCTTTCGATATTGAATGCCTTATACCCAACTAGGAAGTGCAAGAACATCGGGAAGAAGGCCTGCTTATACGCCTCATTGGGCCAATGCCTCGCCCCGTGCGTGAATAACATCAGCCAAGAAACCTACGAAAATCTCTACGATGAGATAAAACGTTTTATGGATGGAGACACCTCTAAGGCCGTCGCTTCTCTTAAAAAGAGAATGGCTGAAGCCGCCGAGAACCTCCGTTACGAAGAAGCGGCCGAATGCAAGAAGATGATCGATTCGATCAGTCAGACGGTGGCTAAGCAAACGGTGGAGCTCTCTTCGGACAGAACCGACAGGGATGTCATCGGCTATGCCGAAAGGGAAGGCTATCGATCCGTGTCCATCATGACTTATCGAGGCGGTCTCCTTTTAGGAGAAACCGATAAAGTCTTCTCCGCCTTCGGTGAAGTTGAAGAACAAGTTTCCGAATTATTGGCCTCCTACTACGAGATAAACCCTATCCCGTCGGAGATTCTCTGCCGTATTGAATCGGTCAATGATTCTTTGTCCCTTCTTTACGAGGACATTAACATCATCCTTCCAAAGGAAGGTCGCTTGTTGGATCAAATCGATATGGCGGCCCTGAACGCCAAGAAAGCGTTGGATGCCCATTTTATGTCGGCCAGATTGGAAGACGATAAAGAGAAGATGCTTGAAGATTTAGGCTCCTTATTAGGCATACAAACCCCATATCGCATCGAATTATTCGATAATTCCCATCTTCAAGGTTATGAGGCCGTCTCAGCGATGGTCTGTTTCATCAACGGGATGCCTTCCAAGAAGATGTATAGAAAGTATCATCTTTCCGAGAAAAACGCCGGAGACGACTACCATTCTATGGTGGAAGTCATCACCAGGCGATACACCCGTTTAAGAGAAGAAGGATCGTCCTATCCGGATTTGATTCTAACCGATGGAGGATTGCCACAGGTGCACGCCACGTTGGAAGGATTAAAGAAAGCTGAAGTCGATATCCCGGTTTATGGTTTATATAAGAACGACAAGCATCAAACCGAAGGCATCATCGATAAGGACGGAAATACTTATCCTTTGGATAACAAGTCGCCGCTGTTCTTCTTGCTTATGAGAATGCAGGATGAGGTCCATAGGTTCGCCATCACCTTCCATAGGAACGAAAGAAGCAAGATGATGACCAAATCCGTCTTTGATGATGTAAAGGGATTGGGAGAGAAACGAAAAGAAGTGCTCAAAAAGCATTATCCGACCCTCGAGGCCTTCAAAAACGCATCCTTTGAGGAATTATCCCAATTATTCCCGAAAGAGGTCGTAGAAGCCTTAATTCGCATCCAGGAGGAAATCTAACATGAAGAAAGCAGTTATATTCGATATGGACGGAACCTTATGGGATTCCTCCCCGGTTATCAAGGATTGTTGGAACAAACTGGGCCAGAAGATCTTTGGTCCGGAATTCCATTTGTCTTTAGAAGATATCCGTTCCCAAATGGGAAAGACGATGGATGACATCCTTAAATCCGTCGCCCCCAAAACCGTCACCAAGGAACAAATAAAGGAGTTCGGTGGAACCTTTTTGGAATATGAGCTGAACTATATCAAAGACGGTCATCCAGGAACTTTATACCCTCATGAAGAAGAGATATTTTCGAAATTAACGGATATGGGATACGAAGTATATATCGTCTCCAACTGTCAGAAAGGCTATATCGAAGCCTATCTTAAGGCTTACCCTGGGTGCGCCAAATACGTGAGAGGCATCCTTTGTTGGGGCGATACCGGCCTCCCAAAGAGAGGCACCATCAGACAAATCATCTCCGATCATCGAATCGATAAGGCTGTTTATGTCGGTGATACCTCTTTCGACGAGATAGAGACCAGAGGGGCCAATCTCCCATTCATCTTCGCTTCATACGGCTTCGGAACCCCAATAGCTCCTGATGAAACCATCTATAGTCTCGAAGAATTGCCAAATAAAGTGAAAAAGTATCTCGAAGAAAACTAAGTTGTGGTATATTATGTGCCAGTGCGCCCGTAGCTCAGCCGGATAGAGCAACTGCCTTCTAAGCAGTAGGTCAACCGTTCGAGTCGGTTCGGGCGCGCCATTAAAATTAGAAAAGGTCGGTGAATCGCCGGCCTTTTTATCGATCTATTAATTCTCGTTTATGATTGCCGAGCAATAGTCAAGCAAGGTAGGAACGTCTTCGTTCGCCGTAAAGTAAACCAGATCAAGTTCAAGTGCCCCGTAACCATGAGCGACCTTATCACGCGTCCCTTTTATTTGCTTCCAAGGCATCTTGGGATAATCCTTGAAGAAATTTTCAGAGAAATTCTTCGCCAGTTCGCCAATTTGCAGCAAATTGAAGCAAACAATCTCTCTTAAATCCTCGTCTTGTTTGAATGTTTCTGAAGAAACATCCGCTGTTTTCGCCACAATGCGTTGGCAATGTCTAATGATGCTTAACGCTATCCCGCGGTCTCTGACACTTAACATAATTCAATCAAATCCCTTTCGATCTGTTTTCTGAAGTAATCATCCATAGAAGATGTGGTGAAAAGAAGATCGACGCTCTTTCCGAGGCGCCTTTCCAATTCTTCTTCAAGCTTGCCTTGCTCGATTAAGGTGGAGATATCTCCTTTGTCGCAGAGGATATCAACATCGCTTTCCTCAGAAGCCTCGCCTCTGGCATAACTGCCAAAAAGATAAATCTTTTCGATATTATGCTTGCCAAGGACTTCCTTAAGCACGCTTTTGATGGTGGATAATTTCAAAATGTTCGGACGGATGTCCTTTTTGATTAAATCCAAAACATATCCATTCTTAGATGGAACGTTTTCCAATTTAGAAACGATATCCTCTTCTTTTTTAGGGATTCTCAAAAGAATCGGAAGATAGGATTTCTTATTGTATGAAGCGATGTAGGATTCTTTGTTGTTGGGCATAGGAATCTCCTTTCGCATATATGATAGCATATATTTAAAGACATGTGAACACGATAGCCAATAACGATGGATGGCCTTCTGACGCGTACCTTAGCGCTGCGCGAAAATCAACGGTGGGATATAATCGCCCAATGACCAACCCTTCCTTTGACATCGCTTACCAAGGTCCTATCTACCTAACGGGCGAGAACGGCATCGATTATGTC
>CAVFGR010000008.1:0-276389 GCA_963622135.1 bacterium
TTCCACTTCGTAAACACAAAGCTAACCCCATTCTCATTTATAGGCTCGCTTTGTTCATAACAAACAAATTTATCTTCAATATCAGGGAAGAACACGGTCGCATTACCGTCCGCATCAACCCTGGTCATATATATTTCATCAACAATGTCCAAGGTGGCCTTATAGATAGACGCCCCACCGATGATAAAGACGGTATCCTTCTTAGAATATTCGTTGATTAAGGATATGAATTCTTCTAATGACGATGCGTTTATAACCCCATCCGTTGGTTCATGAGATAGGACTATATTTACTCTGTTCTTCAATGGTTTCCCATTAGGAAGTGATTTGAGGGTGTTCTTGCCCATGGCCACCACGTGGCCTTGGGTAGTTTCCTTGAAGAACTTCATATCACTCGGCAGATGGAAAAGAAGGGAATTATCCTTCCCGATGCCGAGGTTCTTATCAACGTTTACGATGGAAATAATCATATGGCCACTTCAATCTTCTTATCGAGTTTCTCGTATTCATAGTCTTCCAGCTTGAAGCTATCGACGGTGAAATCATAGAAATTGGTAATGGATTTATCCATTATCAGTTTAGGAGCCTTATGCTGAGGCTTGGCCATTATCTCTTTGACGATTGGGACATGCCTATCATAGATATGGGCGTCCGCGATGACATGAACCAACTTGCCAGGCTTCAATCCCGAGACTTGGGCGAACATCATCAAAAGGATGGAATACTGGAGGACATTCCAGTTATTCGCGGTCAACATATCGTTCGATCTCTGATTGAGGATTCCATTCAAGGTATCCCCGGTCACATTGAAGGTCATCGAATAAGCGCATGGATATAAACCCATCTCATGCAAATCCTGGAAGTTATAGATATTGGTGATCATCCTTCTGGAGGCTGGGTCATTCTTCAAGGACCAAAGGATCCTATCGACCTGATCCATCTCTCCTTCCGGATAAATATGTTTGATGCCTAATTGATAACCATAGGCCTTGCCGATGGTCCCATCCGGTCCAGCCCAGGCATCCCAAATATGGGAATGGAGGTCGGCTATACGATTGGACTTCTTCTGCCAGATCCAAAGGATCTCATCGATGCAGTTCTTAAAAGCCGTCCTTCTGATGGTGAGGATAGGAAGTTCCTCTTGGAGGTCATAGGTATTGATGATGCAGAACTTCTTGATGGTGTGGGCAGGGGTTCCGTCTTCCCAATGCGGGCGGACATTAAGATGCTCATCGGAATATCCGTTTTCCAAGATATCCTTCATGTTAGAAATGAAAATCTCATCCGCTCTAGACATAGGTAAATCCCCCCAAACAAAGATAAGGTATTGTAGCACTTATGGGCCACCATATGGTGGTCCAAATGCAAAATATCATATCCAATCGTTGTTTTTATTTCATTGCCCTTGCAAAGAGAAAAGAAGAAACTATCATTAGAACGCTTTAAAAAAGCGAAGGAGAATCAATTACGAAGCACGTATTGGATCTATATTTCGAGAACAACGACCATATGTCCCACATGTTCTCTACCCTCCGCGAACACGGATTCAACGGAGTGGTCTTCGCCACCACTTCCCTTAAGCACGCTATGCGTGGGGAAGAAAGCGACGAAAGACATTTTCTCAATCTCGCCCATTTGGAATTAGCCAAGATGGAAGAGACGACCTTCGCCATCTTCATCGTCGAAGAAGATAGACTGAATGAAATCAAAGACATCATCAGGAAGGAAACCAATAACTTCAAGGATATGAAAGGCGGCATGTATTCCCGCCCAGTCCCTGATTTCGAAGGCTCTATCTAAATATGAATAAGTTCCTTTATCTTGCGATAGCCATCGCTGTCGCACTCCTTTCTTCACGTCTCATGAAGAAAATCAAATTGCCTAATGTCACCGGTTATCTTATTACCGGTATTTTAGTGGGCCCATACGTGCTAGGCCTCGCCTTCAATGGAGGCAATTTCACCAACGATCCAACCCAAAACGAAGTCCTCTCCTTCGTCGATTCTTTATCCTGGATAAGCGACGTCGCTTTAGGCTTCATCGCCTTCACCATCGGCTCATCCTTCAAATTAAGCGCCCTTAAGATGGTCGGCAAACGCGTTATCGTTATCACCATCCTCGAAGCCTTAGGCGGCTCTATCATGGTCTTATTAGGATTGACCATCGCCCATTTCATCTGGCCTTCCTATATCGGCTGGGAATTGGTGATTACTTTAGGGGCTATCGCCGCCGCCACCGCTCCAGCCGCCACCTTGATGGTCGTTAAGCAATACAAAGCCAAAGGACCACTCGTTAATACCTTATTACCAGTCGTCGCCTTAGATGACGCCGCCGCCCTTATCTTATTCGCTATTCTCTTCTCCGTAGCCAAAACAGTCGTCGGAGCCTCTTCTTTCAATGTTCTAACTTCCTTAGTTAAGCCATTATTGGAAATCATCATCTCCTTGGGTATTGGGACTATCCTTGGTTTTGTCGTCTCCTTTGCCTGCGTTTTCTTCAAATCCAGAGCCAGCAGATTGACCATTTCCATTTGTTCTATCTTTTTATGCCTTGGCTTATACAAATTATTCGGCACGATCAATCTCTTTGGGGAGAGCATCGAATTGTCTTCCTTATTGATGTGCATGATGATCGGGGCCATCTTCATCAACGTCAGAAAAGACGCGATGTCGACCTTTGATAGAATCGATCAATTCACCCCACCGGTCTTCATGTTGTTCTTCGTTTTATCTGGTGCGGAGTTGGATTTAACCATCTTCGCCGATAAATTGGCTTTATATATCATCATCGCCGCCTTGTTCTACGCCGTGTTCAGAGCCTTAGGCAAATGGCTTGGGGCGTTCACCGGTTCATGCATCACCCGCGCTGAACCAACGGTCAGGAAATATTTGGGATTCACTTTAATCCCACAAGCGGGTGTCGCCATTGGCTTATCCACCACCGCTTCCAGAGTCTTCGGTTCATCTTCTATCGCCGAAGTCCGTCAAGCTGGCGCGATGATCCTCGCCGTCATCCTCACTTCCACTTTAGTTTATGAGCTTATTGGACCAGTCATTACGAAATTGGCCCTTACCAAAGCGGGAGAGATCCAAGTCGAACCGAAGAAAAAGAAAGAAGCCATTCAGGCAGGACCTAACGATAGCAATAAGTAAAGAAAAGGCGGATGTAAAGCACATCCGCCTTTTTTGGTCTAATTCGAAGTTTATTTCCTTATCAATCGCAAGTGCATTGCAGAACACGCGCTTCGAAGGTGAATTGAATTTTGGCCCCTTTTAAAACCTCGACCATTTCTTCGTAAGCTTGCTCGTTTCTCGGATACATGGAATCGACATAAGAAACGCTTGGTAAACGGAATTCGAAGGTGAGTTTCTCGCCTTTGTAGTCTTTGACCAATTCAACGTCTTTCAATTCGCCGAATTCGACATAGGTGGATAAGACGCCATAATCGACGTTCATGGTGACCGCGATGTCTTCTTTGACGGCATATTCCCCTTCGGGGTCCTTAGCTTGGGAGCCTAGGTATTCGAGAGTCAGGGACGATATATCCGATGTATTATTGTCCTTGGCTTCTCTCTGCCAGCCAATGAAGTCTTGATCGAGGGTGAGGATCAGATTTTCTTCGCCAGGCAGCCGCTCCAGAAATTTGGCCTCTTGGCCTTTGGTAACGACGTTTACGTTACCGGTCTCGGTGATGATGCGGTCCTCGGAAAAGGACCAGGCAGCATAGCCTGTCCCTACCAAGGCCATTGCGGTTAGTCCCGCAATGAGGGTGATTTTGCTTTGCGTTCTCATAACTAGTCTCCAATAGCTTAGAAAACAACAACAGACGCATAATATTCAGCTTATGTGTCTGCCTCAATCACACTTACCTTTTTGGGTCGTGCATCCAAACGATGAAAGAGCAGACCATCCATTTTGTTGGAGGACTCAACCGACTGAATCGCAGGATGCAAAATCGAAGAGGTAGTGCTCATTACGATTTTAGTTATCTCTCTGTTTTTATTAATGTCAATGCAATTTTGCCGATTCTCCGATTAAGATACAGGCTCTTTGGGATGTAACTGGTAACAAATTGTTACCAGTTCGATTACATTCCTAATAATTTGTCTAATTTCCCTTTAAGGGCTAAATATCTTTGCTTTTTCTCTGGTTCATTCTCAAAAACTTCTTCTCTTGGGAGGGGGATTTGAATGGAATAATCCACCGATTCCCCGTGGAACTGCTCGGAAGTAAGATCAAAGATAATCCCATTTATTTTGTTAAAAGAATGGGTTAATCCGTTCTCCAATGGAGTGCCGAAAACCTCTCCGCCGAAGATATCTTGAACCACATAAGCGCTTGGGCTGCATTGGGCGAGGGTCTTGTTATCCTTATTCCATTTCGGGGCCAATCTTTTGGATGCTGATTCAGGTCCCCAACATTCAGATAACAAATCATATAGTTTGCGGGGATTATCAATCATCAAGTAACGTTCGTTTATCGGAGACATATCCGCGTTTTCGGCGTTGTAGAACTTGTATTTATCAGACATAAGATCCTCCTTGATAAGGGTTTTATCGGCTGGGCACCAAGGCAATGCCTTTAGCTCATTATAAGAGAAGAACCCACCGGCTGAGTGAATTTCAGGATTCAACTTGATTGTCTCCTTATCGACTTCTGCATCAAACACATGCAGATGGATAAAGAAATCATCGTATTCTAAGGAGATGGTTTCTCTTGGAATGATATTCGAGATATCCGCCGACAGTTCTTCTTTGATTTCTCTCTTCAAGGCGTCTTTTAACGATTCGCCTATTTCCGGCTTGCCACCAGGAAATTCGTATAGGCCTTTTTGATGGCCATAGGCCCTTTGGGCAGCGAAGACCTTATTCCCGTCATGGAAGATGGCGCAGACGACATTTATCGATAATTTGACCATAGACAAAGTCTAACACATATCCGTTTAAACGATAGACAGCGAAATTCATGGTTTTTGGAACGTTTTCTACCCATATGACAAATTTACTACACATTTTCACTATGTTTTTAGTAAGTAAAGTCATCCATCAATCACTTGATTAGAGGCTTATTTGAAGGGGCGAATGCAAATTGTTCGTCAGAAACGCCTTTGGTCGTGGAAAAAAGACTAATCCAATTGGATAATTTTAGTCATGAACAAGAATGAAGAAGTTATGCGCGCTTTAGCTAGATTCCGCGACGAAAGGGATTGGAAGCAATTCCATACCGGCAAGAACCTAGCAGAATCCATCTCCATCGAAGCGGCCGAATTATTAGAAGCCTTCCAATGGAAAGATGAGGCTGATATCGAAAAGATCAAAGAAGAGTTGGCCGATGTTTTGAATTACTGCTATCTTATGGCGGATCATTACGGATTGGACCCTGACGAAATATGCTTGGCGAAAATCCAAAGGAACAAAGAAAAATATCCGGTCGAAAAGGCTAAAGGAACGGCTAAGAAATACAACGAGCTATGAAGAAAAAGAGCCAATGGCTCTTTTTTTATTCTTCCTTTTGATTTAGCTTTATCGCCACCACGATAGCGATTATATAGAGAAGCAGCCAAAGAAATAATTGCCGTAACTAAAAAAGGTGATAATTGCATATCCTCTGTTTGATTTTTTGTTTCCAACTTTGCATGCGACCACAATACTAACGATAGTTAAAACTGTTATTAACATTTGCAATCCAAACAACGCAGTCTTCCCATCGTATCTGTATATTCTATATGTCTCTCCATTAACGGCATACGGCTTGCCGAACTAAAATCAAATATGTTGAGGAAATGGGTCATACTGTAAGAATAAGTGAATGCATCACCGAAAAAAGAGAAACGCTAAACACAGCTATTAATCCGGCGAAAACCGCACAAAAAACATAATTCTAGCTCCTTGGATAAAACTAAATCATTATATTTAGTCTCGAGAATTAAAAGAGGCGGAGTCATCAATAAAAATTAGTAATTCATAAATGACTAAATCGTAAATGACTATTTTTTAGACCAGTTTCTTCATTAAGTCTAATAAATATAGATTCTTATAAACCCTATCCGGGTACAAAGGGAGATATTCCTTTACTTGGGAGAAGTTTATTTGGTTTTCTTTTACATGCTCTTGGATTTTTTCTTTTAGTTCATCAAAGGATAGCTCGCTATATTTATCGACCAAATTCATCATGTCCAAGAACTGCAAACATTTATAATTCTCTTTGGTCACCTTGGCCAAAGGCTTATAGACAATAATTTTTCTTCCCGAGATATCAAACTTTCTTTGCTTAGAAGACGCTTGATTGGAACACACTTCGATAACCGATGGATTTTGGGTAGTAAAACC
Source organism: bacterium (assembly GCA_963622135.1). Lineage (GTDB taxonomy): Bacteria > Bacillota_I > Bacilli_A > RFN20 > CAG-826 > UBA4951. Next base: position 6,330 of record CAVFGR010000008.1, read on the forward strand.
ATATTCGTTAAGGATTTCTAAGCCCGTCTTGTACCCAATGATTTCATCATTTGAGGTGATATATTTCTTTGAAACATATTGGTCGATGGACACTTGGCCTTTCGTGCCCAAAATGGTCGTATAAGAAAGAAAATAGACTCCATTATATAGCCTTTCTAGCAAGCCTTTATCTACCAAGACTTTGACTTCTTGGCAAATATAGTTTTTCGAATTGCCTGGGAGCTCATCTAAAAAGATAGGCTCACCTTCTTGATAATTTTCTCTAATGTAATCAATCAACATACAATACCTCAAAAAATTGAAATCCTTTTTATCGATTTTATTATATCAAGGTTAATAAGCCTTAGTAATTGAGTAGCCCGGCAACAAAAAAAGAGCCGTTTAACGGCTCTTAATCTTTGTTTTCAATCAGTCTCTGCTTATTTGGACTTTTTGCCCTTCTTAAGGAAAGAAAGGACGATGTAAGCAGCGAAGCCCAAGAAAGCGACCAAGAGCATGATGCCGGAGATGATGGCACCGACGCCCATGCTGAGAGAAGCATAATCACCTTTGCCGGATTCAAGGCCAAGGATGGCCAAAGTGCAGAAGGCGGTGATGCCACCGGCTAAGCACAAAACAGCGAGAGCGCCAGCTCCAATGGTGGCGATGTTCTTTCTGTCTTTTTTGTTGGTCTTAAGGGCATATAAGACGATGACGGCAACGACGACGAGCATGATCAAGAGCTCACAGCAGAAGAGCCAAGTCATGGCTGGCACGGCTTCGATACCGGAATCTTTGTTTCCGAGCATGTAATCAAACATGCGGACGGAACCAGAAATGCCAATGACGTTTCCAACCCAGGCTGGACCAAAGTTGGCAAAGATCGCCCCGAAGCCTAATAAAGCGGCGACGATAAATAATAAAATGGACATAATAATTTTCCTCCGACGGAGATTTAACCACTCGGTATTGTTAAAAACAATACAATTATTCATTTTTCTATCATTTGGAGAACGAAAAAGAGCCGCGCTAGGCGACTCTTTGATTCATGAATCGATTATTCGGCTTTAACCGGTTCTTCAGCTGGCTTATTTTCCTCAACGGCCATGGTTGGGGCTGGCTGAGCGGCACCGACGGTCAAGGTTTGTTCCTTGACTGGCTCAGATGGGGCATCGACCACCGCTTCTTCGGAAACGGAATCGTTGATGATTTTCATTCTCTGAGCGCGACGGGCTTCTCTTTCGTCGGCGAAGTCACGCTTCTTGGCGAAGACATTCAAGGTGACGACTGCCATCAAGGCGCCGAACAAGAGGACGATGAAGCCGATCCAACGGAAGGTAAGGAGGCCGCTGGAACCCTGCAAGATGGCCTGTTGGGCCTGCAAGAGGTAATTGTCGCTATAAGCGACTTTCAGGTAATCGGCGATGAAGCCGAGGATGATCAAAACCAAGCCGGCTAAGCCGAAGAAAGATTCCAAAGCAATCCAAAAGATTTCTGGCTTGCTAAGATTCTTTTTGGCTTTAATTTCCTTTTCTTCCATAGTCTAGTCCTTTCTGAAGGCGATTAGGCTTTCGGCATTCCGGTGCGTGGATCGATCTCGACTGGTTCCTCATCGGCCACTTCGACGGCTTCGACCTTAGCTTCGGCTTCTTGGTCTGGGACGATCTTGTTTCCGGCGTTTCTAGCGATTTCCACCAATTCGTTGATGAGTGGGAGATAGCTGTTTCTGAATTCCGGTTCGACGGCTTGGACATAAGCCCCGATGATCTGTTGGGTCTCATTCATGACCTGACCAAAGTTCTTGCCTTCTGGCAAATCGCGACGGCCGGTCATATTCTCGATCAAAGAAGAGACGGCATCGGCGACTTTCATATACGCGGCATCGTGAATGCGGCCGTTGTTGTTGTTCTTGACCTGCATGAGGTGGTTGAAGACATTGCCCAAATCCTGACCGATGAAGGTACTGGCTGGGGTTTCGGCTCCGTTAGCCTCTCTGCGGGCTTGGTTGTAATCGTTGAACAATTTGATGGCTTCGTTGGTCATCGTGAGATAGCAGACGGCACGATAGAGTTTTTCTTCGTCAAGGTCGGCTTTCTCGGCGGCTGCGACATCCAAGCCTTTGGATTTGGCGTCTTTGATGATGCCTTGGATCATGGCTTCGATGTTCTCGTGGATTGGCACGACGCCTTCGAAGATGGCTTTATGCTGGGCATGGTCGACGCGGACCGAGCCATCGGAAGCGACTTTGATGATGGTGGAATCATCGCCATAGACTTCGGCGTACCAATCGCGGATGGTCTTTTCTAATTTCTCTCCGTTTTCACCAGAGTTATCCAAAATGGAGCGAAGTGGGGTCTTTTCTTCCAATTCGACCAAGATGGAGCGTTTCTTCTCGTTAAAGAGATTGATGTCATAGTTTTCCTTGACCAACGCGTATTCAAGGGTGTCTCTGACCACGACCTTATAATGGAGTAAGGTGGTCAATACTTGGGTGATCTGATTCATGATTTTCCTTCTTTCTTGATTTAGAGGCGTCTCCTCTAACGGGCAGATAGACTAAATCAATATGGATTAAGAATCGTTTCAGCCTGGATAACAAAAATCCGTTACCTGCTGATAACGTTTATTATTATCCTAATCTGCCCTTTCTTTATCAAGATAAACCTTTAGAGGTTATCTTATGAAAACCCGCCTCTTAGGTGAGACGGGCTTATCTTATTTGCTGAATTTGGCCTTTAAGGCGTCGACCTTATCCAATCTTTCCCATGGGAGATTGAGTTCATCGTGGCCGAAGCTCCCATAAACGGAGACGTCGCGATATTTGAAGCTTGGATGAGTGAGACTGAAAGCTAGGTTGATGGCCCCTGGTCTCGCATCGAAATTCTCCCTGACGGCTTCAAGAATGAGGTTCTCGTCGACATGAGCGGTCCCGAAAGTATCGATAGATATCGATAATGGGTCCGCGATGCCGATGCCATATGAAAGTTGGACTTCCAACTTATCGGCAGCTCCGGCGGCCACTAAGTTCTTGGCGATGTATCTCGCATAGTAGGAGGCGGATCTATCAACCTTAGATGGGTCTTTGCCAGAAAGAGCGCCGCCCCCGTTGCGGCAGTAGCCGCCATAGGTGTCGACAATCAATTTGCGGCCAGTCAATCCGGTATCCCCATCCGGCCCGCCCATCTCGAAGCGGCCGGTTGGGTTAATCAAGGTCTTGAAATCGGCGTTTAGTCCGTAAGATTCAACGACAGGGACCATGATTTCGTCATGGATGTATTTCTTGAATTCCGCTTCATCAAAGTCAGGATCGTGTTGGCAGGACATAAGGACGGTGTCCACTCTTGGGGTCTTATTGGTATAGTCGATGGTGACTTGCCCTTTCATATCCGGACGTGAATGTTTGAATTCGCCGGATTTGCGCTTCTTCGTCGCCGATTTCATGAGCTCGGTGGCGATGGAAATGGCCAAAGGCATGTAGTTTTTCGTCTCGTTGCAGGCATAGCCGAAAATAATGCCTTGGTCGCCGGCCCCTTGCTTGAGGATATCCCCATGGTCGATGCCGATGGAGATGTTATTGGACTGTTCTTTGATTCTGATATCGATTTGGCAGGTATCGGCCCCGATGCCAATCTCTGGCTTAATGTAGCCAATATCCTTTAAGACATTGCGGGCGATGTCAGCGTAATCAATCTTCGCATTCGTGGTGATTTCGCCAGAGATAAGGATATATTCTCTGGTGGCAAATACCTCGCAAGCGACACGAGAATGCGGATCTTGTTCTAAGCAAGCATCCAAAATAGCGTCGGCGATTTGGTCGCAGACCTTATCAGGATGGCCTTCGGAGACAGACTCGCTGGTAAATAAACGTTTTTCCATAATTAGGAACCTCCAAGTTACAAAAAAGCCTCCCACTGGCGGGAGACTCTAGTCTGAGATCCCTTCAAACGTCGCTCCAGATGTGGGTTCTGGCTAGAACAAGCACTTACTGCTATAGCAGAGTTGCTAGCGTTTTTTCTCAGTTCTTATAAACGCTTCTTGACGTCTGACTTTTGTGGCTATGATTTTACCTTTCTTTTAGAAAGATGCAAGGGGGAGGATCTTATTTTATCCAACGCCCCATTCTTTTTAAGGGCTTTGATGACGGGCAATAACACGATGGCAGTCACTACGGCTGTGGCCATAGAAGTTGCAAAACGTATGATGGTCTCGACTAAAACGATCTCCACCGCATAACCAATAATTAAAGAATCCAAGTATAAGGCCAGGGTGTTAGACGCCGTCAAAAAGATGGCCGACACAATCATCCCGACAAAATATAAAACAGGCCTATCGTACAAAGGCTTCCCTTTCTTTCTCGAAACGACATCGAAAAGCCAAAGGATTAACACCCTAAGTAGGTGCGGAGCCATCCATAATGGAGTGGTCGGAGTCAAGCCATAAGCGGAAGTCAATTGTTCGATGAAAGAGCCTAAAAGAGCCACCACCAAACCATCAGGAAGGCCAGATGTGAGAGTGGTAAAACATAACGGTATCGCAGCGAAACTGATCTGAACGTTCCCTATTCTTATCTTTAAAAAGGATAAGCCGATGTATAAGGCGGTCATCATCCCATCTAAGCAAATTCGGAGCACGGTGAAATTAAAAGATTTAGGCTTCTTAGGAGCCTTCTTTTGCTCCCTAAAAGCCTCAGAAGGTTGCCCTTCCTTTGTTTCTTTCGGAAGCACTTCGGTATCCGTTTTCACTTCGATTTCCGTGCTCATATGTCAGTTTGAGTATAACTTGCTTTTGAAATAAGCAAAGAAAAAGGGAGATTAAACTCCCTATTTCTGTTCTAACGCTTCTTTCAAGGCCAAAGCGAATTGGGCGGGGCAGGAAGTATCGTGGCTGCGGCTTCCACCGCATTTCACATCGCTCAAGATATCGATGAGATCCTGAACCTTTCTTCCTTCGGCCAAACGCGATACGCCTTGGGTGTTCCCGGCGCAGCCACCGACGAAGGTAACTTTCTTAACGATATCGCCATCGATGACGATGTCGATGCGGCGGGCACAAACGCCTTTTGGGGTATAGGATATCGTCTTTTCCATTATTTGACGATCGTTCCGTAGATGGTGCCGGAGCAAGCCGCGCCATTGGCCTCATCGGTATCGATGTGCATGGCAAGGGCATACTTGTCAGAGACGCGGACGACGGTGTCGCCGAAGATGGTTTCTCTGCCGGTTCCGCTGACTAAGACCTTAACGATTTCTCCGTTTTCAACACCGAAGGCTTTGGCATCGGCTGGGGTCATGTGGATATGACGCTTGGCGATGATGACGCCTTCTTTGAGTTCGAGTTCTTTGCCGTTAAGCGGGTTTCTTAAGATAACCGGGGCAGAACCAGCGGTATCGCCGGATTCCCTGATTGGGGCGGAGACGCCCAAAGAGCGGGCATCGGTCAAAGACAATTCGATCTGATCGGCGGAACGAGTTGGGCCAAGGATGGAAACGCCGGCGATGATGCGTGGTTTTCCGGTCTTTGGATTGATAGGACCAATCAAGTCGAGTTTGACGTCAGAGGCGAATTGGCCTGGCTGGGATAATTCCTTGCGGACGTTTAATTTGGCGGTTCCTTCTGGGACGTCCATCAAATAATCCAAAGTCTTTTGGCAGACATGGATATGACGGGCAGAGGTTTCAACGATGAATTTAAGTTCTTCCATAAAATGTGTTTCTCCTGGACGGCAATTATTATATTACCTCACTTGCTTCTTAAAAGAAGAAAAGTACAAAAAATCTATTTCCAAGCCCTTAAAATGAGATATATTAACGGCATGGAAGAAATGGAGCCGAAAAAAGAAAAAGAAGAGTTAGAGGAGAAGGACGAAGAATCCGAAGAGGACGTTAACGTCCAAACCATCTCCGCCGAAGAGCTCGACGCCATCATCAAATCCCGCAAAAAGGATGAATTGAAGGCTGTTTTCGAAACGGTTCCAGACATCGATATCGCCGAAGCGGCCAATAATCTCGAAATCACCGAACTCATCTTCCTTTTTAGGGAAGGCACCCCTTCTGAGACCGCGCCTATTTTCGATGAGCTCTCACAAGATAAGAAAGAGGAATTGATCAAAGCCATGACCGATAAGGAATTGGTGGCTTTGATCGCCGAACAATACGCCGATGACTTAGCCGATACGGTCGGCGATATGCCGGCCAATTTGGCCATCCGCGTCTTAAGGGCCGCCGATAAGGACATGCGTCACGACATCAATGCCTTGCTTAAATACAAAGACGGAACGGCCGGAGCCATCATGACCACCGAGTTCCTCGAATTCAAGCAAGAGGAGAAAGTCAAAGATACCATCGCCAAAATCAGAGAGATCGGGCGCGATGCCGAAACCGTCTACACCGTCTTCGTTTTGAATAAATCCAGAGAATTTGTTGGAACGGTCGACTTGGATGATTTGATTTTTGCTTCATCCGAGCAAAGTCTTGAAGAAATCATGAACAAGGACGTCCCATCTTGTTATGCCTCCACCGACCAAGAAGAAGTCGCTAACATGTTCCGCCGTTACGATTTGAACGCCATGGCGGTCTTAAACGATGACAATCGCCTTATTGGCATCGTCACCATCGATGACGCGGTCGACGTTTTGACCGATGAAGCGACCGAGGATATCGAAGCCATGAGTGGTGTTCAGGCTTTGGACGATTCTTATATGAAGACCTCGGCCGGCAAGATGGCCAAAAAATGTATCCCTTGGATTGTCACTTTATTGATTTTGGGCACCTTCAGTTCCCTTATTTTATCGATCTTCGAAGAGAAACTGGCGATGTTACCGATCATGGCGGCCTTCGTCCCTGTCTTAATGGATACAGGCGGAAATGCCGGCGGGCAAACCATATCCTTGATGGTCCGTGGCTTGGCCTTGAAAGAATTTGGCCTAAAGGACTTTGGGAAGATAATCCTCAAAGAGATATTGTCGGCGTTGATCGTCGCCATCGTAGTCGCGGGGGTTGGCTTCGTTTGGTTCACCATTGAGCAATATACCGGCATCGTTCATAACTCCTTGGCCTCAGAAGGTGGCTTAGGCACCATTTGGAACGGAGGTTGCTGGACTTGGGAATTTGCCAAACAAGCCCTCAAGGTTTCCGGATGCGTGGCATTGACGATGTTCCTTACCATCTTCGTCTCGAAGGTAGTGGCCGTTTGCTTGCCATTCGCGGTTGCCGCCTGCAAAAAAGACCCTGCCGTCGTCTCGCAGCCTTTCTTGACCACCATCGTCGATGTCGTCTCCCTTCTTATCTATTTTGGGGTGGCGACCGTCCTCATCCTTCAGTTCATTCCAAGCATTTAAGTTTGATATTGCCGATTTGGACTTAGAAACCTATAATATCCTTCGCCGCGGGAATGGCGGAAATGGTAGACGCGTACGTTTGAGGGGCGTATGGGGCAACCCATGCCAGTTCGATTCTGGTTTCCCGCACCAAGAAGAAATCTAGTCTCGCATATGCGGGGCTTTTTCTTTTTAAATTAGATTTATGGTATATTTTTAAACGTTATGGCCCTGATTGAGATTCAAAATCTTAAATACGATTATGGCGACAAACCCTTATATCGCAACGCCTCGATGAAGATCAACAACGGGGAACACTGCGTCCTCGTTGGGAAAAACGGTTCTGGCAAGACAACGCTTCTCAACTTATTGGTAGGGGAAATCAAGCCGGATGATGGTCGCGTCCTTTGGACCCCCGGCACGACTTTTTCGTATTTGGATCAGCAAATGAATGTCAGGCAGGATATCCCGACCGAAGAATATCTTTATGGCGTTTACGCCGACTTGTTTATCAAGGAAAAAGAGATGGAAGAAGCCTACGAGAAAGCGGCCTTAGATCCCGATAACTATGAGAAGCACCTTGCTAAAGCCGAAAACATCCAAGCCTATTTAGACGAGAGAAAGTTCTACGCCTTGCAGGAAAAAGTCGGCAGATTGACCGATGGTTTGGGCTTAGGGAAAGAGCAATTATCGAAACACCTATCGAAATTGTCCTCCGGGCAAAGAGAAAAAGCCTACCTTTGCAAGATGCTTCTAGAAGAGCATTCCGTTCTCATTATGGACGAGCCCACAAACTTTTTAGACCAAGGCCAAGTCGCTTGGCTATCTTCTTATTTAAGCAACTACCCAAAGGCCTTTTTGGTCGTTTCTCACGATAGGGAATTCTGCAAGAAGATCGCCAACGTGGTTTTCATTTTGTCGAACCAGACGATAACCAGATATCCAGGCAGCTATGAGCATTTCGAGAAACAATACGCTCTCGATTTGGAACAATACGAAAAGAACTACAATGCCCAGCAGCGTTATATAAAGAAGGAAGAAACCTTCATCGCCAAGCATATCGTGAGGGCCACTTCAGCCGGACAGGCTAAGTCCCACCGCGCTAGATTGGCCCATCTCCAAAGGATGGAACCACCCGCCGCCGAAACCAACAATGTTCACTTCGTTTTCCCTTTCACCCATGATGTCGGGGAATTGCCGTTGGTCGTCGAAGATTTGGAAATCGGCTACGACGAGCCTTTGTTAAACCCAATTTCCTTCATTTTGAAAAGAGGCGAGAAAATAGCCATTCTCGGCCAAAATGGTGTTGGCAAGACAACCTTCGTGAAGACGATTTTGGATTTGCTTCCAGCCTTAGGAGGAACTTATCGTTTCCTCCCTGGAACGGAGATCAATTATTTCAATCAAGATGAGAATATCGATAGGGAGTTGACTCCTTTTGAATTGCTACGCCAAGAATATCCCGGAATGACCAATACCGAGATAAGAACGGCGTTGGGAGCCGTCGGGGTTCGCAAAGAATTGGCAATGAGAAAGTTCGGCAATCTCTCTGGTGGAGAAATAGTCAAAGCGAGATTCGCCATCATGACAAAAAAGGCCACCAATTTCTTGGTCTTGGACGAACCCACAAACCATCTTGACCAAGCGGCGAAGAACGCCCTTTTCGAAGCAATCTCGAAGTTCCCTGGCGCGGTTATCCTTATTTCTCACGAAAAGGATTTCTACGACGGATTAGTCGATTACGAATTATATTTCTAAGCAAAAAGATGCCATTTTTTATGTCTCAAAATCAATTTTCTTTGATATAATCTATACATATAGGGAGACATAGTATGGATTTGTACCATAGGGAAGTCCTCGGAAATATCGAGATCGTTTTGAATGATATCACCACTTTGAAAGTGGACGCTATCGTGAACGCCGCCAACAAATACCTCAGCTGCGGAGGAGGCGTTGATTTCGCCATTCATAAAGCGGCCGGGATGAATGAATTGAAGAAAGCCTGCAAAGCCTTGGGCGGTTGCCCAACGGGGCAAGCCAAGGTGACACCCGGCTTTAATTTGCCGGCGAAGTGGATCATTCACGCCGTCGGACCAGTTTACGCCGGAACCGGCAATAACCGCATGGAGCTGGCTTCTTGTTATAGAAATTCCCTCAACATCGCCTACGAAAAGAGGCTAAAATCAATCGCTTTCCCATCCATTTCCACCGGAGCTTTCAATTATCCGAAACCAGAGGCGGCCAGAATAGCCATCGAAACAGTTGCCTCCTGGCTAGATAAGGCCAAGGAGGAAAACAACTACGAAATCAAAGTCGTCTTTTGCTGTTTCAACAAGGAAATCTTTGACCTCTACAACGAAACTTTTAGCAGGCTGAAGTAAGGCTTGGATAACGTTTTCTCGCCATGGATTTCCATGGCTTTTTATTTAAGAAAATTTACCGATTTCTAAAGTTGATCGTTTATCGTCAACCAAACGAAAAAAGGCAAAGAAAACCAATAAGTTGTCAAATAACGAGTTATTTGATATAGTTTAGCCATGAGTAAACCTATTTTAGCTATTTTGTATGACTTCGATTCTACTTTGGCCAATTCGGACATGCAAAATTTTGGATTTATCCCTGCGATGGGATTATCCCCTGCCGAATTTTGGAGTAAGACTTCCGAATTCAGCGCCAAAACGCGCTGTGAAAGAACCCTTTCTTATCTCTACACGATGCTTGCTTGCTGTCGTGAAAGAAATATCAAGATGACCGCCGCTTGGCTAAGGGAGATGGGAGCCAACATCCAATATTATCCTGGTGTCGAAAGTTGGTTTGAACGAATCAACAAATACGGCGAGGATAATGGGGTGAGGGTCGAACATTATCTTATCTCTTCCGGCAACAAAGAAATCGTCGATGGTTGTTCCATCGCGAAGTACTTCAAAAAGATGTACGCTTGTGAATTCCTTTTTGACGAGAAAACCAAGGAAGCCATCTGGCCGAAGCAAGTCATCAACTATACCCAGAAGACCCAATATTTCTTCCGTATTTCCAAAGGTGTATATGATGCCAATGATGATAAAGGTATCAACACCCATGTCGAGAAACGACGCATTCCATATGGCAACATCGTCTACATCGGTGACGGAATGACGGATGTCCCGGCCATGTTGGTCGTCAAATCCAATGGAGGACGTTCCATCGCCGTCTTTGAAAAAGGCAAAGAGGATGTCGTCAATCAATTGGTCAAGGATGGCCGCGTCAATTTCGCTTGCTTAGCCGACTATCGCGAAGGGAAAGGTTTGGATAAGATCCTCAAACTCGTGATTCAGGGCGTCGCCATCAACGAGCAGCTTGGTTTCCAAGAAGACCAGACCATCGCCAAGCAACGCGCGAAAGAGGAACAAACAAATATTTTGTCTTCTAGTAAAGAAGAACAAACCACAAATTGAATAACATGCTAGAATAGAGCCATGGCGAACGACGCTGTGGCTCTTTTATTGATTGGAGGCCTTGGTACCCGCTATGGTACGGTCCCACCCAAGCAATTCCAGGTTTATGAAGGCAAACCTCTCTTTTTGCATGCCGCTAAAAAACTAAGCGAGCATTTCGAAAAGATAGTCTATGTCTGCCATCATGATTATCTTGAAGTGGCCAAAGAACAACTTAGCGAGGCGGGATTGTTAAGAGATTCCGACCTCATCGTTCCTGGTGGAAAAACCCGACAGGAATCCGTTAAAATGGGGCTTTCTTGTTTAAAAGATGTCCTTTTTGATGATTCCATCGTGGTCATCAATGATGGGAACAGGCCTCACATCTCATCCAGAATGATCGAGGATGTTGTTTCTAAGGCCAATCAATATGGCGCCGCCGTGGTCGCGTATCGCTCAACGGATTCGATTTTGATTTCGAAAGACGGCCTTATGGTCGATCGTTATGGGGATCGCAACGAGACATATATCGTTCAAACCCCTCAGGCTTTCCGTTATGGAATCATTTTGAAGGCTATCGAAAAAGCCTCCAAGGATTACACGGATGATGGCTCTTTGGTCTTAAATGAACTAGGCCTTAAGCCATATATCGTCGAAGGCGAACTGAAGAATATCAAAGTCACCACCAAATAAAGGAGACTTAAAATGAAAGAAAAAGTAGGTGATATCTTGGTAGGAACCGTCATCAGACTCTACCCAAGATATGCGATTTTGTTGTTTGAATCAGGAAGGACGGGCTTGCTTCACATCAGCGAATTGAGCCATAACTATGTCCGCAATTTCACCGCCTTGGTCCAAGTCGGCAATATCTATAAGGTCAAAGTCATTGCTATCAACGAAGAAAATGATTCAATGCGCGTTTCCGTCAAGCAATTAAATGAAGAGGAAAGGCATTCCAATATCCAAGGAAACGTCAATGACGAAACCCGAGTGTCGTTTGACGCCTTAAAGGAGAAGCTCCCTACTTGGATTGAAAATCAACTTAATAGCGATAGGCCAGCGCCCATCACTTTGAATACGGATCATTTGGTCAATAAGATCGATATCCTTTCTTATCAAGATAAGGTCAACGAAATTGATAAGATGATCGAGGAAGGAACCGGGGAGGGGAATGATTTCCTCGGTTGGAAGGATTGGCCAATCAATTACGATAAAGACGAATTCGAGCAAATCCAAAAAGATGCGAAATACGTCCGCGACAATTACGATGTTTTAGTCGTCTGCGGCATCGGAGGATCTTATTTGGGTGCGAGAGCCGCCATCGAATCTCTCCGTGGCTTATCTATGAAAAAGAAGCCGGAGATTATCTATCTTGGACAAACATTGGACGCCGATTACATCGCCGAAACGATGGAATATCTAAGAAACAAAAAGTTTGCCGTCAATGTCATCTCCAAGAGCGGAACCACCACCGAAACCGCCATATCCTTCCGCTTGTTGAAGAACTTATTGGAGGCTAAATTGGGCAAAGAAGGTGCTAGAAAAGCCATTTTCGTCACCACCGACAGCGAGAAAGGGGCTCTCCTCACGCTCGCTAAGAACGAAGGCTATCAAAGATATGATATGCCAGCCAATATCGGAGGCCGCTATTCCGTTTTCACTGCCGTCGGCCTCTTCCCAATCGCTGTGGCCGGCATCGATATCAAGCTTCTAATGAATGGTGCCAAGCAAGCCGCCATCGACCTGAAAGATCCATCCTTGGAGAAAAACCCAGCCTATCAATATGCTGTCATCCGTCATCATTTATACAAGGAATGTGACAAAAAGGTTGAATTCCTTATCACTTATAGCCCATATTTCGTCCAAATCGGCGAATGGTGGAAACAACTTTATGGCGAATCAGAAGGCAAGGAAGGCAAGGGCTTATTGCCGGCGTCGTTGACTTTTAACACCGATCTCCATTCAATGGGCCAATTTGTCCAAGAGGGCACGAAGATATTCTTTGAGACCACCATTCGTTGCAAGAGATCGCACCACCCATTATCCATTCAAAGGGACAAAGATGATTTAGATGGCCTCAACTACCTAGTTGGCATGGATGAAAACGAGATTCAAGCCAAGGCTTTCGAAGGCGTTATCAAAGCCCATGAAAACGAAGGCAATAACGATAACATCGTCATCGAAATGAATGAGATGAATCCGTATTATTTAGGCTATCTCTTCTACTTCTTTATGAAGGCTTGCGCAATGTCTGCCTACCTTAATGGGGTTAACCCATTCAACCAGCCTGGCGTTGAGATTTATAAGAAGAACATGTTCCATTTGCTCGGCAAACCTGGATATTGATGAATTCTCTATAAGAGAGGGGACGTTTCCCCTCTTTTTTCTTCGTTGACTAGCGTTATTCATAATGATATATTCTTAAAGCACGTTTTTAAGGGAGTGCGGCCCGGATGCTTAGCTCAGCGGGAGAGCATCGCCCTTACAAGGCGGGGGTCACAGGTTCAAACCCTGTAGCATCCACCAGCCTTATTAAGACGTGCGGTGACATTAAATCAGTGGGTGAATAGCGAAGTGGCCAAACGCGGCTGACTGTAAATCAGCTCCTCAGGGTTCGGTGGTTCAAATCCATCTTCACCCACCATTTATTTTATTGGGGTGTAGCCAAGCGGTAAGGCAACAGACTTTGACTCTGTCATGCACTGGTCCGATCCCAGTCACCCCAGCCAACGACTCCCGTTAGCTCAGTGGTAGAGCACTTGACTTTTAATCAAGGGGTCGACAGTTCGAGCCTGTCACGGGAGACCAATCGCCCGAGTGGTGGAATGGTAGACGCAGAGGACTTAAAATCCTCCGGATGCGTAATCCGTACCGGTTCGAGTCCGGTCTTGGGCACCATAACAAAATGAATCCGAGCTTCGAACTCGGATTTTTTAATGTTTTTTTACTCAAATATAGTGGTTATCGACACAATCGTTAAAAATATTGGTCCGTTTGAAACCCAAGCATGGGTCCATTTACTATGTATTTCCTTGAGTAAGTGAAGAGAAGCGAACTACATTGTCGACAAAAATCAATAAAGCCTAATGCGAATGCGTTTTTATTTCCCATTCACCATTTAAAGTGCTGAATTTACGCCCATAACAAAAAAAGACGAACGACTTGCTTAGTTCGTTCGTCTTTTATAAACCTTGTTGAGACTAAAACCTGTCAGCTGGATACTCGCCTTTATCGACGAGTTCTTTTAAGGAGGAGACGACTTCCGCTAAATCATCCCTATAAGTAACGCCATGCCAAACGGCGTTAGTCATAAGAACCTTGCAGACGGCTTTCTTTTGTTCCAAAAGTTCTGTCATAACGTCAGTCGTGAGATATTCGGCGGAGTCGGCATCCTCTCGACCTTCGTAGAAGAACTTCGGCAAGCCTTCTTTGAAAACTTCGAGGATATCCTTCGTATAGACGAAAAGATTCATCGAAACTAATGTCTCGTGATCGACTTTCTTAAAGTCTTTCGTCCCCAATGGGGCGGCCCAAATATCATTGCCTCTCCATTCAACGCTGGATTCGGTGACCTTCGTAAGGCGATGATCGTTATCGAAATTCAATACGCCACGCTTAACGCTTCCTTTTCTTGAAAGGGTGTTTTTGGCGAAATAAGCGACGTTCGCATGTTGAGCCTTGGCATCTTTATCGAGCGATTTCAGATAAGAGGCTGCCTGAATGAAAGCATCAGCCCCATAGAAATCATCAGCGTTGATGATGGCGAAGTTCCCTTTGATGACGTTCCTTGCGCAATAAATGGCATGAGATGTGCCTAGCGGTTTCGTTCTATCTTCAGGAACAAAGCATCCTTCCGGAAGATCTTTTGGGGATTGATAAGCATAGGCGACCTCAACATATGGGGAAACGCGCTTGCCGATGGTGTTTTCGAACTCTTCGCGAATCTCTTCCTTGATGATGAAAACGATGCGGTCGAAGCCTGCTTTGATGGCATCATAAACAGAATAATCGATGATGAAATTGCCTTTTTCGTCAACAGGCTCGATTTGCTTCAAACCACCGAAGCGGGATCCTAAGCCCGCCGCAAGAATAACTAGATCCATAATTAATTTACCTCGCACATTTTCTTGGCCTGTTTCATCCAAATGCGCATAGACATTCTTTCAGGGATGATTCTTTGAATTCTCACCAACGACCTGACCATGAAGCGATTGATGGAATAGACTTTCTTTTTCTTGGCGTCTTTATAGGCTCTGGCAACGACCTCTTCTTTAGTTGAAGTCATCCTGTCCCACTTGTAGTTCCGACCATTGTCGAAGTCTTTTAGCATGTCGGTTTTAATCCAATATGGGGTAACTGCCATAACATGGATGCCTTTTTTCTTATATTCATAATGAAGGGCGGCGCTCCACGAATTGACGAAGGCCTTCCCCGCAGCGTAAACCGCGAGGTATGGAAGAGGCTGGCGTCCGGCTTGCGAACCGGTATTGATAAGGTGGGAACCAGCATGCATATGACGCAGAGCGTAATAACTCAAGGTAGCCA
The DNA here is from genome assembly GCA_963622135.1 of bacterium. Classification (GTDB taxonomy): domain Bacteria; phylum Bacillota_I; class Bacilli_A; order RFN20; family CAG-826; genus UBA4951. The sequence goes on from CAVFGR010000008.1 coordinate 21,582, forward strand.
CCGCTTCGACGTTAAGGTGAATCGACGAGCGGATGTTCTCGATGCTTTCGTGATTCATCGCGCAGGTCTTCCCCATGCCGGCATTGTTGATCATCCAAACGATATCAACGTCGTTGATAATCCATTTTTGCTCTAAGGCATCCAAGGATTCCTCTTTGGATAAATCTAAAGGAATGGGGACGACTTTGTTTGGATATTCTTTGGCAAGTTCGTCCAAAAGTTCTTTTCTTCTGGCAATGGCCCAAATCTCATCAACGTCTTCGTTGATCAAAACCTTGACCCATTCTTTGCCAAGTCCGCTTGAAGCCCCCGTAACAACAGCTATTCGTTTTCCCATTGACGGTCCTCTTTTCGGAAAAAATAATACCACATTCTTGAATTAGGTATAGATTTTCAAATCAAATGATTTCAATATATTAGTATATTGGAGGTATTTTTTATGTCTAATTTCGTGAAAAGCATCAATGGTTTATCAAAAGTTTGGAAATTGGTCCTCTGCATCCCTGGCATCAACTTGATTTGGGGCATTTGGAGAATCTGCGTCGCCGTTAAGAATAACAGCGCCATCCAGCTTGTCTTAGCCATCGTCATGCTCTTCGTCGGAACCACCGTTCTTTGGATTCTTGATATCGTCTTCATCATCCTTGGCAACTACCCGTTCTGGTTCAAATAAGAATAAGTCAACTGAGGGCCCTTCGTATGAAGGGCTTTTCTTTTGGTGTATACTACTTAACCGAGGTAACGATATGGAACATTCGAAAACATTTTTGGCTCTGAAGCCATATTTAGATAAGAAGAGGGAATTAAGGACTTTGGTCAATGTCCTTTATTATGATTTGGCGACGGCTTGCCCTGAAAAGGAATTGGAACGTCAAGGGGATATCATGAACAAATACGATGCCGAATTCGCCAGCATCGCCACCGACGAAGGATATAAGAAACTTGTCCTTGAAGGTTTGAAAGACAAATCCGTTTCTAAAGAAGAACAAAGATTGTTTGCTTTCCTTAACGAGGAAATCGATTTGATGAATAAGATGTCGATTGATGAATACAAAGCCTATAAGAGAGCCAATGTGAAATCCAATGAGATGTGGAGGCTATATCGCCCTCAAAACGATTTCGCTTCCTGGCTCCCATATTGGGAAGAATGCGTCGCTTGGTCAAGGAAAGTGGCTAAGTTAAAAATGAAGGAGGGGACGAAAACCCCTTACGACGCTTTGCTAGATTCTTATGAGCCAGGCAATACGAGTGAATATTTGGATAATCTCTTCAATCCGATAAAAGACGCCATCATCAAGTTGCTGCCTCATGTTTTAGAAAGGCAAAAGAAGGAAACAATCCCCCAAATCGAAGGCTATAGCCAAAGACTGCAGGAAGATTTGAGCTATTCTCTGCTCGATTTGATTTGCTACGACATGAAAAGAGGCGTCCTCAGAGTCTCGGCGCATCCATTTTCCGCCGATGTGGCAGAATTCGACTCTAGATTGACCACCCGCTACGACCTAAAAGATTGGCGAAACAATGTTTTTACCATTCTTCATGAAGGCGGGCATTGCTTAGAATTCCAAAACAAAGGCGAGAAGATGTATGACGATTATCTCGAATACGTCGCCACCGCCGCCCAATGCGAGACCCATTCCAGACTCATCGAGAACATCATTGGAAGGAGCAAAGAATTCGCTCCAATCTTAAAAGAACGCTGCGCCAGGTTCTTAAATAAGGACTTTGAAAATATCAGCGATGATGATTTTTATAAGATGCTTAATCAAGTTAGGCCAAGCCTTATTAGATGCGACGCCGATGAACTCACTTATTCATTGCACATCATCATCCGTTACGAGATCGAGAGAGACCTTATAAACGGAGTCATTGAATGCAAGGACGTCCCATCTATTTGGAACAAGAAATATAAAGATTATCTCGGCATTGATGTGCCAAGTGACAAAGACGGATGCATGCAAGATGTCCATTGGACTGATGGCGAGTTCGGATACTTCCCAAGCTATTTATTGGGCAATCTTTACGGAACGATGATTTTTGAAAGGATGGATAATGAGATCCACGCCTTCGAGAAAGTGAAAAACAACGACTTCCGTTCGATCGTCTCTTGGCTAGCTCAAAATGACTATCGATATGATTGGATGCTTCCTGCAGATTGGATAAAAGAGGTCGTAAAAAAGCCTTTGTCCAACGAAGCTTTCATTTCTTATTTAAATAGAAAATACGGCAATTAAAAAAGACCTCGGTCTGACAAATTCATGTCGGTTGCGAGGTCTTTTCTTTTATTTAGAATCCGTAGGTTTTCAAGACTTTAACCAATGGTTTGACGGTCTTAGAAAGGTTGCCGTCGATGAATGGATCCTTAAGACCCGCTTTGGCAAGCAAGGTACGGAATGGGTATTTGCCGCCCATCTTGCAGAGCTTCAAATATTTCTTCCAAGCCTTTTCGTGGTTCTTCCTATCTAACAACAAGAATTGGAAGGCGATGACTTGAGCTAATGTATAATCAATGTAGTAGAACGGGCACTGGAAGACATGCATTTGAATAAGCCAACGCTTGCCTTTGAGAAGGAACGGGCAGTCTTGCTCGGCTTCCACTTTCCATGGGGTATATTTCTCTTCGATTTCGTGGAATGCTTCCAAACGTTCGGCATTGGTCGCATTTGGATGAGCGTAAACCCAATGCTGGAATTCGTCGATGGTGACGCCATATGGCAAGAACTCGATTGAATCCGCCAAATGCTGATAACGGTATTTGTTGGAGTCGTCAAAGAAGAGATCCATCCAAGGCTCGGCAATGAATTCCATCGACATCGAGTGAATCTCGCATGATTCCATCGTTGGGGCACGATATTCAGGTATTTTGATGTTGCGGGCGCAATAGGCTTGGAAAGAATGCCCAAACTCGTGAGTCAAAACATCAACATCGCCCGAAGTCCCATTGAAGTTGGAGAAGATGACAGGGCATTCGTGGACTGGGAAATATTCCATATAGCCACCGCCTTGTTTTCCTTCTTGAGCGTCGAGGAACATAAGATGATGTTCATCCATAAAGCGGAAGAAATATGAGGTTTCCGGCGATAATTCGTCATACATCTTTTTGGCTTTTTCCACCTTTTCGGCAGTCGTGCCGTTAGGAAGCGGATTACCATCCTTAAACATCGTGTTCAAATCATAAACATGAGGTTTTTTGATACCACATCTCTTGTATTGCTCTTTGATGAGCTTCGAGCAAATCGGGGTGACAACCTGATGGATTTGTTCTCTATAATCAGCGACTTCCTTCGCGTTATAGTCGAATCTATTCATGCGCACATAAGCTAAATCCGTATAAGATTCAAAGCCGAGTTTCTTTGCCATTTTCGTGCGGACTTCAACCATTTCAGCGAACAAATCTTCGATATCCGAAGTGTTGTCGTCCAAATAAGAATAGAAAGCTTCGCTGGCCTTCGCGCGAACTTCGCGATCAGGAGAGCCTAAAAACTTGCCCATTTGAGAAATGTTATAAGTCTTTCCTTCGTACGGAATAGCTAAAGCGGCTACCATCTGTCCATATTTGGATTGGAGTTCATTCTCTTTTTGGAGGTCTTCGGTGATAGATGGATCAAAGGCTTTGAGATTAAATTCCCTCATTTTGAAAGCGAAACCGCCAATCTTTTCCTCGAGATAAGGACGATATGGGGATTCGAGCATTGCCTTATCGAATTCGATGCTGGCGGCGGTCACGAGAGGAGCTCCGTTATCGACGATATCCATGGCCTTTTGACGTTCTTTGATGCGAGTATCCAAGGTGTAAAGAACCTGAATGTGGCAGAACTGGTCATGAACTTTATCCATATATTTGGACATATCCTTATAGGCTTTCAACGCTTCTTCGTTGCTCTTGGCGGCCTTAAAGGCTGCAGTTCTTTTTTCAACGTTCGCTACGATCGATTTGATGTTTGGCTTTTTAAATGGCCAGTCTTCGAATTTGGCTAATTCTTTTTTCATATATTCTCCTTTATTGATAATAAGTTAGATGGTTTGAGTTTCCTTTCATGCCACTTGACGGGTTTCACTTCGCTTTCGCCTTTTTCTGTCAAAACCAACACATAGTCGCTTATTTCTTCTTTATAGAGGTTAGATAGATATCCATAACGAAGGAGAAGCCTTATGCGAGAATGGAAACTGCGGCTGGATAATTGCGAATAATACCCATAGCATTCCAATCCTTCGGCCTTCGGATCTTGATGTGTCCCTAAAAGAATCTCATAAAGGCCTTTTTGCGAAGTATAAAAGCCTTTGTCTCTTAAAAGAGAGACGGCGCTTAAGATGAGACAATGTGATTTTTGGCAACGGAACTCTTTCATAGACATTAGATACTATAGGCATTCTTTAAATTTTTGCACTCAAAATACATCGTTCTTGTTCTCTTAGACTAATAAGTCTAGAATATGCGCTATGGACGAAATGTATCAACAAGTTGAAACGGTTTTAGAAAAGATCAGGCCCTTCTTAAAAAGAGATGGGGGCGACATCGAATTGATCGGCATCAAAGACGGGATCGTCTATGTCAAGATGACCGGTGCCTGCGATGGCTGTTCCTATGCGATGGAAGATATCGCTCAAGGGGTCGACATCATCATTTGCGAGGAAGTCCCTGGCGTCATTGGCGTCCAAGGCTCTGACAATGTTCCGGAAGATGTGATGACGGAATATCTCGAAAGAAAGAACGCCAAGGCCAAAGAGAACAAATAAAATAACCTCCCACCAAATCGATGGGAGGTTTTCATTATTTATCTTTCAACTTCGCGAGTTGATTCCTTTCATGATTCATGATGGCTTCGATCTGCGTTCCGTAAACAGCTCTCATTGCCAGATATCTTTGACGTTCAATATCAGGGACGTTGGATAGATATAAAGCGGTGAAGACCTTCTCTAAGCGGATGAAGGATTCATAGACATTAAGGATGGTCAAAAGATAGAAATATTCCTTGCGGCTATAGATAAGAAGCGGTGAAGAATGTGCGATTTCCGATGACATTTCATAGATTTTCGCTTTTTCCCTCAAATTGGCCACGCGCTCAACGCCATCGCGGAAATTAAGTTTAAAGTCCTCAATCTTCTCGATGCCAGGAACGGCATAAAGCCAGCCATATTCGATGAACCTTTTGGTGTCTTTCGACTTAAGCCCATAAGTTCGCATCTCATCTTTGATTTTCACGAAAAGCTGATCGCCTTCTTCTTTCGGAAGGATGTTCCTGAAAGCCAAGGCGTATTGCATATGCTCAAGATAGCTCTTGATGACCGGCGCCCCAAAGGAGATTAAAACGATGAGGATACATTCATTCTCATGCAAGGTTCTCCAAGTGGAAAACGCCTCGGTTTCAAAGCCTCCATCGAGAAGTTCGATGACGCATCTGGCCATCGAGAAGCCTTTTTTCATGACATCGACCAGCAAGGTTTTTTCAGGATCTCCGGATGGATACTTATCTAACATCGAAAGAATGAAATTGAGATAAAGGCTGATGGTCGATATCTCTGGTTGATAACGATTCGCCAACCTAGCGTCCTGCCAAGAGAGATGCTCATTGGTGTAATACTTATCAACCGCGGTCGAAAGAAGCTGCCTTTCGAATTCCTCGCTTTTCAGCACTTCTTGAGGAACCATAGAAGAATAAAGGGCGTATTCGTTCATGATATAAAGAATCAGCTGAATATGGTTTATCTGATAGGCATTTAACGACGGGGTGGTGCTATTTAAGCCTTCGACCCCATCTAAGGCATCTGAATAACATTCATACAAAAACCCACGATCGACCTGTTCGGGGATTTTCAGATCCGAAAGCAATTTATCAAACTGGATTTTCGTTAATTTTTGCATCATTCTTCAACCTTAAATACACGAGTTGCCTCGACAGCTTTCTTCCAGCCTTTCGAAAGGCGTTCAGCTTCTTCTTTATCCATTTTCGGAACAAAAGTCCTATCGATGATAACTTGTTTGGCAATAGCGTCCAAACTCTTCCAGAAGCCAGCGCCCAAACCAGCGATATAGCCAGCACCTAATGCGGTTGTCTCAACTTGTTCCGGGGCACGAACTTCACACTGAAGGATATCAGCTTGGAACTGCATCAAGAGATCGTTTTTCGAAGCGCCTCCATCAACTTTTAAGACGGCTAGTTCAAGGCCGGCGTCCAATTTCATCGTATCGATGACGTCTTTGCTTTGATAGGCGATGGAATAAAGGGCGGCTCTGGTGATGTTGTGTCTATCGACTCCTCTAGTCAGGCCAAAGATCGCGCCTCTGGCATCATCGTCCCAATATGGGGTTCCCAAACCGACGAAGGCAGGAACGAAATATACACCGCCCGTATCTGGACGTTTGGAGGCATAATAGGCGGAATCCGACGCGTCTTCGATCCAACGTGTCTGGTCTCTGACCCATTGAATGACGGCCCCGCCGATAAAGACGGAACCTTCGAGAGCGTAAGTGGTCTTTCCATTCACTCTCCAAGCCACCGTAGTCAATAAGCCGTTTTTCGAAACGACGGCTTCCGAGCCGGTATTCATAAGCATGAAGCAGCCGGTTCCATAGGTGTTTTTCGATTCGCCTTTTTTGAAACAGCATTGACCAAACAAAGCGGCTTGCTGGTCACCGGCGACGCCATGGACGTGGACGTTGGTATCGAAGAATTTCGCTTCCCCGAAATCGGCATCGTTATCTTTGACTTCCGGCAACATTCCTCTTGGGATGTTCCAAAGCGAAAGCAAATCGTCATCCCAACTCATCGTATGAATGTTGAAAAGCATCGTTCTCGAGGCATTCGAGCAATCGATGTAATGATTTCCTTTGGTAATCTTGTAGATTATCCAGCTATCGATGGTGCCAAAGGCTAAATCGCCGTGCTCGGCAGCTTCTTGGGCTCCACCGACGTTGTCCAAGATAAAGCGGATCTTCGAAGCGGAGAAATATGGGTTGATGCGAAGGCCCGTCTTTGAGGCGATATATTCGGTTTTGTCTTCCATCGCATCGCAAAGGGCTTGGGTCTGTTTGGATTGCCAAACGATCGCATTATAAATCGGTCGACCTGTGTTTCTGTCCCAAACGATGGAAGTTTCACGCTGATTGGTGATGCCGATGGCGGCAATCTCTTCCCAATTTGCTCCGGAAATGATCAACAATTCGTTGATGACGTCAACGACGGAGACCCAGATTCTTTCAGGATCTTGCTCGACCCAGCCTGGATGCGGGTAGAAGCATTCGATAGGACGCTGAGCCATATAAACCCCGCGGCCTTTTTCGTTGATCAAAATGGCTCTCGTGGAGGTCGTTCCTTGGTCAATTGATAAGACATATTTTTTCATAGGTATTCCCCTTTTTTAGTTCTTTTTGTCTCTCGAAGCCAAGAAGGTTTCGATTTGGTCCGGATCTTTGATGATATCCTTAGTCAGGCATTCCGCGCCTTTCGGAGTGATCAATAAATCATCTTCGATGCGGATGCCGATCCCACGGTCTTCCATATATAATCCTGGTTCATTGGATATGACCATTCCAGGCTCCAAAGGAATATTCTTATAAGAACGATCCAACGGAGAACCATAAGGATCATGCGTATCCAAGCCAATAAGATGCGACACCCCATGGAAGAAATACTCGGAGATGTCTTCCTCTTTCTTCAAAAATCCTGCGGCAACGCATTCTTTCGCCAAGAATTCCGTGGTGATTCTATCTAATTCTTTGATGGTCATTCCCGGTTTGGCCATTTTTTGGACCAGTTCGTTGCAACGAAGGACGATATCGTAGGCAATTCTTTGTTCTTTGCTGAATTTGCCATTGGCTGGAACCGTACGGGTGACATCCGCGCAGTAATAGCCATGCCTAGCCCCTAAGTCAGACAAAAGCAAATCGCCGTCATGGACGATGTCCATTGGGGTTGGATAATGCAAGCAAGTGCCATGTATGCCAGAGGCCATAATGGTTGGGAAGGACAATCCCTGATAGCCGGTATCATCGTTGATAGCGCGCAAGAATTCATCCGCCAATTCATATTCCCTGACTCCTGGGCGCATTTTGTTCCAAATGGCCATAAGCCCGATTTTGGTAGCAGAGATCGCGCTTCTCAATTCGGCGATTTCCCTATTGGATTTCTTCAAACGTAGTTTGGTGATATTCGCATAAATATCTTCGACTTCAAGGCCTTTGTATTCACTTTCCAATTCGTTTTTGAAGACCCGCGTTGATGTTTCGTCAGCGATTTTGATTTCCCTATCCAAGTCAAGATAAAGGGTTTTGATCTCGCCATATTCCCTTAATTCAGGATCGTAGACCGAGTCGATCTTTGATCGCAAAGATTGGTTAAGAAGAACGTTCTTTATGCCGGAGATCGAGGAAGCTTCTTCAGGAGTGAGGCGTTTGCCGTACCAACGTTCTTTTCTCCTATCAAAAGGAAGGATAAACAGGAATTCTTTGGTTTCGCCATCGGCTTTGACGAGCAAGAGGGCGGAATCCTCTTGGGAGATGCCTGTTAGATAATAAAAGTTGCGATTGATCTCGAAAGGGAGATCCTCATCGGCAGAAGAGACCTTTGGGACACCGCCAAAAAGAAGGGCGGCGCAGCGATCTGGGAGCATTTCCAATAAGCGTTCCCGACGCATTTCGAATTCGGATGCTGGAATCATATATTTACCTCCAAGTACAATGTATTTTCTTCGAGGCTAAGAATGTTCTTAGGGTCGAGGTTGGCAAGATAGTTTTCTACTTTTTCTTTTTCGCCTTCGAAAGAGATTATAACTTCTTCATCATAAATGATGTTAGAAATCTTGAATCCTGCTTTATCTAGTTGGTATTTGATGGACTCAAGGACGGAATAATTCAATGAGATATCGGCTTTCAATCCTTTTTTGGCTTCCACCAATTTGGCTTTTTCGATGACTTCTTCCGCCATTTCCCGATAGGTCCTCGTCAAGCGTGGGAGACCCAATTTCACCCCACCGAAATAACGGACGACGATGATTGAGACATTCTCGAGTTTTTTATTTCGGAGGGTGGAAAGAATCTGAAGCCCCGCCGAATGGCCGGGCTCGCCATCATCGCCCATCTTCTCTATATTTCCGAGCCTTGCCCCATAGCAGTAATGCTTGGCTTTGGGATATAGCTCTTTTATTTCCCTTAATTGCCTAACGAAATCATCTTCCGTCTCGATGTGGCGGAGAGAGGCGATGAACTGGGAATGAAGGACTTCCTTCTCGTGGATGGTTTCGTTTAGGACAGTTAAAGACATAGGTTTGATTGATTAATTAGGCCAATAAGGCGGAAACGGAAGCAAAGCTGAAGCTGGAATCGAAGGCATTCGGGATGGAAACCTTGCTTGTGCCAGTCACTTTGTCCCCATGATAAATGTCATGATTGGCCATATAGTCGTAAATCGCGGACTGATAGAACATTTTCTCAGCGACGCTATTAGACGAAGCCATTTCGTTTAAGACGGTTTTGAATGCATCGACATCGCTACTTGAAGCGACATAAGCTTTGAAGCCATAGGCTTTAGCGGCTCTAAGCATTCTCTCTACGATCAGTCGATCCGCTTCGTTGTTGATGGCGTCAAAGGAATCGATATAGCCGGCATTTGCTAAGACTCCCTCATTGGAGCCATTGACTCTCAATGCGTCATCTTCGGCATCGTTGGTAACTAAGCCTTTGAAGTAAGTGCCGCCCAAAGCATAAGTCTGGTTGTTCCTTAGGACTTCTTTGTTCATATCGCCGATGATTTCGGTGCCAAAGAGGGAGGAAGAGGCATTCGAAGCAAGGTCAATAAGGAGATAATCCGTACTGCTGGAATTTTTCTTCGAGGCCAAAGATTCAAGGATGGTGTGATACATTGGAAGGGTCTCAGTGCCAACAACGGCCGTTCCAATATTGCCATCTAGGATATGTTCGATGGTGCAGGCATCCGTCATATATTTGCTGAACCAATCGCCTTCGATAGATGCCGAATAGGAACTAGATTCGAAAATGGCGTAGATACCGGCATATTCTCCATCGATACGGGCACCCAAATCGAGAATGTAATTCGTTCCGGATACATCGTATGGAATCTTTAGGAAGTTACGCATGACGATGTCTCTGGATAAGAAAGCTTCGTTTGAGGAAACCAATCTCATGGAATCGTCATAAGCGCGAGTATAGAAGCCATTGTCGGCATCGATGAATCTTAGAAGATCCTCGAAAATGACAAGGAATTTATCCGTGGTTGATGAATCGGAAGCGTCGATAGTCGGATAGCTATCGCCATTGGTGTGATATAAAGCCTCAAGCAAGGCGATGAAGGAATCGATGGTCCCATCGTCTTTGCCATATTGTTCTTGCGATAAGAAGACCTCAGCGGTATCGAGGGTGAGATCCTTGATGGCGGTTAAGCTAGCCCCGTCCGCCAAAGTGATTTTGAAGGCCTTAGCGTTATCCAAAGCAATGGTCCCGGCGGAAGAAACGCTGCCATTATAAGCTTCGACCCAATTTGTTTCGTCAGGGGTGTAACTGACGATGATGTCACCGGTTCCTTCAACCTTCAAAGAGGAGAAGAGGCCGACATCGCCGAGGCTATTGGAATCAAATATAGAAGAGATAGAAGAAGTATCGACATCGAAGACGATGGTGCTATAAGCGTCAAAGTCCGCGGTGTTGTTGAGCAAATCCAAAACCTCATATGGAACGATGTCCTTAGCGATATCGATGCCGTTTAAGGCTTTGAAGAATTTAGACAAGTCGCTTGGCGGATAAGAGGTGAAATCAATTGTCCCAACGGAAACGCCAGAAGAGAAAACGCCCAAATCCAACAAGGTCTTAAGGAGGCCACCGCCATTATCATCGTTGGTCAAAGCGTTGATTTCCGCGAGCCAATTCCCACTATGGGAAGAATCTAATTCTCCGGCCGTGAAAGCCTTGATGTAGTCGTGCATTTTGTAAGTCGAATCCACATATTTTAAGGAATCGAAGGTACTACTATAGTTGTATCCACTCAAACCGGATTCCTTTATGATCAAGCCGTAAAGTTGCTCGAAAACGGTCAAATCGCTTTGCCAGCTCGTCATCGCTTTGCTGCCCATTTGATCCCATGCCTTACCGACGTGGAAAATATAGGAATCGTTAAGCATCGTGAGCATTGCCTTGATGGTGAGGATGCTCGCATCATCGATGGTGATAGAGCTCATATCGTCGAACATCGAAGAATTGGTGTTGTAGAATGGAACGAAATCTGCCAGTAGATCGATTTCGTCATCGGTGATGCACTTGGTGAAATCAGGCTCCTCGGTGTTTGGCTTGACGGTGCCATCATTGCCCATCCAGTAACAGTAATATGGGTTGGCGTTGCTCATATCGATCATCGAGCTTGAGAAGCCGCTAGAGAAGGTATCCGCCAAGGTGTTGACCAAAATATCGGAAAGAAGTTTGTTATTAGCAATCTCTTTGCCCAGCAATCTGATAATGGAGGAATTCAAAGACATCATTGAGCCATTGGTGAGGTCTTCAAAGGCCGTCGGATCGGATTGGATGGCTATAAGCAAGGTCTTAAAGGAATATGTATCCCCGTTTAAGACGTCAAGATTGATCTGCGAGTCGCAACTTGAGGTAGGACTCATCGCCGGGAACAATTCGGCGACGGCTTTTATGCCCTTGTCCTTGGCGTTGGTATAGGTTGCCTTCGGATTGTAGGTCGGGTCGTCTTTCGGGTTAGATGCGTAGTAGTAACGATCGGCGATTTCGGCTTTGCTAAAAACGGAGCCCATCACGCCTTGGAAGAAGGTATTTTCGCCCGCGGTTTCGGAGCTGTTGAAGATATGGGATTTGGCTAAACAAGCCAAGATGTTGGAGACGGCATCCGCATCCAAAGAAGCCAAATCAGCCGTCATATCGGCCGATGCGGCGTAATAAATGACCCAGGATAAATTCTCGATTTCGTCCTCGCCATATGGGTCAGCGGATAAGCCCTTACCCATGTAATAATAGTTAGGGGTGGCTGAGCCAGCGTCCAAAGAGGCGGCGACGCTATCGATGCCAGTCTTAACGATTTTCGGCAAGAAACGATAGAGAATCTTAGATTCATTGGCGGCCGAAATCACATCATTCAAGGCTTGGCGTTTGGCCAAACGTTCGGAAACCGGCAAAAGATTGCCATGTGAATCTTTGAAGAAGGAATCCGGGTCGAAGCTCGAGGTGCCGGCGGAAAGATTGACCACCGAATCAGCCAAATTGCCTAAAGCTTCGCATTCGGCGACCCATGGACCATCATCGGCCAAACGGTTGGAAGATAAGGCAGCGCTGAGCTTTTGGGTATCGGCCGATACGTTCTGCACATAGCTTAAAACCTCGTCCCTGTTAGAGGAGTCGATGACGCCATATAAGCCTGAATCAACCAATAAGTCAGTGAGCAAGCATTCAAAGGCAGTCTCATGGGTTTCGCCATCTGGAATCGTATTGAAAACGATGGAAGTGGCCAATGATTTGGTCAACGGGGTCAATAAGAATTTGCCGGAAGTGGAAGCCAAATCAATGCCGCTGGCATCCAAATTGCCCGAAGCATCGATTAAGCCATAAGCTGGATCCATCGCCGTTTCGAGGAAGTCCGAGAGCTTGTCCATTTCGCCTAGCAAAGCCGTGTTTGTGGTCGCGTCGAATTCTTCCCAGACCCAATCGATGTTGAGGTAGCCATAAGAGCCGGAACCGATATCCATGCCGGCGGAGATAAGCGATGAGCCAATTTGCTCATAAAGGTGATAAGCGACAGGCCTGCCGATGGTGTCGGAACTTGATAAAGAATACATCAAACCGCGGATGGCGGAGGCTTTGATATCAGAGATTGAGATGCTGCCAGAAAGGTCTGACCCATTCAAGGCCTTATTGAGGTTGGAGATGATATCTCCGATTGCCTCAGCCTCCTCAGCCCATTGGGCTTTGCTCATGCTTTCCATGGCGTTTTTAAGATATGTCGTTCTTTCTTCGACACTCGTTCCGGTCGGGCTCTTATCTTCGAAATACGTGATCGAAGTACCCAATGAATCCGTCATGACAGAATAGAAATATTCCCCGAAAGTGTATCCCGTCTCGGAATCGAAAATCTGAGATTGGGACAACGCCTTGATGATCGAGGAAATCGCATTTGGATCCGAACCGAAGAGATCGATATTGGTGATGTCTCCGATTTCCGCCCCGAACTTCACGATGGCGTCCAAAGCCGCCCCTTCTTCAATCCAAGAATCGACATTTTTGAAGGAAAGGCCAAGCTCAGAAGCTTTTGTTCCGAGCATCGGGATGACCGCGTCATCAAGTAAATCAGCGATAATGTCGCCGAACACTTCGGAAGAATCCAAAGGTTTCAATATCTCAGCGAAGTTGACACCTTCCAAAGCTGAAAGGCTGACCGAACCGCCGCCGACGAGAGCGCTCAGCATCTCCGGCGTCGTATAAGTGCCTAGGCCATAAATCAAATCGGCGACGACTTGGTTTTCGACTTCAGGATTGATGGTAGTCGGAAGGGTGATGGTTTTTCCTAAAAGGTTGCCCAATAAGCTTTCGAGCAAGGTGCGATAAGCGGTGTTCTCGGCATCGTTGATGATTTTGTTGCTGGTAATGCCGTTAAGCAAAACAACGATCTCGTCATGATAACCGGCCAAACCGGAGATAACGTTGCTGATTTCTTTTCCGCTGGCGCCGGATAGGTTGGTATTCGTGCTCAAAATGAATTGGATAAGCGGCATGCAGTTCTTAACCACGCGGAAAAGCTTGGCTAATTCGGTTCCGAAGCCGTCGATGTCGGTATTGATTTTGCTGATTCCCAATTCCTGGAGGGCGGCATTGCCGGAAAGCATCTTTTCAGCCGCGGCTGGGACGATGGCCGAAAGCACTTTCGACTCATCGATTCCTTCTGCCATGACGATGAAACCGTCGAGCAAACCAGGATCGATGGAATGGAAGTCGCCGTTTGGCTCGTAGATGATGCCAGGGAGAGCGTCCATATCCTTGATGAATTCTTTGCAGATTGGGTCGGTATTGATGAAATCCTTCACAACGCTAAGAATCGATTTCATCTCGCTCTTGGCGTTGGCTTTTCTCGTTTCGAATGGCAATGTTTCGGCGAAAAGTTCGTTCTTGACGTTAGTCATATCGATTTCGACGGATAAAGCATCGCCCACCGTTTTGCCGATGAAATCAGTGATGTCGTCCATGCCATAGGTAAGGAAGGAACAATCCATCAAACAGGTTTTCCCTTCTTCCTGACCGTCTTTGCCAACGATGGCATCGGTAACCCCGTCGATGTTATCAATGACAATGTCCATCAAGACATCGGTGTCTAATTCTTTTTCTTTATCGACCAAAGAATCGACGATGAGAGCAGTCAATCTATCGTCCAATGCGTCGATATCCGCCAAACCGTTATAAACGACTTTGAGTTCGTCGCCCAAGGAAAGGTTCTTATAAGCGTCATTGAGCTTGGATACATATTTACGACCGGTTTCTTGGTCTGTCTCGAACTCGCAGCCCGTGGTTTCCGGCAAGAAATCATCTAAACTCAAGCCATCGCCTTCTGAGTTGGCATTAAGAGCGTAGTTCACGAAGAAAACGGTAACCAAATCGTTGAAAAGGTTCTTTTCGTCAGGGCGTTTGGCAAGGCGGTCAAAGACATTGCTGATGGCTTCTCTGGATTTATCCGAGAAAAGCAAGGAAACGGATTCCGTATCATAATGGGCTTTGCCATCGACGTCCGTGAAGAAAGTGAAAATGTCCGAGGATTGCAAATCCTTGATGAGATTGCCGAGTTCGGCGACCGTTGCCGACCAGTTATAGCCATAATAATCGATGCCCAACGAGTTCCCCACATAGTTTTTGATAACGTCAATGTTGACGGCAAATTCGACGACCATAGGAAGCAAAGTGGTGACGAAATTGGAGTTTGCAAGGGTGGAAATGATGTTCACGCCATATTCGGTCGTAAGCAAAATATAGATCTTGTCGAAGGTCGTTGCGCCTTCGGCAAATAAGCCGGACTTAATAAGATCGTTCCCGATGCTCGCGGCCTCGGAGACGATGTCAACCACCGAGACGGTCATCGTTTCGGTCACGTTGGCATTCGTAAGATACGAAAGCAACTTGGAATCCCAGCTTTGGCCCTGATCGTTGACGGTCCAACCAAAGAAAGCCTTGGAGAAAACGGAGTTCTGATAGGTATCTACCACCGTTTGAATGGTCTTATAAGTATCATCGTCCGCGGCTAATTTCTTGGCCGATGGTCCGGTTTCAGAAGTCGTGTTTTTGTCGTTAAAGCTATTGACGGCGGAATTGATGGTGCCGGTGAGAGGGATAACGACCATGCAAAGCAAGACGACATTGATAACGAATTCTTGAGCCATCGAGACGCCACGAAGCTTTTTATATATCGTTCTTTTTCTTTCTTTCCTCGGAAGGGTTTTATTAGTTGCTTTTTCTTCTTTGGTGAGTTTGCGTTTTGATTTCGGAACGATGAATTTGAAAGCGCAGTGCCATAAGAGCCAGCATAAGAATTTTCCAAGCGTGCTCAAAAGTATGCCATAAAGGAGAATGACGACCAATTTGAGCAAGGATTGGGTAAGACCCGAAACGAAAGTGGAAAGATTCTTTGGGTCGACGGCCATATTGAATTTCATCACGGCGTCGGTGAGCAAAGCCTCAATCGTGCCGGATACGCTGGTAACATCGGCGGAAATGGTTTTCTCTTTGATGGTGATGGATATGGCGTTAGTAAACCATTTGGACAAATCAATCGCACCGATGGCCTTAACGACCGGAGTCAAGGTCAGGAAAAGGGTGACGATGACCACGATGAAGAAAATCATGCGATATGTGCCATAAGCCCATCCGCGGAAAGACCCGCGGAAGATGGAGAACAGAAGGGCAAAAATAATTAAGCCAAAAAGCACCCAAAGGATAATGTTCTCATATTTCACGATGGCGCTTGCGTCAAGGAGTAGGTTCACAATCGAAACCTCCGATAAAGAAAACGTTGCTCACATTATATATCGTGTGTGCGTATCATGTAAGGTGAAGAAATAAGCAAAAGCTTTGCTTTTGAATAATTATGGTTTTTGTGGCAATGAATTTATTTTGTTGCTAATATCTTCCTATGCAAATGAGATTCTCTAACAAAAAGTGCGATAAATGCGGTAAATCTTATGATCCGGCATTGAAAAAATGCCCTCACTGCAACGAGGAAAACCCAGGGCTTTCGAGGAAGCTTTACCCCGTCAATGATCCTGCTCCAGTCTTAAAAGAAATCTTATTTTTCGGAATTGGATGCTTCGGCTTGCAAATCATTGCCACGCTCATCGCCTTGATTGCGGGAAAGTTTTTGGATCCAACCAGCCTTGAATATAAAACAATCGGTAATTACACCGCTTATGGCGTTCTTTTCTTAATCCTGTCCTTGTTGGTTTTCTCTTATTGGAAAAGTATCGGCAAGGTCTTCCTCGATAAGAGGACCTATTTGGGAATCGCCGTCGGCATTGTCTTGATTGGATTCAACCTCGCTTATTCGGCGATATTATCGCACGCCGGAATCGGTTCGAATGAGAATCAAAAAGACTTAATCGAAGTCGTTACTTCTTCCCCTGCTTTAGGTGTCATTTTGTTAGGAATAATCGGACCGATATGTGAGGAAATCACCTATCGTTTGGGCCTATTCGATTTGCTTAAGAGAGCCCATATCGCCATCGCTTATGTAGCCTGCGCCATCATCTTTGGTTTCATCCATTTCGATTTCACCAACCCGACGATGGTCGAGTGGTTGAATATCCCAAATTATGTCATCTGCGGAGCCATTCTTTGTTTTGCCAACGATAGGCTCGGCATTGGAGCATCGATGATTGCTCATGTTATGAATAACATGTTGTCTATCGTCATGATTATTATCTGATATGAAAAGAAACGCTTTGGTATTGTCTTCGTTCTGGATCAAAATCATCGGTTTCATCACAATGACTTTTGATCATATCGGAACCTTCATCGGCCTCTTTTATTCAAGCGTTTCGACCATCGGACAAGTCGGTCTGGTTTTTAGGTGTATTGGGCGTTTGGCCCTTCCCATCTTTATTTTCTTGCTCGTCCAAGGGCTTAGAAATTCCAAAGATCCAGAGAAATACCTTCTTAGGATTTTCATCATGTGGGCCGTTTTCTTCGTCATCGGTTTAGGGGTCTTCATCGCCTCGGCGTGTGGAGCTAGCATCGACGCTTTAAGCGATTTAGGTGGATCCATTCCCGCGAACGCTTTCAATGATTTGCTTTATGTCGGATTGTTCTTGTATTTGCTTAATCACAAAAGCAAGAAGCTCCGTCCATTAAGCATCATTCCTTTGGCATTGATTGGCTGTTCCTATGCGTTCGACATCGTTAATGCATACGGGAATGCGTCCTTTTATATGTACTTTCCAGAATTCATTCGAGCCGATTATTCCGTCTTTGCCTTGATTTTGGGAATTGGCTTTTACTACGCTAAGCCGCTTGCCGATAAACTATCTGACAAATTTTTCCTTTATGAATCCGAGGACGAGAAAATAACCAAAGATAGGCAAGGCGTGGTCAATTTGGTCAACCTGTGCGTTTTGGTCGTCGCCACCGTCATAATGTACGGATTATCCTTCATCTATGGCGAATTGGATCCGCTAAGATTCTCTTCCGTTGGCAGTTTTGCCGTCATCTCCGGCGTCTTCTTCCTTCTCTATAACGGGAAGCGTGGTTATGATTCCAAATGGTTTAGGTATCTCACTTATTTCTATTATCCGGTGCATATCATTATCATCGGGCTCGTCTTTGTTTTATTATCCCTATAGGAGGTTTGATTATGATTATCCATCCCGCTAATGAAGCCGAATTCGAAGAGGCTTTGAAAAATGAGAAAGTGGTCATCGATTTCTTCGCCACTTGGTGTGGTCCTTGCATGCGTTTGAGCCCACTTATCGAAGAATTGTCCGAAGCCCACCCAGAAATCACATTTATCAAAGTTGACTGCGATCAATTGGGCAGAGTGGCCGCCAGATACAACGTTTACAGCATTCCTGATCTTCGTTATCTCGAAAACGGCAAAGAGATTCGTTCCAACGTCGGTTACATGCCGATGCCAATGCTAAAGAAGTTTGTTGGGGTCGAATAAAATTATTTGCTAAATAGCCACTTCGTGGTATATTTGCATTCGCACCCAGTGGACCATTGGTGTAGCGGTCTAACATGCCTCCCTGTCACGGAGGAGATCGAGAGTTCGAATCTCTTATGGTCCGCCAATGCGGGAGTAGTTCAATGGTAGAACCTCAGCCTTCCAAGCTGATCACGCGGGTTCGATTCCCGTCTCCCGCTCCAGGATGCGAATATGCCCGGCTTATAGCTCGGGCTTTTTTAAAAGAAATGAACATCAAACAACAAAAACAAATCAAAAGATTCCTCATTACTGAATTGGGGAAAGTGAACGGCTCAAGAGCTTACGATGAAGAGGCTCGTATTTTAGATGAAATCGTGAACGAAATTGACGCAAATAAAACAAAAGCACAAAGAAAAACATTAATTCAGACTATCTTGCCGAGAATCGCTTTGTACAAAGAATTGATTTTCATTAGCCAAACAAAAGAAGAAGCGTACGAAATCATGGGAAAATACATCCTTGATATCGTAGGTCAAAAGAAACATAAAATGACCGCCAGATTGGAACACCTACCTGGATTTTTTAAGATTTACCGTAATGTCTTTTTGAAGATCATGCGAACCACCGATTTGCAGGTTAGCACCCAAAAAGCCGGCAAGGATTACTTCGATATCACCATCCGAAAATGTCTTTGGCATACGGCGTGCGTCGAAAATAATTGTCCGGAACTATGCCGTTTGTTCTGCGACATTGACCATGTGACATACGGAAATTTGAAGAAGATGGGATTTGAAAGAAGCAAGACACTCGGATATGACGGCGATTGTTGTGACTTCCACTTCTTTAAAAAATAAAGCCCAGGTCGTTGCCTGGGTTTTCTTTTTATCAAAATAGCTGGCTTCCTACTCGATTTTAATCTTCAGAAGCATCTTGGCAATGAATCCCGTAAGGATACCAGTCCCTACCGAAACGAGAACCAAGATAGGGAGATAATAACCAACATATACCGTTCCAAGATAGATGATGGCCACCAAGATTTGGCCCACCGAATGGAAGACGGCCCCGATGATAGAAACGCCGATGATCGAGAATTTCTTGAATAGGAGTTTGAACAAAATCATCATCCCTAGGGATAAGACCATGCCCGCGACAGACATCCAGAAGCCCATTTGGAAGATGGTGCCTCTCAATAATCCCGCCAAGACAACTCTTAAAACCGATATGATGATGGAATCCAAAACACCATCTTTATATAAAATATAAAGAGCCACCGCATTGGCTAAGCCGAGCTTGATGCCTGGTATAGGTCCGGTTGGGATAAGTCCTTCAACGATGGAAAGGACGATGGAGATAGCAAGTAGCATCGCCAATCTAGTTATCTTCCTGATACTCATTTAGATAGCCACATCGTACGACGATGTCCCCTCAATAACGATATAGACGGCGTTATAAACGCAGATGATTGGATCGTTGGCGGTTTTGATATAGCCCTTATTCACGCAATACTGATGCGGACAATTGCTTTCCGCTACCTTGATTTCACCTTTATGATAGGTGATTTTCATATCGCCATTTTCCCCATGGACAGTTAAATTGGTGTCCGTTTCATTAGCGGCACGCAAATTGATTTCTTCAACCAAGTTATTTTTCACATAAATCTTGGCGTAGTTGGCGTTCCCTTTAGTTCTGATGCAGGCATACACAACGATGCCTATGACACACAACATGGAAATCACTCCGGCCAAAATAATGTCGGCTTTATGCTTTTTTATAGTCTCTTTAAATGGCATAGGTATCTAAGTCTATCGTGTAATTATTATCTCCGTCGATAACCATCGTTCCTAAGTCATTGCTTTCGACGAAGGTTCTTATTTCGTCATCCGGCATATTCATAAAGGCCGTAGCGTAAGCGTCCAATTCAGCGTTGGAATCGATTGGGCCTCTGACGATGCATGTCTGATGGAGGGCAATGGCTGAGCCGGTCTTTGGATTAACGATATGGGAATAGGTGACACCATTGATGTCATAACGTTGCTCAGAAATAGAGGAAGTGGCTAAACCGCAGTTCTTCAACTTGAAATATGTGCCAGCCTTATCTTTAACTGCCACTTTGTATTTTCCATCTCTTGCGGTCTTTTTCTCGCCCAAAAGGATGGAACTCTGGCTGCTTACCAAATAATTGGTAAGGCCTTTTTTGGAGAAGTAGTCATAAAGAGCGTCCAAGCAAGCCCCTTTGGCAATGCCGCCTAAATCTATCCGACCGTTTCCGTTTCTCTTAACGTAATAAATCCCGTCTTGCTCCCTAAAAGACAACGAGGTGTTATTAGCCTCAGCTAGCAAAGCGGAGACTTCATCGGTACTAGGAACCACCCCGTTAGGCAAGTTGGTCTTATAGAGTTCCGAGACGTTGAATAAGTATGGGGAAAAATAGTTGTTGGTCTTAGTTTTTAAAGAGTCCGCTAAATAGAGAACGTCGTAAAACTCTTTTGGAACCGCCAACTCCTCGTTGGTGTTATTGACGTCATATAAGGTGTTGGCCCCTACGAAATCGAGATATGGATCACAATAACCGGAGTAGCTTTCAATAAGGTTGGAAACCTCCACGATATCATTCTTATCCTCACTGTATAATTTGACCTCTACAAATGTAGAAAAGCCATACACCGACTTGGTGTATAGCTTGCTAGAATCATTCTGACAGCCCATAAGGGCCAAGGCTGAAAGGGATAAGGCTAATAGATATCTCGGAGTCTTATTCATCATAGATGGGTCTTAAACGGTGTTCCGTCCTCGTCTGGATGAGCGGCCAAATACCTTAAGATTGGATCATAGTTCTTATCAGGCTTGCCGACTTTGCATTTGGAGACGCTTTCTTCTTTTTTGGAGACCAAGGCTTCCGCCATGGCGTGGCATCCAGCGTAACCGCAGGCACCGCAGTTGGCTCCCGGCAATAATTTGGTAACCTCATCGATTCTTTCGTCTTCCTTAACGTAAAGAACCTTGGAAGCGATGGCTAAAATAACGCCGAAGATAAGTCCAATTCCAAGCAAAATCAAGACAGCCCAAAGGACGGTCATCCCACCGCTGGTGGAGGACTCATTGGAATCAGCAAGTAAGTTTGGGAGGGTTTTTAACATGTTCATTGTTTTTCCTCGCTTTCGTCGGCAGAGATGTAATGGCTGCATTCCTTATGGGCGCAGCCTTTGCAGTTCTCTTCGCCGATTTTGATATTCTCGCAGCCTTTAGGGACCGGAGTTCTCCTATAAAGAATGAAGGAGACGATGAAGGTGATAACCAAAGCGACCAAGATAACGATAGCGATGGCCAAATATCCACCCGTTGAAATAAGCAGCATCAGATAAGCCCAGTCAAGCCCATCATGGCAATAGCCATAATGGCCGCAGTAGCGAGAGCCACTGGGACTCCTTTCCACGCTTTAGGGGTATTCGCGGATTCTAAACGGACGCGGATGCAGCTAAAGACGACGATGATTAATAAGAAACCAACCGAAGTGCCAACGCCATTGGCCAAAGCCTCGACAAAGGTCTTTCCGGTGTCGGTGTTTCCCTGAACGACGCCAAGGACGGCGCAGTTGGTGGTGATCAATGGGAGATAGATGCCCAAAGACTTATAAAGACTTGGGGAATATTTTTTGATGAACAAGCCGACCAATTGGACCAAGCAGGCAACGACCAAGATATAAGCGATCGTGTCCATGAACTCGATATGGGCAAGTTCGAGGAGCATATAAAGCGGGTAGCAAATCAAAGTCGCCATAACGATGACGAAGACGACGGCTAAGCCCATACCGAAAGCGGAATTTACTTTCTTGGAGACGCCGATAAACGAACAGATACCGTAGAAACGGGATAAGACGACGTTATCAACGAGCATGGCGCTAAGGACGGCCAATAAGAATGTGACGAATCCCATGTTTATTTACCTCCTTCTGCCGGCTTATTGACGTTAGCGGCAGCGGCGGCCTTGGCCTTTTCGGCGGCCGCTTTGGCTCTAGCCTCAGCTAAAGCTTTTTTCTTTTTGTCATCGGCAAGTTCTTTCTTTCTGTTACCGATGAAAGCAATGACGGCCAAGATCGATCCGAAGACGATGAAGGCACCAGCTGGGTTGGTGAAGAGTGGAATCGAATAGTCGTAGACAACGCCGGTGATGATTCCTTCGGCGTTGGAAGTGACCATCTTCAAAATAGGAAGGCGTGTAAGCGGGATGAAGGTGAAGATCTTGCCGAAGGTGATCATGCCGGTTCCGAGGACTTCTCTGAAGAAGGCGATGATGATAAGGGCAAGCATATAACCAATGCCCATACCGAGCGCATCCAATAAGGATGGCAAGACTTTATTTTTCGAAGCAAAAGCTTCAGCGCGGCCGAGAACGATACAGTTAACGACGATCAAAGCGATGAAGACGCCGAGAGTGCTATATAGTTCCGGCAAATATGCTTGGGCCAACATCTTAACGATCGTAACGAATGTAGCGATGACCAAGATGTAAGCCGGGGTTCTGATCTCATCCGGAATTATTTTACGGAGCAAAGAAATCAAAACGTTGGAGCAGACCAAAACGATGATGAAGAGCAAGCCCATGCCGATAGCGGCTTCGATGGACTTGGTGGTGGCAAGAGCAGGGCAGGTGCCAAGCAAAGAGATGAAGAGAGGATTCTCAATGAAGATTCCCTTCAAGAACTCTTTCTTATAGGAGACTTTATTCTCTTCCATATTTATTTGCCTCCTTCCAAATGATAGGCCAAAGCGTCATCGCACATGGCTTTGACGAGTTTGGCACCATAGGTGGCACCGCAAGAAACGTCGATGTCATCCAAGTTGGTATTTTCTGGATCGGCCAAGAATTTGCCGATGTAGTTTTCTTCCAAAGTGGAAGCGTAGGATTCGGTGTTAGAAACCACCGCGAAATTGGCAACGCGATCGGTTTTGATTCCAACCATCAAGGAAACCGAACCGTAAGCGTTCTTACCCGATGTGTAATAAATCTTGCCGATGGAAGTCTTGTCTTCTTTGAAGGCTTCCCATTCTTTAAGGACATATTGATGGGCGTCGGAATTGACTTCCTTGACTTCAGAATAGCTGGTGGCGTCGGCGAAGACCTTTGCCAAAGCCGCTTCCTGAGATTTGAGGTCGTTGGCAGCGATGGTGTCCTTCGTCAATAGATTGACGCCGCCCAAAATACCAGCAGCCACGGCAGCCATGCCGCCTAAGATAAGGCCGATGGTAATGAATTTCTTATCAAATTTCTTAGCCATTATTTAACACCTCCGATACCGAGAGCCAAACAGACGACCAAGAGGCCGATGACTAGCAAGATAGAGCCGATGATCCAGAACTTCTTGGTGAATTTCGGCGTGGACCACTTGTAGTAATCCAAGACAGGAACGAGCATGTTGCTCAATAAAATAGAGAAGCCAACGCCTTCTGGGAGACCACCGAACAAACGGATGATGACGGTGAAGGTAGCGGCAATCATGCCATAAAGGATACGGTTGGGCTTATTGATCGGCGAAGTGACAGGGTCAGTCAACATGAACGTAGCGCCAAAGAGAAGACCGCCGCTTAACATCTGGGTACCAACGAAGGTGCCGTAATCATAACCGGCTTTGCTATAGAAGATGCCGGCGATGAGGATATAGAACAAGAAGGTTCCCAAATAAGAGAAGGTAACGCGGAAGTCCGCGCTTCTCCTAATAAGGAGATAGACAAGACCGATGATGATGCACAAAGCCGATACTTCGCCTAATGTTCCGTTGGTTTTGCCAAGGAACAAATCAAGCATCGAATATGTGCCTAAGTCAGCCTGCAATGGAGTGGCCGAGGAGAAAGCGTCCGGCAACAAAGAATTGTTGATGGTTAGATAAGAACCACCGAACATAAGTTTGGCCGAGCACATACCGACAACCGCTGGGTTGAAGATATTGCTTCCTAAACCACCGAAAACCAATTTGCCTAAGATGGAACCGAATAAGGAACCAATCAAAACATGGTACCAAGAGGCTCCGGCCGGCATTGCCATCGAGAAGATCAAAGCCGAAACGATTGGGCCGAGAAGATTGTTGATGGTATAAGCCGAATAGGCGTGTTTGATTTTTTCTTTGAATGTGTGCTTGTCAGTCGATTTCGGGAATTGGTTGCGGATTCCGACATAGACTGCTTCGGAACCAATCCATGCAACAAGAGAGATTCCGATGATCATAAGGGCTCTTAAGCCCCAAGCGACGAACGAGAAAACGATGACCGGGACAAGGGCGATGATGACATCGAGCATCATCCTGGCGACCGTGGCCTTCCTTCTGATATGAGGGGCCGTTTCTTTAACGATTATTGGGTTACTCATAGTTTCGCAAACACCTTAGCCCTTCTAACAAAGTCCGTGACCTTGATCTTCGAGGTGCAGGAATAGGTGCAGAGACCACATTCGATGCATCTTAATGGATTCAACGCTTTGATTCTTTCTTTGTCCATGACCTTGACCGCATTCATGATCTGGACAGGTTCGAGCCCAACTGGGCAGGAATAGACGCAAGAGCCGCATCTAACACATGGCTCTTCGACATACTTACGTTCATTTAAGACCAAGCAAGAGGTGACTGTCTTGGAAACGATGCAGTCGTCGCTTGGCTCCGAGGCGCCCATCATTGGGCCACCAAGGATGAAAACCTTTGGTTTTTCTGGATCGGCGTAACCACCGCAATATTTATCGATCAACGGTTTAATTGGAGTGCCGACTCTAACGCGGAAGTTCATCGGTTGTTTGATGCCATCGCCATTGACGGTGATGTCTCTTTCAACGACTGGTTGATTGAGTTTGATGGCCTTATAGATGCCGATGACGGTTGAGATATTGAAGTTGATGATTCCGCGCTTGGCTGGAAGCTCACCGGTTTTGAGCTTGATGCCAAGGCATTCCTTGATCATCGCGACTTCCCAACCTTGTGGGTAATAGTTCTCAAGTTTTTGGACTTTGATGTTTGGCTCGTTTGCCAGAACCTTGGTATATGCATCGTACAAATCGTGGTATTTCTTTTTGATGCAGATAATGCAGTCATTGCATTCGAAGGCCTGCATGATGTAATGAAGGCCGGCGATGATCTGATCAGGAACTTCAAGCATGGCGCGATGGTCAGCGTTGAGGTACGGTTCGCATTCGATGGCGTTGATCAAGATATGCTCAATCTTATCCTTGGTCTGGAACTTGACGGCGGTTGGGAAAGAAGAACCGCCCAAACCAACATTCGACATATTGGCGATGATTTTCGTCATGTCGTCTTTGGAAAGGGCCTTGATTTCTTCGTCGGTTCTTTCTTTGGCCGATTCGGCCGGAGTGTCCTTGAAATCGTTTTTGATTTTGATGAACTTAACAGGCTTCCCGTTGCGGTAGCAATGGGTTTCGTATCCTACAAAGGTGCCAGAAACGGTCGCATGGATTGGCTGATCGAAGAATGGGCCATGTCTCATGCCAATTTCTTGGTAGAGCTTTACTTCGTCTCCTTCTTGAATATAGACATCGGACTTCGGACAACGGGCGTTGTCGGTAGCGATGTAGACATATTCCGGATCTAGGAACTTGATGGTTTCTAAATCCTTGGGGAGATTAACTATGTTCGGAATAACTTTCGTTTTTGCAATCATAATATTAATCCCTTATAAATATAAACATATTTATCCTACTACGAGCCCTAAATTTATCAAAAGACTTTTTGCTAGCAAAATCCTTCGAGCGGATAATAAAAGAGTATGAATAAGTTCCTTCTTGCCACCAATAACGGCCATAAAGTCCAAGAATTTCAAGAAATTCTGAATCCTATGGGGATTGAAATCGTCACTCCGAAAGATTTAAATCTCAGCATCGATCCAGACGAAACCGGAAAGACTTTTAGGGAGAACTCATTGATTAAGGCGAAGACCTTCTTTGAGGCATCGGGATTGCCCACCATCGCGGATGATTCAGGTTTGTGCATCGAAGCCTTGAACGGCAGACCGGGAATCTATTCAGCGAGATATGCGACTGAGAACGGAGGCTATCCCGCCGTTTACGATGTCTTAAATAAGGAATTAGAGAATAAAAAGAGAGACGCTAAATTCCATTGCTGCATTTGTTTGTATAATGGATCGGAACCATTGTATTTCGAAGGCGATTGCCCAGGATATCTTTTAGATAAACCGGTTGGTACGAATGGGTTTGGATACGACCCTATTTTTCATTGCAACGAAGGAAACATCGACTTTGGAACGGCCTCAGAAGAAATGAAAAACAAGTATTCTCACCGCTCAAAAGCGTTGAAATCATTCGTCTCGTATTTAAATAGCCACAAGGGTTAAGGTCAAAATAATCAGACATTCAGCGGCCAAATAGGTAAGCATGATATAAAAATCTTTTCTTTTTATGCCGTGCCTGAAGATTGTAAAAATAAGGACGGTGTCGCTTAAAATGAATAGCAACGCTCCGGCCACGCATAAGGCGTAAAGGTTTGATGGACCCAAGGTCGCCAGCCCCACCGCGGTGCCTAAAGAGGCGAGCAATGAGCCAAAATAGATAGACATGCCCACGCCCAAGAATTTGTTGCCGGTCGCGACATGAATCATCGGCTTGATGCAGATGCCAACAAGGACGAGATAGGAGCCAAAGGCCACCAAATATCCCCACCAAGGCATGATATTTGCTTTATAGAGAATGGTTAACATATAACCGATATAGCAGATATGTCCCAAAAAGAATGAGGTGCAGCCAATCACGAGGTTAACCTTGTCTTTTTTTATCAAGAAAATGTCGCCTATGGCGCCGAAGAAAGCTCCCAAATAAATAGGCCAGCCATCGGTTGGTCTGACGCATACAGAGGCTAAACCTAAGAAAATCAGGCAAAAAGGCTTCGAGATGCGTCTCAATTTCCTGTTTTCCAAAAAGGAAACCACCAAATGAAAGATGGAAACCGCAGCAAATAAGCCGATGAAAACATAGAAGAAAATGCGTTGCGTTTGAGAAATGGTTCCTAACATCGAAAATAAGTTTATCATTTTAGACATGGAAAACGAAAAGAAAAGACTGGGCATCCGAGAATGGATCTCCATTATCTTGATTGGCTTTGCCGGTCAATTGGCTTGGGCCATTGAGAACAACTACATAAATATGTGGGTTTATTCCCAAACGGGGAACGCCGAATACATCACTTGGATGACGATGGCCTCCGCGGTCGCCGCCGCCATAACCACTTTCTTCATGGGAGCCTTATCCGATAGGTTGGGCTCGCGCAAATATTTCATCGCCGGAGGTTATACCATCTGGGGCGTTTCGGTTTTTGCCTTCGCCTTGATTTCCAGACAGAATATTTCTCTTTCTTCCGTTTTCGCCGGTTCCATTTCCTTATGGGTTGGCATTTGGATGGTCGTGGTCGATTGCATGATGACATTCTTTGGTTCGACCGCGAACGATGCCTGCTTCAACGCCCATGTAACGGATGTCACAAATAAGCACAATCGTGGCAAAGTCGAATCTTTTTTATCAATCCTCCCTTTGTTCGCCACCGTTGTCGTCCTTCTTGTTCAGGGCGTTTGCGGGGCGGGTTCCACTCTTACGGACGCCCAGAAAGAAGCCATCGTTGCCGCCGGTCAGGCTGTCGATGTTAATTCGATAAGTTTGGAGGTGTCGGCCGCTTACCTTGCTAAGCCTTGGATGATTTTCTTCGGCATTTTTGGCGGATTGATCACTTTGATCGGTGTCGCTTCCTTCTTCATCATTCCAAAAGAAAGCCTTGTGCCTAACAAAGAGCGCGGCTATATGGCTTCCGTCGTTTATGGCTTTAGACCAAAAGTAATCAAAGCCAATCCTAACTTTTATATCGCTTGCTTGGCCTTCATGGCCTTTAACATGGCGATGGATTCCTTTATGCCATACTTTATGGTTTATTTCCAAAACCCAATTGAAGCCGATGGCCTTGGATTAGCGGGAATGAACTTCTATCTCATCGTCGGCGTCATCATCGTCTTGGCTTCGGCAATCGTTGTCGTCATCGGTCTCTTCATGGATAAAATCGGGAAACGCAAATTGCTCATCCCCGCCATGATCGTGACATGTGGGTCTTTGTTAGTGATGTTCTTCGCTAACCCTAATTTCTTAACCGGTATGGGAATGAAGGTTTTGATGGGTGTCGGAGGAATCCTTATGATGGGCGGATATCTTGTCGGTACTGCGGTATTAGGAGCTATGTTACGTGACGAGACACCCGAAGGAAAAGCAGGACTGTTTCAAGGCGTTAGAATCATTATGACCGTCATGATTCCAATGATCGTTGGTTCATATGCCAGTTCCGAACTCATGCAAACTTTTGGGGGAACCTATATCAACGAATTCGGTGAAACCGCGGTTAGACCGAATAACGTCATGTTCTTGGTCGCCCTCGGTTTCCTCCTTTTGGCCATCATTCCTTGCGTATGGCTGGTCATCAGAAAGAAAAAAGAAGAGAAATCAGCAAAGGAAGAGAAAGAGCTTCAATAGGCATAATAAAAAGCAGGACCGAATCCTGCTTTTTTGTTTGGCTAATTAGTCCAATAGAAGGTTTTCTTTGCGGTTTGCAAAGCGATAACCCTCTTTGAAATAAACGTCTGGCTTATTGAATTTGAGTGGGTTGCCATCATGATCAACCATAAGTCCGCCAGCCTCTTGGATGAGAAGGTTTCCGGCCGCGAGGTCCCATTCTTTGGTAAAACCACCAAGACGATAGCTAGCTTCCGCTAAGCCTTCCGCCACCAGACAAAACTTCTGGGCGGCGCCCCTAGCGAAAACGAAACCGATTTTATCGAGATGTTTATCGATGAGGCTCTGCTCTTTTTCATTAAAGAACGAAACCGAACGAAGGACGGTTATCTGCTCGGTCTTGTTATTGACACGGATTTGAACTGGCTTGCCGAAGCGCGGAAGTTTCCAAGCGCCGCCATCTTTGACGGCATAAAACAATACATTCTGAGCAGGACAATTAACGACGCTGGCAACGATATCGTGTCCTTTGCATAAAGCGATGCAAGTCGCGAATTCGCCGCGGTAGTTAACGAATTCCTTAGTCCCATCCAAAGGATCGATGATCCAAACGAACTCCTTGCTTAAGCGTTCATCCGTGTCTGGGGTCTCTTCGGTAAGGAATCCATAGTCAGGAAATTCTTTTTGAAGGGATTCAATGATGAATTCATCGGCTTTTTTGTCGGCCTCGGTGACAGGAGAATTATCGTCCTTGATTTCTACTTCAAACCCTTTGCGATAGACTTCCATGATGATATCTCCGCTCAATTGGGCGGCTTTGATCATCGCTTGGAGTTCTTTCCCGTACATTAGAAGTCCTCTTCCTTGAAGCCAGTGCCTTCAAGGTCGTTCTTTTTGGAGGTGACGTCTTCGCCTTCGTATTCGGCTTTTTCTTCCTCTTCGCCCTCGAATTCCTCTTCGTCGATATCATCGTCGCCTTCATCGGAATAGACTTCGTCGACTTTGATATGGACCTTTTCATAGGTATGGCGGAGGCGGAGATCCCAGGTGTTGTCGGTCAAGGCAACAAAACGACCATCGAAGGACAAATCGGTGTAAAAGGCTCCCAATCTGGCGAGTTTTTCTTCATCGGTCATTTCGAGTTTCTCGGCGACCCTGTTTACCAAGTCCATAAAGGCGATTGGGTTTTGGTTTTCGGTGACGATTTCATAAGCCACGTCTAACATGCATTTGTCTTTTTTCATAAAAAGATCCTTTCCTTTACATTTTATCCGGAGCGCTGACGCCGATTAAGGTCAACGCATTCCTTAAAACGATTTCGCACGCTTTTACGAGAGCGAGGCGTGCTCCGCTTAATTTAAGGTCATTGCGGTCAATGATCTTATTGGCGGCATAATATTCGTGAATCAAAGCCGCTAATTCTTCGATATAGGCCGTAACCTTATATGCGGCTCTGATTTTGGCGGCCTGATCGATCATATTTGGATAGGCGGCCAAGTGTTTCAAAATGGCGGTTTCTTTTTCATTTCCGACGCCATTTAAGCTGAGATCCAATTCGATATCGCTTCCGAGATTGAGCAGAGATGCGCACCTAGCATGTGCGTACTGGGTGTAGTAAACCGGGTTGTCTTTGCTTTTAGAGACGGCCAAATCGTAATTGAAATCGAGATGGCTTCCAGGGGCTTTATCAATAAAGAAATATCTGACCGCATCGACGCCGATTTCAGAGACCAGTTCCCTGTGGGTGATGGCTTTGCCGGTACGCTTGCTCATCTTAACCTCTGCGCCGTCTTTGAAGACTTTGACGATTTGATAGATTTCCATGTTGAGCCTATTAGAATCGTAACCACCGATTTCAAGGGCGGAACGCATACGGTTGATGTAGCCGAAGTGGTCGGCCCCAAGCATATCAACGCAGATGTCGTAGCCTCTGTTCATCTTGTTGTAATGGTAGCAGATGTCCGGCATGAAATAGGTGTAGCAGCCATCGGCTTTGATAATTGGCCTATCCTTATCGTCAAAGAATTTGGAAGTGGCCAAGAAAGTCGCGCCTTCTTGTTCATAGACATAGCCCTTATCTTTGAGTTTCTTGATAGTATCTTCGATAAGAGTGCCTTCTCTAATTTGTGACTCTTTGAAAATAACGTCGAATTTAACGCGGAAGTCCGCTAAATCCTTCTGGATCTTACCAAATTCGGTATCGATTCCATAACGGATGAAGAAGTCGTGGGATTCTTTGTTGTCAACAAGGTATTTATCACCATATTGGTCTTTGATGTTCTTGGCGATACCAATCAAGTCCTGGCCGTGGTAGTCATCGTCGCCAAGTTCGATTTTCTCGCCGAAGAGTTCGTGATAACGGAGGGATAAAGAATGCCCGAGATGTTCAACTTGGTTACCGCAGTCGTTGAGATAATATTCTCTGGTGACATCATAGCCAGCAGCTTCATAGAGATTGCAAATAGCATCGCCCAGGGCAGCACCCCTGGTGTGTCCTAAATGAAGGTCTCCGGTTGGGTTAGCCGAAACGAATTCGACATCGACTTTGATGCCTTTCTTGGCTAAATGACCGTAGTTCTCGCCTTCGTTGATGATGGTCTCGACAATCTTTCCCAAAGATTCTTTCTTCATGAAGAAGTTGATGAATCCAGGACCGGCGATCTCGGTCTTCTCGACTTGATCTAAAGAGAGATTTTCCAAAATCAAAGCAGCGACATCGCGTGGGGCTTTGCCGAACAATCTGGCATTTCGCATCGCGAGGTTGGTCGCATAATCGCCGTGAGCAGGATCTTTGCTGCGTTCGATGACGATAGTGGCCGGATCTAAAGTAACGCCTAACTTTTTGGCGGCATCAACAAGAGCTGATTGCAGTGTTTCTTCGTTAGTCATTGTTTTCCTCCTCAAGCAATACGATGACGGTCGCGCGGACCGCTTTGCCTTCGCCCACCGGACCCAAGCCTTCGTTGGTGCGGGCTTTGATAGATACTTTATCGACGCTTACCCCAAGCACTGAAGCGAGGGAATTTCTCATTTCGTCGATGAATGGTTTCAATTTGATATTTTCTAAGAAAATGTTGGAATCCAAGAAAGATAATTTGAATCCTCTTTGCTCCATAAGGCAGATAGCATCTTTGACGATGAGACGGCTATCAAGACCTTCACTTTTCGGATCGTTGTCCGGAAAATGCCAGCCAATATCTTTTTCAGCTAGCGCGCCGTAAATGGCATCCGCTACCGCGTGTAAGAGAACGTCTCCATCCGAATGGGCTTCTTCGCCTAATTCGCTTGGGATAACAATCCCGCCAATGAGCAGTTTGCGCCCTTTGATCAAACGATGTATGTCTTCGCCAAGTCCGATTCTCATACATTAAACCTGAAGAAGACGACGTCGCCGTCTTTCATTTGGTATTCCTTTCCTTCCATACGAAGTTTTCCGTTAGCCTTAACTTCCGCTTCAGAACCATAGGTTTTGAAATCATCAAACGAATAGACTTCCGCTTTGATAAAGCCTTTTTCGAAGTCGGAATGGATGATACCCGCGCACTGAGGGGCAAGCATGCCGTTCGAGAAAGTCCAAGCACGGCATTCATCAGCACCGCTGGTGAAGAAGGTGGAAAGATTCAAAAGCTTATAGGAAGCCTTAACCAGTCTGTCCAAACCGGATTCAGTCTCGCCTAACGTTTCCAAGAATTCTTTCTTTTCGTCAGGGCTTAATTGAGAGATTTCATATTCAATTTGGCAACTGACCGGAATACATTCGGCGTTCTCTTGGGCGGCAATTGCTTTGACCGTTTGATAATGCTTGCAATTGTTCAAATCGGCATATGCGTCCTCATTGACGTTCGCAACATAGAGAATCGGCTTTAAGGTGAGCAAGAAGAAATTCTTCTTTGCGTATTCAAGCTGTTCTTCGCTTAGGCCTTTGACCATGCGGGCCGGAAGGCCTTGATCAAGAACGGTTTTGAGAGCTTCTAAGATTGGGAGCTCATAGGCGGCGACTTTGTCGCGTCCAACCCTCGCTTTAGTGGCCTGTCTGGCAATGCGTCCTTCGACAGAATCGAGATCTGACATAGCCAATTCGAGGTTAATGGTGGAAATGTCATTGGCTGGATCGACTGGTTCTTCGTTATAGCGGAGAACGGCTTCGTTATCGAAACAACGAACGACTTCAACTATGGCATCGCATTCTCTGATGGCGGCCAAGAATTGGTTGCCAAGGCCTTCTCCTTTGGATGCGCCCTTAACCAATCCGGCGATGTCATAAAATTCGAATGTGGCATTGATTTTCTTCAATGGATGGAATTTCTCGGTGAGGAAATCGAGCCTTTCATCAGGCACGATGACCACGCCAGTATTTGGATTGATGGTGGCGAATGGATAGTTTTCCGCCAAAACATGAGAATTGGTGATGGCGTTGAATAATGTAGATTTTCCGACGTTTGGTAGTCCGACGATTCCTGCTTTAAGAGACATAAATAAAACCTAAAAGTATCGTAGAGATTATATATCTCTAGGAAGAAAGAACAACAAATAATCTTGAAACTTTAGTTGTTTCAAGGAGGCTTTGCGAAGAAAAAATAAAAAACCCACCGTCCTGGGTGGGTAAGAATTTACGACTTATTAGTCGACTTTCTTGATGTTCTGAGCTCTTAAGCCACGATCGGATTGGGCAACTTCGAATTCGACGTTTTCGCCTTGTTCGATGGTTTTAAATCCTTCCATGATTAAGGAGCTGTAGTGGAAAAAGTAGTCATTCTTGTCTTCGCCGCGAATGAATCCGTAGCCTTTTTCCTTGTTGAACATTTTGACTGTTCCCTTCATTAAGAAACCTTCACTTTCTAGTCGAGCCGTAAACTCAAAACCGAAGGGTATTATATCAGCGTTTTCTTAAAGTGGTTATTTAGATTTCATTTCTTTTCTAAAATCTCGTCTTCTCGTGAAAACATGAAGATAAATCCGAATCAAAAAATAGGCCACGAGGGTAGCAATGAGAATGGTGATAACTGGTTGGAACGAAAACTCAAACTGAGTCTGAACCCCAAAATTATTCCCTATCTGGCGATGCAAAAAGAATTCCATTGCCGAAATAATGCCTAAACCAAGAAGAGAACTCGGCAAAGTTATGATCAAGCTGATGGCGTCCAAGCTTCTTTCGATTTCTCCCCGGCTCAAGCCAAGCAAAAAGAGAATTTGTCCCTCTCTTTTGTTTTCGAGAATGGTCAAAATAACCGTCACAAAAAGCAGCATGAACGAGAGAATAAAGCAAGAAATTGAGGCTAGAGACAATGAGACCCTTAAGTATTCAAATACTTGTTCCGTTGATTCGGCCACATTCTCGCTTGGGTCGGTAAAATCATAGGAAGAAAAGTTTTCTTTCAGTTTTTTGCAGATGGTGACGCCATCTTTGTCACCATATTCAAAAATGCATTTAGTCGGCTCAAGCAGGAAAGATGACATACCAAGTTCGTCGCGGAAGAAATCAATGGGCCAATAGTTATCAACATAAAGTTTGTCCCAAGTATCATCGACGATGCCGGTTACTCTGACTTCCGCCATTCTGTATTCCTTGTGAACTTGCGCGCCTATTTCTTCTTGGCCGACCAAACCGACCAAATAAATTGTTTTAGGATTGTTCCATTTTTTTGCTAATGAAGATGAAATCGCAATTTCGGAAGTTATTTCTGGTCGCCTGCCAGTAAGCAAATTTTGAAAATCGTTAGACAAAGTCAGCGCCGTCGAAGCCGGCAAAAGATAGCTACCTTTGGCCACTGAATCCGGAATGTTTTCGCTTATGCCGCCCGAAGCATTCAAATTAGTTGCTTGGTCGAGCATAAGATCGGCTAGATCCCTTGTGTTTGTCGCATAAAACGGGAAGGAAAAACCAGTCATCATATTGTTGGGAAAGGAGGTGTAAGAATAAGTTGTTCCGACAACAAAAGAGCTAATTTCCGTTTCGGTTTCGATTGTTTTAACATCCTCAATGGATAACGATGATTTGTCAGCCGCGAAGACATAATAACGTCGTGTAGAACAAGCATACCCAATTTTGCAATGGCTTTGATCATATTGATAAGAATCTGGCTCGAAAATGAAACGCTCGTTATAAGGATCCTCCCGAAGTTGTTTTATCATTTCGCTGCCAGAATTTTCCGGCTTGATGTAATAGGCTTTTTTCATAAGCCACGGCAATGAGGTGTCGTTACCATCGGTAGTAGGAAAGCGCATCCTCTCTTCGTACATATGCTCAGACCACTGGTGGTTGTACGAATAGATAGTCATAACAGTTGCCGGGACAACCGCCTTAATTTCTACGATTTGTTCGTCATCATATTTCCAATCTTGATTCGAAACCGCAAAAACAACGTTCAGCCCTTTGTCAGCCAAATAATCACCTAAATGTTCGTAATCTCTCAATATGTGCAGTTGAAAACAAAGTTGAAACATATCCGCATACGGAAGGCCAAGCACTATTTGATCATTTTCTAAAATTTTTGGTTTGTCCGGATAATATTCTTCAGCGGAATTTTCATCCAACCAAAGAAATTCATTGATTGATCTGATAGACAAGCCTTTAAGGGTTATTTTGTTGACTCCATTGTTGATATAGGCCACATCTAAATCTTTAAAATATGAATCAAAATCTGCGAAATAAAATGTCCCATAATCTTTGACTTCCGGATTGTTTTCTACAATATTTTCTATCTCGTTTTTTGGAGCGGTATAAGTATTACCGATTGTTTCACCGTCAGCATTTTTTCTTTCCATAACAAAATTGCCTTTGCCAACGATAGATGTTAGGGATCGATTTATTTCATTCGATATCCCGTATGCCATATATGAAGCTAAGCCTAAAGAAATAAACGAAAAGGAAAGGGCCGAAAGCGACAAAAGAGTCCTTTTCTTTCTCTCTTTGCAAAGGTGAAAAGCGTGTTTAAGCCAAAAAATATTTGAAATCCGTTTTATTTTTCCTCTTTTTCTAACCTTAAATGTCCCATGCGATGGATTGTCTGGAAAAGCACATTTTTCCACAGCTAGGGAACCGTTCTTAATCCGCAAAACGCAATTGGCATATTGGAAGGCAGCTTCTTCGTCGTGCGTTACCATAATTACCAGTGTTTTCGTAGCTATTGAGGAAAGCTTTTCATAAATGCATGATGCGTTTCTCGTATCCAATGCGCCGGTTGGCTCATCACATAAGATGACCGATGGGGAATTTGATATAGACCTAATAAAGGCTACGCGTTGCTTTTGACCACCGCTTAGTTTATTTGCTGTTTCATTAAATTTTTCGTCCACATCAAAAGCTTTGGAGAGACCTTTTAAGCGATGCTTTAAAAGACGGGGTTTCTCGATGCTCGTTGTTTTTGTCACAAGAGTTAGATTTTCTATTACTTTTTCAAGGTCTAGTAAATCGTATCCCTGTCTTAGATATCCGATATTCTTCAAACGATTAATCGAAAGATCTTTTTCGCTATATCTTTTTAGATTCCGTTTATTAAAAATAATCTTTCCTTTAAAATCGGTGTCTAACCCACCAATCATTTCCAAAAGAGTTGATTTTCCGCATCCAGATGGGCCAACTATTGCATAAAAACCGCAATCATCAAACTTAAAATTTAAATTAGAAAGTATAGATACGCACCCGTATTTTTTATATACATTACGTAAAACGATGCTCATTCTTCTCTCAATGCCTCTGATAATGGATATTTGTTCATAATCTTAAGAGGTAATTTAGTACCCAAGTAGCCAATTCCGGCAGATATTAAAACAATCAAAATAATAAATATAAACCCATAAGGAATTTTAATAAGATTCGCCAAATTGAGTTTTTGGAAGAGGTATCCGTTTAACATATATTGGAAAGCCAACGATAAGAATATCGCCAATATTGTTCCGGCTACTGACAAGCACATCGCTTCAGTCACATACAAATTCGACAACGCTGATCGCTTAGCTCCCAGTGAATTAAGTATCGCAGCTTCTTTCTTTTGATCGAGAAAGGTTGAGAATGACACAAAGCCGCCTACAAAAAGAATCATGAGCAATTCCAAAATTGCAAAAGGTACGAGGGAAGTCGTCAAAGCTTTTTGAAGGCCGACAAACGATTCTTTGATATTTACATAGTTAGAGGATAAGGACCATCCTTCTAAATGTTGTAACTTTTCGAGTTCTACAGCCCCGTCATCGTTTAGAGCGAATAACTTCATTTGAAAATTAGATAACGAAGAAGTTGGTTCTGAATTTTCTACCAATTGATAAATTGTTTGGTGATCCCCAATCGAATAATTTGAAAAATACGAAGATATTTCGTCATAGTCATAATACATTCTTGGCTCATTGAGAAATGAAAATTCTGATACTACTCCTGTTATTTTAAAAACTTTTTCTATTGACACTATTTCTTTGCTATTATCAACAAGTGTTGTGATATCATATTTCACACTAATTGTGTCACTTACATTACAATTAAACACCGACAAGAATTCGTTGTTTATGTAGCATTCATCACCTGAAAGATCATCAATTGAAGTATTTACTAATAACTCCTGATACACACTGCACTTTTTCGGAACAATCGGGACTAAATTTACTTCGATATTTTCATCTTTTACCGAAACATTGTTTTTTGCCGGAAAAAAGTATGAAAAATCATATCCTATGTAAATATTTTCGCTGACGATATTTCTTACTTCCTCAATTGAAGGTCTTGAAACCTTGGTTAGTGATAGTGGAGAATCTTTGAGCTCAACGGTTTCCTTTTTGCTTATGCCTGCAACGTATCTAGTCAAAACCTTTTTCGTTTCATTTTCTGCCATTTGCCTGGAACCATTAAAAAAGCCCACCGATATGATGAGAGTCAGGAATCCGATTGCCGAAGAAACAACGGTGAACAAATTCTTTGCCATATTGTTTCTTAGATGTTTAGTGAGCAAAAGCATCTTCCAATGATTTTTTGTCTTGTTTCGTTCTACTCCAATATCGTTTTTTATGATCGTTGGTTGTAAGTTTGATTCGACAACCATCCCATTTTCCAATCGAATAATAAAATCCGTATATTGCTGTACCAAATTTTCATTATGGGATACTAAGATTACCAACTTGATTTTGGATAATTCTTTTAGTGTTTCCATTACCTCTACGCCGTGTTTTTCATCCAAAGCACCTGTCGGTTCGTCAGCAAAAATTACGCTAGGCTTTTTTATTATTGCTCTCAATAGCGCAACCCTTTGCTTTTCACCGCCAGACAAAGTCTTAACATTACGTTCTTCCAAGCCTTTCAGATTAAAAAGGCACAACAGCCTTTGAGCTTCTTTGAACGCATTCTTTTTGCTCTCTCCCGCAATAAGCAGAGGCATTGCAATATTTTCTTTAACTGATAGGGATTCAATTAAATTAAAGTATTGATAGACAAATCCAAAATGTTGATTTCTTATTAATTCAAGCTCGTTTTTCTTTAGTTTGGCCAGATTTTTGCCTCCAAAATGCACCGTCCCGGAGGTTGGAGTTTCGTTTCCTGAAAGCAGATTTAAAAGAGTCGACTTGCCAGATCCCGACTTACCAACTAAAGCGACCATTCCGTTTTCAGGAAAGGCGAAAGTGACATCCTTTATAGCGAATAGGCCATTTTCTTTGCCACCATAATATTTGCTTACTTTCGTGAGTTTAAAAATAATGAGCCCTCCACCAACTTATAGCCGGTAAAGGGCTCATTTTACTTATCGATTGGACTATCGTGCTTGGAAACGACCTTTCTCATGGAACTTTCGAATTTCTCACGATCCATCATAATGACGTTCCCGCAGCTTAGGCACTTGATTTTAATGTCGGCGCCGACTCTTACGATTTGAAATAATTTGTTTCTTTCCTTGCATGGATGAGGTTTTTTCATCTCAACCACGTCATAAAGGTTGAAGACTACCATTTTTCATCCTCCATCTTTATCGCATTAGGAAGTTTTGGAAGACCTGGCATAGTAACAACCTTGCCAGTTAAAACAACAATGAAGTTAGCACCTGCAGAAAGATTGCATTCTCTAATCGTTATGGTATGCCCTATCGGCGCACCTTTGATCTTTGGATTATCAGTCAATGAATCAGGTGTTTTTGCCATGCAAATATACGCATTTCCGTAACCCATCTTTTCATATTGCTTAAGCTGTTCTAGAGCTTTTTCTTCATATACCACTTCGCCGGCTCTGTATATTTCTTTGCAAATCGTCTCAATTTTCTTTCTAAGTGGCCATTTCAAATCGTATATCGGATGATAGTCGCTTGGATAATTTTCTAGCATGAACTTAGCTTTCTTGGCTAATTCCACCGAGCCTTTGCCGCCTTTCATAAAACCGTCCAAGAAGGCGACTTCGTAATAATTTCTCTTGCACCAATCAATAACTAATTTGACTTCCTGTTCAGTATCGGACTCAAAATGGTTGACCGCCACAATGACAGGAACGCCATATTTCTTAATATTTTCAAGGTGAACTTGGAGGTTGGCCAAGCCAGCTCTTAAAGCATCCAAATTTTCCTCTTGGAGATCCTCGAATTTGACGCCGCCATGCATTTTTAAAGCTCGTATGGTCGCAACCATAACCGTCAAATCTGGATGCAATTTGCCTTCCCTTGAGGCTATGTCGAGAAATTTTTCGGCGCCTAAGTCGGCAGCAAAGCCGGCCTCAGTAATGACAATCGGGGCCAACTTTAATCCCATATGGGTTGCAATCAGCGAATTGCAGCCATGAGCAATATTCGCAAAAGGCCCGCCATGAACGAGTGCTGGCTGATGTTCGAATGTCTGGACGAGGTTCGGTTTCAGCGCCTCTTTCATCAAACGCATAACGGCATGGGTAACTTTAAGATCTTTGACCGTAACCGGCCTTCCTTCGTATGTATAGGCGACGATGATTTTCTTTAATCTATCGCAGAAATCGTCGGCATCTTTCGCTAAGCAAAGAATCGCCATCATTTCTGAAGCCACAGTGATTACGAACCCATCGTCTCTTGGCGTGCCATTGCCTTTCCCAAGACCGACATTTATTTCCCTAAGTGCTCGATCGTTCATATCCATTGCACGTTTCCAAACGACGCGGTTTGGATCAATACCTAATTCATTGCCTTGGAAAATGTGGTTATCGATAACGGCAGAGATAAGGTTGATGGAACTGGTCAACGCGTGCATATCCCCAGTGAAATGCAAATTGATATCTTCAGTCGGGCCAATGGAAGCCAGACCACCACCGGTTGCTCCGCCTTTAATGCCGAAAACAGGGCCTAACGCAGGTTCTCTCAGGCAAAGGATGCACTTTTGCCCTATTTCCCCAAACCCTTCCGCCAAAGCGATAGAAGTGGTCGTTTTGCCCTCACCCGCTTTAGTCGGAGTGATTGCTGTCACAAGAATTAGTTTTCCGTCTTCTTTTTTCTTTTTGGATAAAAGGATCTCTGGATTGATTTTAGCCTTATAAAAACCATAAGGTTCGATGTATTGGGTATCGATGCCAGACATGCTGGCCACTTCATTGATTTTCAATAGTTCCATCGTTATCGCCTCCATCATTCAAATCATCAAGAATATCATTCAAAGAGGAAATCGTTTTTGCATCAAATTGATGGCGGAAGAACGTCTCCTGACGCTTAATGTATCTTCTTGTGTCGAGCTTTATTAAATCTTTAGCCATTTCTAAAGAAATTTCACCATCTAAATACGCGAAAAGCTCTTTTACCCCAATGGCTTTGAAAGCTTGGGCCTCTCTTCCATATTTTTCAATCAAAGGGAGAGTTTCCTCCAATAAGCCCATTTCGAACATTTTATCGACCCTTTCATTGACCTTTGGGTAAAGACTCTCTCGGTCGATGTGGAGGACATAAAATTTTGAAGGGTAGATTGGGCAATGGCTTTGTTCAGCTAGCAATTCGGTTTTCGGCCTTCCTGCCGCTAAGCAGATTTGGATGGAGCGAAGAACCCTTTGACGGTTCTGCATTGGAAGTTTATCCGCTTCGTCTTTATCCAATTTTTCTAAGATTTGATGGAGTTCCTCATTGTTTTTATTCTGATATGGGGACATATCCACCTTTTCGGTATCAAGCGAAAGATCATAGTCATAAAGGGCCGCTCTGAGATATAAACCACTGCCGCCGACGATAATGACATTTTCTTTTCTAGTCAGTATTTCTTTTATGGTTTCTCGACAGTCCTTTTGATATTGGGCAATGGAATAATTCTCACTTAAATCGACGTATTGGAACAAATGATGCGGTATCTCCGCTTTTTCCTCATTGCTTGGAGCTGCCGTAGCGATAGTCAAATCCTTATAGACTTGAAAAGCGTCGCCATTGATTATCTCGGCGTCAAGTTTCTTTGCCAATTCGATGGCGAGACGGCTTTTCCCCGTTCCCGTTGCCCCAGTTAAAACAATGATCATGAAAGTAATGAACGAACCCTTTCTAAATAAGCGCCGACCTCTGAAACCAAGGCTTCTTTGTTTTTGATAAGCGGATCATCCTCAATCATTTTTTTGAGGCCTAAAAATTCTTCTTTGCACTTGGCGTATTTTTCTTCATCGCCCATCGATAAGGCCAAAGCCTTTTTGGCGGCCTTGAACTTTTTCCCTAATTCGACGTATCTGATATCGCTCAAAGCCTCAGACAAAGTCTTATATTCTTTTAGTAAAGGGTCCAAAGACAATGCATAGGCGACGTCTTTTGCCTTCCAGATGATAGGATCTCCCACCAATTCTCCACGAAGAGAATAATTTTTCGATTCGAGAACTTTTACATCAACGATGCAACCAGTCAAATATTCAGGACCTGGGAAATTGATGAGTTTCCCGTTTTCGGCATAACCAGAGAGCACTTCTGGATTTCGCTTCGAAGGGCCTTCGACCAAAACGGAATAAGTGTTGCCCACCATTTTGGATGAATGCTCTCCAGTGGTTTTTTCGATGACTTTGACCAAGGCGTTGAAGCGTTGATGCTTCAATTCGTCTGGCGTTTCATCCTTCAAAGCAGCCGCCGGAGTGCCCTTTCTCGGCGAATAAATGAATGTAAAGGCGGCTGAATATTGAACCTCTTCGCACAACGATAACGTGTCGGCAAACTCCTCATCGGTTTCATTTGGGA
This sequence comes from bacterium, assembly GCA_963622135.1. Taxonomy (GTDB): domain Bacteria; phylum Bacillota_I; class Bacilli_A; order RFN20; family CAG-826; genus UBA4951. The sequence goes on from CAVFGR010000008.1 coordinate 63,325, forward strand.
AGCCGACGATGATATCCGTCGTTAAGGCGATATCAGGTATTTTCTCGCGGATTTTCTTGACCAAGGATAAATATTCCTCCCTGGTGTATCTTCTCCCCATTCGACGGAGACAGGAAGTTGAGCCAGACTGAACAGGGAAGTGCAGCCATTTACGGATATTGTCATATTTGGCCATCACTTCAATCATTTCATCCGTGAATTGAGAAGGATAAGAAGTGAGGAAGGTCAACCTTGGAATGCCCAATTTGGCCACTTCCTCCAAAAGATAGGCGAAGTTCGTCCCGTCTTTGAGATCCAAGCCATAAGAATTAACATTCTGACCCAACAAGGTTATCTGCTTGTAGCCATCTTCCACCAATTGTTTGCATTCTTTAAGGATGTCTTCAACTTTTCTGGAACGTTCTTTGCCTCTGGTGTAAGGAACGATGCAATAAGTGCAAAACTTGTCGCATCCATAAGAAATGTTGACGAAAGCCTCGGAACTAGACAAACGTTCGGAAGGCATTTGCTCCACCAATTCTTTAGGACCGGACTCAATGTCGACAATATGTTTTTTGCTTTTTAAAACATCGTTTAGCAAAGGCAATAGGCGATGAACGTTATGAGTACCAAAAACCAAGCTTACGAACGGATAAGTTTTTAAAATCATCTCGGCAAAGCCTTCTTGCTGCATCATGCATCCGCAAAGGCAGAGGATAAAATTCTCGTCTTTTTCGGCTTTGGCTTTGAAGGATCCCAATTCTCCGTAAACCTTGTCTTCGGCATTCTCTCTGACCGCGCAGGTATTGATGATGGCCAAATCGCAATCTTTTGGATCATCGCTTCTCTCAAATCCTGCCATCTTCAAATAACCCGCCATGATTTCTTCATCGCGAATGTTGGCTTGGCAGCCATAGGTCCTGATAAAGAATTTTTTCCCTTTGGCGAAGTTCTTCAATAAATCCGAGACCTCAACATGATCGACAAGCCTTTCGGCTTCGGCGATGCGTTTCCTGGCTTCTTTCATGCTTGGAACGGAACGATAAATGCATTTACTCATCAATATTCTCCTCCAAATGGATGCGACGAATATTCGTCGCCTTCAAGGTTTTTTCGTCAATTTCGACATAAGTCGCGTTAAATTGCGATAGGCCATGGCCAGAGAAATCCAAGGCCACGTTTTTGCCTTCAACGAAACGCTGTTTGGCTGATTCGTAGGTGGCGCCTATCGATCCATTCAAGATGCCACACATGCCAACATCGGTTTGGATGGCCGTCCCGTCGACTATCCGTTCATCGGCCGTTTGGATATGGGTATGGGTGCCTAATATAGCCGTGGCTTTCCCAACATTATTCAACATGAATATTTGTTTTTCGGAAGTTGATTCGGCATGGTAGTCAATAAAGTGAATGGTTGGTTCTATTTTTTTATAAAGGTCATCCATCGCGGCGTATGGGAAGTTCACCGCCTCCTTCATAAAAGCCGTGCCCAAGACATTGGTGACGCGAATCTGAACGCCTTTGCAATCAAATAGCCTAGAGCCCTTGCCATGGTGATAAGATAGGACATTCAGAGGTCTGACAAGTTTCTCGGCATCGTCGATCCATTTGTCCAAATCCGTCTTTCCACGCCAATGATTCCCAAGGGTAATGCAATCGACCCCGTGAGCAATTAGCTCTTGGTAATCAGATTTGGAAATTCCTTTGCCGTTAGCGATATTTTCTCCGTTTACGATAAGGAAATCGTATGTTCCAGCAAGCTTTTTGAGCGACGAGAAAAGGATGGCTTTGCCAGCTTCTGAAACAATATCTCCGACAAAGAGGATACGCAGCATTTGGTTGCGCCTTTCTAAGCTAATTATTTAGCAGTTTCGACCGCTCTGTATTCGCGGATGACAGACACTTTGATAGTGCCTGGATAAGTGACTTCGTTTTCGATTCTTTCTTTGATCTCAACAGCTAATTTGGTCGCTTCGAGGTCGGAAACCTTTTCTGGGACGACCATGACGCGGACTTCACGTCCAGCCTGCATGGCGAAAGCGGTTTGGACACCTTCGAATTCCTTAGCGATGGTCTCCAATTGTTCGACACGCTTGATATAAGTCTCAAGGGTTTCGGATCTAGCACCTGGACGAGCGGCAGATAAGGTATCGGCAGCCATGACCAAGTTAGCGATCAAAGAGGTAGGCTCAACTTCGCCATGATGGGAGGCAATAGCGTTGATAACAACGTCATTCTCGCCACATCTCTTGGCGATTTGGACGCCCAATTGGGTATGAGATCCTTCCATTTCGAAGTCCACCGCTTTGCCGATGTCATGCAACAAACCGGCACGACGGGCAAGGTTTTGGTTAAGTCCCAACTCGGCGGCCATCATGCCGCAAAGATAGGAAACTTCGATGGAATGATCCAAGACGTTTTGGCCATAGGAAGTACGATATTTCAAACGGCCGAGAAGATTGATGATTTCTTTGTTAAGTTTTGGAAGGCCAAGGCGGAAAGCGACTTCTTCGCCGGTCTTATTCATTTCGACTTCCATCTCGCGTTTGCACTTAGCCGCGATTTCTTCGATTCTGCCCGGCTGGATACGCCCGTCTTTGACGAGGTATTCGAGAGTGCGTTTGGCGATTTCCCTTCTGATTGGGTCGAAGCAAGAAACGGTGATGACTTCTGGGGTGTCGTCAATGACGATATCGACGCCTAGGGTGGCTTCGATGATACGGATGTTGCGGCCTTCACGACCGATGATGCGTCCCTTCATTTCATCAGATGGAAGGGCAACAACGGAAACGGTGCGTTCGGTGACGACTTCTTGAGCGTATTTCGCGCAGGCGAGAGAAAGCAATTCAGTGGCTTTGGCCTGAGCGGTAGACTTGGCTTCGTCCTCCTGATTTTTGATATAAAGGGCGATTTCGGTCGACATTTTCGATTCGACGCGAGCCATGATTTCGTCATGGGCTTCTTTGGTGGTCATGCCAGAAACTTTCTCAAGTTCGGTGATGATGGAATCGATTTTTTGATCCAACAACTTGTGTTTGCTATCCAAATCGGCCAAGCGAGAGTTAAGAGATTCGTTCTTGCGATCGATTTCTTTTTCTTTGCTGAGCAATGATTCGTCACGACGGTTCATGACTTCCTCTCTTGCGTCCAATTTTGCACGATCCGCCCTGACTTCCTCAGTCATGCTGCGAACTTCACGATCGGCCTCTTCTTTGGCTTCGGCATTGATACGCTTAGCTTCGATTTTGGCTTCTTTTTCGATTTCATCAGCTTTTTTCTCGGCTTCCTTAATGATATTGGAAGCGGAACCTTGGGCTCTTTTGGCTTTGATGGACGGAACAAAGACAAAGATGCAAGCGACGATGGCGGCGGCCACGATTGCACAGCCGACGCCGATGAGAGCGATTATCCCTCCGTCGAGAGAGGATTCGCCGACTAATAAATTAAACATTCAAAAGGACTCCTAAATAAGAGCCTCAGTACCCACTTAAAGAATTATCGTTATCAATTTATGTATGAATATACCTAGCTGGGCAAACCCAAGTAGATTGCTAACCTAATAAAGGTGGGTGCTTTAGCACACTACTATAATACACAAGCGCGCAATGAATTAAAACACCTTCTAAAACGTTCGTCGTTTATGTCCGATTACCGACAAGTTTTGATATGAAAATTAAAAAATGAGGCGTTCGATGACGCCTCATTTGCGATTCGTTTTATTCGGCTTGTTCAGAAGCGTTGGCTTCCTTGACTTGCTTTTCCAAACTGGCCTTCAATTCCGGATTGGCTTTGAGGTAGCGGATGGCAGCATCACGTCCATTTGCGATTTTTTCGTCCTTATAAACAAACCAGTTTCCAGACTTGCTCATAATGTTTTTGGAAACGGCCAAATCAAGAATTTCGCCGTCGAGATTGATTCCCTCGCCATAGATCATATCGATTTCGCAGCTCTTGAATGGGGCGGAAACCTTATTTTTAACGACTTTTACTTTGACGGTATTGCCGATGATTTCAGAGCCTTGTTTGATGGCTTCGGAACGTCTGATATCCAAACGGATGGTCGCATAGAATTTCAAGGCTCGGCCACCGGTTGTGGTTTCCGGATTTCCATAGATGACACCGACCTTCTCACGGAGCTGGTTAATGAAGATGACCAAGCAACCTGTACGATTCAAAACGCCAGCCAATTTACGCATGGCCTTCGACATCATCCTCGCTTGAAGACCGACATTATTGTCGCTCATCGTTCCATCTAATTCAGCTTGCGGAACCAAGGCGGCGACAGAGTCAACGACGATCAAGTCAATGGCGCCGGATTCTGCTAATAATTCGACGATTTCAAGGGCTTGCTCTCCGGAATCTGGCTGGGAGAGAATGAGCTCGTCGATATCAACGCCCAATTTCTTCGCATAATCTGGGTCGATGGAATGTTCGGCATCGATGTAAGCGGCGCGACCGCCCTTCTTTTGAGCCTGAGCAACGGCCTCTAAAGCTAAAGTCGTTTTGCCCGAAGATTCTGGGCCGTAAATTTCAACGATTCTACCTTTTGGATATCCTCCGACGCCCAATATTTCATCAAGCATGAGGGATCCGGTCGGAATGGCGTCAACGTCCACTTTGGCATGTTCGCCCAAGACCATGATAGATCCTTTGCCATAGGCTTTTTCGATTGTGCGCAGCGCTTCTTTTAACGCCGCATCTTTGTTTTCTGACATAAGTTTTGTCCTCCAATTCCTATATAGCGGTTGAATTGTTGTTTTTCCTATTTAATTGATTCAATAAGCTTCTCGATCATGAATTCGACGGCTTTTTCCCTGATTTGGTTTCTTTCTCCATCGAAGATCATTTTATAAGTCGTTATTTGTCCTTTTATGGCAATGCCCATATAGGTTTCCCCTACCCTAGCCTTTCCTGGTTCGGCGGTTGGACCGGCGTTGCCTGTAAAGGATACGGCGACATCGACATCAAGCGTTTTTTGGGCCGACTCGGCCAAGGCGTAAGCCACCTCTTCGCTAACCACATCGTATTTATCGATAAGTTCAGGGGATAGGCCTAGAACGCTTTCCTTTATTTTCCTATCGTAGCAGACGATGGCGCCTTTGAAGACGGCGCTTGCCCCACTGACTGAGCAAAATTCAGAGGCAAACAGTCCGGCCGTGAAACTCTCGGCCGAGCCAAGGGTTAGTTTTTTCTCTTTAAGAAGATTTAAAAGTTCCTCAGTCTTTCTTGTCATTATTGCCACCATTCAAAGCCACGGCTTTCCAATTTTGAATGACATAGATCAAACCCGAAACAAGGGAAACGATGGTCGCGGCATAGACAAACCAAAGGGCGACTCTTCCTTCTCCCCATTCGGCATCGAAATAGGTGAATGGAAAACCATTCAATAAAACTAGTGGGATGGCGACCATTTGAAGGACTGTTTTGGCCTTGCCCCAATTGTTGGCCGCTAAGACCGTCCCTTTGGAGGCGGCGACCAAACGCAATGCGTCAACCACCAAATCCCTGACGATCATGATGATGATGCAATAAATAGGTATGACCATTTGCTTATCATCAAAGTGAGGGATAGCAAGATAGATAAGAATCGAGTTGACCAACAATTTGTCGGCGACGGGATCCAAGAATTTGCCAAAATCAGTAACTTCGTTGTTTTTTCTTGCAAGGTCTCCATCGATTTTATCGGTGATAGAAGCAATGATGAAAACGATGCAAATAGCCAAATAAAGGGGGCTGATATTCAAATCTCCGCCGATGTTATCGAATTGAAGACCCGGGATGAAGCGAAGGACGAACAAAGCAATCAGCATCACAAAGACGATGATGATTCTCGATATGGTGATTTTGTTTGGGACATTAAGATTTTTCATAAAATGAGTATCCGGTCCGATAAGCCATGTTTTGTCTAGGGCGACAATTTATCTCAGCATTGCTGGGGCCTCCGCCTTCGGTTAAGCTTTGGTCCTTCCCCTACCAATTTTGGGTTTCTCGCTTGAGGGGTTTACCGCGTTTCATCTCGCCATCGCTAGCGAGCTCGTCTCTGTGGCACCTTGGGGCGTCCTACCTACGAGAGGTATTCTTCCGCCGTCACGCGCTCCCGCGTGCCTAGACTTATTGATTCGTCTAGCACAATCACTACAGCCATCACAGGCTGTGCGAGCATGGACTTTCCTCTACTAGACTAGCTAGCAGCAGTCGCCTGGACCGGATTTTAATCCTTTCTCAAAAATTCCTTCAATTGGGCTTCGGTAAAGCCTTTTGCCTGCAAAAACCTTTCAAGATCACGAATACGTCTGATCAGATGAAGGTTGTCGTTGGTAAGCTTATCGCTGTCTTTGATCCCACCGAACTTGTTGTTGAAGGCCGCAATCTCGACTTCTTGCTTTTGGTAATCGTCCTTAAGCTTCACGTTCTCGCGGGCCAACTTCTCGTTGGCGGAATTAAGAGCCTCAATCCTTTCTTGAAGATTCGACACATAAGCGTCGTTTTTGGCCAAATATGCTTCGATAGCCCGATAGTCTTCGACGATTTTATCCAAGAACAAATCTACCTCGTAAGCGTCATAGCCACGAAGGTCTTTAGGAAATTTCTTTTCGAGAATCATCTCAGATGTAAGTTTCAAACTGTCGCTCATAATGACCTTTTTCGATTATATCGAAGTATGACTATATAAGCAATGTTTATATTGATGCTAGCCTAGTAAGGCTAGAAGTCTATATCCTCTAGTAGGTTAAGCTAAATGGTGTTATGATTTTGCGGATGGAAGCCCTGAAAAAGATTTTAAAAGGTAAAAAACATATCGTCTTCTTTGATTTAGAAGGCACCCAAAACACTCATGAAATCATCGAGATCGGCGCCGTGGCTGTCTCCCTCAATGACGAATGCAAAATCAAGAAATATGCCAAGGGTTTTTCTTGCTATGTCAAAGCCCATGCCCCTGTTGGCCATATCGTCACCAATCTGACTGGGATCACCCAAAAGACATTAGACACCAAAGGGCTGATTTTTCATGAAGCCATGGAGAAATTCAGAAAATACGTTTCCAAATATAAAAACGACGTAATTTTTTGCTCCTATGGGAACGGTGACATCAGCATGCTCGAGGCATCCTCTTATGCAAACTTTGACGACGCCATCGAATTCGTTCGCTTCATCAAACGCAACTATTTCGATTATTCTCAATTCTTCGGAACTTATGTTAAGAGCGAGAAGAACAACATCTACTCAATCACCAACGCTTTGAAATTATTCGATGCCGTTTTCGAAGGCACTGCCCATGACGCGTTGGCAGATTCGATGAACTTAGCTAATCTCTACGAGCAATTTTTGGAGCAAAAAGACACGGTTGCCGCTTTATATAAGAAGACTTTGTCAAGATATCGTTCTTTGCCAGCCCCCGTTCAAAAAGTCATGAATGAGCTCAATTCCGGCAACACCGTTGACCAAGAAACATATAACCGTCTTATCAAGGAGTCCCTTGAATAATGGTCGTTAAATATCCGGGTGGAGTGGTGCCTACTGCCGTTGCGAAAAAAAGCAGCAAAGGGAAGATGAAAATGAAGATTGCCGCAGGTAACCGCGGCATGGATTTTGAAAACGAAATCAACCAAACGAACGATTACTATCGCGAAAAAGACATCGCCGTCATCACCAAAAGGCCTACCCCTATCAATATCGTCAAAGTCGATTATTCCAGAGGAGCTAAAATAACCGAGGCTTTCTTTGAAACCCAGTCCACCACCGACTACAATGGCGTCTATAAGGCACGTTATTTGGATTTCGAAGCAAAATCAACCCACAACAAAACATCTTTCCCTCTCGCCAACATCGCCCCTCAGCAAATTTCGCATCTCGAATCCGTCATCCGTCACGGAGGCATCGCTTTCTTTTTGATTCATTTGGTATATGACGAGGAAGTTTATCTTTTAGAAGCTAGCTACATTTGCGACTTTTACCATAATGGAGATCGCAAATCGATTCCTTTTAAGACCATCAAAGAAAAGGGGCACAAAGTGCCCGTTGGTTATCGCCCACGTTACGACTATTTGTCAGTAGTCGATGAAATTTTCTTAAAGTAAGAGCAATATTCCTTCATTGGGCATCTTCCGCATGATGGCTTTATCGCCTTGCACTCATTTCTGCCAAAAGCAATTATCGCATGATGCAGAAACTTCCATTCATCTTTAGGGAATTCTTTTTCTAATTTCGCCTCAATTTGAATAGGATTATCGCTCTTTTTGGCATATCCGAGCCTTTGAGAGACCCTTCCAACATGGGTATCGACAGGGATGGCTGGTCTATCATCTCGTTCAAGCAAAAACACACCTGCCGTTTTGCTTCCGACGCCGGGAAGTGTTTTAAGAACCTCGAAATCAAGAGGTATCTTTCCGTCGAAATTGTCAGTCAGGGCTATTCCAAGGTTTTTAAGAGCTCTGGCTTTATTCCGGTATAGGCCCAAAGAACGAATCTTTTCCTCGATATCCTCAAGATTCGCTTTTGCTAAATCAATCGGCGTTTTAAATGCCGCAAACAATGACGGGGTCACCTTATTTACTGCTTGATCCGTGGTCTGAGCCGAAAGCAATATGGCGATTAAGCACTCAAAATCGTTGCTGAAATCAAGCGCGCACTTCGCATCTTTGTAATGCCTATGCAAATATTCGAGAAAGAGGGAGGATTTATTTTTCATCGTCCCATTTTTCTTTCGCTTGTTTCAACGATGAATTGATGTCATCGCTCCAAGTTTCGGAAGTCGCTGTATATCCTTCTTCTTGGATGTCGGAAGCCGCTCGCATAGCGCGAAGCCTCCTATCGATATAACGAACGTTCGGACGACCTTCTCTTAGCCCATCTCTCAAGGCATTTTGAATATCTATGTCCTTATATCCGGCATTGATCCAATCGTAGAGCTTTTCCTTTTCCAAAGGGGAAAGGGTCCTTGACCAACGTTCTTCGAAAAATTCGTTCAAGGAAGCCACTCTTTTTTCGATTTCTTCTGACTTGGCCTTTTCTTCCTCGAAGCGCATCTTTTTGGCCAAGGCCTTGCTTAATTTGTCGTACAAAGGATTCAAAGTGGTAACCAACTTTCCATCCTTTAACTCGTAGGAAATAAGCTTTTTCTTCATTAGCCCCGCCAAAGTAGAGTCAATTTCCTTGCTATCCATCGTCATCTTGAGAGAAAGGCTATCGGCGTTGATTAAAACATTACCTTGATCTAAAAGGTGATCGATCATCAACAAAGTCGCGAGCTCTTTTTCGCTTAAGCCAAGTTTCTTATATTGTTCCAAAATCATGTAGCGGAAGCTCACCGCCCCAAACACGCCGTTCATATTCATATCTTTTTACCCTTGATAAGTTTTCGCCTTTCCTCTTCGATTTTTTCTTTTTTTATATCCTTAAGCAAGCCACGGAGGGATTCGATTGCTTTAAGGGTGTTGTCTTCGATTTTGAACCCCAATATCTCGGCAAAGCGTTCGGCCCTGCAAATACGAAGAGGGTCTTCCTTGATTCGTGTTTCAGGATCGCCGATAAAACGGATGATTTTATTATCTAAATCTTCCTTCCCGAAATGGAAATCAAGAAGATTGTAATTTTCATCGAGATACATAGCGTTGATGGTGAAATCCCTGCGCATAGAATCTATTTCCGGTTCGGAGATGAATTCTATATAAGAGGGATGCCGATGATCGTTGTATGCCCCTTCTTTTCTCAAAGAGGTGACATCGACTTCCTCTCCGTTTATTTTCATCCTCACCGAACCATATTTGGCAAAAACAAAACTAGCCTCTGGGATGATTTCCTTCATTTCTGTAGGAGTGGCATCCGTCACCATATCGTGGTCGGTATAAGGCTTAGACAAAAGAAGGTCTCTGACAGAGCCTCCGACCAAATACAAACGCTTGCCGTTCGCGTTGAATCGGACCTTAAGTTCATCAAAGATGGGATCTCGCATACGAATATTCTAACAAAAGAAAAAATCCAGGAAACTAAATCCCTGGATTTCTTTGTTGTTTGTTAAACTTAGCCGTTGAGTTTTTCTTTCAAGGATTTGGAAACCTTGAGATTGACAGTGGCGGAAGAAGGAATGACGATTCTTTCTTGGTTGGATGGGTTGGTGCCTTCTCTGGCAGCGCGTTCTTTCTTGGTGAAAACGCCAAAGCCGGAAATCTTGACGGCTTCGCCTTTGATTAAGGCAGCCTCAACGATAGCGAGGGCGGCTTCGATGACGTCTTCCGCTTCCTTCTTGGAAACTTCGGCCTTATCGGCGACGGCAAGAATCAAATCAGTTTTGTTCATGTTATTTTTCTCCTTTAGGGATTGCGAAAAAAATATATCATATTCGCACCTTCTATCAAGCAAAAAGAGAAAAAATAGATGGAATCTAGCAATTATCAAATTGGAAAATTCGTCAGCCTATTTTCTTTGGCGATAAACGATATCGATTGGGGTCCCTTCAAAATCAAAGGTTTCTCTTAGCCTATTTAATAAATAACGAGTGTAGCTGAAATGTGCGAATTTCGGGTCGTTGCAGAAAAAGACGAATCTCGGAGGGCGAATGTCTATTTGGGAAGCATAGACGATTTTCAAACGCCCATGATTGAATAGCGGGGTTGGGTTCATCGCCTGGGCGTCCATAATGATTTCATTTAGAACATTGGTAGGTATGCGTCTGTTATATCCTTCATAGGCTTTTTTGATCGCCGGAAGGATCTTTTCGACGTTGTGCCCAGTCTTGGCCGAAACGAAAAGAATCGGAGCGTAATCTAAGAATTTGAATTCCTTTTTGATGTCTTTGGTGAATTCTTCGGCATCTTTCTCGCCTTTAGCGATATCCCATTTATTAACGACGATGATGATGGCCTTTTTGGCTTCGACGGCATAACCGACGACGTGTTTATCTTGCTCGGTAATGCCGACATTACCATCGATTAGCAAAACGGCGACATCGGATCTATCAATGGCGGCCAACGCCCTTAAAGCGGCGTATTTGTCAATCGCTTCGTAGATTTTTCCGCGTTTGACCAAACCGGCCGTATCGATGACGACATAATTCTGATCATTGAAGCTGAAGGCCGAATCGATGGAGTCCCTTGTCGTTCCGGCGATGTCGGAAACGATGGTTCGTTGATTGTTCAAAAACTTATTCGATAACGAGGATTTCCCGACATTTGGACGGCCAATGAGGCAGAACGAGATGGCGTTATCATAAACGTTGTTCTCTTTTTCCGGTAACAAAGAGATTATCTTATCCAGAAGGTCTCCAATCCCGATGCCGTGGGCGCCGGAAACGGCTATTGGCTCACCCATGCCCAAGCGATAGAATTCCGTCATATCGCCGATTTCTTGTATAGAGTCGATTTTATTTGCCGCCAAAACGATTGGCTTGTTGCTCTTTTGAAGTAGGCGGGCGATGAATTTGTCATCTTGAGAGCATCCCAATTTCCCATCGACCACGAACAAAATGACATCAGCTTGTTCGATGGCGATATCAACCTGCGCTCTGATTTCTTCTTGGAATGGAGCGTCTTTGATCTGAATGCCACCCGTATCAATGACGGTGAATTCCTTTGTCAGCCATTCGCCTTTGGCATAAAGTCTATCTCTGGTAACCCCTCTGGTTGGTTCAACGATCGCACGCCTTTCTCCGACGATACGATTAAAAATCGTGCTTTTTCCAGCACTTGGGGCACCGACGATTGCTAAAGTTCCTAACTGCATTAGGCTTTCACTCCCGTTTTCTTTTCAATGATCTTAAGAATCGCTTCAACGGATTCCTTGATGGTTAAGCATGAGGTGTCCAAAAGAACGGAATCCTCGGCAGGCTTAAGAGGATCAAATTCTCGGCCCGAATCAATCTTATCCCTCAAGCGGAGTTCTTCTTCGACGCTTTTAAGAGTGCATTGGATGCCTTTTTCGAGGTTTTCCTCATAACGGCGGACCGCTCTGGTTTCCACTGAGGCAATCTGGAAAATCTTTACTTGAGCGTTAGGCAAAACATAGGTGCCAATATCTCTTCCATCCATAACCACCGATTCGGATTCGGCCATTTTGCGTTGCATCTCAATCAACGCCAAACGAACAGGCTTCATCGCAGCGATATAACTAACTTGGCCGGAAACGAGCGGCAATCTGATTTCTTTAGTGACATCTTCGCCATTGCATAGAACCGTCCCATCCGGTTTCAAATCAATGGTGATGGAAGGCAAAATTTTGATAGCTTGGGCTTCGACTTGTGGATCAAGACCGGCCTTGATAACGGCATAAGTGACGGCGCGATACATAGCGCCGGTATCGATATAAGTTAAACCAAGCGCCGAAGCGACGGCTTTGGCGACCGTAGATTTTCCGGCTGCAGCCGGCCCATCGATGGCAATTGCGATATTTGGCATTGTTTTTTTACCTCACCCAGATTACATAAAGCACAATCATAAGAATGATGCTCACGGCAAACAACGTGTATTTGAGAATCTGCATGCTTTGTTTGGCTTGCTTATATTTCTCATAGCCGACCATTCGAGGTGATTTCTTTTCGGAATCCAAGGAAATCGCCTTTGATCCGATGCTTTTCCCCTCCATGGCTTCGCTGACGCTGCCATCTGAAGAGCGTTTCTTTCCCAACTTGAAGGTCCAAGCTGGGGCCGTGGCGATTCGCGTTCTGTACTTTTCGAAACGTTCAATCCTGCTCTTCATATTGGGTATTCTACATTAAATGGGGAACACATTCATTCATGAATGATATTCTCTTTGAAAAATCATTGTTCACTGATTGAAGATTTCTTTTTAAGTCCCTATAATGTGGCTACTTATTTTGGAGGATCCTAAAATGCCAAAAGCTGTTGTTAACGACGATGCTTGCATCGGTTGCGGTCTCTGCGTCGGAAGCGCCCCAGACGTTTTCGAATTCGGAGATGATGGAAAGGCTCATGCCATCGAAGGTGTCGAAGCTGATGCTTCTGCCGACGAAGCTGCTGCCAACTGCCCAGTTTCCGCTATCACCGTTGAATAATCACAAGTCTAATTCAAAAAGGAGACCTGTCTCGAGCGGGTCTCTTTTTTGTTTTTAATCTCTATCGAATCTAAGCAAGACGTGAACGTAACGATAGACAATGAACGTTATTACGATGACGATAGCGTCTTTCATCGCATTCAATGGAAGGACGGCGAACAAACCATATGGCCATCCAAGCGAAGTGATCTTCGGATTTGCCGCTTGGCATAAGGAAAGAAGCGCTCCCTCAGGGAATCCCATAACGAACATATAGAACGGAAGCATGACGTAGATGTTCATGATAAGGGATACGACAAGTTGTGAAACCAAGCCAACGCTGAAGCCTAAGGCGACGCCTTTAAGGTTTCTCCATTTCTTGTAGACCAAGACGGTCGGTATGACGAAAGCCAAAGAATATAGAAGGTCGGACAGTTCGCCAACGCACATCGTCGATGTAAACGGTAGCTTGATGATTGTCTTGATAACAAGGGATCCTATTGCCGCCAAAGGCCCGTAGGCAAAGCCGGCAATAAAAGCCGGGATCTCATCGAAATGCAATGCCATAAAACTTGGGAAAAACGGCAAATGGATTTGGAAAACCGGAACGACATAAAGAATCGCGGACAAAGCGCCGAATACAGCGATTCGCGCGCAAAGCCTAACCGGCGTTTTCCTTTTACCACCTGTTTTTTTGCCAACGAAAATCGCTGCAAACAAGATGAGTAAGAAAATGCCGATCACAAGAATGGTAATCTGCCAATCTTTCATAAAAAATACCCCCTTGCTGCAGGGGGCGACCACCAATCAAAGGAAAGGAAGTTTGATTGGCATTTCGCTTCTTCCATCCGGACTGTACCGTTGGTTCTGGAATTTCACCAGATCATGCTCGCTTTCGCAAGCTCGCGGACTTTACCGCCAGTCGACGAATCTAACGTCTCCCTGAAGCGACATTATTTTAGAACAAACGTTCCCTTTGTAAATCCCTTTAAAGAGGATTGGCCATTATTTCTTTCCAAGAACGCGGATATCTCTTTAAGTTTTTATCTTTCTTAACGAATAGGAAGTTAAGTCTTTCTTCTCCGTTAGGCATTTTTTCATTTTGGATCTTTTCGAGCTTTAGATTAAGGACCTTGACGGCGTTTTGGCTTTGACCAAGTTCTTCGTTGCCTTTTAACGCTTTCATCAAAAGCACGTTTCCGCCCACTTTGGCAAAAGGAGCGGTAATTTCTAACAATTTCGGCATGGCCGCCACCGCACGTCCAGTGACAACATCAAAACAATTGCGCATCGAAAAATCTTCGGCGCGAGAATTCACGACATGAACATTCTTCAAACCTAATGCCTCAGCCGTTTCTTTTAGAAAAGCGCATTTCTTTGCGGTCGCGTCAAGCAAAGTCATTTGGCTTTCCGGCAAAGCTATGGCAAAGACCAAGCCAGGGAATCCTCCACCGCTACCGACATCGAGGATCTTTTTTCCTTTCAAATCAAATTCTTTCAAAGGGAGCAAGCAATCGTAAAAATGTTTCTCTATGATTTCTGATGTCTCCTTGATAGCAGTCAGATTGAATTTAGCGTTCGCTTCCATTAAAAGGTCTGCGTACCGTTTTAGGAGAGAAAGCTTATCTTTATCTAAAATTTTAAGAGGCTCATAAATGCCTAACAATTCTTCGTAAGTCATAAGAGCCCCTCCTTTTTCAGAATGAGTATCAAAACCGAGATATCGGCGGGATTGACACCGGCTATACGTCCGGCTTGACCGATCGTGGTCGGTTTGACCATATTTAATTTTTGCCTAGCTTCCAAACGGAGGCCATCAAATTTTTGATAATCAATATCGGTAGGCAATTTGGCAAACTCCAGCTTGCGGGTTCTTTCCGCCTCGGATAACGCTTTGCGGATATAACCTTCATATTTGATTTTAGTTTCTAATGATAAAATTGAATTTTCATTAAATTGATACTCTTTCAATTCCGGTGTTGCGTGAGCAATTTCCTCATAATGAAGTCCCGGTCTCTTGAGAAGATCGATGCCGCGATGCCCGACATTGAAATCGTTGTACCCCGCCGCTTTCAAATAAGGCGCGAGGTATTCTTTATCTGTCGG
This sequence comes from bacterium, assembly GCA_963622135.1. Lineage (GTDB taxonomy): Bacteria > Bacillota_I > Bacilli_A > RFN20 > CAG-826 > UBA4951. The sequence goes on from CAVFGR010000008.1 coordinate 78,395, forward strand.
ATTAACTTTCGAAAGGATTTCGATGGCTTCTTTCATCCTTCTTTGATTATTCAAATAAGCATCATATCTTTCGTCAGAGATAAGACCGATTTCATGACCATAGGTAGTAAGCCTTTCATCGGCGTTGTCGTGTCTTAAGAGAAGACGATATTCCGCGCGAGACGATAATAAACGATATGGCTCATCGGCCCCTTTTGTAACCAAATCATCGATCATGACGCCAATGTATGATTCATCCCTTCTAAGAACAAAAGGGTCTTGCTTGCGAATGAAACGAATGGCATTGATGCCAGCCATCAGTCCTAACCCAGCCGCCTCTTCATATCCTGAAGTGCCACAAATCTGGCCAGCCCCGAAAAGACCTTTGATTTTCTTGAACTCAAGATTGTTTTTTAATTCGAACGGATCTACCGCGTCGTATTCGATTTGATAGGCATACTTCAATATTTTGGCGTTTTCTAAGCCCGGCAAGGTATGGATTAATCTCTCTTGGATGGCGTGATCAAAACCAGTCGAAAAGCCTTGAACATAGATAGAATCGCTGTCCCTGAATTCCGGTTCCAAGAACAATTGATGTCTTGGCTTGTCGGCGAATCTGACCACTTTCGACTCAATCGAAGGGCAATAACGTGGACCAATGCCAGTGATAACCCCGTTGAAAACAGCGGACTCATCTAAATGTTCTTTGATGATTTTTATGGTCTCGTCAGTGGTGTAAATCAAATAGCAAGGAAGTTGTTCCTCTAACGGAGTGAAATCCGTGGTTATATAGGAGAAAGCCAATTCCCCTCCCATACCAGGTTGGATGGTGCCTTTCGACCAATCAATGGTTTTTCCATCCACACGAGGTGGCGTTCCGGTCTTCAATCTACGAATGGAAATGCCCAAATCGCGCAGGTTCTCGCTTAAACCAATAGAAGCCTTTTCTCCGTCCGGACCGCCTTTGAATGAATCCCAACCAGAAATAATCGAGGAATCCATATAAGTGCCAGTCGTGATGATAACCGCCTCAGATTCAATTGATTTTCCAGAAGCCAAATTAACGCCTCTGATTGTGTTGTCCTCAACAATCAATGATTTAACTTCATCTTCCAAAATCGTTAAATTGTCAATCGTGTCAAGAACGCTTTGCACATAGGCTGGGTAGGCCTTTTTGTCAACTTGTGCCCTCAGGCATTGGACGCCTGGGCCTTTGGCGGTATTGAGCATTTTGATTTGGAGTGGATGATGGTCAGCAAAAATGCCCATCATTCCTCCCAAAGCATCAATTTCGCGAACGACGATTCCTTTAGCCGAGCCACCGATGTGGGGATTGCATGGCGTATTCGCGATCATCTTTTTGTTGAGGGTAACCAAAAGTGTACGCATCCCAAGATGCGCGGCTGCCGCAGCGGCTTCGACCCCTGCATGTCCCCCTCCAACAACAACGATTTCGTATTTCATTTTTTATCCAATCGAATCGGACATATCCAATTTCAATAACTGATTTAATTCGACCGCGTATTCCATCGGCAATTCCTTGGAGAATGGTTCGATGAAACCCATGACAATCATTTGGGTAGCCTGTTCCTTAGAAAGGCCTCTGCTCATCAAATAGAAGAGTTGGTCTTCGTTGATTTTAGAAACCGTAGCCTCGTGTTCAATATAGGAAGTGGAATCTCTCATCTCGTTTTTCGGGTAGGTATCAGAATGAGAGATATCATCCAAAATCAAAGTATCGCATTCTTCGTGAGCGTGAGCGTTACTGGCTCCCGGCATGATACGAATCGTGCCTCTGAAGTTAGCGGTTCCGCCTCCCCTGCAAATAGACTTAGAAATGACGGTAGATGAGGTGTTTTTGCCGATATGAATCATCCTTGAGCCATTGTCTTGGAACTGATCATGACCACCTACGGCAATGGAAATAACCGAGCCTTTGGCTCCGTCTCCTTTAAGAATGCAGGCAGGATATTTCATGTTCCGATAGGATCCGATGTTTCCATCAACCCACTCCATGAAGCCGTTTTCTTCGACCAAAGCGCGTTGAGTTACGAGGTTAACGATGTTATTTGACCAGTTTTGAACGGTTGTATATCGGCAATGAGCGCCTTTCAAAACAACGATTTCAACAACCGCGGCATGTAATGATTCTTTTTGATAAACCGGTGCCGTGCAACCTTCGACATAATGAATCTCGGATCCCTCGTCGCAAATGATTAAAGATCTCTCGAATTGTCCGGTTTTTTCATTATTGATACGGAAATAAGATTGAAGCGGTTTTTCTAACTTCACGCCTTTCGGGACATAGATGAAAGAGCCACCAGACCATACGGCCCCATTTAAAGCAGAGAACTTGTTGTCAGCGATAGGAACAACGCTGCCAAAGTATTTTTTGAATAAGTCAGGGAATAGGCGAAGTCCCATATCGGTTGAAAGGAAAATGACGCCTTTTTCTTCGACTTCCTGCAACATATTGTGATAAACGACTTCCGATTCAAATTGGGTGGTGACGCCAGCTAAGTATTTTTGTTCAGCTTCAGGAATGCCTAAACGATCAAAGGTGTTTTTAACCGCTTCAGGAACATTGTCCCAATCCGAATGTTCGCCGGTAGAAACTTGGTTGTAATAACTATAGGAATCAAAATCCAAGAAAGATAAATCCGGCCCATAGCTTGGAAGTGGCATCTTTTGAAAGGCTTTCAAGGCCTTAAGACGATATTCAGTCATCCATTCCGGCTCGCCTTTATGCTCCGAGATGGCACGCACGACTTCCTCGTTTAAACCTTTGCCGGTTGAAAAGACGACCTTTGCGTCGGTTTTGAAATCATATTCGCTTCTTTTATCCAAAAATTCGTCTGCCATCTTATTTGTCTTCCTTCATAAGATCTTTCATTGCCGTCCAACCCATAGTGGCACAATGAATTCTCGCTGCCTGCTTGCCGGTATTCATGAAAACGATCGCTTCATCTAAAACCGAGGCGTCATATTCTTTTTCGGCGATCATCTTCAAATATTGCTCGATCATATAATTGGCTTCCTCATAATTTTTGCCAATCGCTTGCTCGCACAAAATATCGGTTGAAGCCGAAGAAATGGTACAAGCTACACCGTCCCACAACGCATCGGTAATAACACCATTTTCACTTTTCATGTATAAATCGAAATCATCGATGCAGTTAGTTGAAGAGGCGTGAAGCTTTTTGTATCCCTCTTCGCTTGGGGCTTTTTTATGTAATGGAGATGAATAATGATCCATGATGATTTCACGCATCATCATCGGATTGAGATTAAAAGTAGGCATCTAAGAAATCCTCCCCATGTTTGACGGCCTCGACCAAGGCATCGATATCTTCCTTTGAAGTATAGAAATAGAATGAGGCGCGGACCGTAGCGACGGTATTCAAAAAGTCATTAAGCATCTTTGCGCAATGCTGTCCAGAACGACAAGCTATGCCTCTTGAATTAAGGAACGTTGCCGCATCTTGAGCGAATATGCCGTTAATATTGAAGGTAACGATTCCAGTAGGGCTGTTTTCGTTATAAATGGTGACTTTGCCGGTTTCCTTTAGCTTATCAACCGCATATTTCTTCAATTCGCTTTCGTGCTTTTCAATATTCTCAATGCCGATTGACTGAACATAATCAATGGCCGCTTTTAAGCCAACGATTCCGGCGAGATTAAGGGTGCCGGCTTCAAAACGCATTGGGGCATGCAATAAAGAAACGTCTCCGCAGGTATCAAATTTGACATTCATCCCGCCGCCGGTCATAAACGGATCCATCGAATCCAATAAGTCATACCGGCCGTAAAGAACGCCTATTCCAGTAGGACCACACATCTTATGTCCCGAGAACGATAAGAAGTCGCATCCTAACTCTTTTACATCAATCTTCAAATGTGGCACAGACTGCGCGCCATCCAAAACGAGGATAGCCCCATATTCATGAGCAATAGCCGCAAGTTCCTTCACCGGGGCAATATACCCTAATACATTGGTTACATGAGCGATAGCGACAATCTTTGTTTTCTCGCTTATGGTCTTTTTCAGGTTTTCAGGAGTCAGTCTTCCATCTTTTTCAAGCGGAATCATTTTGACCACCGCGCCCGTCATTTCAGCAACTTTATACCAAGGCAAAACGTTTGAGGCGTGTTCCGCTTCGGTAAGAAGAATCTCATCGCCTTCTTTGAGGTATTTCACGCCATAGCCAAAGGCGACCAAATTGATGGACATGGTCGTCCCAGAGGTAAAGACAATTTCTTCAGGATCGGAGTTTATCAAGGAAGCGACGCTTTTACGGCATTCAAGGACCTTTTGATCCATGTTGTAGCAAAGGTCATAATCGCCACGATGAGAATTGCTGGTTTCCTTTGAATAATAGTCCGTTACTGCATTAATTACACAATCTGGCTTGAAAGTCGTCGAAGCGTTATCCAGCCAAACAAGATGGTGGTTTTGCATCTCGATGTCGTTTCTAAGCATCGGGAAATCTTTTCGAATTTTCTTCACGTCAATCATTGGAGATTCCTCCTTCGATTGCAGCGGCAACTCTTTCTTTGACAGTTTTATCGCTGTAAAAATTAACGATCGGTTTTAAATATCCGAGGGTAATCAAACGTTTAGCGTCTCTCTCGCTTAAGCCACGAGACTCCAAATAGAAAAGATGCTCGTCGTTCAACCTTCCGATGGAAGCCCCGTGTCCCGCTTTGATATCGTTCTCGTTGATAACTAAAGCAGGGGAAGCGGCGCCTTTGGCGTTTTTATCAAACAAAATGATTTTGGCTTCTTGCCTGGTATTGGATTTCTTCGCTCCATTATCGACGGAAGATAGTCCTTTGAATGACAAATCCGAATCATCGGCTGCAATGCCATAACAAGAAACAAAAGATTCACTATGTGGAGCAAGGTGCCTGACATTTGGAGTATAAAGTTTTTTAGCCACGCCATGACATAATACGGCGATTCTGACCTCGGCCGTCGCACCTTCTTCTAACTCAATTTCCAAACCAAAGTGATTGTTCACCTTGGAGAAATCAGAAACATATACTCCGACATGAGAATTTTTCTCAGCGTGGATACGAAGAAAACCGTCAGGACAATCATCAAAATACGCAAGTTCCATGCGTAAATTGCCATTTTCCTTAACTTTAAAGTCCTTAATTTCTGGCAAAGCGTCGGTTTCTCGAATCAATTTATTTTCCATTCATGTCCACCTTCACCGCACAGCTGCCAAGGGATACTTCGTTCATTGGTTTATCGATTTCTTTTTCAATTGAAATGCCAAGCTCGCGTTTGATCCATTCATAGCCTTCTGTATCAACGCGTTTGATAAGTTCTGGCCCACCTTCTACCGCTATTTTTCCATTGACGATAATAGCGACCTTTGTTGGCTTGATCATTTCGTATAATCTCGCATAGTGGGAGATCACCAAGAAACCGGTTCCTCTTTCTTGCTCTTTTTCGATTTCGCGAGCGACGATCTGCATCGCGTCGACATCCAAGCCGGAATCGATTTCATCAAGCATGACAATAGATGGCTCAAGGAGTCTCATCTGAAGAATCTCGTTTCTCTTCTTTTCGCCACCAGAGAAGCCTTCATTCAAGTTGCGATTGCTCATCTCAAACGGGATGCCAACCTCATCATAGGCTTTCTGAAGTTTGGAATAGAACTCGTAAAGTTTTACTGGTTTTTCTCTATGGGCATTGATGGCCGCTTTATAGAAATCGGCGGAGTTCAAGCCAGGGATTTCAGAAGGATATTGCATAGCGAGGAACAAGCCCGCTTTGGAACGTTCATTGACAGGCATCGATAAAACGTCTTTGCCATCCAAAGTGATGCTTCCGGAAGTGACTTCATAGGTCGGATTGCCCATGATGGCCGCAAACAACGTTGACTTGCCATGGCCGTTGGGCCCCAATAAGGCAAGGGTTTCCCCGTCATTTAATGTTAGATTAACTCCGCGTAGGATCTCTAATCCCTTAACGGAAACATGCAAATCTTTGATTTCCAGCTTAGCCATGAGTGTTCCTCCAAGCGCCGAAGTATTTTGGCACACTGACAAAAAATTGCCAAAAGATATGATAAAAAACCTGAGATTTAGCCGAATAAATGCCTAGTTTGAGTTTTTCCCTCTAATAACTCTTGCACTCATTCTCTTATGAGAATATCCTTTTAACGCAAACTTTTTTTAGTTAAGGAGGAGCGATCCAACACATGAAAAAACGTAATACCGCTCTATGCCTCTTGACATTATTGACCACGGCAGCGTCCGTCGCCGGATGTGATCAGGCAGTTCCTTCGTCGAACGGAAGCGTCATGACTTATACCGACGCTTTAGGAAATGTGGTGTCCTATTCGGCGAAAGAATTATTAGGGAGCTATCAGGAGGCCGGTGCATCTGCCTCCACAGAATTTGATAAAGTCTACGAAGTTTTAGTTCGTAAGTATTATCAGGATCCAAGCAAGAAAAGCGATTTGGAACGTTTGACCAAAGAAGCTGACTACGATGTCACCAACGATCAGACCCGTGCCAAGAACAATGCCGAATCCAACAACACCACTTACGAAGCTGAATTCGAAAGCATTCTCGATGCCGCTGGGGTCAAGAACATTGACCAATTGAAGCAGTATCACCTTTATGAAAGAGAAAAGGAACAGTTCGAGCAAGACTACAACGACGAGCATCGTGACGCTATGCGTGACGGCTCTGACAGCGGCTTGCTTTCCGACGATTATCTTTTCGGCGCCGACGACAATTATGGCAAAGGCAATAAGGGTTTCTTAAGAGAGGAAGTCCCATACCAGGTTCGTCATATCTTGGTCAAGGTTTCCGCTGGTTCTGGCGAATATACCCAGGGCAAGATCTCTGAGCCGACCAATAACACCGCTGGCGAAGCCACTAAATTAGCCACCATTATGATGCGTTTGGCTGGCGCGGATACCACCACCGGCACCACTGCCGCCACCTCCGCCCGCGAAACCTTTGGTGAAATCGCCTATTCGTCTTCCGATGACACCGCTTCTGGCGCTGACTTCGGTGAAATCGATTTGATGACCGCCCGTTCCGGCAACGGCATCAACTACGTCAACGAATTCCGTCTTGGCACTTATGCTTATGAGTCGCTCTATAATAAGGCCAACACCACCGACTACGCCAAAAAGAACATCGCTACCATCACCCCGGGCCTTAAGGAAGAGGCCACTGATGCCAGCGCTGCCGACTCTGTCGACGTGAACCAGAAATTGGATGATTCCGGCACCACCATCAACCAATTCTTCAAAGACAAAGGTATCGGCACCATCCCATATGGCGCCTGCGTTGCTTTATTGAAAGCCGCCAAGATCACCACCGATAAGAACGGCGCTATTGTCCATAACAACAATCGCGAAGTCTTCTATCCGCGTAACATCTTGTTCAACAAGTATTTCAATAAGCACAACATCGCCGTCATCACCCCGAACGAAATCGCCTACAATGACAATTCCATCTCGGCTGATTCCGAAACCGGCGTTCTCTCCAGCACTTATGCCGCCCTCCCAGGCTTCCAGAACGACACCACCGCTCAGTTGCCAGGAATCGGCAGCAATGTCTTAACCAACAGCGAAGGACAAATCATCCTCGCCGTCAGAGCTGGCGCTTCTTCTTATGAAGGCATTCACTTCATCGTCGTCCAGCGCTCTGGTTTGGATTATTACGGAACCGGCACAAACACCGCCAACGCCGACACCGCCACCCTTGACCAATATTACGTATTGGGCAAGACCCCAGGCGAATCCGGCTATCCAACCGATTCCAATGGCGAAGCCATGACCACTTATATCAACTATAACAGACAGCAAACCTCTGACTGGACCTCCAGAAAGACCACCTTGCTTGATCTCGTTAAGTCCTATAACACTTCTTTAAGCACTTACATCTTCCAGGACCTCGTCAAAGAAGGAAACATCAAGTTCTCCGACAGCGATATGGAAAAACGTATCCAGGTCTATTCCAAGACCAAACGTCAATCCACTTCCGACGGCAACTTCGAAACCTGGCAGAACGCTTGGAAGACTTATGCCGAAATGATCGAGGCTCAGGACTATGATCGTTCCTTGACCTTCGATTGGGCCTCAGCGGGCGGAAGCTATCAAGGCAACGCCACCGACAAAGGCCGTATGTTGAGCGAAGTCTGCGCCATCGGTTATTCCGAGCACAGCGGAGCTGATTGGGAGAAAGGAGGAAGATGCTACTATGCCGACTAAAATGAAGAAATTATTCTTAGGACTTAGTTCCGTCCTCTTAGTTGGAGGCGCCTTAACTGGTTGCGACGATGTCGTCGCCACCCCAACCCCAGATCAATATGACGAAGCTTCCATCTTGAATTTCGAAAGTGGAGACACCATCGAAAACAACACGATGAAGCAGATCTATGACGCTTTGGTCAACGAAGGCGATTCCAATTCCGAAAGAGTCCTTCGCAACATCTTGAAGCTCTATTCTCAGTCCGTCTATGGCGACTTCTGGGAAATCAAAGAGGCCGTTGACGCCAATAACGAGAGCAAGTTGCAAGAGATTGCCAACAAATACGCCATCTATCACGATGAGAACGGCAATGGACAAATCAAGAAATTGCAGAACATCTATATGGATTTCTTGGTCGCGGTCAAGAAAGTCTTCCAAGGCTACATCACCAACACTTCCTATCAGGAACGTTCCCAGTTCATTGAGAGAAAGTTCTACGATGCCCAGGTCAAGAACAACTACAACCTCGGTACCGAATATTATGAAGATGCCAAGGCCGTCAAGGGTTCTTTCAGAATCTTAGAGAGCCTCACTTCCACCGAATTGGACGAATATTACAAGAATCTCTTCGTCACCTATAAGGAATACATCGATATCGCCGTCCTTCCAGACATCTATCGCGATATGCTTGTGTCTCAGTACCTCTACACCGTCAACTATCGTTCTTTGGGTCTCTCTTATGCCCGTAAGATCGATGTCATCAAGTTGGCTGAGAACACCTACTACGCTGACGCCACCAAGAGATTGGTCGCCTCTTACGCCAAGAACGTCATCGAGGATAGCAACGTCAAGCAGGACGTCTATAGCTTCACCTTCTTGGATGACCTTTATAAGGGCGTGCCTGAGATTGTCGCTTCCTACGCCGATCAGGCCTTAGTCGAAAAGATCTACACCGATGCCGGCTGGACCGCTTATACGACCAGCGACAGCATCTACGCTAGCTTCGTCGCCGACAACGCCGCTTATAGCTCTGCCAAGATCTATAAGGAATCCACCTTTGGTGGTTATATCGCCGACTATCTCAAGATCTACGATAACACCGCCGATGATGCTTCCATCGTCACCGACTTCACCAACTCTGGCGCTTATACCGCCAAGACTGGTCTCCAAATCAAGAAGAACTCCTTGATGGCTACCGATAACACCACCAATGGTTGGTATAACCAAAGTGGCATCGGTTCCGTCGTCCCAAGCGATATCTCCAAACGTTTGTTCAAGATCACCGTCGCTCAGGAAGTCGATAACGAAAAAGTCACCGAAGGCCGTTATGGCTATGTCAAGAATGGCGGTTACTACATGATCCCGGAAAAATACGAAACCGGCACGCAGTATCCATACATCATCAATGACAGCGGCACTTATTACTTTGTCAAAGTCGAAGAAGCGGTCATGTCTTCCAAACTCAACTCCGAAGCTGATAACTATTATGACAAAGACGAAAAGCGTGGGGCTTATGCCGCCGAGCACATCGCCCGTCAGATTGCTTCCCTCTTGGGTGGTTCCGATACCTACGAGAGCGATTCCAACAAATACTGGGTTGAGAAGATGACCCTCATCTACCACGACACCAGCGTTTACGAATACTTCAAGAAGACCTTCCCGTCTCTCTTCGAATAAAAAACTGCTATAGTTAGAGGTGGTTAATTCCACCTCTTTCTTTTTCCCTAAGGAGTTATTTATGGAAGACGTATTTTGCAGAATCATCAAAGGGGAAATCCCTTCCACCAAAATCTATGAGGACGAAGACGTTTTGGCCATCATGGATATCTCTCAGTGCACGATCGGGCACGCTTTAGTCATGCCAAAAGCCCATTACGAGTCCGTTTTGGATTGCCCTGAAGAATTGACCAAGAAGGTCTACGCCGTGGCGCAGAGAATCGCCAAGGCTGAAATGAAGGCTTTCAACGCCAAGGGTGTAAATATCTTGACCAACGCGAAAGGTGCTGCCGGACAGTCCGTCCCACATTTCCACGTCCATATTTTGCCTCGTTATGGCAAAGGGGATGGCTTAGAGGTTAACTTCACTGAGCACGATCCGAATTTCGACGTCATCGCCGACAGAGCCAACAAAATCAAGGAAGCCTTAAATGACTAATAAGAATCAACTTATACGTGCGTGCGACGCGAGCAAAACCGTCCGCGGCTTTTCCTTGGTCTGTACCGACCTAGTTCAAGAAGCCATCGATATCCATGGCTGCTCTCCTATCGCAGGGATGGCCTTCGGTAGATTGCTGATGGGGGCTTTATTGATGGGTGACACCCTCAAGGGCGATAAAGAGACCCTCACCTTGCGTGTCAAAGGAGACGGGGAGCTCGGAACGATGCTGGCCGTCGTGGATTCCAAGGGCCACGTTAGGGGCACATTGTCCAATCCGTTGGTATTGAATTCCAAATCCGTTGGTGAGGCCGTTGGAAAGGGGACCTTGACGGTTATTAGGGATATGGGCTTAAAAGAGCCATATAATTCCACCGTCAAACTTCAAACCGGCGAGATAGGCGATGATTTAGCATATTATTACGCCTCCTCGGAACAGACTCCTTCAGCGATGGCCTTCGCGGTCATCTATGATAGGGAGACCCTTAAAATCAAAGTGGCCGGAGGTTTCTTCATCCAACTTATGCCCGATTGCCCAGAGCCATATCAAATCACCATTGAAGAAAATATCTCTTGGATGGGTAATGTCTCAAAAGTATTAGATGAAGAGCCAACCGCCGAACACTTATTAAGAAGGGTAATGGATGGCTTGGACATCGAAGTAATGGAAACCAAAGAAGTCTCTTACAAATGTAACTGCTCCAAAGAAAGAGTCGAAAGGGCGTTGCTCTCAATCCCTAAAGAAGAGCTAATCTCCATGAGAGATGACGATAAGCCAGTCGAATTAGTTTGTGAATTCTGCAACACGAAATATTCCTTTTCCAAGGAAGAGATCCAAAAGCTGATTGATTTAAAATAAAAAACGAGGGGCGACCCTCGTTTTCTTTTACTTGGTTGGCTTATAGAAGGATAAGTTATCCAAGGCGAAGATCCTTTGAGTGAATTCTCCGGGCTCAACGCCTTCCATCGCGTTATCCAAGACCTGCATTTTGGCATCGAAGTTATCGATGGTGGATAAAGCCAATGCTTCTCTGGTCATCGGGACCACCGCAGAGCCATATTCAGGGATGCCGTGGTGGGACAACATCATATGCTGCATGAGGATGGAGGTTTCAGACGATATCTTAAGTTCCTCGGCCATCTTCTTTACTTCGGACTGCATGATGGAAATATGACCGATGAGTTTGCCTTCCAAGGTGTATTTGGTCGCCACCGGCCCAGATAATTCGATGGTTTTGCCGATATCATGCAATAAGCAACCGGCGATAAGGAAATCTTTGTTTAAGGATGGGTATATATCACAGATCTTCGATCCGACGTCCGCCATGGTAACGGAATGATATAAGAGACCACTTCCGAAAGCGTGATGGTTTCTGACAGCCGCCGGGAAAGTAATGTAGTCATCATAGAATTTTTTGATCAAAGCGTCGGTTAAGGCTTTGACTTCTACGTCTTTGATGGATTCAAGATGGGCATTCAGCTTAGCGATAAGTTCTTCCTTCGGGATGGGGCTAGGCTTGACGAAGCGAGAGATATCGATGCTGTTGGCATCGACTTTCGCCGCCTCAAAAATCTTAAACTGCAAAGAGTTCTTATATTGATAGACTTGTCCATAGAGGCTGACGATGTTGCCGGCCACCAAGATGTCGTTGTCGGCATCGCTGACATCCCATTTCTTAGCTTCCAAACTTCCTGAAGCGTCTTGGATGGTGACATTCAAATAACGTCCGCCGTCGGCTTTAACGCCCTTTGATACGTTAGTCACTAGAAATTGGGCTTCAATATTTAGTCCATCTTCGAAGTCTTTGATTTGCTTACTCATCTTTACTTATCTCCTCAATCTCATTCATTTTATAACCTTTGCTTAGCAAAGAGCGAATTATTCTTTGCCTAAGTTCATATCCATTGTATTTCCGTCCGTAAGTTCTTTTGGCCTTTTCGTAATCGGCTTTTAATCTCTTATGCTGTTCTTTTTCATCTATCGAAGCTTTCAAAGAATATTTTTTGGCCATCTCTTTAGAAAAGCCTCTATCGATAAAGTATCTTTCAAGCTTGGCGGCTTTCTTTAGAAATGGCAGATCCTTGTAACGCTTGTCGATAAGAGGGAAGAGTTCATTCAATGTTTTCTCTTCGTCTTCGAATTTAATCTCATTAAGGATTTCTTCCCTGATGCCTTTTTTATATCTAAGCTCATTCAAGATTCTTTTTGGCCCATAGAGTTGAGATTCTTTGGCTTCCTTATAAGCTAGGGCATAGCCATAATCATCAAGGAGATTGATCTTTTTTAGACGATAGATGATTTCGTTCGTATCTTTGCATTCCGGATATTTTAAACTCAGTTTTTCCCTCAAGGTGTGGCTGCTATAGGTTCCGCGGGAAAGAAGGCGGATGCAATACTCATATGGCTCGCTTAAGGCGCTTAAATGAGACAAACGGGCACAATCATTCTCCGTTAGGACCTTCCCAACATATAAAAGTTCGTCCATATAGAAAGCCTGGCATAAGGAAATCTTCTCATCACCCAAATCGATGATGTATTTTCCCTTCTTCGTTTCTATTTTCTTAACGATCTTTTTTCCCATGCTTTTCTATGGCCTCATCATATGCTTTTCGGATAGAAAAATAGAATCTATCCAAGGTATATGGCTCCAATGCCTTATAACCATTTTTGATGATGTTTTCCCTTTCTTTATCAGAAAGATTCCTTACCTCTTCGATTTTATCTTTCAATTTATCGGCATCTTGGTAAACGAAGCCATTAATCCGATCGGTAATGACATCTTTGTTTGATTCATCATAGCGGATGATGACGGGAAGCCCGGCCGCCATCGCCTCAAGATAGGTTAAGCCCTGGGTCTCAGTGACGGAGGCAAAAGCGTAAACATTCCCAAGGTGATAGTAAAGCGGCGTATCCCGAGGGTCGACTCTCCCAGCGAAAACAACTTTGTCCTCTATTTTTAGTTCCACGCTTAAACTTTGTAACCTTTTAAGGTCTGGACCGTCGCCAGCAATTACGAATTTGGTGTTTTCTTTCTTGTATTCAAAAAGGTATTCCTTAAAGCCTTCCAAAAGGACATCAATGGATTTCTCTTTGGCCAAACGGCCTAAATAACAGATGACGTAATCATCTTCGGAAAGTCCCAATTTCGCGCGGATTTCATTTGTTTTTTCTTTCTCATTTCTTTCAAATGGCTCGAAATCAAAACCGGTTGGGATGATATGCGGTTTCAGAGAAAGACCTAAGTTTTGCATATAAGAGGCAACCTTCTCGCTCGGAACGATAAGGCCGTCAATCTTTTTCCCTTTATGCCTCACATATTTCCTAACGATGGCTTTGGCCGTCTTATCGAAGAACCAGCCACGAGTCACATAATAGGTGTAATCTTCAATCGAAGTATGGTAAGTGTAGACAATCGCGGCATTGACCTTCTTAGCGACCTTAAAGCCGAATTGTCCTAACGGACCGTCAGTTTGGATGTGGCAGACATCTGGTTTGAAATCTTTAAGAATCTTCATCGCCTTTGGGGAACCAAACAAAGAGATGACATAACCATATAGGTGTTTAAAACGAATGCCTTTTAAACGGATAATCGAGGAAGAATAATCGGACTTCCTGCCATTTAAGGCGTTGCTGGTTATGACCATCACCTCATCATTATGATCTTTCAAAGTGCGATATAGGTTTTCGGAAGAAGTGGCGACCCCGTTGATATCAGGTGGAAAAGTATCGCTGAAAATAGCTATTTTCATTTTTCTTGACCTTCCTCGTCATTCTTTTGCTTACGCTTCTTGGAGCCAAGATTCTTCATTTTTTCTTTGACCTGTTGCCTATTGATTTGTTTGGTTTCCAAAGCCTTTTCAACCTCTAACTTACGGATTTCATAAGTCTCATGTTGAATGGTGACAAAGTTCTTTTTGGATGCATATTGGTATTCTTTCGATGGGCTGACCTGACAGGCGATGGAAACAAGGCCCGTGATGATGACCAAGATATGATAGGTGACCGCCCTCCAAAGGATTTGGGTGGCCGAAAGATTAGATTGAAGATCGCGGATGATGTATCCAGCGGAGTCATAAGTCGGGAAGAAGACGGATTGATAAATCAAACCGTAGAACAATTCCGAAACGCCAGCCGCACCCGGGATAGGGAATAGCCCCGTAACCATTTGATGGAAGGCCGATAAGAAACAGGTGTCCGTAAAATTCTTGAAGGAGAAGTCTCCGGTTGCATGGAAGGCCGAGGCCGCGAAATATGGGAATGAGAATTTAACAAACAACATTAGTTGCATGATGATCGAGATCAGAATGGCGACAGGAATATTGGTCTGAAGTCGCTTCAATTCGATTTTAAAGTTCTCAACTTGGATGTGAAGTGATTCTCTTAAACCGTCAGGATCTCTAACCAATTTAAGTTTATGGCCGATGTTGACGACCTTGTTCATGAACCAGTTGTGGAACTTATGAGAATACGAAAGAAGGAATAATCCTCCCAAAATGACGAGATTGAAAACGAAGCCGATGATGATCAAAGGAAGCAAGGTCATGGAGACTGATCCAATATGGAATTCAAAAGAGGCATATTCGAAGACACGCTCCCATTCGACGGCAAGGGAGACAACATCAAAAATAATGAGATTGATTTGGTAGAGAATGAAATACATCACGAAGATGGAGGCGGCATTGGAAATTCTTATGCCTTGCCTTTTCATGATGTAGCTTTGCATGAACTGACCGCCGGAACCTCCTGGCGTCAAAGCCGAATAAAAGGTTCCGACCATCGAATTGGCAATAGCCTGGCCATAATTGTATTTTCTCGTATATAAACGTCCGAAGATGAAAATAATCAACGCATCAAGCAAAATGGAAAGGATAACCATCCCAAACAATCCCAAAAGCCAGCGCCAATCAGCATTTACGAAAGCGTTCCAGAAGATTTTCCAGCCTTCTTTTATGTCCCCTCCACCTACCGAAAGGAAGGAAAGGATTAAAGAAACCACCGTGAAGATTACGATGATGCTTATGCATACACTTAAACGAACCTTGGTCGAAACCTTGGTCTTCTTCTTTTTTCCGGTTTCAATTTGTTCTTCGTTGCCCATATATTCTTTGCTATTTTAGACCAAATCTTTTAAATCCCATACCATAGGTATAAGGTAGCAACAAAAAATCTCGATGGCATCGAAAAAACTTTGTTCCAAAGTTTTACTTTATTGGTCTATCTACTTATTTGAGAAGCCTTTTGATGGAATCGGACATCTCTTTGATAGACATATGGGCTTCCTTTTCCATTTGGCTCGCATTCTTGTTGCGATGGAATTCCTTGGGGATACCGAAAGTTAATGTTTTCATCTCGCTCGGTCCGAAATAGGCGGCGATTTTTTGTCCAAATCCGCCCTCAATGACCCCATCCTCCAAAGTTACGACGATCTTGTGATTTTTATGTAGGGAATCAAGCAATTCGGTATCTAAACCAGAGAGGAAAACAGGATTGATGATCGAGCAGCCACCGCCTAGTTCTTCGTCTAACATGACGGCTCTTTCATAGGTGGTCCCCACCGCGATAATGGCGACATCTTTACCTTCTTTAACAAATTTTGATTTGTTCAAAATGGAATAATCGGTTTTATCTTCCTTTTCTGAGGAGATTATTTTTGTTGGAACGTGGATGCAAACCGAATGTTTGTTTTGATTCACCGCATAATCCAACATAGCCATGTATTCTTCTTTAAAGATTGGGGCCAAATAGACGAGGTTCGGGATCGACATCAGCATAGCAATGTCATAAATGCCTGAATGAGTAGGGGCACCTTGGCCGGAAAGACCACCGCCATATTCATCCAAGATGGTGACCGGAGAGTTGTTTAAGGCTATATCCTGCATGATTTGGTCATAAGTCCTCTGCATGAAAGATGAAGCCACAGCCCAAATCGCTTTAGCGCCCCTTTTGGCCATCCCGCTTGCCATCGCGGCGGCGTGTTCCTCACAGATGCCAACATCAATAAAATGCTCACCGAGTTTCTCGCGGCGTTCTTTTTTAGCGGCAAAGACAAAGCCGGATGTTCCGGCGTTAATGGCAACGATAGGTTCTCCTTCGGCGACTTTCTTTTCGATATAAGACATCGTCATTTCAGCATAGGATTCGCCGCCTTGTTCTTTCAAAACCTCGCCTGTCTTCAAATCAAATGGCGGCAAGGAATGGAATTTTTCAGGATTATCGATGGCAGGTTGATATCCTTTGCCCTTTAAAGTGTGAACATGAACGACGATAGGATGATCGATGTCTTTGATCGATTTAAAAACCTCAATCAACTTCAAGACATCATTCCCTTCTTCGACATAGATATAATCGAACCCAAGGGCTTTGAAAAGATTGTCCTCAGTCTTTCCTTTGCTTGTTCTTAACTTCTCAAGATTGAAGGCATAGCCTCCGTGGTTTTCGCCGATGGAATTCTCATTGTCATTGACGATGACGATGGTGTTCGTTTTGGTCTCGGCGACATTGTTGAGTCCTTCATAGGCCTCGCCTCCGGATAAGGAACCATCGCCGATAAGGACTATGACATTCTCTTTTTCGCCCAATAAATCACGCGCCCTTGCTAAGCCATTCGCCAAGGAAATAGCAGTCGAGGTGTGACCTATCTCAAAGACGTCGTGCTCCGATTCAGACGGGTTGCTGAAGCCTGAATAAAGACCATGCTTATCGTCGTCTAAATAGGCTTCTTTCCTCCCTGTTAGCATCTTATGGGCATAGCATTGATGGGAGACATCAAAAACGATTTTATCCTTTGGGGAATCAAACACATAATGAAGAGCGATAGTTAACTCAACGACACCTAAATTAGGGCCTAAATGCCCGCCAAATTTAGAGACTGATTTTAATAAGGCTTCTCTTATCTCATCACTCAAAAGAACGAGTTCCCTATCGTTTAAGCCTTTGACGTCTTTCGGACTATTGATGTGTTCAAGGATCATATTTTATTGCAGGTTGACCGCCAAAGAATGAATATAGACGGCTTTGGTAATATTGGTGATGACGAATTTGACCGCCCCTTCTTGAGGGGTGGATAAAGAAGCGGAAATCTCTTTCGGAGCGTCGGCACCATAGCCTAAGGCCGCTTGCTTGAGGAAAGTGTTGCCAACATACATCGCGCAGGTATAGGAGCAACCGGAACCCGCCGAGCCTTTCAAGTAAATCGATTCGACCAAAGACTTGCCAGCGAAAGAGAAGCTGTCTTTGCTTCTGATTGTCAAGCTCTCGACAGGAACGCTGCCCGTTCCGAAAGCCACGCCTTTGGTTTTGTCTCTGTTTTTGATAGCGCCTTTCTCGTAACGGAAAATCCAAGTGACCCCATTTAAAGTCACTTCATTGTCAACTCCCGGATTGTCAGCGATGCTGACCAAATCGCCACCGGATGATCTCCCGATCAAGGTGTAGGTGTAGGTGCTGGAAACAAACGGATCATCTTCTTTTATCTCGAAGGTGTAAGTCAGTTGGTTGTTTTCCGTATCGATGGTGACGGTTCTCGTACCAATCGTGTTCAAGACCTCGCCGTCAGTTACGTCTTTGATCGTGAAGTTGGAGTCGTTGGAGATTGCCATATCCGCATCGTATTTGCCGATGACGACATCCGCCTTAGAGAAAGCATCGCCCACATTGTAGGCACGTTTCGCTGAGATGATGGTTCTGATGTTTTTTTCTGGTTTCCCTATCTTTAAGGCTTCATAAGATGATAGGAGGTCGGACAACGAACCAGCGGTGTTCTTTTTATCTCCAAAGGCATATTCGACCAAACCTGGGAAATCGACATATGGATTTCTATTTCCTTGAGCGGTGTTCTTGCTGACATCGTTATGAGTTCCCGGAACATAGGAATAAACCGATTCATTATGTTGATATTCAAGGTAGTCGACGGCGGTTTTAGACCAATCCAAAAGATCGCTTAAATTGCCAATGGCGTAGGCATCATAACTTCCTTGGGCATAATCAACATAGTCTTCTTGGACTTTGAGCCCTTTGTATAAGAGGGCGCCACTTTCATCATATTCGTCTTCCGAATACATGGTGGCCATATAAAAGATTGCTCTTGAAACGCGTCCTTTGTCCTTATCGGCCGGTTCGAAGTTCTTTTCATCGTATCTATAGCCACCGTTTGAATAATTTTTGTCGGTAAAGGACGCCGAAGTTGTATTAGCCTTCCCGTAGTTTTTATTGCCTCTAGAAGTATTGCCGTTCGTCGAGGCGGCAAAGAGATTATGGAAATCTGTTGCACGGCCAACGGTTTTGACGGCCTCGCCAGTCGTCTTGCCCGTCATTAGGGAAGCTGGCCAAGCGTGTTCCCTCTGCCAAGAGGTGTTGGTGGAAGAAGGAACAATTTTATCGCCGGAATAAATAACATCGAGATATTCCCTATCATAAATATCCCTATCGGCGTCTTGGTTGCTGGACCAATTGGTGTAAGAACCGACATATTGGATGGGCTGGTAAGTCCCGCCCGAAATGATATCGTGAAGCTTTTTGATAAGGTCTTGGCCATTATCCCAAGTTGTCAGAGAAGAATAATAACCACCATAAAGGGCGTCAGGATCAACGCTTGGAAGTATAGAAGACGAAGAATCATCCTCGCTTGACGGAAGCGAAGAAGAGTCCTTATGGAAGATATCGCAAGAACCCATCAATAAGGATGCCGCTAAAGCGAGGAAAATAATCTGACGTTTGTTTTTCATGTATCCAATTTTGGCATTTTTACACGCGTAGGTGAAGATAATTCAAATAAAAAGCAGGCAATACGCAATTAATTTTTGACATTATTGAAACTAATTCTAATAATCTTTTTATGAATTACTTGCTTTATAATTCGCTTTCTTCCTCTTTGAAAGGTGAGGAAAAAGCCAAGGAAAAAGCCGATATTTTATCTCAAAGATTCCCTGACTTGAAGCTAACTAACCTCGTCGATTTGGATCATGACGCTTTTGTTTTCAATCTAAAAAGCGACGACAACGTCCTTCTTGCCGGCGGAGACGGAAGCCTTAATCATTTCATCAACGCCATTCACGGCATCGACTTGCCTTGCCCATTCTATTTGGTTCCAAATGGAACAGGGAACGATTTTGCCAAAGACAACGCCGATAAGATTGACGAGGATGGTTTGATTCGTTTGAACGAACTCCTCCACAACCTTCCTTGCGTCGAAGTGAATGGCAAAGCCTATCGTTTTTTCAACGGAACGGGATTAGGCATCGATGGAGATACCTGCAACGAAGCCAACCATCAAAAGGAAAAAGGCAAAAAGAAGATAAGTTATGTCAAAATCGGTTTGGATCTGATTTTGAAGAATTATCAGACCACCACAGCCACCGTTGAAATCAACGGGAAAACATACACTTTCAACGATGTTTTTATGGCCAGCTCGATGTATGGCAAATACTTCGGCGGAGGGATTCTTATCGCCAAGCATCAAGACAGAGCCAACAAAAAGCTGACTTTCTTCGTTGCCAAAGCCAAAGGCAAGATAAAGACGTTATTGGCTTTAAATTCTGTAAATAATGGCAAAGCCGACAAGATTCCAAAGACCATTCAATATTTCGAAACCGAGGAAGTCAAAGTAAAATTCTCCACCCCTCACGCCCTGCAAATCGATGGAGAAATAATCGAGAACGTCACCGAATATAGGGCCTACGTCGTCAAATGAAAAAAGGCAGCAACCGCTGCCTTTTCATTTATTTACCGCTATTTTTCAAGCAACCTCTTAGCGATATTCGCGGCAGCTTTCTTGCCAGCTCCCATTGCCAAGATGACCGTAGCAGCGCCCGTAACAGCGTCTCCACCGGCATAGACATTTTCCTTTGATGTCTCAGCGGTTTCTTCATTGATGATGATTCCGCCGTGACTATTGGTATCCAAGCCTTTGGTCGTGTGTTTGATTAATGGGTTTGGCGAAGTGCCAAGGGACATGATGACTTGATCGGCTTCAAGTTCGTATTCAGAACCAGGGATTTCCTTTGGTCTTCTTCTTCCTGAAGCATCAGGCTCGCCAAGTTCCATCTTGATGCAAGTTACCGAAACGACATCGTTGGTTTCGTTGCCATTTATCTTGGTCGGATTGTTCAAGAAGGCAAATTTGATGCCTTCCTCTTCGGCATGCTCAACTTCTTCGGCACGAGCTGGGAGTTCCGCTTTGGTACGACGATAGACGATGGTTACATCCGCGCCTAAACGTTTAGCGGATCTTGCGGCGTCCATCGCAACGTTGCCACCACCAACAACAATGACGTGCTTGCCCTTAACAATCGGGGTATCCGAACCATCTTTGTAAGCTTTCATTAAATTGAAACGTGTGAGGAATTCGTTGGCGGACATAACGCCTTTCAATCCTTCGCCTGGAATATCCATGAATTTCGGGAGACCGGCGCCAGAGCCAATAAAGATAGCTTCGTAGCCATCTTCAAACAATTCATCGATCGTTAAGGTTCTTCCGATAACGACGTTGGTCTGGATATCAACGCCCAAATCCAATAGGTTCTCGACTTCTTTCTTCACAATGGATTTCGGAAGACGGAATTCAGGGATGCCATAGGAGAGAACGCCTCCAGCGACATGGAGGGCTTCGAAAACAGTGACTTTGAATCCTAATTTAGCTAAGTCGCCGGCACAGGTTAAACCCGATGGGCCCGCACCGATAACCGCGACTTTATGCCCATTGGATTCTGGGACAGCTGGCTTGACCTTGTTATTGGCCATATGATAATCGGCAACAAATCTTTCGAGACGTCCGATACCAACTGGTTCGGATTGAACTTTGATGATTTGACCATTTTCGTCTTTTTGAAGGTTTCCGGCTTTGTCTTTAAGCGGCAACAAGCCTTTGCCTCTGGTGCATTTGGACTCGCATTGGCTCTCTTGCGGGCATACACGACCGCAGACAGCTGGCAAGGAAGAAGAAAGATTGATGATGCCATAAGCACCTTCGTAATCTTTGTCTTTTACCTTCATGATGAAGGATGGGATGTCGATATGGACAGGGCAACCTTCCACGCATGGCTTATTGACGCAATTCAAGCATCTGTTGGCTTCGTCAATAGCGATTTCCTCAGTGTATCCAGTGGTGACTTCCAAGAAATTGGCAGAACGAACCTTTGGGTCCTGAGTAGGCATCGGGTTCTTTTTTGGATTCATGTTTGGCATACTACTTGACCTCCTTCTTGAAGAGATTGCAGGCTTTCTCGTAAGCGTGCTTCTCCCATTCGCCATATTGACGGTTCCTGGACATCGCCTCATCGAAGTCGACTTCATATCCGTTGAAGTCCGGTCCATCGACACAGGCGAATTTCATGCACTTCTTGCCGTCTTTGTTGATGGTTAAACGGCAACCGCCGCACATGCCGGTTCCGTCTACCATGATTGGGTTCATGGAAACGATACAAGGAACGTTGAATGGTTTGGTAGTCAAGGTTACAAACTTCATCATGATGAGCGGTCCGATGGTTATGACTAAATCAAAACGATTAGGATCTTCATCCAAAAGTTTCTTTAACGGCATGGTGACATTGCCGTGCTCACCATACGAACCATCGTCGGTCATCACATACAAATGATCGGAGAATGATTTGAATTCATCTTCCAAGATAAGCAAATCTTTGTTTCTGAAGCCAATAATGGAAGTGACTTCGGCACCGAGGTTATGGAATTCTTCGGCGATTGGCATCGCGATCGCGCAGCCAACGCCACCGCCGACGACGCAAACACGTTTAACACCTTCGGTCTCAGTCGGGTTGCCCAATGGGCCAACGAAATCGGCCAAGCAGTCACCGACTTCAAGATGTTTAAGTTTTTCAGTAGAAGCACCAACCACTTGGAAAATAATCTTGGTCAAGCCTTTTTCTTTGTTAACGCCAGCTACGGTGAAAGGAATTCTTTCTCCATCCTCATCGACACGAAGAATGATGAATTGTCCCGGCTTGGCTTTATTGGCAACCAAAGGCGATTCCACTTCGATCTGGATGACAGAAGGATTTAGAATCTTTTTGGAAACGATTCGATACATAAGCAACCTCCTAGAAACATAGTTCGTAAGTTTAACAATTTACATACAATTAAAACACGAAAATAACACTTTTTTATGATATAAAATTAGCATTCATGTTATACACTTATGGACGTGAAAGATCGTTTACTTAAATCCGCAAGAATCATTGTCCCGATCGTAGTCATTTTTTTAATGACTCTATGCTGTTGTTACCTATATCTTTTCAAAGGCATTGCTGGCGGTGATGATATCAAGTTTCACTTAGGAAATGTCTACGATGTTTATTATGGAATGAAGAACGGCTTGAGCATCGATTCCACCAATCATTTGTTGATGGGAGCCTATGCTTATAACACCCATTTGTTCTACGCCCCGCTTCCTCATTATGGCGCGGCAATCTTGATGTATATCTTTGGGATCACGTCGATTAACGCCGTTAAAACCTTTGTCTTCCTTCTGACTTTCTTTGCTGGAGTGATGTTCTATTGCCTGGCTTACAAAATAAGCAAGAAAGTTGTCGTTTCTTTATTAAGCGCCGCCTTCTTCATTTTCTGCCCATATCGTATGTTCTGCGGCTATGCGAGATTCGCCTACGCCGAAACCATCGCCATGTGCTTTATCCCTTGCTTCTTTTATGGCATTTATTCCATCACGCACGATAATGAGCCGAAGGCGTTATCTTTTTTAACGGTTGTGGTCGGCGCTTGCGGATTGATTCTTTCTCATCCATTTACCGCCGTTACGATGGCCTTGGTCGCCATTCTTTATATGGCTGTTCATTTCAAAGGTGTTTGGTCTTTCATTAAGACGAAAAAAGGCATCATCTATTCTCTTTCGGCCGTTGTTCTTATCATTTTAGGAGTCGGTTTCTATGCTTTCCCGATGGTCAAAGCCTTAGGAAGTGGCTTGTACCGCATTTCCGATGATGCGGCCGTTTGGACGACTTATGAGCATGTTTCCGGTTCAACTCTAAATTCATCGGCTTTCTCCGGCTTCTTCAATTTCGTTTGGATCAATTCGAAGATCGAGGCCAACGCTTGGAACACAGACTGGAGTCCAACCATGCTGACCTTGAGCGTCTGTCTAGTGTTAGTCGGCGCGGTCCTTGCCGCCGTCGCTGATTTCGCTTTAGGTAAGCTCCCTTTCAATAAGTTCTACCGCTTGCCAATCATGATCGTTGTTTCTTTCTTGCCCATTTGCTTCTTTGTCCAACGAATCGAGGTTTATCTTTCTTTGGCCTTATATGATGTGATTTTGATTATCGCTGAATACCTAAAAGAGAAGACGGACGGGTGTTTCGAGAAGAAGGATTGGTTCAAAAGAAACAAAGACGCGGTTATCGACTTGATTTTCCTAGTCGTGGTTTCTGCTATCGCTTTGGTATTCATCTATGTTGGAAAGGCCTGGAAGATAATCCCTTCCTTCTTCTATTCCTGCCAATTTGCTTGGAGGCTATGGTCCGTTGTCTCTTTGACCACCTCTTGGGCGTTCATTTACGGAATTAACGCGACTACCTACATAAAAAACACAAAAGCCCCGTTCTATTTAGCGGCCATTGTCCCCTTTCTTTTGTTTTCCACTTCCCAAGCATATCTCGAAAAGAAATACGTGATCGACAACAGCTCTATTTACCAATCGTACGCCGAGGAAGAATGCAAGCAAGCCAACAACATCGGTGTCATGAATGAATACATACCAGCCATTTTTTATGACTCTTCTTACAAGTCTGAATATTCGAATTCTTTGTATAGGAAAATTAGGAACACCATCGGTTATTCAAGCCGCTATCAACGTGACATCTCCAGCTACTTAACTCCGGTTTTCTTAGAAGGATCAGGAATGGCATTCGTCACCGAATTGAACACCCCTTCCGTTGATTTTGAAATCAGCGTCGATGACGAAGCTTTGATTCAGATCCCGCAGTTCTTCTATGATGGCTATGAAATTAAGGCCACCGACACTTCAAACAAGGTCACCACCGAACTCGAACCAGTCAATGTGGATTGTTTGGTTTCTTTTAAATTGAACGCTGGGTCTTATCACGTCGAAGTTCGTTATGTTGGTCCGAAAGTAAGAAGGGTGTTTAATGTTTTATGGTACGTAGGACTAGCGGGAGATGTCGCTTTAGGTTCTTATGGCATTTACGAACTAATTAATAAGAAACATAAAGAAAAAGAACAGGAAGTGGCCTAATATGCAGAAAACCAATGTCATGCGTTTGTTAGACGCCGTCAAAATAAATTACGACTCAAAGGAATACAATCCTGAATTAACAAATGGTGTCGAAGTCGCCAAAGCCTTAGGCGAAGATCCAAAGAACGTTTATAAGACCTTAGTCACGATGAACGAGAAGAAACGTTATTTTGTTTTCGTTATTCCTGTTGAAAAGGAACTCAACCTAAAGAAAGCCGCCAAAGCGTCGAACAACAAATCTATCGAAATGATTCACCAAAAGGATCTCCTCCCATTAACCGGTTATGTTCATGGAGGCTGTTCACCGATTGGTATGAAGAAGTCTTTTCCAACATATTTTGATCAATCAATGGAAGAAAAAGAACACGTCTACGTCTCCGCGGGAAGAAAAGGATTCCAGGTAGGTGTGAATCCAAAAGATTTGTCTTCGTATTGCAAGGCCACTTTTGTTGAACTTGTCGACTAATACCTTGAAAAACAAAACGCACGCATACCATATTTTGATCAATTCTCTAAAAACGATAGTGTGTATCTAACAAATTAAAACATTAAGCCTCCGACTTCTTTTCGAAGAGAATGTGGCTCTTTTAGATGATTTTTGAAGTTAGCAGGCACAAACATAAGGCTTGAATGTTGACGTGAGTTGAGTTTCATTAGATTTATAGAGCAACAAACTCTATCTGCTTTTTATGGAGACGAAAGCATGCCAAAAAGAAAGAAGACGAGCAATATCGTTTTCGGTATTGCATCAGGGTTCTTGGCCATTTCAATAGTTGGATTGGTCGGAACCACGATCAGTGCGGGTTCAAAGAATCCGAATTCTAGCGACACCACCTCAATCGCCACGAAGCACAGCATCAAGGTAGATGAGTCGGTTCACGCTGGCACTATCGTCCACATCAAAGACGAGGCGGTTGAAGGCGAGGAGATAGCCTTCACCGTCGAAATCGGCAACACCAAGGAATACATTTCGGCGGTAAAAATGAATGGCGAGATTTTAGTTCCCGTCGATGGAACATATAAGTTCATCATGCCAGCGGAGAACGTCGTCATTCTTGTCGAATACAAGAGTTTCTATGAAATAACTCTCGACAGTTCCATCCATAGCGGAACCGAAGTTGTTATCAAGAACGCCGATGGCAACGAAGTCGTTCAAGCCAAAGAAGGAGACGAGATTTATCTCACTGTCAGAAGTTCTTCGACTTCCGAATACATCACGGCGGTCAAGATGAACGGCACGGTCCTGGAAGAAAATTCCGGTTCCTATAAATTCATAATGCCTGTGGGCGATGCCCTCATCGGCGTCGAATATAAGAATTATTACACCCTTATGGCTGATAAATCCGGCCACAATGACACCACAGTCACTTTCAAAAATGCTTCAGGTAATGAGATCAGCTACGCCAAGGAAGGCGAAGATGTCTATGTAACCATCAGCAGCGATTCATCATCCGAATATATCGTTGGTGTCAAGATGAACGAAACCACCCTTACTCAAAGTGATGGCGTTTATAAGTTTGTGATGCCAGCGGAGAACGTCGTCATCACCGTTGAATATAAGAATTACTACAACATCTCGGTCAATAACGATGGCCATAATGACACCGTCATTGTTGTCAAAGACGCTGCTGGTAACTTGATTTCGAAGGCCAAAGAAGGCGATCAAATCAACTTCACCGTATCTTGCAGCTCGACAAGCGAATACATCGCCGCCGTCAAAGTCAACGGAAGCGCCATTACCGACACCGAAGGCATATATTCCTTCACGATGCCAGCCGAGAACGTTTCAATCACCATTGATTACAAGAGTTATTACACCTTGAGCGTCAGCAAGCACGACACCACCACCGTGACTGTCAAGAACAGTGCCGGAAATGACATCACTTCTTCAAAAGAAGGCGAAACAATCTCTGTCACCGTCACCAACAATTCCGAAGACGAATATATCGTTTCCGTTAAGATGAACGGCACCGAACTTGGCGCCACCGACGGAACATATTCCTTCACGATGCCGGCTGAGAATGTCTCGATTGTTGTCGAATATAAGAGTTTCTACACCATTTCGTATAATGCCGAAGGACGTACCGACACCACTGTTACCTTCAAAGACGCTTCTGGGAACGATGCCACCAAGCTTAAGGAAGGCGACAAAGTCAGCGTTACGGTGTCCAGCACCGCCTCTACCCAATACATCTCAAGCATCAAGGCGAACGGAACCGAAATCGGCACCACCGACGGCACCTATGAATACACGATGCCGGCTGAGAATGTCACCGTCACCGTCGAATATATGACTTACCATACGGTCACTACCAATTACGACGGGCACACGGGCGTAAAGGTCAGATTTAACAGCAAACCGATTTTTGACCAACTAACGAATGTTAAAGCCGGCGAAACGGTCTCTATGTTGGTTATGTCCGCTTCTTCCACCGAATATGTCTCCGCCGTTAAATTTAACGATCAATATGCCACCTCTATCGGTGGATATAACTACTACTTCGTAATGCCGGATGAAGATGTTACCATCACCTTCGACTACAAACCTAAATTCAATTTAACATTCGATTCCTCGGTTCATAGCAATACCAGCCACTATTTCACCGATCAGTGGGGCAACATAATGACAACCGCCAAAGATGGCGCCACGGTAAATGTTGTTGTTAATTGCACTTCTACCACCGAATATATCACTTCCGTCAAGTTCAACGGAGTTGAGATCGGTACTGGCAATGGAACCTACGCCATCACCGTCGGAACCGAAGATGTCGTTATTTCGCTTGAATACAAGAGCTACTACACCATCACAATGTCTGATTCGACACCTGCTACTTTCTATGGCGCCGATGCTGATGGAAACATCGATACGGCCACTGGATCCATCGCCAATGCCGAAAGTGGAGACATCGTTTATATCTCTATCCCAAGTATCCAAGACAGTGTGGATTATGAAGTCTACGCCAACGGCGTTATCTGTGAGCGAGTCGATATCGGTTCAGCCGAAAACCCACAGTACGTCTATAAGTTCACGATGCCAGAAGCTAATGTCACCGTCACTTATAAGCAAATCTACTTTGGTATTTCGCTAGATGAAAGCGTTGATTCTGCTATCTCTTTGACCTGCACCAACGAATCTAATGAGACCATCACCAAAGCCAAGGAAGGCGACAAAGTAACCGTCATCGTCAATAATACCGATACCACCAGAGAAGTCGGAACCATTGAAGTCTATGGCGAAGTCGTTGTCCCATTGGTCACCAGAGACGCTGAGGGAAATGTCATATCCACCACCTATTCCTTCACCATGAAGGCCGAAGCCGCCTCTATCAAAGTCAACTACAAACACGCTTTGACATTCACACAAGATAAGCTTGGAGCGGCATTCTATACAACCAATCCTAATGGTGACTTAGAATGGGCCTCAATCACCAGTGCCGCCGTCGGTCAAACGATGTATGTCCAGATCACCAGCATCCACGATTCTCCAGACTACGTCGTTTATGCTAACGGTGTGGCTTGCGAGGAATACAATTACGGCGGAATCGGCATGTACCTCTATAAGTTCACCATGCCAGACACCTCTGTAAATATCACCTATCAAGCTAAAACCACCTCTGGTTCTTGATAAAAGCCAACCCTCAGTCCAACGATTGAGGGTTTTCTTTTCATTAAATAAAAATCGCTTACATCAATCTTCCTAATTGATTAAAATACACACGTTTTACGAAAGTTTAACGTTGTACCTCCGGGGAAGACGCATCCAGGAGGTAAACGTAAAATGAAATCAGAAGCATATCTAGGCGAAGAAAAGATATGGAAGCTTATTCTTAAGTTTTCCATTCCTTGCGTCCTTTCCTTATTGATTGGGGCCCTATATAACATCGTTGACCAAATCTTCATCGGAAACTCTTCCGTTGGATCTATTGGCAATACGGCCACCACGATCGTTTTCCCGCTAACTGTCATTGCTTTGGGCTTTGGCTTATTGTTCGGCGATGGGGCGGCGGCCTATTCCTCCATCTGCCTCGGACAAGGAAAGAAGGAACAAATCGGAAAGGTCGTTGGCAACGCGTTAGCGTTATCCATCATCATCTCCCTGCTTTTCTATGCGATTTGTTTGCCTTTATTAGACCCTATCCTTCAGCTTTTTGGGGCCAAGACGGCCGAATCCTTAGAGAAGGCGCATGAATATGGTTTCATCATCATTCTCGGTTTCCCTGCTTATATCATTTCCAACACGATGAATTCCATCATCCGCGCCGATGGATCCCCGCAGATCGCGATGACCTCAATGGTCGCCGGAGCTATCGTCAACATCGTCTTGGACGCTTTGATGATCCTTGTTTGGGACATGGGGTTAACCGGCGCTGCCTTAGCCACCATCATCGGGCAGATTGTCTCCCTTATCATCAGCTTTATATATTTCTTCTTTTCTAAGACCTTCAGACTCAAAGGAAAAGACTTCCTCCCGAACAAAGAATGTTTGGGCAATATGTTCAAGCTCGGCTTCACATCTTGGCTCACTCAAATTTGTATTGTCATCATCTCCGTTGTTTCCATGAATGCGATTGCGAAATGGGGAGCCGAATCCAAATACGGCATCAATGACCCTCAGGCCATCGTCGGCGTAGTCATGAAGGTATTCGGCATTGTCGTCAATATTGCGATCGGCATCGCCGTTGGGGCACAGCCTGTAATGGGCTACAACCTGGGCGCGAGGCTCTATAAGCGTGTTAGAGAAGGCCTTAAGATCATTCTTATCTCCACCTTCATCGTCGGCGTGGTAGCCCTCATTCTCTTTCAGACCATCCCAACCCAGATTATCTCTATCTTCGGTGCCAACACCGCCAATCCTGACCTTTATTACGAATTCGGCGAATATACGATAAGAATCTATTTGATGTTCATTCCGTTCACCTGCGTTCAAAAGGCGTCTTCCATCTTCCTTCAGTCCATCAACTCCCCGATTAAGTCGATGCTGTTATCCTTGATCAGAGATGTCATCGCCTTTGTCCCATTCACCATCGCCTTGCCATATGCGATGGGAATGATGGGTATCTTATGGGCCGCTCCGATAAGCGATGGAATCGCCCTTATCTTCACCATCGTGTTCTTAATCTTGGAACTAAAGAAGATGAAGAAGATGGAGATAAGCGAAATAACTGAGTCTCAGATAGCCAGCTAGCAATAAAAATAGGACCTTAAGAAATTAAATCTTAGGGTCCTTTTTATTACCTTATGGAGTTTTAATTGCATATTTTAGGCAAAAAGTATGCAGTTAGATTTTGTAATACTTGGCGTACTTACCGCTTTGTACAATTTGTATCGAATTTGAAGAAGTCAAAACGCCCAGGGCTTTCTCGATGGTGGTTCGAGACAAGTTAATCAAAATCTCCTCTATTTCAGATTTTGATATAGGCGCCTTAGCATCATTGACGATGTGCAAGACCTTGTCATTGGCGAATCCTGACATTGTATTGAGTTCCACAATGTAGGCCAATTTCTTGTAGCCCTCTTTCAAGCATTCCAACATGAAGTGAACGAAATATTCAGGATTATTATTCCCTTCGTGCCAGCCATCCGAAGATTTTTCTAAAGAACGATAATAGGCATCAACATTGTTTAAAATCACATAGGACAACGAATAATATTGATCCAAATCATAACCATACTTAAGCAAAAGGAACGTCGTGAGCAGTCTAGATACCCTGCCATTCCCGTCAAAGAAAGGATGGATGCAAAGAAAGTCCAATATGAAAACAAAGATAGTTAAAAGAACGTTACATTGAGGATCTTTCAGGCATTCGTTGAATTGATATACCAAATCCCCCATCAAATCATTGACTTCCTCTGGCGAGGCAGGAATGAAAACGGTCCTCGTCGAGTTTCCGTTTTTGTCGTATTCCCTGATGTAATTCTGCTCCATTTTGTATTTGCCGCCAAATCCCGGCGTCAAAGATTCATACAAGAAGTAATGCAAGTCTTGGATGTAGGATTCGCTCAACGACTGATACTTGTAGACGCTGAAGACATTCTCTAAAGCTTTGTTATATCCAAATAGCAGAAATTCTTCAGTCGTATCGGGATCCAAATTGTTAAGTAATATGTCTTCCTCGCGGCTTTTGGCAATTTTGATGCCTTCGATTTCATTGCTGCTCGTAACGCTTCTTCTCTTGTTCATGTCATGCAACCGATTGAGCTTTACCTTCTTTGGTAAAAAGAAGATTTTGCCTTTATTGGCCTCAATGGCCTGAAGCACGGAAATATTAATCGGCGTGTTAAGTTTAAGGACTTGTTCTTTTAGGTTAATGAATTTCATGCCTTTATCTTATTTATTTTTTACCAACTAATCAATTTAATTGCATATTTTTAGGCAAAAAGTATGCAGTTAAATATACATTCAAGAAAAGTATACTTCGACGGCCAAACGCTAAATATGTCAATGTGGTTGTTCCCATTTGCATTTGTCAGCTCACTAACTCTAGGCAGCTAAATCGTTATTTGCATAAAGAAAAAGAGCAGTTGGCCCGAGATGGGTTAACTGCTCTTTTAATATTAGTAATTGTTTGGATTAGGCTTTGGTGATAGGAGCATCAATGAATTCAGAATAATCGTACATGAACATGTTGTCGGTATCTTCGGATTCGATAGTCACAGTCATCGCGTCAAAGTCGATGGTAACAGTGGCTTCGATGGTTCCACCCGCAAGGCTATCGTCCAATTGTCCTTCATAGACATAAACGCTGCCACTGGAATTTTTCTTGTTAATCGTGCCTTCTAATGTTCCAGATCCATAAGAATCGATCGCGTAGATTGCACAGGTATTTCCAGAATCGGAGATCGTGATTTCCAACTCGCTGCCATGCTCAGTGGTGTCAGTGGCGGTATAGGTTCCATCAACACTCGAAGTCGGTTCGGTAATAGTCAAAGTAGCCTTGCCAACAACGCCAGAACCATCAGCCGCAGTAGCGATGATATCAACCGTGCCGGTAGCTAAGGTAGTAACAACACCCTTGCTATTGACGGTCGCGATTTCTTCGTTGGAAGTGGACCAGGTGAAGGCTTTGTTATCGGCGTTGTCTGGAGAAACCACCGCAGTGGCGGTAACTTGGCTTCCCTTGGTAACGGAGGAAGCAGATAAGGTAACGGTGATGCTGGTAACCTTCTGAGGTTCGGTAACGGTGATATCGATGTTGCTCGTCAAACCAAATTCAGAGGTAAGAGTCAAAGTGGCAGTGCCAGCAGCGACGCCGACGGCGGAAATGATACCGTCATTGTCGGAGATGGAAACGATATCTTCGTTGGAAGAAGTAACGGTCCAAGATTCGCTGTAGCAGTTCTTCGGTCCGAAGTCAGCGGACAAAGTGGTCTTGGCACCGACTTTGATCTCAGTCTTGCTAGCTTTCAAAGTGACGCTCTCAGCTTTCTTGGAAAGGGTGGAGTTCTGAGTGTAGACGTTAACTTTGTGCTCGTTTTCTCCAACTTTGATGTTGTAGATGTAATCGACTTTGTTGGTCTCGGAAGAGGAGACTTTGGCTTTGAAGTAGCCAGCGGTGTTCTTATCGGTGAAAGTACCGAAGATGGCGTATCCGTCTTCATCGATATCAGCAAAGGCAAGTTCGGTTTCATCGCCGTTGGCGAAGGTGATCTTAACTTTTTCGCCATCGATGACGAATTTATTGGCGGTTGGATAGTTCTCCTCAAGCCAAGTGCCTTTCAGGTCTTCGGCAACAGCCGCGGCTTCTTTGACGGTGATGGTGATCTCGTTAGATTCAACCGCAGCGGCGGTCGCGCCATGATAAGAAGAGGCTTTGACTGTGACAGTGCCTTCGGCAACTGGGGTAAGGACACCATCAGCGGAGATGGTGGCGACATTGGTGTCGGAAACGCTCCAAACGACTTCTTTGGAAGTGGCGTTGCTTGGTAAGACACCGGCAGAGAAGCTTAAGGTCTTGCCGAGTCTGACGGAAGTGGCACCGCTATTCTCGGAGATGGTGACGGAGGTGACTGGGGTGGAATCAGCGATGAAGTGATCGTTGCAGCTATCGTTAGCGGCAAAGACGAATCTATCCATGCTCATTTCCATGCTATCGCCAACCATCGAGCCACGCATGACGATTCTGACTTGGCTTGCTGGAGCAAAAGACTTCTGGATGAGATGTAAGTTATCGCTGGAGAGGTCTTCTTTGACTTCAGCGGTGATATCGATGACTTCGGCTTCGGCCCAAGTCTGGGATGGATTCTTGGCTTCGATGGCGATCTTGCTAACATATTCAGGCTTGAAGGAATTGCCATAGACAGAGCCATAGTAGAAGCCGATGCCAGAGACTTGCTGGTCGTCGAAATCGAAGAGAGAGACGGCATCAGAAGCAGTGTTCTCGCCATCGAATTCCTCGTTTAAGGTATCCTGGACACCAGTCTTCATGACCAAAGTCTTCTTGCCACCGAAGATGGCGCTTCTGGATGGCGCGGTGACGACGTTAACGCCCTTATTGACCTTGATGGAGAATGGGAGCGCGGCATTAAGCGAGTTAGAGGCGAATGGATCGGCACCCAATTCGGAATTCGCGTCGAAGGTAAGGTCATAAACGGCATCAGTCATATCGATGTTGGCTAAGCCATTGACGTGGATTTTGACTTCGTTGGATTTGGCGGCAACGCCGGTTTCTGGGTTGGCTTTGCCTTGGATATAGACGGTGCATTCACCAGCGGCGACGGCCATGATGACGCGGTTATAGTCTTTATCTAAGCCAATGGTCGCGACGTTTTCATCGCTGGAAACATAGGTAAGTTCGCTTTCTTTGATCTGACGGGCTTCTTCGACGCCTTCTGGGACATCATAGGTGACCTTATAGGTGTATTTGAGGCCTTTTTCGATCTCTAAGACATAAGCATCGCCATCCTTGGTAGCGGAGGCATCAGGGATGAGCTCGATGGTCTTTGGATAAACGTGGACCTGTGGGCCAGACCAGCCTTTGTATTGCCAATATTCTTTGACGTTGTTGGCATTTGGAGCTTCCGGGAGAGTGACGCTGGAAGGGACAAGAGTGGTGGCGAAATCGCCTAATTTGATTTCAAGTAAGTCTTCTTCTGGATCCTCGCCAAAGGCTTTGATGACGGAGATATAGCCATTGGAGTCGAGCTGGATATAGAAATCGAGGATTTCGGTATCATAGAAGGACTCAAAGACGGTGTTGACGGTCTCATCGAACTTATTGGTGTTCGAGAAGACATAGATACCGCTCATGTAAGTGAAGTCGGCTGGGACGACGTTATTAAGGAAGACGTCGAAGGACCAATAGAAGTGGGAAAGGGTGCAGCTAACGCCGTCATAGACGGAGTTAAGCCAAGCTGGGCCACCAGGCTCGGAGGCGTCATCGAAATAACGATAGTTCTTGCCCTCGTAATCATGATAGAAATCCCACATGGCTTCTTCGCCAGAGACATCATAAATGATATCGAAGTTGTTGACATGGTAGTTATACCAAGCCAATTCGGATCCGCCGTAGGAACCTTGGCTACCAATGGAGCCTACTGTGGCGGTGTAGTTCGAATAATTCTTCTGGAAGGCTCTTTCCAAAGCGGAAGAATGATCGACTGGGGTGCTGCTGCTATCACCGGCTGGTTCACTAGAGGAACCAGAGTCGACAGGAGCATCCGGGGAGCTGGAATCTTTAGTGTTGTCGCAACCGGCAAGACCAGCGATGGCCCCGCATAAGAAGATAAGGGCCAATTTGTTTGCTTTCATATATGTTTTTCCTTTCCAAGCACTAATTTGCAGAGACGCTTAGAGCCATCATGCTCGTGTCGGCGTCGTAATAGTAAGAGATGGTGTGGCTATTGTCTGAGGATATCGCGGAATAGACGACTACGCTGTAAGTGTAGTAGGTAATCTGATATCCGTTGCTTTCCAACAACGACGTATACTCCGTTATACACGAAGACGGCAAACCTTCAATATTTATGTACAAACTTCCGTCACTATTGTACTGAATGTAGTAGTAAGTGCCCTCTAAATGAGGGATGTTCGATAAGCCGGTGTAATGTTTGATCAAGGCTTCCGGCCAAGAGGTATAGCGGTAATTGCTGAGATAAATGTTCAAGGCCAATGAATAGCCGCTTGCGGCGTTCCCCTGCACGAAGGTGACAATCAGGTAACGGGTATCGTCAAGTTCCTTATAACGGAGGTAAGCGCCATCCGAATCTTGAGAGGTGAAGCCTGAAGCCGTTAAGAGAACCCCATATAATCTTGCCTCGCTGCCAGTAACGTTGTCGCTTAAGCAATAGATGGTCGTGTACTCAATTAAGGAAGATGAATCCTTGCTGTTCCTTGCGTTATAAGAATCAGATTCGAAGACAGGCAATAACTTAAGCCCATCTTCGGTGATGGTCTCTCTTAACAAAGAATCGACTTCCTCGTTCCAATGGATTTCGGTTTGAGGAGTTACAGAGGAACTATCTTCCTGAGGGACTGACGAAGAACTATCCTTGGCGTCGCAGGAGAACAACATCCCGGCGACCAGCATCAAGGAAGCGTATATTTTGAATTTGTTCATAATTGATTCTCCTTAATGTTTATTGGAGGTAGGAGATTTTAATCTCCGCCCCAGTTTCATCTATCTTTCCAATTTCAATCTTGAAGTTGAAGATATCCTTTTGGTCATTGCTTGCTTGGAATTTATCCAAGGTGTTGCTCTTGCTCGGCATAAGCTCTCTATAAGGGCTAGAAGAACTTAAATCGAAGCTGTCCCCTTCGAAGAACAAGGCATCGTCAGGGGATTGTAATCTCGTTAATTCTCCATCGCCTCTGTCTTTGAAGCGGATGGCGTTGTAATACTTTCTGCCCATATCAAGGACTTTGTATTCGGCCGTCGATATGTTCTTCTGCATGATCGTATTTTGATACATGGCCCCTTCGTAATTGCCTTCATCTAAGAATCTGGTGTATCCGGTGTGGGCGGTATTGGAGATAGGATCGTTGTAGAACTTGGTGTAATCAGATTCGAATCTCGAAGAAGAATTCACCGCTCGGTTATCGATATGGGAGATTCTTATTCCTGGCTTCGAATATCCTTGCACCATATTCCCGTTATATGGGGAATTGTAATCTTCTTTATTAAGCCCATCCGGGGTGATGTATTCGATGGTGAAGTATTCATCAAACGGTGTCCCATTGAAGTTGTCGTTGGTAAGAAGAATGAAGTCCCCGCTATCCTCAAAGGAAGGCAGTTTAATGGTTTTTTCTTCTTTGACCACGATGGGTTTTGACCAGCCTAGGGCGAACTTAGTGAATGCCGAATGGTCGCCGATGTTGTTATCCATCATATCGATACAGCCAGCCGGAGAATCATAAGGCGATAAGGCTGAATAGTAATCCTTTAAGCCCAATAAGTGTCCGGTTTCGTGGATATAGGTGTGGGCGTCCAAATTGCCATCCCCGAAGTCATCCATGAAGTCCAACCCCGCCCAAGAGATCATCTTGGCGACCGGGTCTTCAACGTTGTGCTTCTTTTCGCTTGTTAGGTAATTGGATAAGGTATAAGCCCAAAAACCGTTGATATCGATCTTCGGATATTTCCTTTCATAATAATCCGAATCGTTTGGCATGACCGGAGCGGAATAAATCATCCATATTCCGTCGATGCAACCATCCTTGTCGGAATCGAATTGTTTCATGTCCTGCTCAGGATAGGTCTTCTTATACCAATCCACCGCTAAGAGGGAGAGGTTTGAGACGCCTAGATCATCTCTGGTGGCCATGGCCTGAAGTTCTTCCGGCGTAAGTCCTGAATCGTACCACTTATCCGGAAGAGAGAAATTTAGCTTAAGTTCGCCATATGAGCTCTTGTAGTAATAAGAAGAGACGCTTTCGAATTTCGAGAGGTCGCCGGAATTGAAGCATTTATTGATTCTCTCCAAATTCTCGGCCGTGGCCCTATCCTCGAAGCCCTCAATAGCTATCGGGAGGACCAAGATATTCACGTCCCCTTTGGATGGGGTTGAATGGTAACGATATTGTTGTTGATCGAAGTCGTGATAGGTGAAATCAATGGTTTCGCCTTTCTTGACGGAGAAGGTGGTTTCGGTATAAATGGATTCGAAATCCCTTAGGTAGACCCTTATTTTGGCCTCACCGACCTTTTTGGCTTTCATCATTCCATCTTCGTTAATTTCAATGATTGAAGGATCATTGGAAGAATAAGCGAAGATTCCGTTTTTGATGTCGGAGACCTGAATCTCGATCTGTTTTGATTCGTATAAGGACAATTCGTTGGTTGAATTGGAGATGGTGATGGTCGCGGATTCAATATCCACCGATTGCCTGCCATCGTCTTGATTGCATGAAAAAAGAAGAAACGGGAGCAGAGATAAAGGCAACAATCTGTTCTTCTTCATACGCGTTCTTCTTTATTTATCTATAAGAGGCCCGTCTTAAATATCGAAGTAGTCGTGGACATCGCCTTTAGCGACGTTGATGTCGATATAATCACGGGTTCCGTCATTTCCGAAATAGAGTTGGATATAGAAGGTATCATTAAGCCAAGCAAGGTAATAATCGTAATCGGTATCCTGAACAAATTCGACGGTGTAGTTATTGGCTTCCAACAAATTCTTGTAGGTTTCGAAGCTATTGGTATCGACACCATAGACAACGATGCTGACATAGTTGCCGAAATCGTCGTCATGAATCTCGCTGGAAGAATAGGTAATGCCATCGCCAGTCAAGGCCGGAACATTGGCTTTGAATCCTAAGACATAATCGATGAGATCTTCTGGCCAGACATATGGATCAATAGTGACATCAGAGGTGAGGAACAAGCCCAAATAATCTTCGGCTTCTCCGTCTCCATCGGTATCCATGCCGCCATAAAGGCACTGAATATGAAGGGTCATGCAGCTATTGTATGGAATGGAGCAGTCATAGGCTGGATGGCCATTATCATAATCGGCCGCCGTGACGTTATAGCCAGCTTTGACGGCGGAATCGGCATAAGCCTCAATCGCCGAGTCGATAGCATCGGCGTCTTGGTCATAGTCGCAAAGGATAACGATCATCGGGTCGCCGTAATCATCTTCCATAACGCCAAACTTAGCGCCTTTGGCACCGGTTGCGAATGGAATATCCATGCCGTAATGTTCATAGATAAGGGAGTAGAGTTTTTCACCCCACGGAGAAACATAAGTGGTGCTGCTATTATCGCCGCTAGGATTGGTTCCGCTGTCTACTGGATTGTTGTCGCAAGCGGCAATACTAAATGTCAAAGCTGATAAGATTACCAGACCGAGTTTTCTTAATTTCATGATTTGTCCCCCAGGGTGTAAAAAAAGACCTCTATTTTTTAACGGCGTGAGTATACCATATCCATTAAAAATGCCTAACGTTATTTGAAGAAACCGCTTAAAAAGTCAATCATTGATCCATGTTCTTTGGGTTTTGGTAAGCGTAACTTTGGTTGATACCAAAGTAGCAAAACTCTAAAAAACGGTAAAATCGGTAAAATACGGACCTTTCTATAGACATCGAAAATAAGGGTAAGTGTCAGTCAAAGCCGCTTTAGTCGATACATATCAATTTGTATTTCCGGCTACCAAAGCCTAATTTCTCGGCCGCTTCCAATGTGTGGGTTCCGTGTCTTGAATTGACCCTTTCCATAAAATGCTCTTTGCCAGGGTCGCTACTATTCATAACCAAATCAATGCAAGCTTGATCGATGGCGATTGGGTCTTCGCTTATTAAGATGCCAATATCTTTCAAACATGGATCCTCTGCCACCGCGCAACAATCGCAGTCCACCGACATGTTCTTCATGATATTGATATATAAAGAATTGCCTTTGAAATATTTGACCACCGAGGAGGCCGCGTCCGCCATAGCCTCCAAGAAGGTGTCCTGAGGTGGCAAATCGTTCCAGAGATTATATTGGTCCAAGGTTCTACCCGCTGAATGGATCCAGGCTTTGCCTCGGCTGGAGGCAACCCCAATAGATAATTGTTTTAAAGCCCCGCCATAGCCGCCCATCGGATGGCCTTTGAAGTGCGACAGCACGAGCAAGGAATCATATTTGGCCAAGTCTTTGCCGACGTAGTTCTTCTTTAAGACCGAGCCATTCGGTATATCCAATTCTAAATCAGGCTCTTCTCTATCTAATAAATCGACGTTGAAGTATTTGCTCCAGCCATGTCTTTCCATGGTCTTTAAATGCTTCTCGGTCGTGTTTCTCTCGCCGGCATAAGCTGTGTTGCATTCAACGACCGTGCCATCGACATAATCGATGACATCCTTTAAATACTCTGGCTTCAAGAAGTTTTGGTTCCCTTCTTCGCCCGAATGCAATTTAACAGCAATTTTGCCTTTCAGCTTGCCATCAAACAGCTTATAAAGCTTGGTGATATTCTCGCCACTTAAATCCTTTGAAAAATAAACGATGCTTTCCATTTTTTAACCTCCGAACCAGATAAAATTATTATATGCCCGCTGACGCAATTACGCATATACCTTTACCTAATAGATACCGGCATCCGCTTTGTGAACAACTTCTAATATTCCTAAATGATATTTTGAAATGAACACAATTCGCAAAAGGTGTTCTTCGGTTTATCTCCATTCAAGGCAAAAATAATGTCGTTCAAAGGAGGAAATGAAAAATGAACACAGATAAAATCTATGCGGAACATCTTGTTAACGAATATTCCGTTAAAGACACCAGCAAGGTCGTCGCCTTGAAAAAATTAGACAGAAAGGCTAAGAGAGGAGCCGAAATCTTCGCCTATACCTTCGGCACCGTTGCCGCTTTGATCTTAGGAGTTGGCATGTGCTTATCGATGCAAGTCATCGGAAGTGGAACCGCTTGGTTCGTCGTCGGCATCATCGTCGGCATCATTGGCTTAGCTTTATGTGGCGTCAACTATCCAATCTATAAAAAGCTTTTGGAGAACGGCAAAAAGAAATACGGCAGCGATATTATCAAACTCGCCAAGGAAATTGCTGAAACCGAAGAAGACAAATA
The DNA here is from genome assembly GCA_963622135.1 of bacterium. Lineage (GTDB taxonomy): Bacteria > Bacillota_I > Bacilli_A > RFN20 > CAG-826 > UBA4951. The sequence goes on from CAVFGR010000008.1 coordinate 117,977, forward strand.
ATAAAATTGTTGCGGTATTAATATGAATAAGAACGAATCGAAATACTTTAATACTGCGGCCTTAATGGATGAAGCTTTGCTCCAGCTTTTGGAGAAAAAAGAATACGAGTTCATAACCGTGACGGATGTATGCAAGAAAGCCGGCGTCTCTCGCTCGGCTTTCTATCTCCATTACGAATCGGTCGATGATTTGCTTTCGGAGACCATTGAATACATTAATTCCAAGTTCACCGCATCTTTTAAGCCGGAAGACACCAAGATTTCGCTTGATGATGACAAGAAGAACCTTATTTTCATCCAGCCAAAATACCTGATTCCCTATCTTTCTTTCATTAAAGAGAACCAGAAAATCTTCATTCTTGGCATTAAAAGGCCGGGGATTATGAGAAGCGACGAGATGATCAATTCTTGGATGAAGGGCATTTTCTCGCCGATCATGGATTCGTTTAATATCGAAAAGAAATATCAGCCATATATTTGGAAGTTCTATTGCGCCGGCTTGGTCGCCATCATCAATTCTTGGATCAAAGGCGGGTGCAAAGAAAACGTCGAGGATATTCTCGACATCATTATGTACTGTTCGCGCATGAACGATATACATGAATAAGTTCAAAGATTTTTACAACAAATACCATATATCTGTTTTGATATCCGTCGGAGCGACGTTGTTTTTCGTTGTCTATAACGCTTACCTCGGTATAGCGAAATCTTTGATTTGGAATCTTGCCATCTCAATCTATTATTTCGTTTTGCTCATAATCAAATTCATATGTTTCGGCGAGCAGTTCGTATGCATCAAACGGAACAAAGACTACTCTCTCAAAGTCTTCATCGTTTGTTCGATACTGACGATGGGATTGACTTTGGTCCTTACCGCTCCGGCCATTATGATGCTGAAAGATGAAAGACCGGTTAATCTAGGATTGATTCCGGCCATCGCCGTTGCTGCCTATACCACTTATAAAATAACGATGGCCATCATCAGATATTGCAAATACAGAAAGAATAAGACGCTATATGGCAGGCAAATAACCGTCATTAATATCATCGCGGCTTTGGTCTCGGTATTAACCCTCCAAAATACCTTGATTCACGTTACTGGTGGAAACCTCGATGAGATGAAAACCGTTTGTCTGTCTTCAACCATCGCCATTCTTTTACTTATCGTTGTTTTATCGATCAAAGCCTTAATTGATGGGATTAAAATATCTAAATATCAGAGATAGTTAAAAAAGGCCACCCTATTAGAATGGCCTTAGATAGTTTAACAATGCTTATTTGATACGTTCGATATTCCCACCGTAAGCGGACACGTCTTTTTCAACGTATGTCGCTCCAGTCGCAGGCGAGGTATTCTCGAACGTCACTCCTTCGTCGTACGAATGGACATATCCAGCATAAGAAGAGTCAATCGCCTTCCCAAGGACGGAAATATTTGAGAAGTGAACGTTTTTGACATAATGGGCTTCGTTTGGATAGCCACTTCTGGTTTCCATCGAGCCAGTAACTTTAACCTTTGGGTTATCGTATCCCGAAAGAACAAGAACATTCGAAACATCAACCCCGTCAACATCCCCTAAGCCGGTTTTCTTGTGGTTATCGCTCCAAGTCGGACTATAAGAAACATCAAAGTCAAAAAGATATGGATTTCCGTCTCCTCTTCCCATCGAAGCGTCTTCCACCGTGATGTTCTCGTAACGGACATTCCTAATTTTGGCATTATTGCCATTATGAATGCTCATGACCGGCTTATGGTAAGCGTGAGCCACCGTGATGTTAGAGAAGCTAATATCTTCCATCTTCTCGCCAATTGTTTCATAGCCGACTTCCATGCATTGGGCAAGGTCGGTAACGATGAGGCAATCGGAAAAATGAACGCCTGAGGTGCTACCTTCGGCTTGAGTGCGCCAATTAACGTAGTTCTTAACTACTAAGGAGTCGTCCCAAGTGCGGAGGAAACAGCCTGAAACATTCACATTTTTGCAACTTTGGATGGAAATGCCATCCCCGTTGCTGCGACTCGAAATGACCTTGGTGTTTTTAATGGTCACACCGTTTCCAAAATAGATGTTATAGGCCCATCCGGCCGGATCCATGATGGAAAAATCCTCAAGTTCGAAATTGCTACAGAAACTAAAATCTAATGGGATGGTGGCCGTTCCTTCGTTTGGATTGCGAGGGAAAGTTGAGCCATCGATTATGCCAGGACCCTTGATTGAGAAGTTACTTGCGTCTACCGCTGAAAATTTCGCACGGACAATCGCCCCGTCCTCAAGGTATATATGATCGTTGCTATGAACGATAATCTCGTTGTAGCTATTGATTCTCGAATCATTGTCTTTGGTATGGATGCCTCTTTTGAAGACGATAGTGTTGCTTGTCTCTTCGTCTTTTATCTCATTGACGAAAAGATGCAAAGTCCTCTGCTTTGTCTCGATGAGATATTGCCCAGGGCTATTGATATCAAAAGAGATGACCCATCTCGCCGAATCAATGACGAAAGGAACGCCTTTGCCCAATGGGCGAATGACCACATCGTTCAAAGGATTGAAAGCGCATTGTAATGAGATCTTGACCTTCCCCTTGATGGCGATGGTCGCATAAGCCGACATGACGCGGGTACCCGCATCCGCTTTCCATGTCCGGTTCTCATTGATGTCAACTTTATAGACAGGAACTTCTTCTCCAGCAACGTACATTTTCATTTTCGGATATAGTTCCATCCCGTCGACATAATCTGAAAACTTGACCTTGTTGACTTCTTTTTTGTCGTTTGGGTCGTTGTTTACGTCGAAATAGCTTTTCTCGAAGTCCTTAAAGCCATTTTCATCACGCGGAAAAGAGGTGGAATCTTCTCCACCCGTATCAGATGACGGGGCGATATTTGAGGAATCAGAAGATCCCATATCGGAAGAAGGGCCAAACGAGATATCGCACCCCGAAAGAGTTAAGGCCAAAGTTGAAGCCATCAGAGCAATGATTTTCCGTTTTCTTTTTCGAAGAAGCATACGTTTTCAACACGGAAGGACACACCGATTTCCGCGCCTTTCTTGAAACGACCCAACCCTTCGGTCGAGATGATAAGGTCGTCGTTTTTCCCCTCTATTGCGGCATAGACCAAAGTCTCTTCGCCTAATTGCTCGAAGAGATTGATTTTGGCTTTGATATTTTGCTCTTCGTAGCGCAGATCGCCATCGACGGAGATGGCTTTTGGTCGAATGCCCATGATGACAGGTTGGCCGAGATAAGCGTCATCGAAGGTTTTCATACGCTCAACGGGGAGTTCGATCTTTTTCTCATTAAGGAAGTGCGCGTAGTAATGGCCTTTCGTCTTAGTTACGGTCGCTTCGAAGAAGTTCATCTGAGGGGTGCCGATAAATCCTGCTACGAATTGATTCTTTGGATTCAAGAAAATATCTTCTGGGGAGCCGATTTGCTGAATGACGCCATCTTTCAAAACGACGATTTTGCTGCCCATTGTCATCGCTTCCACTTGGTCATGCGTTACGTAAATGAAAATAGTCTTCAGTTTGTCGTGCAAGCGGGTGATCTCGCTGCGCATGGCCACACGCATTTTGGCATCCAGATTGGACAAAGGTTCGTCCAAGAGGAAAACCTCTGGGTCACGAACGATAGCTCTTCCCAAAGCGACCCTTTGCCTTTGGCCGCCCGATAAATTAGCAGGTTTCCTATCTAAATATTCGCTTAAGCCAATCTTTTCAGCAGCGGCGTTGACCTTCTTTTTGATCTCTTCTTTTCTGTTTTTACGATATTTGATGCTGAAGAAATGCTTGAAGGGGATCTTCTCGACTTCGAGAGGGAAGGCAATGTTCTTAAAAACGCTGAGATGAGGATATAAGGCATAGTTTTGGAAGACCATCGCGATATTGCGGTCCTTAGCCTCCTCGTCGGTAATATCCCTATCATCCAAAAGGATGGATCCTTGAGTGACGTCCTCAAGGCCGCCGATCATTCTTAAGACCGTGCTCTTGCCACAACCGGATGGGCCAACGAAAACAACAAATTCCTCATCATAAATATCGAGATTGAAATCCGTGATGGCCGTTACGCCATTTGGATAGGTCTTATACAAGGAGTGGATTTTTAAACGTGGTCCTTCTCTTAATTTTCTAAGCAAATCGCTAAATTTATCGAGCGGATAATCAGTGAATTCAGAATTTGAAGCGTCGCCGATGCCAAAAGAGGTGAAACCACCGGCCTTAGCCGCTTCGACACCCGCTTTCGCGTCTTCGACAACCCCGCATTCATTTGGCTCTAGGCCAAGTTTTTGAGCGGCCAAAAGGAAAACTTCTGGGTTTGGCTTTGAATGCGTGATCATGCTTCCATCCACAATAGCATCGAAGAAATCTTTAACGCCGATGCGTTCGATGATGAAAGAGGCGTTCTTGCTTCCGCTTCCCAATGCCAGTTTGATGCCTTTTTCTTTCAAAGCTTTGAGAGTAGATAAAACATCTTCGTCGACATCCTTTGGAGTCAACGCTTCAAGGCTCTTGCGATATAAGGCGTTCTTTTTTTCGCAAAGAGCGATTTTCTCCTCTTCGGAATATTCCTTGATGGCTCTCTCGAGGATGATATTCAAGCTGTCCATGCGAGAGACGCCGCGAAGGCGATTGTTTATTTTCTCATCGAAGGGGATTCCCTCCTCGTCGGCTATCGCTTTCCAAGCGGCAAAATGAAAGCTGTCAGTCGAGATGATGACGCCATCTAAATCGAAGATCATTCCTTTAATCATTGTCTATTTCCTCCACTTTGGCTTCTTTTTCGTTAACAAGAACATTATATGTCTTGTTCCTAACTTTGATTTTATAACTTAGCTCTTTGATTTCTTTCGGCAGGTGATTTGAGCAGGAAATGTTTCCGTTCCTATCGATTTTCAACCCGCTGAAACCATAGACCGCAGAGAGATAAGCCCCTCCGGCGCTAGCGGGATGCGTCCCGCCGATATATATACCGCCAGCATATAACTTTTGAGGTCCATATAGGTCGATTGACGCGCTCTTCCTAAACATCGAATAAGCATATTCTTTCTCGTTAATCTCGGTTGCTAACAAGGAATACATACTGCTGGATAAGCTTGACCCATGCTCGGTACGAGGGAAGTAATAATCGTAATTGGCTTTCTTAATGGAAAGCGGGAATTCATCAGAGAGCAGGGCGAGCAGGGCGATGACGTCAGCTTGTTTGATGATTTGGGTTCCTGAAGCAGGCCCATCTTTCCCTCCCCAATATTGTTTGGGGTCCTTCACACGGCTTCTAACCGTTTCCAATGAGCAATCTTCCTTCTTGAAATATCCTTCGAATTGTTCGATGACGCCATTCTCGTTTGGTTTCGGAAGATATAGATTGCTTACGAATTCGTTTAGTTTCGAATTAATTTGGTCATAGTTTTCGATATCTTCATGGCCTTTCATCATTTCGATTGTGAATCTAATCGCATGATTTACCATGTAGTTCGTGAAGGCATTGTCATTGACGCGTTCATGATACTCATCCGGGCCAATCACATCATCGATATGGTAAAGTCCGTCTTTTCTCTTCTTGGCATAGCTAACGAAGAACAAGGCGCATTCAATCAAAACATTTAAAGCGCCTTCCTTAAGAATCGATTGATCGCCGGTGATTTTAATATAATTTTCAATCGCATATGGAATGTCGGCGCTGATATGGATTTGCTTCTCGTTGAAGTAGGTGCGAATCGGCTTTCCTGTTTTATAGTCGGTGACATTGTATTTTGAGCAAGCCTCCAGCCCGCTTTCCTGGCTTTCCCAAGAATAAAACGCCCCATCATATCCAAACTCTTTCGCCTTGGCTTTCGCACCGGATAAAGTATTCACGCGGTAAAGGATTAAATTACGAGCGACTTCCGGTTCGTTTAAGGCAAAAAACGGCAATAGGAATATCTCGGTATCCCAGAAGACAGCCCCTTTGTATGTTTGTCCAGAGACGCCTCTCGCTGGGATGCTTCTTGCTCTGTTTTCATCTCCGAGAATTAATAATTCATATATGGCGTAGGATAGTTCGAATTCGCCCTCATTATCGCCAAGAAGATTAATTTTTGCTTCATTAAACAAGGAAGAGAATCTATCAATGTGAGCCTTTTTCTCGTTCTCGTATCCATTTTCGGTAACTTCATCATTTTTCTTAGAGAAGTCCGTTTCTTCTTCAAAGATTAGGGAGAATATCTTCAATTCAAACTTTTCGCCTTTCTTTAAGGACACGTCGGTTTCATAGAAACCTTCGTGAAAAGAAATGGTCCCTTTATTGATTGAATAATTAGCGGCCTCGTAAACGTTTTTGCCTTCATTGGTCGTCCCTTTGAAAAGAAGGTGGCCGTTTTCATCCTTTAAGATTTTCTCGGCAAAATGAGGCCCATTGATTTCATATATATCGGTGTCTAGCCCAAAAACGAAGCGGAACTCATTCGTTTCTTTGGCTTCAATGGTTATTGAGGCCGCTAAAAGATTGTCACGAGTCTTAGATAAAAAGCGTTCCGTTTTAATTAGATAGGAAGGGAACTCGCTCTCTCTATTTAAAAGCCCATGTTCCAAATCCAATTTCAAAGAATGCTTTAAAGGATCGATGGTGTTGACCGTCTCTTCTTTGCCATTGACATAGGTTCTAAAAAAGATTGGATCTGGAAGATTCAGAGATTCCCTCCATTTGTCTTTATAACGGTCGTAGACACCAACTAAGTTCAACCCTTTCATGGATTCCTTATTTTCTTCTTCCAAAACCCCGCGGTAACCAAGATGGCCGTTTCCAATAAGAAAACGATTGCCTTCTTCGACTCTGGCGGTTCGATTAAAAGATTGGATGCTTAAGGAATCGCTCATCTTTTGATCTCCGTATTTCCCGAAACTAGGACGGACTTCCCATAAATCTTGATTTCGACCGGTTCGCCTTCATGTTCGATACGCAAAGAATCCGGATAGACATCGAAACGGAGATGAGCGTTATGGTAATTTAATTTAACCGAGTAATGATTCCAACGGCTTGGCAAGGTCGGATTGATGAGGAGCTCTTCTCTGTCGCTCCTAAGGCCAAGGTAGCCATAAACGATGTTCATCCAAGCTGCGGCGATGCTGGTCATATGCAAGCCTTCCGCGGTATTGCGATTATAATCATCCAAGTCGAGACGAGTGGCAAAACCAAAGAAATCCAACGCTTCTTTTTCCTTGCCCAATTCTTGGGCCAAGATGCTATGAACGCTTGGGGATAAAGAAGATTCATGGATGCAACGGGGCTCATAATAGTCATAGTTCGCTTCCTTTTCTTCCAAAGAGAAGTCCTGGCTATATAAGAACATGAACATCAAAACATCTGGTTGTTTGATCATGTCGTTGCGATAGATCCTATCGTAAGCCCAATGGCTATAAAGAGGGAAATCAGTGACGGGAATCTTATCAACATCAACGTGAGGGAGGTCATAGAACCCATCATGCTGCTCATAGAGTTTGCTCTTCTTATCATAAAGGATGAGCATCTTCTCCATCGCCGTCTTCATTTCATCTAACTTAGAAGAATCAAAGCCGACTTCCTGCATGATTTGCTCTTTTTGAACACGCTCATCAGAAAGAACTTTGAAAGTATATTCAAAGGTCTTTTTAGCCATGATGTTGGTATACATGTTGTGATTGACCATGACCTGGAATTCATCAGGACCCATCACGCCATAATAGCCAAAATGTTCGTGGTTTTGGTTCCATTGGCCACGAGTAAGCAGGAATTTATCGATTTCCAACAACATCCTGAGGCCATATTCGTTCATGAAGTCCCAATCTTGATAGAGGTTCATATAATGGAAGATGGCGTAGGCCACCGCGGTCGTTGGCTGAATCTGGGTTGACGCGTGCTGCCAAAGGGTGCAGGCTTCTTCACCATTTCTCGTCGCGATTGGGAAACAGGCGCCCTCGCAATCTAAATCTTTGGCTCTCTCCTTGGCTTTTTCCAAGGTGTTGTAACGGAAGAGCAATAGTTCCTTTGCAGCCTTCTGATTGGTGAAAAGGTAATAAGGCAGACAATAGGTTTCGCTGTCCCAGAAGGCATGGCCGCTATAAGCTTCGCCAGTCAGGCCTTTGGCGCCGATGTTGTTATCAGCCGCGATCCCGCTATAAGCTTGCTGAAGATTGAACAAGCAGAAACGGATGCCTTGTTGATCTTCTTCGTCGCCGTCGATTTCGATATCGCTTTCGGCGATGCGATCGGCAAAGAATTCGACGTTCTCTTTTAAAAGACCATCGAAGCCTTTGTCTTTGAAAGATTTCAAACCTTCGTGGGCTTTTTCGATCATCTCCTCGCCGTTTTGATCGCTTTCCTTATCGATCACGTTCTCAACGAAACGAGTGAAAAGGACTTCTTCGTCCTTCTTTAAGGAGAACTTATATTCAAGAGTTATTTCCTTCCCGTCGGTTTTCTTTAAATGGGAAAGGAAAGGAGATTCGACATTCATCAAGGTTACGATCGATTGATGAGTCGAGATGGTTTTCATAAATAAGCCGTATTCGTCATCTTTTTTGATATATTCGCCTAAATCCCAATAGCAATGGTTGCCCCAATGGAGGATTCCGCCGTCAATTGACAAAGACAAATGAACTTTCGCATTGGAAGAAGATTTGAAGGATATCCTCTGAGCGGCATTCTCTGGTGTTTTCATACCCAAAAGACGCTCGAAAGACATTTCTATTTTCTTTCCGGAAGCAGTATGCCAAACGAACGAGCGTTTAAGCAAACCGTTACGGAAGTCCAACGATCTTTCAAAATCGCTAATTTTCGCCTTAGCTAAATCAAGTTTCTCGTTATCGACGATGATCTCGCATTTAAGATAGTTCGGGGAGTTGATGGTGAAGTGAGTCCTCTTGGCTATCCCTTTATAAGCGTTCGGAATTTCCTCTAATGAATATTCAATGATTCCGTTATAGTAGGTCCCAATAAGAGTTGGCAAAGAAACACCTTCTTCAAGGAATCCGCGGACACCGCTATATTCATTGCCTAACGAAAAGATGGATTCGCTCACTTGGTTACGATCTTTATGAAAGCCTTTTTCGACTACTCTCCAAGGTTCAACTTCTAAATATTTGCTACGAATTTTGCCCATAATCACTCCTTGCTTCCTTTGTTAGCCCCAACGCCCATGATCTGACGCTGGAAAATGAGGAAAATAATGACCTGAGGGATGATGGAAAAAACCAACAACATCAGGAATTCTTCAGGTTTTAAGATGTCACCGGCATTGCCGATGTCATAGATACCAACCATCAATGGCTTCAATTTCTCGTTCTGCAAAACAAGGTATGGCAGCAAGAAATCGCTATAGGAGGCAGTCATCGCGAAGATGGCGACGATGCCGATGATTGGCTTGGATAATGGAAGGACGACGCGACCGAATATCTGCATGCGGTTCGCCCCATCCATGCTCGCGGCTTCGATAAGGGATTTAGGAAGCCTCTGGAAATAGTCTTTGAACAAGGTGTAGTAATACGCGTTCGCGCCGAAGCTAAGCCACAAAGACAAGAACATCAGATAAGATTCGCTGTCGGCTTGCAAGAGGCCAATCGCGTTTATTTCCTTAATGAGCGGGAAAATGTTCAAGACGGCCGGAATCATGTAGCCCAAGAAGATCAATTTATCGATGATCTTATGTCCGACCGGTTTGATTATGGCGATAGAATAGGCCAATAAGCTATTGAAGAAGACAGCGCATACGACCGCTCCGATAACATAAACGAAGGTGTTCAAATAATAACGGGTGAAGTCAATCTTCTTCCAAATCTCAACGACCTTTCCCCAGTCCCAAATCTTCGGCCAGAAGGTGTAGGTGGCGCTGTAAATCTCGCCGGCGCTCTTCAAAGAGCTAGCGATAAGATAAACGATTGGGAACAAGGCAATGAAGGAGAAAAGGCAAAGGAAGAAGACAATCATTCCATATCCCGCTTTATGCCAAGGATTTCGATAATCGGCGAAATTAAGGAAACCGCCTCTTTTGTTCTTCAAACGAGGGAAGACGTATTTTTCTCTTTTTCTCATACCTATCTGCCCTCCTTTTTCTTTAAGAAACGATCGAGCCAAGCATAGGCGATGGTAAAGACGATGATGATAGCGGCAAGAACCATCGCGCAGGCAGCGCTCTTACCATATTCAAAGTCTTCGAAGGCGTATAAATAGGACAATAACATCAAGGACATTGAGCTATTGAGCGGTCCGCCTTTCGGACCGATGATGAGAGGCTCGTAGAAGACTTGGAAGACGCTGATGATTTGCAAGACCAACAGAGTTAACATCGTTCCGCGCAAAGATGGGATGGTGATGCGCCAGAATCTTTGCCAAGACGTAGCGCCGTCGATTCTAGCCGCCTCATACATCGAATCATCGATTGATTGGAAGGCGCTCAAATAAATAAGGGCGGTACTTCCGGCCCCTTTCCAAGTCATCGCCAAAACGATGAGAGGGATGATTAAGGAAGTTGATCCTTTCCAAGGATGGGCTTCAAATCCCAATTTGGTGATGATGAAATTGAAAAGATCGTTGCTAGCGTCGCCATACATCGAATTGAACAAGAAGACGACCGCCATGCCTGAAATCATACATGGAAGATATAAAATGATACGGAAAAGGCCTTTCGCATGGATGACCTCGCTCAGCAAGAAACCCAAAATTACAGGCACCAAATAGCCAATGACCAAAGACCATAGAATGTACAAGAAAGTATTCTTGAGGGCACTCAAGAAGGCCGTATCTTCGAAGATGGCTTTGAAATTGGCAAATCCAACAAAGGTAGGATCGTCATACCCGCTTTGGAAGGAAAGGATGGCGTTTCTTACCATCGGATACCAAATAAAGAAGGCAAACAAAACCAATGGGACAATCATGAAAGCCCATCCGATCAGATTCTTCTTTAGAGAAGATTTCCAATTCCTTTTACGTTTTTTGATAACCTTCCGTTTCATATATGAGGATGTTTGTTGTTATTTGTTGATAGTCTTGTCTAATTCTTTCTGAAGCTGTTGAGAAGCGGTTTGCAAAAGAGCTTTGCAGTTGGCGTTTTCCATCTTGTTGAAGACGCTTTGAATGACAGTATCCAAAGCCTCATACATTTCCTGCGCGGCATATGGTTCCTCGCTCTTTTTGTTGCTTTGGATGGAAGCAAAGAACGGCGAATAGTCATTCATGTCAACGGTGATATATTTTTGTTCCAAGGCGTTGGCTTTTTCCAAATATTCGCTGTCCTTCCAAGGCATGATGGTTGGCAAAATCGGCTGATTCTTGTTCTTGGCGACTTCGTAGCCCTCTTCCTTGGCCTTCATATTGTTCTCGCTGACAGATGGGGAACGGCCGATATAATCAAAGAATTTCAAGATGCCTTCGACTTTCTTATCGGAGACGCCGTTGGTAAAGACATATGGGGTGCCGCCATAAAGGGAATAATGATGGGTTCCATCTCCAGTTGGCATCGGGACGAAAGCCAAATCACTCATGTCGACATTAGCCTGCAATTTGGCTTGCTGAAGGACATCGCTTCCGACAATCGCCATCGCGACTTTTTCACCGATATTGGCATACCAATCGTTATAGACGCAGCTGACGGCTTCTTGGGTAAGCCCATTAATCTTCATGTTCTTGATCCATTCAAGGGCGGAGACGGCTCCGTCGCAATCAAGATTGGCTTTCCATTTACCGTTTTCTTGGATTTCCAATTCAGCCCCAAAGTTCCAAGCGATGTTGCTGAAAACCCAGCCACCGTTCTTATTGGCGCTATACATCATGAAGCCCTTTGCGGAGTCTCCGTTCTCGTTGACGATGGTGTCCGCGAATTCATAAACCTGTTCCCAAGTAGTCGGGTAAGCAGGGGATCCATCGGCCTTGTAGATGCTATAAGTGTGATCCGCGTTCTCTGGCAATAAGCCGTTGTCGCCAAGTATCTTCTTATTGATCAATAAGCCAAGACCGTAGCCATCACGTGGAACACCATAGATTTCATTATTGAAGGTTAATGTCCCCTTCATTTCATCATCCATCTTCTCATCCCAGCCGAGAGCCTTTAATTGAGAGGTAATGGAACGAATGATCTTCTTATCCATCAATTTCTCTGGCTCAGTGAACCAAGTCTGCCAAACGTCTGGGAGACCGCCGGTGCTGTATTTTTGGTTAACCGTCTCGGTGCTGTAGGTGTAAGGCATGCCCTTAATCTTGTATTCAGGGTTTTCCTCTTCAAAACGTTTAGCCCAGACTTCATACATGGCCACGTCTTGTTTGGAGGCGCTTTCTGGCCAGAAACCAATCTTCAAAACAATCTTATCGTCATCGCCTCCGCCATTGCAGGAAGCCAATAAGACACAGGCTAACGCTGATAAAATTTTTAAATTGCGGTTTTTTACCATAAAGGTATCCTCCTAGTAAAGCAAGGGGAAGGGTTCTCCCTTCCCCTTTTTAAAGTGTACTTCTTTAATTTATGAGACTAAAGATTTATTCGCCTGGGGCTACAGTTGGAGCAGCTTTTTCCCAAACTTGGTCGTAGTTGGCTAAGCCAGTTTCGTATGGATATTCCTTAGCAAGGACGCGGGAAGCTCCGAGAGAGAGTTTCCAAGCGGCATCCTGAGAATTGTGGAAGTAGAGAACGTCGCCCTTCACGCAGTTGATGCCAGCGGCCTTCAAATCGATAACAATCGTCTTGGCTTCGGCAGTGAGCTTAGCGGAGAGGTCAACGGCAGTGCCATCGACGTTCTTGATGAATCCAGCAACGTCTTTGGCCCAAACAGGCTCGGCGGAACCCTTTTGAATTCTAAATTGAGAGAGATCACAGGATCCGTCGCTAGAAGAGACATCGACATAGATTCTATCGGCATCGGAAGTGACATCCCAACCACCGACATAACCGTATCCACCAGCAGCGTTCTCAACGTTTGCGGCGGCCATACCCTCATACATATAGCCAGAGCTGGCCTTGAAGATGTCGGTGAATGTGATGGTGCCACCGCCTAATTCAGCGTCACCGGCATGGATATGCGTCAAACCATCGCCTTCGGCTGGGAAGACGCTCAAATCGGCATAGTAAGTGGTTGCTTCGGTTGGGATAACATCGTCGGCAGAAACCTTAGATCCATTTTCATCATAGATGGTAACGGCATTATCTTTCGGCCAAAGCGTTGCGTTATTTTGTGCGAAGCGAACGCTCTTTAAAGTGGCAACGCCATCGCCTTGGACGGTGAAGCCAAGATAGTCCCCATCAAGGGCTGGACCACAATTGCCAGCATATTTATAGGCACTCGTGTCAATCGCGCTTGGTTCAGCCCAACCAGAGACGACCTTATTTGCGCTGAAGGAGTTAGCGTAGAAGATGGAATCGATGGTAATGGCCTTCGCACCAGTGTAGTAGATATTGATAACGTCTTTGGCTTCGAGATTATACAAGGTCAAATCGACAACATACCAAGTGTAGCCATTGGCGTCCTTATACGGACTCTGGATGTTTTCATCGCCATAGGTCTTAACGCCTTCCATGGCTAAAGCAGAATTGAACCAGACGGCCTGTGCGCCACCAAGTTCGAAACGGAAGCTGGATAAGTCATAGCCTTCTTCGCCGTTGATGGCAAAGACGATGTATTGAGCACCGTTAAGGACATGGGTAGAGCCGATGGTGACTTCGTCATAAGCTTCAGTGGCTGGTAAATGCAACGCACCATCGTGAGTGGAGATATTCTCGCCGTTGCCATAAGAAACGAAACCATTGATGCCAGCTTCCTGGTTTCTAGAATCGGCAGCGGAGGAATCCCAATCGGCATTCAAGGAAGCGATGTCACGGTTGAAGTTATCGAAAGTGACAGCCTTCGCAGTGTTCAAATGAGGATACTTCTTATCGAGCTGTGGCTCTTCGAAGTTGGTCATAAAGACATTAGCGATATGTAATTCTTTCTTGCCGGCGTTCTTGATGGCGACAGTCTTGATATTGGCACCCTCTGGGGCAGTAAAGACAGAAAGATCGATAGCTAAAGGAGCATAGATACCGTCAACGGCGTTGACGACAGCCTGATCGGTCTTGGCTTTGAGATCGGCAAACGGCAATTCTCTCGTGGTGTCGTTATCATAAGCGACTTCAACGGAAGCACCGCTCATATCGCCTAAGACATCGAAGACGATGTGGGAGTAGGCTCTCTGCTTTTCGGTTAAGATTGGAGTGGTGTATTTCTTGCCGTTGGAGATTTCGACGCCTTTGCGGACCAAGACGGCATCAGCGCAGTCAGTTGGACCCCAATAGACATTCGGGTTGCCGGTAACTTTATCACGAGCAAAGTCATCGATGATGACGGTCGAATCACCTTTGCTATAAGAAACTTCGGCGATTTCGATAACGGCGGAGACTTCGGCATCAGCCTTGACATAAAGATGCATGCCTAAGGCAGATTCGAGAACCTTCAATTCGGTGTCCGGGAAGAGAGTATTCTCGTCCCCAATGGATTCGGAGATGGAGATGGATAAGGTCTGGAATTCGTTGGTGAGTTCTGGAAGAGCTTCTTGATCACCATCGACCGCCTCATCTAAGCTGATTGGATAAACGTGAGCGTCATTATCGTCGCCTGGACGGATACCGAGGATCAAATCCTTGAGGGCCAATTTTCCTTCGACGATACGCATCTTGAAGTTGACGACCGATTGTCCGAGAAGGGTCTTATCGCCATCGAAGGTGGAGCTAGCCATCTTGTAGATAGCGGCGCCAGGAGTCTTTTGGAAGCTAGCGAGGTTGCTATCGACGACTTCTCTTAAGAAAGCCTTATGGGAGACACCATCGGATGTGCCAACGATGGATTCAGTGGAGAAATCTTCGACGATAGTGTCGAAACGTTCATCGTATTCACGAGTGACGGCGCCATCGGCCAAAGTCTTGTTCAATCCGCCTCTGTGCTCAACAGGATCAACTGGAGCCGGGGTGCTAGAAGACGAGTCACCTGGATCGACTGGGCCTGGGATGCTGGAGGAAGTGTCATCTCCCCCTTGGCTTGGTGTGGAGGAATCATTGTTGTCTTTACAGCCGGCCAAAATCAAGCCGGCGGCGAGAGGCAACATGACCCATAAGAATTTTTTACCTTTCATAATTGTTCCTTTCTGAAAGTTTTAAATTATTTATTTCACTCCATAAGCGCTGACTTCGGATAGCTGTGCGCCATATCCACCAGCGTTGTCGTTGGAGTAAATAACGATTTTGAGATAACGGCAGCTGACATTATCCATATCGATGATGACACGGTTGCCGGTCTGCGGATCGAAGAGATAATCCGCTCTTTCCTTCACGGTCGTGAAAGAAGTGGTTGAGGAGTTATATGCGAGATTGCTGTCGCTGACAAGAATCTCAATGCTTTGGGTACGGGCGATCCAAGTGAGGATCGGAGGCAAGCAGAGAACGACTTTCTGCAATTGATAGACATCAGCCAAATCAATGACGAGGTAGGCAGGGAGCCCTTTGCTCTCGTAATAGCTGGTTCCGCTCGGCTCGCCATCGACGACGTTGCCGACTGGATAGACGTCATTATGCTCAGTGGCATCAACCACCGATTTCATGTAAGTCAATGATGGCGGATAGAATTCGATCTCGCTCACGACATAGTGTTTCGGGGCACGCAATCCTTCGGTTCTCACAAAGCGAAGCTGCAAGCCGCCGAAGTCTTGAGTCGGGAGGTTGATGTCGACGACATTGCCGTTGGCAGGCGACATCGTATATGACTTGGTAGTAACCAAACGAGTGTACTTGTCGCTGATTTCAGTTGAGCCAGATTTCTTTTTCCTGGCCCAGATTTGGACGCTGTAAATGTAACTATATTGATTGTCTTGATCGCCATAGAGACGGACAACGCCGACGTTGGTGGTCTTATCGAAGTCGATGGTCAAGGTCGCGAATTCGTTATCCTCGTTCTTCCATTCTCCGGAGACGTATTCAGTGTTCAAATCGCCGTCAAAGGCATAGCTAGCTTGACTGCCAGTGCCGATGAATTCACCGCTTCCGTCATCTCCCGGAGTCGTGGTCTTAGTGCCGGCGCCATGGGTAGCGGAAGCCGTTCCGCCCACCGAGGCTTTGACGCCAATGAAGCTTGGCTCGCCGGTGTAATAAGCGAACTCAGGGACGATAAGCCCTTCCTGAGCGATTGAGCTGGTGTGAGTTTTATTGACATTGTTGTCGGCTAAAGCGGATTTGTATGGCAAAGTGATGTAGGCGCCATGAACTTTGTCCATCTCCGCAAAAGTTAGGCCGCTCACATATTCATTGCTGGCCAATTTGATATCAGAGGCGGAAGTAATCTGTTTTCCTTCGATTTCAAAACCTTTGATTTCGATGTTTTTAAAGGAGCTCGTTTCGTCTTCGCCACGGATTCTGGCGCTGACGGTGTCGGCCATTTCATAAACTTTGACGTTCTCGATATGAATGCCATCGACGGAGCCGCGTTTGTCGCCGCTCTTGGTCCATTCGGCATTGTAAGCGATGGTGAAGTCGAATAAGAAGTCGCCTTCCCCATCTCCGCGATCATCGCCTAAACATTCGGCGTCTTCGACGGTGATGTTCTTATAGGTGACGTTGGTGATCTTGGCTTGGTCGCAGTTATGAAGGGAAATGGCGGCTTTATGCATCGCATGGACAACGGTGATGTTTTCGAATTTGATGTTGTCCATCGTCGGACCATAAGTCTCATATCCAACTTCCATTGATTGGGCTAAATCAGTCCAAACGACGACATCGTGGATGTTGATGTTGCTAGTTGAACCCATGTCGGAGTTCTTGACGACCAAAGAGTCATCCCAGGTACGGACATAGCCGCCGTTGACTTCGACGTCGGAACAACTTTGGATGGAGATGCCATCGCCATTGCTTCTGGCGGTGATGATCTTGACATTGTTTACTTTGACGTCCTGGCATTTCCAAAGATGGAGGGCCCATCCAGCCGGATCAAAGAAAGCGATGTCCTGGATGGTCAGGTTCTTAACGCTTCTCATAACGACTGGGATCGTGTATTCGTTGGCGCTGTTTCTGTCATAAATGCTGCCAGAGACGATACCTCTGCCACGGATGGTGACATTCTCCACCGCTTCGGCTGAGAATTGGCCATAAACGTAAGCGCCGCCGGCCAAATAGATAGTGGTGTCGTTTTTGATTGGGAAAACCCCGGCATCGTAAACGCCAGGACCGACATAGATGATGTTTTCGTCTTTATCGGCTTGTTCCTTGGTGATCGGGTCTTTTTCTATCGGATTGGCAAAGATCTGAATGGCGGTTTCGCTGTTATCGTTATATTCGAGGACATAGTTGCCACTGTGTGTGAGATCAAAAGAGATGGTGTGTTCACTAAAAGTAGGGGCAATGCCATAAACGCTCGGACGGAGGATGGCGCTGGAAATCACGGTTTCAGCGATGGTAACGTCCAAATGAACGGTTCCTTCAAAGTCAAAGATAACGGCTTGCGTCATCGTTTTTGGGGCCGCCCAAGAGAAGACACGTCCATGGTTGACGCGAGTTTCATAGACGAATAAATCGACGTCGTTGACCTTGACGCTGACGGTCTTTGAGCTTTCTAAAAGAGCCGGTCCATCGTAAGTGACGAGTTTAGTCGTGGTCACTTCGTTGGCCGGCGTTATGAAGGCTTCTGGGTCATAATGGTCATTCGTCGTCGAAGAATGAGAGTCATCAGAAGAGCTTGTGTCTGTGTTGCATCCGGCAAGGACCGAAGCGGCTACACCAAAAAGAATGAAAGCGGTTGCTTTCTTGATGTTCGTTAAAAGAAATGATTTTTCCATAAAATTCTCTTTTGTATATGGTTGACTAAATTATTTCACCGCCCATAAGCTTTGTAAAGTGAAAAGTTAACCGCTTAACCCAAGTGCTGAAAACATTCAAAAAAGTTTAGGGAAATATTTATTTCTTATCGTTAACGGAGGTGCTTTTCCGAACCATTATGTTGGATTCGATGATATAGGTTTTCTTGCTGCTGGATTTGTTCTCGATTTCATCAAGAATCGTCTTGGCGCTCAAAACGCCTTTTTCGTGAATGTCTTGATGGACCGTCGTGAGGGTCGGGTGGATATATTGGGCTGGCTGAATATCGTCAAAGCCGATGACGGATAGTTGCCTTGGCAGTTCAACCCCAAGCTCAAGCAATCGTCTGATTAAACCGATGGCAACGATATCGGCATCGACGACGATGGCGGTCATCTCATCAAGCCTATCTTTGATGGTATCGCCCATCGAATATCCGCCTTCCAAACTGGTGAGGGTATGGAAAACCAATTCTTCGTTTAAAGACAGCCCATTATCTTGAAGAGCTTTCTTATAGCCGCAGTAACGCTGACGATTCAAGTAAGAGGTGCTGAGACCACCGAGGAATCCGATTCTTTTATGTCCCAACTCAATTAATTTTTTAGTGGCGAGGTATTCCCCTCTTTCATCATCGATTCGGATGTTTGGAAGAGGCGCCGAATAGTCTTCGTAAACGTCGACTAAGACAGCGGGGGCGTTCATTTCTTTCAAGGCCTTTTCTATGCCTTCTGAAAGGGCGCCTAAGACGACGATGCCATCCAGTCCGCGGGATTTATACCAATGTTCGAAATCCAAGGCGCTTTGTTTGGAACAGATGATCACATCATATCCCTTTTGTTGAAGCACGGTTTCAAAGGCGCCGAGGAATTCTCCATAAAAAGGGTTATTGAAGAAAGCTTCGCTGTTTGCCTCCAATGGCAAAGCGACACCTATAAGATAACTTTTGCCCGTCGAAAGCGACAAAGCAGCATGATCGCGTGTGTAACCAAGCTCATCCATGGCTTTGAAAATGCGTTTCTTAGTAGCTTCGGAGACCTTCCCTTCTTTGCCATTTAAAACATAGGAAACGGTCGCGCTGGAGACATTAACGCGTTTGGCGATGTCATAAATGCTCGGCTTTTTCATATCGTAAAGGATACCCCTTTGGTTAATTAGTTAACAAGCAAAAAAGAAAGAAAAACCGCCACATATTAGGTAAATAAAGCGGTTTCTTGCTAATTAGTTAACTTAATGTTAACCAGCATATAAAAAGCCCAGCGTAACGCTAGGCCAGTTTCTTTAGCAACAATCAATAAATCGTGATGGTATATTGAACTGACAGAATATCTTGTCCATTCAGCGCGGATTTCATCGCGTCATATTTGGTCTTGTCGGATGGCTTGGACTTATAAACCAACATATTGTTCACTTCGCTGACGGTAGCAGTCGGGAATTTAAATGTTTGGTCGACAGCCACATCTTTTTCAAAATCGATGACACCCATATATATGATATGATCATCGGAAACCCATTTTGTCCCGCCGGTCGGGCCTTCAATCAAGTTTTCATAGTCGGAGACAAACTTCAGATAATTTGAAGCTTCGGAATTAAGTATGAGTTGGATGGCATATGAAATATGTCCATAGCCCGTATTCAATAAATCGTTCACGCCACCAGCCGAGAGGGTATAAGTAGCGCTTAAAGAATCAACAGCCGTGCCCAAATTGGAATCGCTGATGGTACCACTGCTCACATCGACGAATTTGATGCCTTTGGTTGCATCGTCTTTATTAGCGTATCCGCCTTGGTCAAGGACGATGTATATCTTTTGATCTTTGTTATTATCCGTAAGAGTGCCGATGCCATCAACCAAATTGGTGACATGGGTGCTGACATTTTGATCTAGTTGCAAAGTGTCTTCGCTAAAATACCAGGAAGCAAAACCGCTGCCCACAATGGCTAGGCTACCGGTTATGGCTGAAATGCTGATTAGAATCTTTCTTTTCATATTCATCTCCGGCTATAAGCATAGGCGTTATTTGCATAAATGCAAGTCATCGCCTTCGATAGGTTGCATTGGTCGATAAACAAGAAAAAGCCCTTTGAGTTCTTTCGGAATCCAAGGGCGGCTTTTCATATATGGTGCTCGGTACAGGAATCGAACCTGCACGGGAATCCCATTAGATCCTAAGTCTAACGCGTCTGCCAGTTCCGCCAACCGAGCGCGTGGTTATTGTATAACTTTATCTTCGATATTGAAAGAATCGGACATTGTTCTTAACTGCCATGCATTTATGTGGAACAAAATTGATAAAAATGTTTCACATACGAATGTTAATGGCTAAAATCTGTGTGGGGCAAAATTGATGAAAGTGTTTCACATATAAGGAGAGCCATATGAATATCGCCGAATTAACGCAAGAGAAGCAACTGATATGTTCGAGGCTGGAGAAAATGATTTATGGCTCTATTGAGATTAGGGAAAGAAACAATAAGCAATACGTCTACGTTCATTATAGGGACAATGGCTTAAAAAGAACCAAATATGCCGGTGAATATTCCACCGCTCTCCATAACCTAATTTTGGAAAACAATGCCCTTGCTAAGCAATACAAGCAAAGACTCAAAGAGATAAACAAAGAATTAGATTCTCTTCATTACGAGCAACACGATCTAGATGAAAAGGTTCAATTAAATGTTGCTTTAGCTAAAAGAAATCTGGTCGATTCTATCTACAAGCAGGCCATCTTGGAGGGTATTGCGACTACTTATTCAGACACCGAAACTATCGTTAATGGCGGCAAAGTAATGAATATGACCGCCACCGACATCACTAAGGTCGTAAATCTTAAGAGGGCATGGGAATTCATCCTATCCGATGGGGCTATTACCTATCCGACCAATTTTGCCATCCTTTGCCAAATCAACGAGATAGTCGAGGATGGTTTTTCCGTCGTCGCGGGCAGGATTCGCAGCGTCCCAGTTACCATTGGAGGCTCCACCTATATTCCGCCACTACCGCTTGAGCAAAAGGTCAAAGAAGAGTTATCCAGCATATTGCTATCCAGCCAAGATACAATCGATAAAGCAATTGATATTCTATTGTTTACGATGAAAAAACAGCTCTTTTTGGATGGAAACAAACGAACGGGTGTTATCTTTGCCAATCACTATTTAATTAGTAATGGCCAAGGCATAATCGTCATCCCAGCCGAGTTGGTACCTGAATATAAGAAGTTATTGGTTAGTTACTACGAAGACAAATCCGAAGACATAAAGAATTTCTTAAAAGAGAAATGCTGGACTAAGCTTAATTAAGAAAAAGGACCCCATTTGGGATCCTTCTGAATTTGGGTTTTGTAGGGGAATAATCCCCTACGGCTTTAGAACTCGTACTTGTTGTCAACGAGAGAAGCGACATAAGCAAGGAACAAGTTGTTTCCCATTTCTTTCGCTTTCTTCGAGTTCTTTAGCGTCTTTTTAATCATAACGAGCGACCTCCTAGCATTTTAAAACCCCTCTGTTTTTGAGGGGAAGCAGTAGTATACACGCTTAAATAAGGTTAGCAAGAGAGAAAATAAACTTTTTTAATTAAAGACTGAAAATAACCACCAACGCAATGCCACCCAGAATAAGGATGAGTCCCAATATAGACTTCCAGGAGAACTTCTCTTTTAAAATAAGCCCGCTGAATATCATCGTTATAAGAATCGAGCTCTTCGAGATGGAGGTGACGGCAATTGGGTTAACGCCCTCAATACTTAATGAATAGTATTCGCTTAGCCAGGCTATGCCGGTAAATACGCCGACTAAGATAAGGAAAACCCATGATTTCGCGGTTATCTTTTTAACGTCCTTATAGTCTTTCTTAACTAAGACGATAACCAACGCAAAGACAAAGACCACAACCGTCCTAAACAATGTCCCGACATTGCTATCGATATTCTTCAAGCCCAGTTTGACAAAGAAAGATACCAAAGCAGCAAATACGGCGCTAAGAATCGCGTATATCAACCATTTCTTATCTATTTTATGTTCTGGGTCTTCTTTCTTTTTATCGATCATTAAAAGGGTTCCCGCTAACATCAAGACCATCGAACCAACCAGGGCGATGATCGTGCCGGTGTCTCCATTCTTAGTCGTGTCGTTGAAAAAGAAGATAAGAAATAAAATGCTAGATAGGATGAAACTGCTCTTATCCACCGGGGCGACTTTATTGATGTCGCCAAGTTTCAAGGCTCTGAAATAGCAAAGCCACGATAAGCCGGTACATATTCCCGAAAGACCCAAGAAGAGGTAATTTTCTAAGGTGAAGTCTTTGACTGAAGCAAACGCATTGGTCGATAAACAAAGAATCAAGCTAAAGAGAATGGCCACCGCCGTCTTGATGAGAGTAGCGAAATTGCTATTAACATCCTTAACGCCTAACTTCGTGAATATAGTCGTTAATGACGTCGATACGGCGCCCACTATCGCCAGAACAATCCACCACATACCGAATGATTATAGAATCATATGAATAAACAAGGTATATAGAAAGCCAACCCGATCATCAGGCTGGCTATATGTTACTTCTTAAGCTTCGGCAAATCTGAAGAACGACCGTTTTTAATCATCCTCTCATAATTGTCATTCAAGGCCTTTTCATAAGACGATTTGCTCATCTTATTCGGCTCATAGAATTTCATTTCCTTAAGGAATTCAGGCAAATACTGAATCTTCTCCCATAGGTCTGGACGATCATAAGGATATTTCTCCGCCTCAGAAACATTGACCGGGGTGAGTTTAAGATAGTCTTGAACCATGAAAGGCTTGCTTCTTGCCAAATCCATGGCCTTTTGAATGCCAAGGTCGGCCGCTTTGCTCTTTGGGGACAAAGCTAACTCACAAACAGTGAAGCCAAGAGGTATGACAGCCTCAGGGAATCCGACCTGTTCGGCGGCTTGGATAGCTAACTGACAACGTTGCACGGCGCTAGGATTGGCTAGGCCAACATCTTCATAGGCCGTTACCAACAAGCGGCGTTTGATGCTATCTAAATCCTCAGCCACGCATAATCTGGCTAAATAATATAAAGCCGCGTTAACATCCGAACCCCTAATAGATTTTTGCAAAGCGGACACGGAGTCGTAATGTTCTTCCTCGTTCTTATCCATCGCATAGTTAGGAACACGTTCGATGGCGAGTATATCGGCTTTATCAACAATCTTGCTATTCCCGAATTGAATATAGGCAGATTCCAATAGGTTCAATGAGAAACGAAGATCCCCACCGCTTAATTTGGCAATGGTCTCATATGCCTCGTCGGTCAATTGGATTTCTCCTTTAAGACCTTCTTTGGAAGAAACTGCTCTTTTGAGTCCAAAGACTATCTCTTCTTCATTGAGGGGTTTAACTTCCAATAAGCGACATCTGGATCTAATAGCCCTGTTGATGGCGATATATGGATTCGCAGTGGTGGCTCCCACCAAATAGAAAGTTCCATTTTCCACGAAAGGGAGCAACAAATCTTGCTTGGTTTTATCTAGTCTATGGACTTCGTCCATGATGATTATGGCGTGTCCATATAACTTGCAGGACTCAATCGCCTCCATCATCTCTTTCTTATCAGTCGTAACCGCATTAAGACGAATGAAATGAAGACCCATCGATCTGGCATATGCTTCGGCGATGGTGGTCTTCCCCGTCCCAGGAGGGCCAAACAAAATAATCGATGTCGGGAGTTTCTTCTCCACCGAACTACGTAAAAAGCCAGAAGGACCCACCAAGTCTTCTTGGCCAATGATGTCATCTAAGGTTTTAGGACGAACGCGAAAGGCTAAAGGATCAAACATATATCTAATTTTAGATTAGATGGCTTTTTAATTAAACATTTGGCTTTTATTTCTGAAAAGTTTGGAAAGTTCCATTTTTTCAGTCCATAAAACATTGGAAAGTTCCATTAAATCAAGGTTCAAAAGGAAAATAGAAAAACGATAATTGATTATTCCGATAGCAAAAAGGTGGGTGAAGTGGATTTCTTGATAAACGATTACAATAATCTCTCGGTTCTGTCGATAGAGATAAAATCAGGGAACGACCAGACCAACTACCGCGCCTTGCCAAAATTGGTAAAACCCGAAAATGGCTACGGTATTCCATTTGGTTATGTATTTGGCAATAAAAATACTATAAAGAAAGAAAACAACGTCATTACTCTTCCTATTTACATGATTATGTTCATATAAGACTCGCGATAATAAAAGCAGGGCCGAGAGCCCTGCTTTTAATTGTAATTGGTGCCGCCTAGCGGAATCGAACCACCAACCTATTGATTACAAATCAATTGCTCTGCCAATTGAGCTAAAGCGGCGTGGTGGGTGTTATTGGGGTCGAACCAATGACCTCTTCCGTGTGAAGGAAGCGCTCTCCCGCTGAGCCAAACACCCGCTAGGGAATAATACCCTATTCTTGGAACAAGTCCAAGATTAAGCCAAATGGAATTCGGTTATATACGAAGCTTTTTCGTCTCCAGAGGCAATCTTGAAATAAGGCTTGCTCTGGATGTCGTAAAGGTAATAGCCGTCCGTTGACTGACTCACCGTGGCGACGGTCTCAGGATTCATAGCATCACCATAGGTGACGACAGGAACGGATTGAAATTCTTTGACGGATGAATCGATGAGTTTCAAGGCAATGTGATTGAAACCGCCTAAGCTTGTCTCGTTATAGAAGAAACCAGTACCGGATTTCTTCACTTGGATAGCGCCGCTAGTGTAACCGGTCGCCGAATTGGTGACATTGAAGGTTACGCCATCAGTGGTAATTTGTTCGCCTTCTCCATAACCTGACGGCCAATTGCTGATATTAAACGTCTTTTGGAAGGTACGGCTGGTTCCGCTGTCGGTAGAAGAAGATGAGGAACTGCTCGAATCACTTCCGTCGGAAGAAGAAGTGGAAGAACCACCATCATCGCCGCAAATGGTGACGGTGTATTTAGTAGTTCTCAAACCATTGGAGTCCCAAATGAAATTGGCGTATTCAGGATGTTCAACGAATGGATTGCGAGCATAGCCCATGTCAGCATAACGATCGTTGACCGTCTTTTCCCATGCGGTTGGCTGATACTGCATATTCCATTTAAGGAGGGTTTTTAAAGTGCCCATGCTCTTGATGGAATTCCAATCGTCATTTGGGTTGTTGGACAAGGTCAATCCTTTGCTGTAATAGCGGCAAGCGGCATAGAGAATAACACGAGCCGCTTCGCCTCTGGCGCCTTCATACGAAGAACCATTCGCGGTTTTGGAGGCTGGGTCGAACTCATTGCCCTTTTCGTTGCCGTAGAAGTCGTTGCCACGAGCGGAGTTATCGGCCGAAATGGTTGGCCTAATAACGATTGGGTCGGTTTCAATGAGGTTGCCGCCGCGAGATTTTGGCCAACAATGCTCCCTATTTGAACCACCGCTCGTAGGAGTGGCCTCGGAGGATTTAGCCTCGTGGTAGAAAGGAATATAAGTGCTGGAATTAGCGTTTGGGTAGGCGGCGGCCTTCATGCCTATTGATAAGCAACTGCTGTATGAAGTGGTTTTGCCGGTAATCAAAGAAGATAGCTTTTCTCTGAAAGCGGCGCCATAAGTATTGAAATCCAAACCAGGATATCTGCTATCAATTAAGCAATCTGCGCTTGAAGAGCTGCCATCAGATGAGGTGGGAGAATCTTTGTCAGAAGATGTATCGGAGCCTTTCGACGAACCGCTATCTGGACTAACCGAGGAAGTAGAATCAGGATCAATATTCGAAGATGAATCGCTTCCGTTAGGATCGCAACCAGAGAGGGCAAAGCAGCCCAATAAACTAAGGGTTAGCAATAAACGTTTGGCTATTTTTTTCATAATCGTCTCCTCTTACACAAAATCTTTTAGATTTTTATAAGGAACAATGAAGTATAGGATTTTTTATTAAAATAAACAACCTCTTAAGAGGATGGCTAAAAACAAAAGATTCCCTTCTGCCCCGAAAGCAGGTAGGGAATCAATTATTTTTATTTCTCTAAATATTTAAGCCTTTATCGGTTATCGATAACTACCCCAGATTTTATCGACGGCTTCAGGGTGGTCGATAAACGGATTTCTATTGTTCTGAAAGGTGTAAGCGGCGTCATTCCTCTTTCTTTCCTTCTCGGAAACTGGGTCTAAGTCGTTCCATTCCAGATAAGTCTTCAAAGCCCAAGAAGAAAGAGATGGGTAGGTGTTTTTAGCGAACGCCGCATAATTGACGGAAGGGATGTAGTTTTGATATCTGGTGACGAAATAGAAATAAGCACGGGCAAAATCTCCTTTATATTCGTCGATGACTTCAAAGACGATTCCGCTGTAACCATTGTTGTTGCCAGTTCCTAACTTGGAGCCATTCTTAGAAGTGTATGTGGCGTTCAAAACATTGCCGTGAGGGTAGCTACTTCTTCTGTTATTTACATATCCATCGGTTGGGATGACATGGAAAATATCGGATTTCATCGAACTTGCCCCACCGGTGCTCTTCCAAGAAGATTGCGGAATGGTATGTTCGCGGTTATAGCAGTCGCCTTCAGCTTTGTAATTGCCAGCGCGATCTGTCTTCGGATTGAAGTTTTCGTTGGAATACATGTCCCAAATATATCCGTCATCTCTAAGATCGGTTTTCTCATAGGCGGTATATAAGCCATCATAGCCGATGTTCTTGGTTCCTTTGCTGATGACTGAATATAAGGCGGTCTTCAAAGTCGCGCCGGAGGTATTCCAATTGATGCCCTCATAATAACCGCTAGGCTCAATATTTGGAGTGGTATCTTCATTGGAAGAGGAAGAACTAGATCCGCTACCAGAAGAATCCTCGGAAGAGGAACCTTTATCTTCGCTGGAAGAGGATGATGATCCACCGCTGGAAGATCCGCCAGAGGAAACCAATAAATCAATCTTATATACAAAGATGCGGCCTTTGGCATTTGCTCCAAAAGTAAGCGAATTAGAAGCGGTTCCCGTTTCGTTATCTAAATAAAGATAAGAATACTTGGTCGATTCTTCGCTATCGATCACGATGGCCATGCCATTGGTGTTGGCGCTGGTAACGCACTTATATTCAACGCCGGTATCACCGTCGTATTTTGAAGCGTATATATCGGCTTGTTTGATGATGTAGCTCGTGCCGAAATTGATGGTAAAAGAGCCTTTTTTGCTGCCAGATCCCATTTTAATGCCATAGCTATTGGCGGAAGTGTCATTCCTAGACAGTCCATAACAAGCAGTGAAATCAATGCTCTTGATATTGATGCCATCAGCCAAATAACTGCTGCTATTTGGGGTGGTGCTTGGATTATTTGGAGTTAAATCACCAAAGGAAACCGAATAGGTAGTCAAGGTTCCCGCTTCACTCGTAGAGGAACCATCGGAAGAAGACGGGATGGATGAAGAACCATCGTCGCCTTTGGAGGTACCAGAATCCTTAGAAGAACTATCCGAAGAAGGAACAACAGACGAAGTATTATCCCCTCCAGCCGATGTTTCTGAATCGCTAGAAGGAATGATCGAAGAACTTATATCATCCGAATCATTGGAAGAAGAATCATGGGCATTGACGCATGAAGATAAAGACAAAACGACGCTGGTCGCCAGTACGAATAAGAAGGATGATTTACGCATATGGCAATTCTACCAAAGGTGTAAACAAAGAAAAAGCCTGACTTAATGTCAGGCTATATTACTTACTGGTGGGCCTTAATGGGCTTGAACCATCGACCTCACGCTTATCAAGCGTGCGCTCTAACCAACTGAGCTAAAGGCCCATCGCACTATTTAGTGCCTAAATAATATACAACTAGAGGCATTTATGAGCAAGTGCCAATTTATTGGTATTGGTTGCTATCTATCAATATGTAAGATGAGTTACATCTTTCCAGCACGAAACGATGGATTTAACTTCCTTTTTGAGTTCTTCTTGGCTCTTATTGCCTTTTAAGGTCGCATCAATGATTTTGGCAATTCTAACGGCGTCATTCTTATTGCAGCCTCTTGAAGTCGCGGCAGCAAAGCCTAAGCGGATGCCAGAGCAAAGATTAGGCTTCAACGTATCGTTATGAATCATATTCTTATTGGAAGTGATGCCAATTTCTTCGAGCTTGATTTGAGCGTCTTTGCCAGTGATTCCATAACTATCTAAAACATTGAGCAAGAACAAATGATTGTCAGTATCAGAAACCACCGCGCCCAAACGGGCCAATTCATCGTTGCAGGCTTTGGTATTTTCTAAAACATGTTTGACATATTCTTTGAATTCCGGCTTCAAGGCCTCTTTGAAAGCCACCGCTTTGGCAAGGATGACATGTTCCAAAGGTCCGCCTTGGGCATAAGGGAAAACCGCTTTGTTGATGGCCTTTCCTAATTCGAGGTCATTGGAAAGAATCAAACCACCTCTAGGACCTCTCAAGGTCTTATGGGTAGTTGTGGTGACGAGGTCGGCGTAATCGCACGGATTCTCGCATAATCCAGCGGCGACGATGCCGGCGATATGCGCCATATCAACCATGAAGCGAACGTGCTTGTTATTATCCTTATTATATTTATTAATGATCGAACGAATCTCAGAGAATTTAATCTCATATGGATAAGCGGAGTAACCCGCTAAGACAAGGTCAGGGTCGACGGTTTTGATTTGTTTTGCGATTTCGCCATAGTCCAAATGGGCGTCTGCACCCAATGGGTAAAAGGAGAACTCGTAATCGTGGGAGGAAAACGAGACAGGGGAGCCATGGGTGAGATGACCTCCATCGGCCAAGACGAGGGCTAAGACTTTGCCACCATTAGGGAGCAAGGCGTGGTAAGCGGCGTAATTGGCTTGGGAACCCGAATGAGGCTGAACGTTCGCGTAGGCAGAATGAAATAATTCCTTGGCCTTTTGAATGGCTAGGTTCTCACCTTTATCAATGTTCACACACCCACCATAATAGCGCTTATCAGGATATCCTTCCGCGTATTTGGCGGTGAAGATGGAGCCTTGCGCTTCCATAACGTCCATCGATGGATAGTTTTCAGAGGCAATCAATTCGATGCCTTCATTTTGTCTTTTCGTCTCATCGTTGATGAGGGCTTTTATTTCCAAATCTAACATGTATTCTCCCCCTTAACTAAAGAAAGCCCAACCAAGAAGGATGGGCTTTGCTTTGAATAAGAACTTAACGCTTGCTGAATTGCGGAGCGCGACGAGCGGCTTTGAGACCGTATTTCTTACGTTCTTTGGAACGAGCATTACGGGTCAACATACCAGCAACTTTCAACGTTTTGCGATCTTCGCCAGCTTCAAGAAGGGCACGGGCGATGCCTAAGCGGATAGCTTCGGCTTGGCCAGTGAAGCCACCACCCTTGACGATGCACTCGATATCATATTTATCTTCGGTGCCGGTCAAAGCGAGAGGCTGTTTCAAGTTCTGGACGAGAGTGGCATATGGCATGTATTCATTGACATCTCTGTCATTGATCTTGATGTTGCCTTTGCCTTTGGAGACATAGACGCGAGCGACGGAGCTCTTTCTGCGGCCAGTGCCGTAAT
Source organism: bacterium (assembly GCA_963622135.1). Taxonomy (GTDB): domain Bacteria; phylum Bacillota_I; class Bacilli_A; order RFN20; family CAG-826; genus UBA4951. Next base: position 147,324 of record CAVFGR010000008.1, read on the forward strand.
ATTTAGTGTTAGCCATCTTTCATATCTCCTTATTTGCTGAGGTCAAGAACGACTGGCTGCTGGGCCTGCTGTTCGTGTTCGGAACCAGCATAGACGAATAATTTCTTGAACTCTTTGCGGCCAAGAGGTCCTTTTGGCATCATGCCCCAGACGGCTCTTTCGACCATTTCGACAGGGAATTCACGAAGCATAGTGCCCGAGGAACGGGTGCGTAAGCCACCGTTGTATCCGCTGACGTTGTAATAATTCTTTTTGTGTTCGGCATCGCCGGTCAATTTGACCTTGGAAGCGTTCACGATGATGACGTAGTCTCCGGTATCTTCATTCGGAGTGTAAATTGGCTTGGTCTTGCCCATTAAGATTTGGGCGACTTTCGAAGCGAGGCGACCGAGTGGGATGTCGGTGGCGTCGACGACGTACCAAGCGCGCTTAAGTTCTAATGGCTTAGCCATTGTAGTTTGACGCTGCATGTTTACTTTTCTCTTTTCTAGTCTTTAGCGACTTAATCTTTGTCTTGATTGGACCTTACCGGGGTTTGCTCTTTCAAAGTAGTGCCATGCGTAATTATCCATACCATAAGGTATGTTGTAAAGCGAAACTTTATCGAGCAAAAAGAAAACCCTGCATAGGCAGGGTAATCAATTGGCGAATTAGATGTTTTCGACGTTGTGATAAACGGCCTGAACGTCTTCGGCTTCGTCAAGTTCGTCCAACATCTTCTTGAAGGTGACGAGATGATCGTCATCTAAGGTGATGTAGTCGTTTGGAACCATCGTGGTTTCGTTTCTCTCGAAATCGTTGATGCCCATTTCTTTGAGAACTTCTGTAGCCTTCCCTAAATCATTAGGGGCCACGGTGACTTCGATGATGCCGTCTTCCAATTCGACGGATTTGACATCGACGTCGCCCATGATCAAGGCTTCCTCGACCTCGTCGCGATTCTCGCCTTTGAAGTCGATGAGACCAAGATATTCGAAATTGTAGGCAACATTGCCCATCTTGCCGCCTTTGCGGGTAACGATGGTACGAACGGTGACTAACGCACGGTTAACGTTATCGGTTAAAGTGTCGACGATGACGTAAGAGTTGCCGGCGCCATAGAATTCATAGCGGCCTTGGATATAAGCAACGGCGTCTCCGCCTTTGGCTTTCTCGATGGCTCTGTCAATGACGTCTCTCGGACATTGCTTGCGGTATTTTTCAATAGCACTTCTTAAAGCGAGGTTGGCTTCCGGGTCAGGGACACCTGATTTGGCCGCAGCGTAGATTTCTTTAGAAGCGCGCATGTAGACGGCGCTTTTCGCTTTGGCACTGGCCGCCATCGCAGCGGCTCTTACTTCGAAATGTCTGCCCATATTCCTTTTCTCCTTAATTTTAGACAAGTGGTATTCTACCACTCGAGATAACGCATACTAGATTTTTTTGATTTTTTTATTTTTGGCCGTAATTGACGACAAATCCGAAGTCTTTTTCATTCGGCTGTTCGTAACTTACCCCGATGAAGTTCAAACCCTCAGGATTGGCTTTGAAATTGATGATGTTTCTTTCTTTGGAATCAATATGGCTTTCGAACTCGCTTAGGCTCATTTGATGGAAACCAACGCGGAAAGCCGACCCCATCATGATGCGAATTTGATAAGTCATAAAACGATTGCCAACGAAGGTGACTGAAACCAGCCTTGGATCGTTCTTGTCGTCGATATCTACCTCGATGCGATAAATGGTCCTCATAAAATCATGGACATCTTCCGGCTTGTTGGTGAAATCCCAAAACTTATGGGTGCCCATCAATAGTCTCAAAGCGCATAGGAAGTCTTCTAAAAAGAATTTTTTGGTTCCCATTTGGGCCACCGTCACAGATTCGAAAGGTTTCTTTTCTCCTAGCCTGAACGAATAACGGTATGTCTTCATCGTCGAACTATGTCTAGCGTGGAAATCTTCCGGCTTTTCCTCAATTGAAAGGATGGAGATATCGCTCGGCAACAAGCGATGATTCATGGCGTACAAGAACGATTCCTTAGACGGGATAGGCCTCTCGGAATGGAAACTGAATACTTGCCCTGAGGCATTCACCCCAGCGTCCGTTCTGCCGCCGCCCGAAATGGTGATTGGGGTATCGAAATACAAAGAAAGGCATTCTTCGATCTTGCCTTGCACGGTGATTAGACCAGGTTGTTTTTGCCAGCCTTTGTAGGAATGGCCCAAATAAGAGACGACGCAGAAATAGTTCATCATTTGACCGTAATCCCAAATATAGCGAACACATTGAATTTCGTAACAGCGGCGGCGATAGCTAAACCCAAAATGATGCAAGTTACAAGAAGGCCAATGATATCTCTCCAAGTGAATTTGGCCTTGCGATATCTGGTGCGTTTGGCTCTTGGATCATATCCGCGACATTCCATAGCGTCAGCCAATTCTTCGGAACGGAGGAAGGCCGAAACGAACAACGGGACGATGAGGGAGACGACCGCTTTGACTTTGGTTCCAAGCCCACCATATTTAAAATCCACGCCTCTTGAAGCTTGGGCGTTCATGATGCGTTGGGTGTCTTCCAAGATGGTAGGTATGAAGCGGAGGGCGATGGAAAGAATCATCGCTAATTCATGAGTCGGAAGGCCAATCCACTTAAATGGGGTCAGATACCATTCGAATGCATCGGTCATCTCAAGCGGCTTGGTAGTCGAAGTCAAAATCATCATCAAGGTAATCATCGAGACCAAGCGCATCAGAATTCTTGCCGCATCCAATATGGACGCCCAATATATCGGAAAATCTTTGATTTTGAATGCAATCCATTCGGTATATGTCGATCTTGGAATCAAACAATAGATAAGTAAGACAAAGATAGCCATAAACCACAGGGATCTCAGTGATTTGAGCAAGGAAAGAATGGAACCTTTCGCTATTAGCAATAAGACAATGGAAATAAGCAAAAGGATCCCATTGATGATAAAGGTCATCGTGTAATAGCCATCATCCCCAATGTTTCCGTAAGTTAGGAAGATAGGGACCATCAAAGCGATCAAGGCGAAAATCTTCAGTCTGGCATCCAACTTATGGATGCAGGTATTGTATGGTGCGTAACGACCAAGGGTGATATTAGCGGCCATTGTTTAAAGCCTCCTTGATCGCCTCAGCCAAGTCATCGACGGTATTTAGCTCCTTTTCAGGTAATCTAAGGCCCTTGGCTTTCAGTTCTTTGTAGGTTTTATAGACATCGGGGTTGTCCAATGAATAAATTGAGAGATCTTTTTCAAACAAATCAACAGGTTTTCCATCGAAAGCGATGCCTCCGTCGGCCACAACGATGACCCTGTCGGCATATCTCGCGACGAGGTTCATATCATGGGTGACAAGAATTAAATCCATGCCTTCTTCCGTGTGAATCTTTTTGAAAAGATCCATCGTGTCGATCGAGGCAGCCGGATCAAGACCGGCGGTAGGTTCATCAAGAACCAAGATATCCGGCTTGGCCGCAAGAATTCCGGCAATCGCGACTTTGCGTTTTTCGCCACCGCTTAATTCAAATGGGGAACGTTTGTAGAAAGATTCATCCAATCCCACCATAGCCAAAGCTTCATGAGCCCTTTTAATTGATTCTTCCTTGGAGACGCCGAAATTCTTTGGGGCAAAACAAACGTCTTTCTCCACCGTTTCTTCAAAAAGCTGATATTCAGGGAATTGGAAAACCATGCCTATTCTCGAACGAAGGGCTTTAAGTTTCTTGCCTTTAAGTTTGTTCTTTGGCCCATTGAGGAAGCCATCGGCAATAACTTCTCCGCTGGTTGGACGGAGGAGGGCATTAATATGCTGAATCAAGGTCGATTTGCCAGAGCCGGTTCTGCCCACAATGGCCACGATTGAACCTTTTTCGATGTTTAAAGAAACATCCTTCAACGCTTCGAACTCAAATGGTGTTTTCTTAGAAAAAACATGCGAGACATTTTGGAAGATTATCGACATAGGTAGTCCTCCAATTCATTCATGTTTGAAATATTTTCGGGAATCTCGATGCCCTTGTTTTTAAGAGCGTGTTTAAGTTGCAAAAAGAATGGAACACCTAATCGAATTGTTTCCAATTCGGCATTGTTGGCAAAAACTTCGCTTGGTCTGCCGATAGCAACGATTTTACCTTTATTCAAGACGATGACTTTGTCCGCCCTAGCGGCTTCTTCGACATCGTGGGTAACAGAAAGAATGGTCAAGTTAGGATTATGTTCTTTCATCGAGTTGATGAGATCCAAAATCTCTCGTTTGCCTTTTGGATCAAGCATGGATGTGGCCTCGTCCAAAATAAGAAGGTCGGGTTCCAAAGCCAAAACGCCAGCGATGGCGACTCTTTGCTTCATCCCACCCGAAAGATTCTCGGGAGCCGATTCTTTGAATTGCTCCATCCCGACTTCTTTAAGATATTTGTCGATGATCTTCTCCATCTCGTCTTTTTCGATGCAGCGATTTTCCAAGCCGAAAGCAATGTCTTCCGCCACGGTCGAGGCAACGAATTGGTTATCGGGATTTTGGAAAACAACTCCAACGCGGCGGTGAATCTCATTTAAGTGTTCTTTGTCCACCGGCATATCAAAAACCTTCACTTCTCCAGTGAATTTGGTATGCAAGCCAACGATGACCTTGGTAAGAGTGGATTTCCCTGAGCCATTATGGCCAATAAGGGCGACGTGTTCCCCTGACTCTATGGAGAAAGAAAGGCCGTCGAGGGTGTTATTTTCGCGGTCGTAGCTAAAGACTAGGTTTTTGACTTCGATGGCGGAACTCATTGTTGTGTTTCTTTTATAGTATTCTTCTTAAGTTTCCTATGGACGATGATCTCGTTAATAATAACGAAAACAAGCCAGAGTCCAGCTAAACATCCACCGACGATCCAATAAACTTTATCAGGATCGCTCTTGCCGGCATTAGGGGCGAAAGCAATCGTCGCGATAATGCCGAGAATGAGGATGTAAATGATAATTCGATAGGCGATGCGATTCTTCATTATTTAACTTGGATATCGATATTTTTGCCATCATACTGGCGGATTTTGACACCTGCCAATTCAAGAATCTTTCTAGAGGCTTGATAGATGACGTCGTTTTTGTGGATATCGGAGAGATAAACCAATTCTTTGATACCAACTTGAACGATGGCTTTGGCACATTCGTTGCAAGGGAACAGGGTGACATAAAGGGTGCAATCTTTCAAAGCCGTGCCTTGTCTGTTGTTCAAGATTGCGTTGAATTCGGCATGGCAAACGAACAGGTATTTGGAATCCAAACCCTCTCCGTGCCCCCATGGAACATCATCATCGGAGACGCCGCGAGGCATGCCGTTATAACCAACGGAAACGATTTTTTTATCTTTGTCGACGATGCAAGCGCCAACCTGAGTAGACGGATCTTTACTACGCAAAGCAGATAAGACGGCAATGCCCATAAAGTATTCATCCCAATCAATGTTATCTAAGCGATAATGTTCTTCCATAAGTTCCTCCCTTTCGCGTAAAGCATACGCTTTAAGGGAAATATCGCAACAAAAGAAAGAAAAAGCCCTCCTTTTGGGAGGGTAAATAATTTGTGAGAACGCTTAGAAATCCGAGTCGTCAAAGGCCGAAATCATAATTTTGCTCGTGTTATGAACGGCTTCGACCATCTCGCATTCGGAAAGATAATCTTCTTTGCTGGCTCTCGCTCTTTTGCTGTCATCAACACGGAAAGGGAAACTGTCTGGATTGAACATAACTCGACCTCTTTGGGACACATAATTTTGATATGAAAAAAGAGTCTCCTCAATGACCTGATTTTTACACTGTCTAAATAAAGGCTAAACCACCTAGAAGGCGCCTATATTATTTCTTTTTGGATGGACATAGGGCATAGCCCACACCATAGATAGCTTTAATCCGAGCAACCTTTATTTTTTGAAGCTTGTTCCTTATGGAAGAGATATGAACATCAACGATTCTAGTATCGTCTCGATGTTCGTTATTGGGCAACAAATTCAAAAGAAACTCCCTGCTGACAGGCTGACCGACTTTGAAATATAAGCCTTTGAGGAGAGTCCATTCGTTTTTGGTAAACGAGGCCTCGTGATTATTGAAATATACAACCCTTTTGAGCGAATCGATTTTGACTCTTTCGCCATCATCCCTGACGAGTTCGAGAATAGCCATGTTATTTATCCTTGAGAACAACGACCACGACTATGCAGGCGATCATCAAAAGAATGAGAACAGAAAAATAAATGATTCTCCTAATCATTGCCTTTTTGTTCGCTTTAACATCGTCCTCATCTAATTCGATGAGTTCAGGTTCTTTGTTTTGATCGCTCATAAATCACTTATAATCCGCTGCCTTAAGCCGTTCCATGTCGCGATTTTGATCACGTTCTTTAATGGATTCCCTCTTATCGTATAACTTTTTGCCTTTGGCTAGGGCAATCTCCAATTTGGCATAGCCGTGCATCAAAAACAATTTGGTTGGGACACAGGTATAACCGCCATCTTTAAGACTGTTCCCCAATTTTTTTATCTCTCTTTTCGAAAGCAAAAGTTTCCTGTCTCTCAAATGGTCGACGTTATGAATATTGCCTTCTTTATATGGGGCGATGTGCATATTGCAGATAAACGCTTCGCCGTTTCTAACTTGAACATAAGAATCGGTAATTCCGGCATTATGTGCACGAAGCGACTTGATTTCGGTTCCGGTTAAGACAATCCCAGCAGTCAAAAAATCACTTAAAAAATACTCATAATGAGCACGTCTGTTTTCTAATAAAATGGAGTCGTCTTTCTTCTTTGCCATAAGCAAAAATGATTATAGCACAATGTTTCCAAGCACTTAATTGGATATGAGCAAATCCGTCTTATACAATGGGCTTAGAAAAAGGAGATAGATATGAAAGAAATCAAATTTTATAAGGCAGAAAACGGCGAAATCATCATCAGCGATGAAAACTTTCACGGATTCGCCGAACTAAAAGCGGGCGAAATTGACGCCTCTTTGGAAAAACACGTCCCTGCTATAAAGCACGAAGATGGAAAACTAATCGTCGACGTCGGTTCAATTGAACATCCGATGATTGAAGCCCATTACATAAAGTTCGTTGTTTTGAATTCCGAAAGGGGCGCAGAAGTGATTCATTTAAGTCCAGGAAATAAACCACATGCCGAATTCGTCGATGTGGAACATGGCACCGTTTACGAATACTGCAACCTACATGGGCTTTGGAAAAAAGAATTCTAAAAAAATAGATCGGCTCTGGACCGATCTATTTTTGAGTTAGGTTTATAAATAGTATTTGTTTAAAACTTTAAGAGTTTTCTCATCCAACTCATAAACGAGTGGTTTGCCAGTTGGGATTTCAACTTCGAGAATTTGTTCTGGGGTAAGATGCTCAAGTTCCATAACCAAGGCACGGAGAGAGTTGCCGTGGGCCGCGATTATGATGCGTTTTCCTTCATGAAGGGCCGGAACGATGTGCTCATCGAAGTATGGGCGGAAACGCTTGGCGGTGTCGATTAAGCATTCAGTGGTCGGAAGTTCTTCTTCCTTCATTTCACCAGATTTGACGAGGTTTTGATATTTCTCCTGGTTGCCTGGGAATCTTTCGTCATCTTTCGAGAGGGCTGGTGGTTGAACATCAGCAGATCTTCTCCAAATACGAACCTGCTCATCGCCCCATTTCACAGCGGATTCGGCCTTATTCAAACCTTGAAGAGCGCCATAATGACGTTCGTTTAATCTCCAAGTGTAATGCTTTGGAAGGTCGGCTTGGCCCAATTCGCCCAAAGCATAATCCAAGGTTTTGTTAGCACGCATCAAGACAGAGGAATAACCAACATCGAAGTGAAAGCCAGCTTCTTTGAGGGCCTTGCCAGCGGCTTTAGCTTCGTTGACGCCGTTAGGCGAAAGGTCAACGTCGGTCCAGCCGGTGAATTTGTTTTCGAGGTTCCACATGGACTGACCATGACGGAGCAAAACTAATTTGATCATATTTATATTTCCTTTCGTTTATTTATTAAGAAATTCAAGAATGTCCTGCATAACTTCAGATTTCTTGTCTTCGTTCAAGATTTCATGACGCATATGCTCATAGATTTTAACAGTAACATCCTTCATTCCCAACGATTTATAGAGCTCGCCTAAAGCGATAGGACCTTTGCCCATATTGCCAACAGGGTCACCATCGCCGGAAACGATAAGAACGTGTTCGTCTTTCGAAATGTTTTTGAGGTATTTCTTCTTATAAAGGGTGTTCATGCCTTTTAAGAATTCTCTCCAGAAGCCTTTGGAATTGGTGTGACCAAGGTATGGGTCGGCAATATAATTTTTGACGTTTTCTTCATTATAAGATAACCAATCCACGTCGGTCTTACGGTCTTTTATTGCTTTTGAATAAGCACCCAGGCCCAAATTGGTGAGGAATTTTGATGGTTGGTTCCAATTACGTTTGTTGACCGTAAGCTTGGCTAAGAAGCAGCCCATCGCCATCAAAAGCTTGGCAGGACCATTAGAGCCCATGATGATAACTTTATCGGCGGTATTTGGATAAAGTTCCAGATACGATTGGGTCATAAAGCTGCCCATCGAGTGGCCCATTAAGCACGTTGGCTTTCCATCTTTTTTGAGTTCCTCGATTTTCTGGTGCAAGGCATTCACAGAATCAAAGAATCCATCTTCTGGCCAAATTTGAAGATCTTTTTCAGTCGGCGCATTGAAACCCTGACCATGGGCATCCAAAACATAGAGGTCGATACCGTTGTCATTCAAGAAGTTAGCGAACTCTTCATAACGAGTGGCCTTTTCTTGCATGCCAGTATGTGCAACAAGATGCATTTTGGCATTTTCGAGTGGCCAAGAAGCCCCGTGCAATGTACGACCGTTTGGCAAACTAACAGAAAATTTTTCCATATTTTCTCCTTATTCTATTCCATTAGGATTTTTTACTTGGAAGTTATAGGCGTCGCGGCAAGCGTCTTCGATGGTTAATTCGGCTTTCCAATTCAATTCCTTAAAGACTTTGTCGCAATTGGCATAAGAAACTGGAACGTCGCCAGGACGTCTGCCTTCAATTTGATAAGGAACATTAACTCCGGTTGCCTTCATGAATGCATTGACGATTTCAAGAACCGAAGTTCCGCGGCTGGTGCCAAGATTATAGATAACCAAACCAGGTTTATGTTCGAGTTTATTTAAAGCAGCGATGTGACCTTTAGCGAGATCAACAACATGGATATAGTCGCGGATTGCGGTTCCATCTTCCGTATCATAGTCGGAACCATACACGTGGAGGAACGGCAATGTTCCAATGGCAACCTTTGTGATATAAGGCATCAAGTTATTAGGAATACCATTTGGATCTTCGCCTAACAAGCCGGACGGATGTGCGCCGATTGGATTGAAATATCTAAGAACTGCTACATTTAACTGGCTGTACTTTTTCGCGAATTCTTGGCATAAACCTTCGCATTCAATTTTAGTTTTCCCATATGGATTGGCAGGCTTTCCGATTGGATCGTCTTCGGTAACCGGCAATCTTTCTGGCGTTCCATAAACCGTAGCCGATGAAGAGAAAACAAAATTATCAACGTGATATTCGACCATCAGTTCAAGAACAACTCTAGCCGAGCCAACATTGTTTCTTTCATATTCGTCAGGCTTTTCAACTGATTCAGCAACCGATTTAAAAGCGGCAAAATGGATGACTGCATCAATTTTGTTTTCGGCAAAAACCTTTCTCATTGCCTCTTTGTCAGTGCAATCAATCTGATAGAAAAGTGGCGATACACAGGTAACTTTTTTAATTCTATCGAGAACTCCGATCTTCGAGTTGGAAAGATTGTCCACAATAATCGGATTGTAGCCTTTTTCAGCCAACTCAACGACAGTCTCGCTACCGATGAATCCTAAGCCGCCAGTAACCAATACGTTCTTAATCATTTTTATCTCCTTTGCATTTCTGCAATTAAAGTTTTAGAAACCTCTGCAGGGTTAACTTTTCCTTGGGAGGCCTTCATAACCTGACCAACCAAGAATCCCAAAGCTCTGTCTTTGCCGCCTTTCCAGTCAGCAATCGACTGAGGATTGGCGTCCAATATTTGATTGACAAATTTTAAAATTACCGAATTGTCAGAAATTTGAGCCTTAATACCCAAAGATTCTTGAGCATCTTTTGGCGATTCTCCAGTCGCTAAAACCCTTTCCAAAATTTGAATACATTGTTTGTGTTGAAGGCCACCAGTCTCTTGCATCAAAACAATTTCTGATAAAACTTTAGGTTCTAAAGAAAGCTGGCTGATGGTCAATCCGTTTTTATTTAGATAGCCATTAATTTCAACAATTAAGAAATTAGCTAAGTCTTTAGCATTTTTAACCAAAGACATGCCTTGTTCAAAATAAGCAGCCATATTAGTGTCGGAAAGAATGATTGAGGCATCCGAATTATTTAATCCAGCAGCCAAATAACGTTCCTTCTTCGCATCATAAAGTTCAGGACAAGAATCTATAGCGTTTTGAACGAACTCATCAGATAACGCAATAGGCGTGATGTTAGGCTCGCAGAAATATTTGTAGTCAACGGCATCCGTCTTGACACGCATTAAGATTGTCTTCCCGCTAGCTTCGTCATAACGTCTAGTTTCTTGCCTAACTGTGCCTCCAGAAAGGATGACTCTGCTTTGACGTTCGATTTCAAAATCTAACGCTTCCTGAATATTTTTCAGGGAATTGAGATTTTTGACTTCAACTTTGGTTCCAAATTTTTCTTGGCCTAACGGACGAATGGAAATATTGACATCGCAACGTAATGATCCTTCCTCCATTTTTCCGTCCGATGTTCCAGAGTAAATAACTATGTTTCGGATTGCCTCGACATATTTCATCGCCTCATAACCCGATCTAATTTCTGGCAAAGAAACGATTTCAACCAAAGGAGTACCGGCACGGTTGTAATCGAGCAAGGAATAATCAAGGAAATGTTCTTGCTTGCAGGTGTCTTCCTCCATATGGATACGTTCTATGCCAATGTTCTTTTTAGAGCCATCGGGCATCTCGATGGTCAAATAGCCGTTTTTGCCAATTGGTCTGGCTTGCTGCGTGATTTGGTACCCCTTAGGTAAATCAGCATAGAAATAATTTTTGCGATCAAAATAAAGGGTATGGTCAATTTCCATATGCAAAGCGTTCGCAACACGAATGGCGTTGATGACCGCTTGTTTATTGACCACTGGCATAGCACCAGGATAACCCATATCTAATTCGGTAATCTGAGTGTTTGGTGTTTTAGAGAAACCATTTGGAGAAGATGAAAACATTTTTGATTTCGTCTTCATTTGAACATGGATCTCAAGACCGATAACAGGTTCGAAATTCATAAGTTTCCCTCCTTTTTATTTTTAACAGATAAGCCATTTAAACCAGTGATATTTTCCAAGGCTGCCGCCATAGATAAAACGGCACTTTCTTCAAAGGCTCTTCCCATAACGTTAACGCCTACTGGCAAGCCGTTTTCTAAGAAAAGAGGAATGGTGATTGATGGCAAGCCAGCAAAGTTTCCTAATGCTAAATGATTGTCTGCAATCAAATACTCATCACTGAGTTTGTCGCTCTTAGCATCTTTCTTAGGGGCAACGCTTGGCGCAGCCGGAACATAGATAAAATCGTAATTGGCAAGAATGTCGTTTGTTCTTTTAACGATCTTGGCTCTATTTCTTTGGGCGGCAAGGAATAATTCTTCTTGGTTTTCCTTCATCAAGCAGTAGGAACCAATGACGAAGCGGCGCTTGATAAGTTCAGAAAAGCCTTTAGTCCTCGCTTGATACATTACCTCTTGGTAGGATTTGCCTTCGTAGTAAGGACCAAATTTAATTCCATCCAAATTAGCGTTGTTCGAGGTTGCTTCAGCACAGCTAATGACCATATAAGTAGCATAAAGCGACGCTAAAGACTCACGACCAAATTCAACATAGTCGACAATCGCGCCCGCATTCCTAAGGGCCTCCACCGATTTATCAAATTTTTCTATGATTTTGCTATCGGTGATCGAATCAGTGATTTCTTTTAAGACGGCAACTTTCTTACCGCTTATCGAGTCATTTAGATGTTTGGAATATTGTTCGACTGGTTTTAAGGAGGAAGTCGAATCTTTTTCACATCTCCCTGCAAGAACTTCGAGAGCTAATGCCGCATCTTTGACATTGCGGGTGAAATATGCGACATGATCTAGAGATGGGGCAAATGGGAATAGCCCAAAACGAGAGATTCTGCTCCATGTCGGCTTAAAACCAACCAACCCAGCGTATGAAGCTGGCTTACGAACGGAGTCACCAGTATCGGAGCCTAAAGCGAACGGCACAATAGAAGCCGCCACCGCAGCCGCTGATCCGCAAGAAGAACCACCAACAAGTCTGGTCTTACTTTCGTCATACGGATTGTATGTCATTCCCTTATGACCCGTAGTGCCGGTTCCACCCATCGCCAATTCGTCTAGAGTGGTTTTGCCAATTAGAACGGCTTTCTTATCTTTCAACGCTTTTATGACATGAGCGTCAAACAAAGGAACGTATCCATTAAGGATATTCGAAGAAGCGGTCGTTTCGATTCCTTTGGTTGAGAAATTATCCTTGGCCAAGAATGGAATGCCCCAAAAAACATTATCGGGTTCCACTTCTTTTAAGTTTTCAGCGAATTCCAATGCTTCCTTCTCGCAGATTGTTTCAAAGGCATTGTTGTTATCCGACTTAGCGCGGGCAATAGCCTCTTTGGTTAATTCGAGAGGGGTGGTTTCACCTTTAACGAGAGCCTCGTGAATCTCGGAAATTGATAAATCTAAGTAACTCATATTATCCGACCACCTTTGGCAACTTAATTTGCCCATCCTTCTTGCTTCCAGCATTCTTAAGGGCCTCTTCTGGCTCATAAGGGGCTGCTGGCTCATCTTCTCTTAAATATGAGGTGACACATTCCGTGAATGGGAATGTCATTGGCTCATATTCCGCCAAATCCTTTTGATCGCCGATTGTCTTCATTTGGGCGGTGAGAACAGCAAACTCGTTATAAAGGGTTTGATATTCTTCTTCGCTCAAGTCGAAAAGAAGGCGATTCGCGGCATCTTTTAAGACTTCAATGGTGATAGTTTTCATTATTGTCCTACCTTTCCTAAATGAGAGATGGCTTCTTCTTCATCAATGACTAAGATGCCAAGTTCTTTTGCTTTCGTTAATTTACTTCCTGCATCACTGCCGGCAATGACCAAGTCCGTCTTTTTTGAAACGGATCCTGCACATTTTGCTCCGATACCTTCAAGAATTTCAGTTAATTCATTCCTTGAATAGCGGACCAATGCGCCCGTAAGAACAATGGTCTTCCCATAGAAGTATGAGTTGACGTCGATCGTGTCAGTCCCCAAATAATCGAAGTTCAAATGCAATTCTCTAAGTTCTTCAATTAAGGCTTTGTTGGTTGGGTTTTGGAACCAAAGAACAATGTTTTTGGCAACGATTGGCCCAATATCCTGTATTTTTTGAAGTTCTTCTTCGCTTGCAGAAGCAAGATTGTCGAGATTCTTATATCTTCTCGCTAAAATCTTTGCCGTTTTCCCTCCGACTTCCTTTATGCCAAGGCCATAAAGCAGTCTTTCCAATGATCTCTTTTTCGAGATTTCGATAGCGTCCAGCAAGGAGTTGATTGATTTATCAGACCAACCGTCTAATTCTTTGATTTCCTGAGCATGGTCGCCCAAGCGATAGATGCTAGCTATATCGTGCAAGAACCCTTCGGCGTAGAATTCTTCAACCACCGATTCGCCCATGCCGTCGATGTCCATCATGTCTCTAGAAGAGAAATGAATCATGCCTTCGATTTTTTTGGAATCGCAGTTGGGATTCAAACAATAATGGAGACCTTTGACCTTAGTGAGTGGTTCACCACAAATTGGGCAGGTTTCTGGCATCGTCCATGGAAGTTGGGTGCCATCACGACGAGACAAGATAGGGCCGGTGACTTCCGGAATGACGTCCGCGGCTTTATGCAGGCCAACGATGTCGTTTATCATAAGACCTTTTTCTAAAACGAAAGTTTCATTGTTGAGTGTTGCCCGTTGGACGGTCGAACCCGCAACGCGCACAGGCTCTAAGATGGCATTTGGGGTAACTCTGCCCGTACGTCCGATGGTAATAACGATATCAAGCAATTTGGTCGTTACTTCTTCAGGCGGAAACTTGTAGGCAATCGCCCATCTTGGCTCTTTCGCGGTATATCCCATTTTGTCATAGGAATCTAAATCGTCCATTTTGATAACCAAGCCATCGATGTCATAGCCGAGGGTTGGACGCTTAGCCTGATAATCTTCCATGTAGCGGATAACATCATCAATGCCATGCAAAGGACGTCTTTCGTGATTGGTTTTGAAACCAAGCTCGTCTAAATACGCCAAAGCCTCAAGATGAGAATGAATGCCGAGTTCTCTCGCATTCACGAGGTAATACCAGAAAGCATCAAGGTTGCGAGAAGCGGCAATGGAGGAATCCAATTGGCGAACGCTGCCAGCGGCGGCGTTACGAGCGTTGGCAAATAAAGGCTCCCCGTTCTCGGCCCTGACTCTATTGAGATCTTCAAGGGTTTTCTTAGACATAAAGACTTCGCCTCTGACCTCAAACGGGCGTTTTTCTTTAACACGGAGAGGAATGGAACGGATGGTGATGATGTTTGCGGTGACGTCTTCGCCAACCTCACCATCGCCTCTAGTGACACAATGTTGAAGTTCGCCGTTCGCGTAAATCAAGGAGATGCCCAAGCCATCGATTTTGACTTCGCCGGCGTACTCGATTTCATCCTTATTGGATAAGGAACGAACTCTTTTGTCCCATTCTCGCATCTCGTCTTCGTTAAAGACATTGCCCAAGGACAACATCAATCTCTTATGAGGTATCTTTTTGAATTCGGATTGAACCATCCCGCCGACTCTTTGAGTTGGGGATGAAACCTTCTTAAGAAGCGGGAATTCTTTCTCCAAAGAAATCAGTTCCTGCATCAAACGATCGAATTCGGCATCAGAAACCGAAGATTGGTTCAAGACGTAATATTCGTAATTGTATTTTTCGAGCAAGAGGGTTAGCTCATTCACTCTGTTTGTCGCTTCATCGAATGTCATGCTTCTCCTCCTGAACTATTCACTTTTGATAGCATTGGATGATTGGCCATCAAAGTCTTTTTGCCTTGCTCATCGAATTTAACGATGATGATCGTGTCGGAAACGATGCTTTCGACATAACCATCGCCGAATTTTTCGTGATGGACCTTGTCTCCGACTTTCCAAACGATATTGTTTTTTGGCTTTTCAACAACCGGCTCTTTCTTCTTTTCCTTTTGTTCAAATGGAGAGATGGCATCGCCATCAGAGAAATAGTCGTCCCATTTATTGGAGGATCTACGCCCAATATGACTGGATTCCCAAACCCTCGAGGAAGTGAATTCATTGTCGCGAGGAAGCTCGATCCCGGCTTCTTTGAAATATTGAGAGGGCTCGCTTTTTGAATCGGTTACGTATGAATATGAACGGTTGCCCGAGAGGAAAAGAACTTTCTTCGCCCTGGTGAAGGCGACGTAAGCCAAACGGCGTTCCTCTTCGATGCCATCGCGCTCAACTTCCGCCATCGCCCTATTAGATGGGAATGTACCTTGGTTAAGGCCGATGACGAAGACATAATCAAATTCCAAGCCTTTGGCAACATGGCATGTCATCAAAGAAACATAATTCCCTTGGCTCATATCGTCTTGGGCGGTCAATAAAGCAACGTTCTGCAAGTATTCCGAAAAATCAGAGTCAGGGTTATTTGAGATAAAGTGGTTAATATCGTCAAACAAGGCGTTCACGTTGCCCAATCTATCTTCGTCGGTGTCTTCTTCTTCGGCGATGTATTTAAGGTAGCCCAGCTTGGCGATCATATCCTTAAGGATGCCGGCATAGGCTTCGATTTTCTCTTTCAATTTATTCTTGGTCTCTTCCAAGATTGAGATAAATTCAACAATCTTATTTATGGCTTTAGGAGAAATCTCGGTATTCTCATATTCCTTGATGCGGGCTAAATATTGATATTCAGACAATCCTGCTGCATGGGATTCTTCGCGAATTTTCTGCATCGTCCCCTCACCTATTCCGCGTTTCGGGACATTGACGATTCTTTCGAAGGAAACATTATCAAAATCGTTAACCAGCAAATTGAAATAGGCTAAAACATCTTTGACTTCCATACGCTCATAGAAACGCAATCCACCGAATAAGCGATAAGGAATGCCCATATCTTTCAAAGCCGATTCAAACGGCCTAGTAAGATAAGATGAACGATAAAGGACAGCGATATCCGAATAATCTGGTCGCCCATCGATCATGTGTTTGCGAGAGATAGTTGATATTTTCTTAGCTACCCAATCCGCTTCATAGTCAGCCGTTCCAGCAATTTTAAACTGAATGTCTTCCCCTTTGGCGTTGGTTGCAAACAAATCTTTCGGAACACGCTTTTTGTTATGAGAGATAAGTTTATTCGCCGCATCCAAAATCGTTTGGGTGGAACGATAATTTTGGTTGAGGATGATTGTCTCAGAACCTTTGAAGATTTGATCGTAATCCAAAATTATTTTTGGGTTAGCCCCACGCCAAGTGTAGATTGTCTGATCTGGGTCACCGACAACATAGACAGAGGTATCTGGTTTCATCAACAATCTCAAAAGATGGAATTGAATATCGTTGGTATCCTGAAATTCATCGACGAGAATGGCGTCGTAACGATGACGCCAATGCTCCCTGACATCATCGTTGTTTTCAAGAATTTCGATAGCTTTATTGAGGAGATCGTCAAAGTCCAAACCAAATCCCTTGGTCTTTTCTTCTTCGTAGCGAACATAGAAATCAAAAGATATCTTATCCTCTTGCGACATAAGGTTTTGGCGGTTGATGTTTTCTGGATATTGACCTCTGCCTTTGCGTTTTCTGATGAACTGGGTCGCGGATTTAACGATTGGGTCGCCTTTTTTATAGCCTAAGTCGACCGCGATGTTCTTTATGACCCTCGATTGGTCCTCTTCATCGTAAATGGTGAAGTTGGCCGGGTAGCCCAAGAAAGAATGTTCGATTCTTAAGAAACGAGCACACCAAGCATGGAAAGTCGAAATGTTCAAATTAGGAGAAAAGCCTTTTTCATCCTTGATTAGGTTTGTGGCTCTTTCCTTCATTTCGGCCGCGACTTTATTGGTAAAAGCGATGGCCAAAATACGCATCGGATCCATGCCACATTCAGTTATCAAATAAGAAATCCTATAAGTGAGAACCCTCGTCTTCCCAGAGCCTGCGCCAGCGATGATTCTGGCATATAAGGATGAGGTAGAAACGGCCTCATATTGCTTTTCGTTTAAAAGTGAGCGGTAGTCCATACACTTGAATAGTATACTCGGATTTATACTTCTCTTAAAGAGAAGCGACATTTATATTTTATCAATCAACTTTTCTTATAGATAAGTTGTCTATCTTCGTGATTTTATCGAATGAAATTAGGTAGAATATTAAGTATGCGAAAGTTGGAAGAAAGAGAAACGGTATCCCAAAGCATCGCCTTCCTTGGCATAATGGCCGGCATCTGCGTGGTTTTTTCATTGGTTTCCGCTTTGGTGCCTTTTGTAACCATCGCCTCCATTTTCATCCTGCCAATCGCTTCCTCGTTAGGCACGAGATTGACCAAGAGTAAATATTCGATTCCTTTTTTGTTAGCGACGTCCGCTTTGATGATTGGAACATCGGCTTTTAATATCACCGAGACCATCTTTTATCTTATCCCGGCGCTTCTTTCGGGAGGCTTATACGGCATCTTAGCCAGAGCCAAAGCACCTTCCACTTATACGATTTTAGCTGTCGCATTTCTTTCCCTGGGCCTGAATTATCTATCCGTCCCAATTCTCAAGGCTTTAACCGGTTTGAATCCTATTGAAACGACCATCACTTTATTGGGCCTAAATTCATACGAAAATGTTCTCGTAGCTTTCCCAGCCGTCTTATTGGCATTAGGCCTCATTCAGTCCGTTTTATCGCACTTCCTAATCATTTTCATTCACGGAAGGCTTGAAATCGAAGAGAACAGAACCTCCTTTTTGCTAGATGGCATCGGAGCCTTATTTTTTGGTCTCATTTCTATCGTGGCAGGACTTTTTGTCTTGGAACTTGGCTATATTGCGTTGGTTGCTTCTCTCTATTTCTTCGCCATTGCCGTCTATGACATAATCCTCATCAGAAAGAAGCTTTTGTACATCCTTTCGATTTCCTTTTTGATTCTCGGCGTCTTTCTTATCGCTTTGTTATCTCCACTATTAATCGTCAAGAAAGCCATCCTCTTAGGTGGTTATTATCCAACGATCTTTGGATTGCTAATCATTCTTTTCGCTAGGAAAAAGAATGACTCTATAGCAAAATAGGAATATGAAATTTCTCAAGGCGCTCGGTTTAGGCATCGTTTATATGCTCATCTTCCCGTTCATCTTATTGGGATCCGCTCTTTATATGCTTTATGGCCTTGGGAGATGGTTTGTTTTAATTCCAGTCGGAATCATTCGTTATTTTAAAGGCGAAAAGTTCTTTAAGCCTCTCAAAGAAGATATCGAGGTCGAAGCCGCCAAGAAAGCTCAACACGATGCCTTGCTTTCAAAGGAAACCGAGGAACCTAGCGAACCAGTTCAGCCAATTAGCAACACCAATACGACAACTTATGTCCAAAACAATTACTACACCAACCCGAACCCTCAGCAAATGGGGCCATCTTTGGGTGCGCCGATAAATCAACAATTGGGTGGCCCGCAATACCAGCAACAGCCGTATAACCCGCAACTTAACGGTCCTCAATATCAGCAACAGCCATATAACCCGCAGTTAACCGGACCGCAGTATCAGCAGCCTTATCCTCAGCAAATTGATAATTCCATGTATCAAGAAACCCAGAATTCCCAATACCAACAAATCCCAGTTCCGGAAGACTCTACAGAACCGGAAGAAGATGAATATTTTGGTTCTTCTATCGATAACCCCATGGAAATTCCGGGAGAAGGAGGTGACGATCAATGATTTTTGCGTCCTTCCAGTTAGAGCAGACTGACCGTCGTTTATTGATTGCCGCCATAATCGTTTTAACGATTCTCTTTATCGTTTTCGCTTTAATAGGAGCCCTCGTCAGGCTTATTACTTTATCTTTCGGGAAGAAACTCGATAACTTGGTCGCGGATGCCGTCAAGTATCGCATCATCGACAACAAGAAACAGTTTAAAGAATATGCCTATAAGAAAAACGGCCGGAGATTTGTAAAAGAAGCCACTCCAGGAGTCTGTATCATCCTCGTTTCCGTTATCTTCTATATCATTGCCGGCATTGTCACCAACACTTGGGCAAAACCTTATTTCACCGAATTCTCCACCATTTTCTGGAAATGGGATTTCGCCAACCAAGACAATTATGTCACCCTTTGGGGTATGAAGCTTTTGAACCATTGGCCAGCTTTGATTAACACCCCTCACTTAGTCAGCGAATATTGGGATTCCTATGTCTTAAGTACCCTTTGGATCGTCGGAGGAACTTATATTCTCGTCTGTGCTTGGGCATATTTGAGCCGTGCGATTTATGTTTCCAAACGTGCCAATGACATCTATAAGAAGTCTCTCGAAGGATTTAATTACTACGATTCCATGGAGACTCCAAAAATCAACCCTAACGAAATTTCCAAACAAAAAAGCGGATCAGACCAATAAGGTTTGACCCGCTAAAGTAAGTTAATGCTAGGATAACCTAGCCATTAGCCAATTATTGCCTCGATCAAGGCCCAAACAAAGAGGCCTGCGAGGATAACGTCCACCACGATCAACGCGATGAAACCACGCTTCTTGCCAAGAAGCTTTTTTTCTTCTATTTTCTGAATCTCGGTTTCTTTGGACATATTAGTATTTTAACGCATTGCTCGTTCTTGGGTATGGTTCGGTGTCACGAATGTTGCCGATGCCGGTGATATACATGAGCAAACGGTCAAAACCAATACCGAAGCCAGCATGACGGCAGCCACCGTACTTTCTCAGGTTGAGATACCATTCAAGGCCTTTGGTGTTGCCAAGCTTATCCATCTTGGCTTTGAGAAGCTCATAACGATCTTCACGTTCAGAACCGCCGACGATTTCACCTTCGCCCGGGACTAATAAGTCGCAAGCGGCGACAGTCTTGCCATCGTCATTCTCACGCATATAGAAGGCTTTGATTTCCTTTGGATAGTTGATTAAGAAGGTTGGACCACCGACGACTTTTTCGGTCAAATAACGTTCGTGCTCGCTCTGTAAATCCATGCCCCATTCGATATTAGGGTTCTCGAATTTGACGCCAGAAGCGACAGCTTTCTTAAGCAATTCGATGCCTTCGCTGTATTCCATCTTGGTGAAATTGGAAGCTAAAACGGCATTCAATTTATCGAGCAATCCAGGAGCGATCCATTGATTAAAGAAGGCCATCTCGTCAGGACAACGATCCATAACATATTTAATAAGGTATTTGATGCAATCCTCGATGCATTCCATATCATCATCCAAATCAGCGAAAGCCAATTCAGGTTCGATCATCCAGAATTCGGAAGCGTGCCTAGTCGTGTTGGATTTTTCAGCGCGGAAAGTCGGGCCGAAGGTATAGACGTTTTTGAAAGCCAAAGCAAAGGCCTCGACATGCAATTGGCCGGAAACGGTTAAACTAGCTTTGCGGCCGAAGAATTCGTTGTATGGATCTTTGCCATCGGTCACCAGGGTGAAGACGGAGCCAGCCCCTTCGGCATCGTTTCCGGTGATTTCCGGAGTATGGACATAGACGAAGCCACGATCTTGGAAGTAGGAGTGAACGCCCATAGCAAGAACGCTGCGAACGCGGAAAACAGCATCAAAGGTGTTGGTCCTTGGGCGAAGATAGGCTTCTTCGCGAAGGAATTCCAAACTATGACGTTTCTTCTGCAAAGGATAATCTTCGGCAACGGAGCCAATTTGAACGATTTCCAAAGCCTGAATCTCAAACGGCTGTTTCATGTTTGGAGTAAGGACTAAGTTACCACGAACCGAAACAGAAGCACCGGTATTGAAATGAGAAATATCATCAAAATTCACCAAATCAGATGAATAGACGATTTGAACGGATTTAAAACATGTTCCATCATGCAATTCGATGAAACCGATTTTGCCGGAATTGCGATTAGTGCGAACCCATCCTTCAACGAAAATAGGCTTGTCGGTTGGCATTTGCTCACCATTTCTATGCATGGTGAATAAAGTTTTGAGTTCAATGGCTTTTTCTTGCATAAGCTTTCTCCTTTCTAGATAGATTAGAGGCTAAACCTCTAAAGGTGGTTGTCAAGTGTTATAGTCCCTAAACTGGTCGATTTTCCAGTTCGGATCAACCCCAATATCGAGTGGGGCAAAGAAATTCTCGCGATATAGATGCTCGGCCACTTTGGCGATCATCGCGGCATTATCGGTCGTGCACCAAAGAGGCGGGACGATGAGTTCGACTCCGTTATGCCCAAATCTCTTTTGCATTTCCTCTCTGAGGTATGAGTTGGCGGAAACGCCACCCGCTAAGACTATTTGAACAACATTGTATTCTTTGGCTGCTTTAACGGTTCTATCGACAATCATACCGATCGCAACGTCTTGGAATGATTTGGCCATATCATCGACTCTGACTTCTTCGCCTTTCATCTTTAAGGTATTCACCAAATTGATGACAGAGGTTTTGAGTCCCGAGTACGAAAAGTCGTAGGTTTTGCCTTGTAATGGCTTTGGCAAGTCGTAAGTATGTTTGCCATTCTTCGCGTGCTGATCGATAGGGAGACCGCCTGGATATGGAAGTCCCAAGACGCGAGCAACCTTATCATAACATTCACCAACCGCATCATCTTTGGTCTCGCCGATAATCTCGAAATTGAGATGGTCTCTCATTAAAACGAGTTCGGTGTTGCCACCGGAAACCACTACGCATAGAAGGGGGAATTTAAGTTCTCCGACATATTCATTCGCATAGATGTGCCCACAAAGATGATGGACTGGAATAAGCGGCTTATTGTATAGCATCGCGATGGTTTTTGCGGCTTGCATGCCAACATGAAGGCAACCGATAAGACCTGGACCACGGGTAACCGCGATAGCGTCCATATCCTCATAAGTGAGATGAGCCTGTTCCAAGGCTTCTTTGAGGCAAACTCCGATGTTTTCACAATGAAGGCGAGAAGCAATTTCCGGCATGACTCCGCCATATTTTTCATGCACCGCAATCTGAGTCGCGACAACATTAGCTAAAAGTTTGCCATCTTCGGTGATGGCCACGGCCGTCTCATCGCAGCTTGATTCAATTGCCAAGATTCTGACTTTTTTCATAGCACAATACTCCTAACCATATAGATCGCGTCTTCGCCATCATTGTAGTAGTGGCGTTTAACGGTGATGCGTTCATAGCCGTTCTTTTCGTAGCAGCGGATCGCCGCCTCGTTCGAGGCCCTAACCTCCAAGGTTATCCAGCAAACTTCATCTTCCTGTTCCTTACAGATCTTCTTCATCTCTTCGAGAAGTTGCAGGCCTAGGCCTTTTCTTCTAAAAGACGGAAGGACGCAGACGCGATTGATGGTTGCCGAATCAAAGGTGATCATAAAGTCGATATAGCCCACTATCTGGTCGTTTTCCTCGGCGAGGAGCACCACTGAGCAAGGATTTTCCTTTATCTCGTATTCGATTTGATTTTTCGGCCAAGGATCTTTGAAACAGGCTTTTTCCAAGAAAGTCACTGCCTCGATATCCTTTTCTTCCATTCTTCTAATCGTCATAACTAGTCTTTCAAATAAACGGGTTTGGCTCCTAAAGGCTCTTTGCAGAGATGCTTCTCATTGTCCAAATCTTTTAAAACCAGCAAGGTATTGGGCTCTTCTTCCTCTTTGCCCAAATAACGGAGGTCTCCTCTAAGGACGACATCGGGATTCCCATTGATGTAGTTAAGAACTTCGTCATTTGTCCAAATGGTATCTTCAAGCAAGCATTCGTCCCCGTCATAGATAGCGACATAACTTCTCTTGTTTCTGGCATTGGAAACACATAAGGATTTCTTGCTTACGTCTTTCAAGCCCTCCAAAGAAGAGACTAAATAAAGAGGAACATCCAATGAAGTAGCGACGATTTTTCCCACCGTCAAGCCGATGCGAACGCCGGTATAACTTCCCGGACCTTTGGAAACGATAACTTCATTGATATCTTTGGAATTCAGTTTGTTGCGTTTCAAAAGATCATCAATTTCTTTAACTAACATCTCGGACTGTCTCTGCCACGCTTCATAATGAACACCATCGAGATATTCGTGGTCCTTTGCCAAACCGCAGGAGAGATAAGCATTTGAAGTATCAATAAGTAGACTTAACATGAATATTTCTCCTTTAAGGCCTTAAAGAGGTCTTCATATTGAAGGTCATCAGATTCAAAGACGAAGGAACGATCGTCGGCACCTTTATGAAAAATGGAGATTTCCAATCTTTCATCCGGGATCAATGACATGATGAACTGTGGCCATTCGATAAGGCAGATTCCATCGCCTTCGATATATTCTTCTAAACCAAGTTCGAGATTTTGCCCCTCTAAGCGATAGGCGTCTATGTGATACATCGGAATTCTCGCTTTGAAATAACACTTCATGATGTTGAAGGTTGGGGAAATAACATCCTCTAAAAGTCCAAGGCCTTTGCCGATTCCGCCGGTGAAGGTGGTTTTCCCAGCTCCGAGATCGCCGCTAAGCAAAACGACGTCGCCTCTTTTTAGATATTGAGCGACGAATTCGCCTAACTCTTTGGTTTCATCCTTGCTATGGGTGGTCAATTCAGCGCGCATCTTCATTTTTCTCCGTAGCCACGAATGGCCTGGTTTCCTGATAGAACTTGCTAAACAAACGACGCACCTCGTTATCGACGAACGGGAAATCTCTCTTTTGCATCAAGGAGAGGACGTGTTCCATCGAAGCCTTTATGGCGGCGCTTAATTCCGGGGAATAGTTGTAGGATTCGCTGTGTCTTTCGAATTCTTGAATATCCAATTCCTTGACGACGCCATCAGGGAACAATTTAACGTCCAAATCATAATCGATGTATTTGAGATAGCCGTCATCAAGCAAGGTTGGAGAGGCGATGTTGGTATAGTAGCAAATGCCTTCTTCTTTCATCATGCAGATGACATTCATCCATTCCTTTTTAAAGAGAATGAAAATGGCATGTTCCTTGGTCATCCATTTGCGTCCATCACGTTCAGTGACATACGAGGCTCTAGAGGCCAAGGCCCAATAGTCGTCGGTTTCTTCAACCAAATAAGCTGGGCTCCATTTGCGGTGAAGGAGTCCGTCATGTTTGTAGGCTTGCACTACTACCCATTTCGAAAATGGGTTCTCTTTGATTTTTTCATCCATAAATAAGTCGCGCCGCTCCACTTTAGCGGCCTTGGCTAGATTATAGCCCCTAAGTTTCTTCTCTTAAAGAAAGAAGAAAAGAGCCCCCATATATGGAGGCCCAAATTTTCTTTTAGAATAAGGATTCAACCACTTCCAAGACGATGGCCAAATCTCCTTTGAACTTATCGGTCGGAGCCGGATTGAACGGAGTGTCAAATGGCGGAACCATCAGACTGTCTTCGTATCCCATCATGACATAGGTTGTACCCGGGCGAATGGCAATCGCACAGTCAACTAAAACCTTATCGGTTTTTATTTTAGAGATGGCTTCTCTGGTTTTTTGGGTCAGAACCTTCTTTTTGCTCTGACCATAAATAACCATCGTTTTCGTGTCGGAAACGACTTCTAATCCATCCAAATTGGTTGGAGGAAGGGCACGCTTGTTGCCTTTGACATAAACGACGACTGGGTCATGTTCCCAAGAGTTTGGAGCACTGACCATCTTTCCAACGAAAGCGGTCACATAGTTTCTTCCGTTCGGGCGAGAAGCTGAACAATCGACCAAAGTCACAGGGACGTTGTTGTATTCGAACGTGAGTTTTCCTCTCGAACCGACTTTGGCAACGTCTTTGTAAAGCAACGAATCAGTCAATTCGTTTGGCTGGATTTTGTCGTTGATGGTGCCTTTGAGATTTTGGACATCGAGTCCATCTAAAACATAGTTCGTTGAGCATTCGAAGTATTTAGCTATGTAGGTATTGACCTCTTTTGAGCTCGATCTCTTTGACAAGACCGAGAAAACGCCCAAGAAGATGATCAAGGCAACAAAGACGATCAACGTGATGTAGGTTGGCCAGTTGCCGGAGGTTTCTTTATCCATCAAGAGGGTTGGTAACAGCCATCCAAGAACGAGACCCACCAACACGATGCCGGTAACGATGTATTTTGCGATGTTGCGCTTTTTGTATTTCTTCGCAAATTCCTGTCTGGCATCCTCGATGTTCTTAAGTCCTTCGGTAGTGTATTCGAAGGTTTCAACCGGACCTTTCTTTTTGCGGCCAAACGAGGATTGGCCGTTAGAAAAGTTAGGATCCACCTCGTTATCTTCGTTATAAAGATTGACGCCCAGCTCGTTCTTTTCGACCGGCTTTTCGGCTTCTTTCTTTTCTTCTGGAGCAGGCTCGCTCGGTTTTACTTCATCGGCAAAGTCGGAATCTTCGTCGACGATATTCAAATCTTTTTCTTCTTCCATAAGGATTTCCCCTAAAAAATGCTAGCCCACTATAGCATGTTTTTTGAGATTTACCCTAATTATTTTCCTTCTTTAGGAGGAAAAGCCTTTTGGAGTTTTAATAATGGTCCGTACAGGGCCATCAATATCACGGCGCTGATGCCCGCTGAGGCGAAAACATAAATAACGTTATAAGTCATCGCACCAACGAGGTTTAAACCATAGTTAACAATGGACGATAACGATGAGCCGACAAATCTAACAAAGCCCGACAATAAGCATCCGAGAAGGATAAATATTTCGCCTTTCACGTTATAACCGACTTGTTTTTCACCAAAAATCAAAGGTTTGAAGAAGCCTAAAATCGCGACCGATCCAAAGCCGACCATATAGTCAAATGGATATAAGAAGATGCCGTATCCATCGGTGATACAAGTGATTAAGCCATAGACAATGCCACCGCTGATAAAACCAGCTAATGGACCGTGTCTCAACGCAACATATAACAATGGCAAGGTGGCAATGCCAATCGAACCACCAGTAACGCCAAGCGATGGGATGAAGTGCTGAACGACATCGATTACAATGCCCAAAGCCGAAAGAATGGCAATTTCCATCAAATCGCGAAGAGAGAACTTTCTTTCCTCATATGACGCAGATAAGTTGGCCAAGAAACCAATGAAAGCAAAAACGATGCCCCAAATGACGCCAGCCGATACACGAGTACCCGCCAAAGATCTCCATTCATCTAAATAATCCATAAAGGAGCTGCCGATGACCGACAAGCATTTCGCATAATCGTAAAAGATATTGCCAGCCAATAACAAAATCGCTGACATTAAGTAAGCCACTAAACCAGCTTCATAAAACTTCTTATTAACTTTGCCGAGGAAAGAGAAAACAATCCCCACCAAAACAAGGGCGTAAATAACTATAAACGCCCACAAACATTCGCTGCCGTTAGCGCCAAATAGGACACTTCCGACATAAATTGATTCTCTTGAGCCTTTGCTTAATTCGTAGTACTCGCTACCAAGCGATGTACTTACCGTTATAGGCTTAGTTGAGAACATTGGCATTGCCCATCCTAAAAAGATGAGCGCACCGCATAACGCGGCAATCCACCAGAGGTTGCTCTTTACCCACTGGATTCCTTTTTCTTCCTTTTCCATAAAAAATCCTCCGAAAAACGGAGGAGGAATCAATTAATAAAATTCATTCCTCCGCCAGCATTACCTGGATCAGGTTCCGTCGAGCTGGCACACAGCTCCTCTCAGCCCATTCTAATGAGCTCCGGTGACACAATATTAAATCTAATCAATATGCCAATCAATTGGTTCGACGCCATTTTCGATAAGAAAGTCGTTACATTTGGTAAACAATTTGTTTCCAAACCAGCCTCCGCGATTGGCAGCCAAAGGGGATGGGTGATTCGCTTCAAGCACAATGTGTTTAGGATTCTTGACGAACGGTTTCAACTTCTTGGCAAAGCCACCCCAAAGCATAAACACAATAGGCTGATCTAAACCATCGATATATCTAAGCGTGTCCGCCATGAAGAGGGAGTACTCATTTCTTGCGTGTGACAACGGCTTTCCTGCCTCAACGGATAAATAGGCGTTAAGCATCAAACATCCTTGCTCCGCCCACGGGGTTAAGTCCCCATTACGGAAGTTCATCTTGATGCCTTGATCCGTTTCTATCTCTTTGTAGATATTCTTCAAGGATGGCGGCAAAGGCATTCCTCTAGGAACAGAGAATGATAAGCCCATCGCCTCCCCCGGATTGTGATATGGATCTTGGCCAATGATTACCACTTTAAGGTTTTTTGGCGAGGTTAATTTAAAAGCTTGGAACATCATATCCCTCGGAGGATAAATTGTTTTGCTCTGATATTCTTCGTTTAAAAAAGCGTTCAATGTCTTGGAATAGTTTGATTCCGACACTTTTTCGAACAATTCTTTCCAATCTTTTAGCATAAAAAGATTATGCACTCGCAAGCGTTTACAAGCAAAGCGATATTGTTTAGATTAAATCTAATCCCTATAATCAGTGTGCTTACCTAGTAAGCATGTTTATGTGCTAAAAGGAGAATTGCTTAATGCCATTAATTGAACATATTCATGCCCGTGAAATCATTGACTCTCGCGGAAATCCTACTGTTGAAGTCGAAGTCATTACCGAATCTGGTGCCTTCGGACGCGCTGCCGTCCCATCTGGTGCCTCCACCGGCGAACGCGAAGCCTTGGAACTTCGTGACGGAGATAAAACCCGCTTCGGCGGAAAAGGCGTCTTAACCGCCGTTAAAAATGTTAATGAAATCATCGCCCCAGCTCTCGAAGGCGAATATACCGTCTTGGATCAGACTGGCGTCGATAAAGCCATGTTGGCCTTAGATGGAACCGAATTCAAATCGAAATTAGGCGCCAACGCCATGTTAGGTGTTTCCTTAGCCGTCGCTAAGGCCGCCGCCAACTTTGTTGGTTTGCCACTCTACCGTTATTTAGGTGGACCAAACGCCAAACAGCTTCCTGTCCCAATGATGAACGTCATCAATGGCGGCAAGCACGCCGATTCCTCGGTCGACTTCCAGGAATACATGATCATGCCGGTCGGTGCCAAATCCTTCCATGAAGCTATCCAGATGGGTGCCGAAACCTTCGCGGCCTTACGCACCATCCTCAAGAAACGCGGCGACATCACCGCTGTCGGTGACGAAGGTGGCTTTGCTCCTAACGGATTAAAGAGCAACGAAGAACCATTGGAAGTCTTAGTCGAAGCCATCAAGCTCGCTGGCTACAAGCCAGGCGAAGACATCATGCTCGGCATGGACCTCGCTTCTTCCGAATTCTATAACCCAGACACCAAGAAATACGAACTCAAGCGTTCCCATGGTGGCGAATTGACCTCCGAACAGATGGTCGATCTCATCGCTTCCTTCGTTGATAAGTATCCTCTTATCACCATTGAAGACGCCTTAGCCGAGAATGACTGGGATGGTTGGAAACTTCTTACCGAAAGAGTCGGCAAGAAAGTCCAGCTCGTCGGTGATGACCTCTTCGTCACCAACAAAGTCTATGTCGAAAAAGGCATCGAAAAAGGCATTGCCAACTCCGTTCTTATCAAGCTCAACCAGATTGGTACCTTGACTGAGACCTTGGATACTTGCCAGCTTGCCATGCGCGCTGGTTATACCTGCGTTGTCTCTCACCGTTCTGGCGAAACCGAAGACACCACCATCGCTGACTTGGTCGTCGCCTTGAACGCTGGCCAGATCAAGACCGGTTCCATGTCCCGCACCGATCGTATTGCCAAATACAATCAGTTGCTCCGCATCGAAGAAGAACTCGAAGATGATGCCGAATATCCAGGCATCAAGGCCTTCTACAATTTGAAGAAATAACAAACCAATAACGAAAGACGGAGACCATCACGGCCTCCGTTTTTTTATTATTAAAAGAAAAGCCGTCTTTATTTAGACGACTTAGTTTTATTTTTGACTCTCTTCCAAAAAGCCAAGAGCAAGAATATGCCTTGGATAGGGATTCCCGCTAAGATCACATACCAAACATTCATGTGTTCCCAGGTCTGGAAGTGAAGCAAGAAGGTGATGATAACAAGCCACATCGAAGTTGAAGCAAAGCCGAACGTCACCCATTTATTGGAAAAGAAGAATTTCGACATGATGGCTTCGATAGCGAGAGCTAAGGATACAGCCCAAAGCATGATGAGCCAATAATGACCTTGATCGCCATAAGGCTTATTAATGAAATCCGAAATAAGGATAAGACCGCCAGCCAGCACAATCGTCAAAGCGATGATGGTCATAAGGATTATCTTGTTGCGTTTGATGGCAAATCTCTTTTTGCTATGCATCTCATCATTGATGAGGGCGGTGATGTCTTCCTCGTTCTGCGGGGTGCAAAGATAATCGACGGTGACGCCGTAATATTGAGCCAAATCCAAAAGGATATCGACGGTTGGCAAAGCGTATCCGTTTTCCCATTTGGAAATGGACTTATCCGAATAATGTATTTCATCGGCAAGCTGAATTTGGGTCATTCCCTTGGCTTTGCGAAGGGTAACCAAGTTCTTACCGACAATCTCTGATAAAGTTTCCATAGTGCCCTTATCCTAATAGATGAGGGACGATTTTGAAACAATAAATTATTATAGGTGGTTGCTCGGAGTTGGGTTCAATGGCAAGGAAGAATAACTGGAAGCAAGGGTCACCGAGCCGTCCGAATTAACAGTTAAGAAGTTATCTTGGAAGAAAGAGTTATTGCTTATCGAATGGAATTGGGTCTCATAGTAATCAGTGGTAACGAACAAGACCTTCTTGGTGGTGTGATTGATGTTATAAGGCACTTCAATCGAATCATCCCAGCAATAGTAATAATCAGGCGAGAAGTTGGTGATTTCGGCGCTGAAAGTGACATTGATGACATTGGCAATGCTGATAGCCTCCCTGGTCTTAGCGCTGTTAAAGAGTTTCTTGCCGTTGGCGTAAGTTCCGCCCAAAGCCAATTTGATGTCACCAATAACGGAATTATGTAACAAAGCGGCGGTGTGTAAATCCAAGTTCCAAACTGGGTTATTTAAATCATTGTTGAAAGAGAATCCGGTAATGAGATCTTCGCCGTGCAAAGACTGGCTGGAACTAGAAGAGGAACTGCTATCAATAAGATTGAGGACGGTATTATTCAAACCAAAAATGTCTTTGGTAATGTATCCCATGATGTCAGATTTAAAGCCTTCGACGTCGAGCCTTGTTTGATAATGGTAGTCATTATCGGTTTGGCTCTTACCCTTATCGCCATAGTCATCCCAACGATCGATTAAGAACAAACCATCGTTATTTCCAGAAGTGTGATATAAGAAATTGATGTAACGGGTGCCGCTCTTTGTCAACGACCTCGAGTTAAGGACGCCATTGATAGGCAAGTTTACATAAGCGGCTATACGAATATCCGCACCTTCAACCCTGACAAAGACTTTGAAGTTAATGACGACATCGCTCAAAACCGGCAAATCGGCTTCAGCCGTTCCTTCAATCTTATAAGCCGAACGGATGACGGACTTGCCGCTCGAAGTGGTAACCCTATCGCCAGCCAAGAACATATTGACTGCATATTCGGCGAAGGTTTTTAAAGAAGAATAGTTGACAAAGGCGCTGATATCGGTGATGTTCGGCCAGTTCATTTCCTGCATTTCGTAACCTAAAACATCGATTTTGAAATAGATGTCAGACACCCCAATGGCCATTTCGAGTTCGATCGATTCGATATCCCCGCCGACAATACGACCATCTTCTCTCGTGACGTCGTTTGCGTAATTGACGGTGATTTTCATGTCGGATTCGCCACCAATTAAGGTAGCTGGCAATTCGAAGACATCCTGTCTATCACCTAAAGTGATATAGGTAATCAAATCAGACCCCAAGACCTTGTAATATTGTCCGGTGATCATATCGCCGATGACCGAATTGATGAACAAGTCGGTGATAAGGCTGATGATGCGTTCCATACGTGGGTCATTGGAAGAGAATAAGGTCTTAAAGACATCAACGAAGCCCGAAACAGAATGCATCGCGAATCTCGCTTTCAAAGGAGTATCGCTTTCCGGCGCGGTCCTATTTTCAGAAGACGGGTATGTTCCGTTGTTCTTCGAATCGTATTGGAAAAGCATCCATTGGGTGCTTGGATTGGAAGAAGAATAGACTTCCTCATCAGTTTGGGTGGAATCCCCATTCTCGTCCTTCGGTTCTTTGCCGGTGATATCAAATTTCACGTTATGGTCGTTGACATAGGATTCTTTACGGTCGACGACGGTGATGGCGCCGGTGCTTTGATTGGTGTTCTTATTTATACCGACGTCTCCCGAGAAAGAGAAACCCTGATAGTTAGGAACGGAGGTCTTATTTCCAATCGTCGTTTGGGTGATGACCGAAGTGGTGTCTCTAGTTAAAACATAGCCTTCCAAACCCAATTTGATTTGTTTGGTATCGGAAATCTTCACGAACTGATCGGATAAAGATTCAAGGTGTCTGAGCTCTTTATATTGGGCTTTTTCTTCATCGGTCATCGGCGTCCTCTCATATGGGATGACGTCGATTTCGCCCGAAATGGAGAACGGTTCGACGGTGACGTTATCAAATTTGACGTAGCCAACTGAAACATTGGAACTATCGCCAATCAAATCAAGAGTGATGGTTCCCTTCATGCCAAAGACCGACAAATCCAAAGTGATGACGACGTTATCGGTTGATCCTTTGAAAGTCGTGATGGCCCCCATAATATCTTCGTAGTTGCCATCCTTGACATTGCCTAGGCCTTCGGAATTCTTAACGGCATTGATGGCATCGGTCAACGCGCCTCCTAAAGCGGCCAAACCACCGCCTGATTTGTTTTTCTTAGAAGAGCTATCTCCTCCGTTCATCAAATCCTTCAAGGATCCCATAATGGAATCGATGACCGTTTTGGAGGTTTTGGCTTTCTGCAAATCATTGATGGCGGCGTACACCTCATCGAAAGCGTCCGTCGGAGAACCATTGATCATCATATTGATGATTTGATGCAATCCGGCGAAGGAATAATCAACATCGGCATATATGGATTCGAGATTGTTGTCGGTGACATCGATATCGGCACGCAAGGAAAGATACGCTTCCTCGTTGATTTCCGTGGTGTTGAAGAAAACGCCATCGCCTTCAAAAGCCTCTTCCTGGTGTTTCAATAACAAACCACTTCCGCGCGTAACGACGGAGAATTTTTGAGCGTTCGCATAATCGATGACCTTATCCCAAATCGCCATGGAATCGACCAAGCTCGTGTATCCGCTGGCATCTTCCGGCGCGGAGATATTAACGGTTTCGTTCCCGCTATCAAGACTGACAGAGGCTCTGATTTTCGTATCGGAGGAAATCTCGTAATAGCCGCCTTGGACTTTGCTCGGGAAATCGATGCCCGTCCATTGGTAACTGCCCTTTTCGGCTTTTAAGCCAAGATTGAAGGTCTTATCTCCGATAGGGAGGTTCCAAACAAAATAAGGATTCCCATCCAACGTCCCTTTTTCCATATTTTCCATGGATTCGAGGACGGCTTTGGTGTCGAAGGTGAATCTCGATCCTTTATTTTCATCATTCACTTTTAAGAACTTCTCAGACAAAGATTCCAAAATGTCGTCGATGACCCAATCCAAATCGCCGTATTCGTAACGATAGATGCCACCAGTCGTCGAATCAACCGATTCGCCTTCCTCGTTGGTCGTATCGTAAGGGGCGATGTTAACCTTGTATTTGAAATCATAAGAATCGGTGTCGTTCTTGTTATAGATGGCGAAATACAAGTCTTCATCGGATAAGGTGATCTGCAATCCGCGGAGAAGCCCGTTATAGTCGATAGGGATGTTGACATCGAATTCAACTTCATGGAGAGACAATCCATTGACGATGAATTGGCCAGAGGCCTTATATGGATCCTTGATGGACAAAACGTTATTGAAGTTCTTTCCAAGCAAGCATTCGGCTTCGTCGATGGTGAAGCTAAAACCATCTTGGGCCGTTCCGATAAAAGAAGAAAGGAAACGCTGGAGGTTATCCCCATCGTTAGAGACATAAGAAGAGCCACCGTTATTTCCGTTATTGTATTCGGTTTTGCTATCTTCAGGTGAGGTCAAAGAGCATGAAGAAAGCAACAAAGACGCGACAAGCGTTGCGATAGAGGCGTTCTGTTTTAAGGTTTTTACTTTCTTCATGATTTTTGAGATTCAGGGTGCCCCCGAAGGAGCACCCTTTCAGAGAATTATCGCTTAAGCGTAGTAGTTTCCGGCTTTTCCGGCTTCGCTTATCACGTAGTTGCGGTTATAGGTTCCGTCCGCGGAGACGTAACCATAATTGGTCGGCTCACCATAGACTTCGTTGCCATCGATAACGACACTTGGGCAGAAGTAGGTGAAGAAACCTTCTTGTTCGGTTTCGTTCCAGATGTTCTTATAAGTGCCATCGGCAAGGTTGGTGATAGAAAGATCGACAATCGCTTTGGCAATCTTCAATTTGCCAGCGAGGGCGAGATTGACTTCCACGTTCAAGCCAGTCAAGGTCTTGAAGCTATTGCCAGCCGCATCGGTGACGGTGTCGGCGCCGATCTTTAGGGAAGTGGTTCCTAAGAAGCCAAATCCAAGATTGGCAAGATCAAGGTCGACGACATAGCTCTTGGCATCGCTATTTTCATCTTCGACAACTTCAATGCCGGAGAAGACATCCATGACGTGAATGGCTTCTTCGAGCGGCAAGCCATAAGACTTCTCGGTAGTGGTCGTGCTTTCCGAGGCGGCTTCTTCATCTTCCGCTAAGAGGGAAGAATCAACGCCGAGGAAGTATTCGAGCAACCATCCGCCGACATCCTTGGAGAAGATATCTTCAGACATACGAACGGAGTCTTTGACGTTACGGAGTTTGCCATAAGAGGAATCTCTCGTCATCATGACTTCGTCATTGGTCTCAAGACCGTCGGCGTAGTAGTAGAAGGAGGCGTCTCTGCTTCCTTCGTATTCATGATCGCGGAAGTATTTCTCGTTCTCTGGAGCATTCAAGCCTTTGACGGTCGGAATGTCATTGAGATTGACGGCAGCCTGCAACTGAGCGCCATCGATGGAGAGGGCGCCATCTAAAGTCAACGCATTGAATTGGTAATTGCCCAAAGCAATATCGACATTGGCTTCCAAACCAAGTGTGGTCTGACCATGTCCGTTCTCTTTGATGGCTCCGACGGTCGTGGTGCTGACGGCGTAGTCAGCGAGATCCATGACGGTGTCGTAGTTGCAATAATTATCGGATGAGTGATCTTCCAAAGTTTGGAGGTTAGAGGTTTCGGCTCCTTTATCCAAACCGATGGAGAGGTTCAGGGATTTGCCGTTGGTATCGAAGTCAGCTCCGACATCGATGGATTTGATCGAATTATCGGCGTTGAAGTTGATGGTAACGGTGATGTCTTGGTCTAAACCAAGGGAATCGGCGTTGATGACGATGATGTCTTTGTCCGAGGAAGTGGTGAATGATTTGATGACTCTTAACCCAGCCAAGGAGAAGTATTCGCCAGAGGTGAGGTCGCCAAGGAGGGCGTTCTCGCCCGGTTTGCTCATCGCACGGGAAATACGGCTGAATCTGTTGTCTAAGCTATTGGAAGCCCAATCCATGATGTTTTGGACGGTACCCATCGCATAACCGACGGACATCGTGCCTTTGATAGGATCAGAGGTCTTCGGATTGGTGTGGGTTTCGCTCATTCCTTCCGGATTGATGGAATCATAGGAGAAGAAGACGCGGGTATCGCGCTCGGTAGAAGAGGTGCCGTCTTCGTTTTCGACGGAGACATCTTCCTGAGCGACATCGGCTTTGATGTTGTGATGCTGGACGAACTTTTCTTCGGTCTCTTTGACATCGATGGCGACGCCAGCCTTCAAATCGTTCTTAACGGAAGCATCCAAAGCGATCTTGCCATCTAAGTCGATGGCCACTTCGCTTTCGGCCGCGAATTTGAATCCGCCGCCTAAGGTGATGGTCGCAGCCTTAGCGTCGACGATGTCCAAGACTTGGTCGGTGACGCCCTTCAAGTGAGACATCTCTTGATAGGCTTCTTTGTTAGTTGGTTCGACAACTTCGCTGTAATCGATGACGTTCAAGGCGCCATCAACGGTAAAGGAAGCGAACTTGATTTTATTCAATTGAACAGTGAGGAGAGGATCGCCTTCGACTTCAGTGTCCTCGGAAATGGTGACGATAATGTCTTTCCCGTCAGCGGCGCCGGTTTCGATGCCGATCGGCTTAAGGGAAATGACGATTTCGATCTTATTGTCGTTGACCGTGATGGATTTGATGAAATCCAAGGCGGAATCGTAAACGCCATTGTCCAAGCCCTTCATGAAGTCACTGTCTTTGACGGCCTGAATGGCGGTCGCGATAGCACCTTCGGTCTTGGTTACCTGCTCTTCGGTCTTTTGCTCTTCAGAGGCATTTCCGGAATCGGTGACAGGATCACTCTTCATCGCGTCTTTGATGGAGCCGACGACTTCGTCGAGCATGACTTTATCGGTCTTAGCAAGCAAGGTGTTGTTCAAGTTGATGTACATATCCTTGCTTTCTTCGTTTCCATAGTAAGTGGCGGATAAGTTTTGGCTTGATGTAGTGCCATCGGACTCATGGGAGAAAGCCAAATTAGCATCCAAGGCATTGAGTTTCTTTCCCGAGGCATCCAAATTGGCGTTAAGGGAGAGATTGGCGGTGTCGTTTAATCCGTCTTTCGCAAACTTATAGACGGAGGCCTCTTCGCCTTCGGTCTCGTAAGAGAGGTCAAGGTCTAAGCCGACACCGAATTTCATCGAGCCAGCGGCGTGGGCAATCTTTTCAAACAAAGCGACCGAATTGTCTAGGGATTTGTAATCGGCGGCATTATTTGGCTCGCCGAAGACCAAGCTATTGGTGGCGATATCCAATTGAAGTTTGAAACCCAAACCATCGACCAAATCGGTGATGGCGTCTTGAGCTGCCACGCCATTTTCTGAATGGATACGTGGGAAATCAACGCCGGTCAAATTGTATTCGGAGTCAGAACGGAGGCCCAATTCAAAGGTCTTATCGCCCAAAACCAAGTCCCAGTTGAAGTAATGCGGATCGCTGGTTAAGGAGGCTAAGGCGCTATCCTCGACCATATCATTCATGGAATCCAAGATGGCCTGAGCATCGATTGAACTAGATGATTCTTCAGTGCTAGATTCGCTCGTTTCGCCTTCGGAAGAACCATTAACAAGCCCAGAGATGGAAGGGAAACTGACGTCCATTCCTTCACCAGTGAGAATTCCGATGATATCTTCGATCAACCAGTCTAACTTGCCGTAACTATATTGGACGATACCGCCGGTTTCCGGGTCGATGACTTGAGGATCTGCGTCATAGGCTGCAGTCGAGACCTTGTATTTCAAATCCCAAGTATCGGAATCGTAGTCGGCGATGTTGAAGTAAATCATGTCATCGACCAAAGATAATCCCAAACCGCGGTTTTTGCCGTTGTAGTCGACTTTGGCATCGACGACCAGATCAATGCCGTGGACATCGAGAGACTCCATCTTGAATTTGAGGTTCGTGCCTTTCAAATCGAGATTGTTGGCATAGCCTTCAGATTTGCCATCAAGGACGACCAAGCCATCTCTGACGGTCGCGCCCAAGCCAGTTGAGACGGAATCAACGATGTTGCCCATCAATTTTTGGGCACCAGTCAGTTCGATTTGGTCTTTGTCTGGGGCAGGAATGATCGTTTGATGCTGTGGGATGAGTAAGAACGTCCCGGCGGCAGTCATGCCAAAGATTCCAACAAACATGCCAGACATCAAAAGAATGCGTTTGGCTTTGCTTTTTGGTTTCTTGCTTTCTTTTTTCATAAAAACTCCTGTTCTTTTATGATTTCGCTAATTTATTACAATTCCTCAGGATACTCGAACTTAGCGTGAAGTTCGGGTATTGTCTCCGTTCCATCGGAAGCGTAAACGGTTTTAAGGCGGCTATTGGCAGGGGAACCAATTCCGCTAGATAAGGTCGCCACATATCCTTCGTAAACCACCATGCTCTTCGGGAAGAGGTCCGTGGCATCCATCGTCACAATGAGGTGGACATACGAGAATGTTGGCGGGGCGATTAGGTCGGACATCGTTTTCATTTGCTGGCCGTAATAACAGACAGTCTTTGCGGTGTCCAATTCGACATCAACCACTATCTCGTCTCCGTTTTTCACCGCTCGGGTGGTCTGCAACCCCAATGTGGTGTTGTTTACTTTCCCGTAAATGACGGTCTTATCAGAAACGATGTAGCGGAGGCTTCTGGATACATTCGAACCCATCAGCTCACGATATTCGGCATTGGTGACGGTGTTTGGGGTGTATTTATCCCAATCCGCATCCTTGCCCCAATAACAGAGGGTGTTATCAGAATCTTCCCAGAAACGGTTGTTAAGTTTGACGAGGTTTGAGT
This sequence comes from bacterium, assembly GCA_963622135.1. Classification (GTDB taxonomy): domain Bacteria; phylum Bacillota_I; class Bacilli_A; order RFN20; family CAG-826; genus UBA4951. The sequence goes on from CAVFGR010000008.1 coordinate 185,036, forward strand.
AAGAAGATTGCTCCTCGAAGAACTTGTCCCCATCCTTAACGAAGTAACCCAAGACGGTCTGATCGACATTGAGACCCAATGTAGAAGCGATGGAATAGCCAACCGTCATGGCATGGTGCTTTTCCTTGCTGTCATAGACTTTGTAGCTGCAATTGATGAGCTCATCGGGTGTCATGCTGTTGACGAAGTTGCCACTAGGCTTAGCAGCTTGGTATTTCTTCCAAGCAGCATCGATATCAGCCTCGTAGTCTTTGCCATTCAAGCCTTCAGTGATAGTGATGTCCGGCTTAAGTTCTTTGGCAAGGAAAACGCCGACGCCAGCGCCGGCTCCAGCAGCAGCGACGCTGCCAATGATGCCAATTATCAAGCCTTTCTTCATATCGATTTTCTCCCCAACCCTTGGGTTGGCGTAAAGTATAACAATACTTTGTAAGTATTCTCTCTATAGGGGCTCTAAAATCGGGAGAATGACGATTCTCTAAATTATGGAACTTGGTTTTATTTGGAATCCGACTTATTTTCGATTCGTTTTTTGAAATTTGGACGTCAAGGGCAAAAAGGGGCAAAAAATAAGTATGCCAAACGAAAAAAGAGGCTCAAAACATGCTTATCACTAGTGATTGCTATGCTCGTTGCATGCTAAAATAAGGCCATGAAAATCCGCATTTACCCAATCAAATCCCCACTGCACGATGAGGCTTATATAAATGAGAAACGCGACGCCTTGTTGAAGGAACTAACGATGCTGACCGGGGATGAATATGTCATTTCCGACATTGATCACTTATACGACGGAGACCTCCAAATGATTTTGGTGGAATCCGGGGGTTCGGAAGGGTATTTCCTTGAGGTTTATGAGAAATTGAAATCGCCAATCTATTTGCTGACCTACGGCACAAACAACTCTTTGGCAGCCTCCTTAGAGATTCTTTCATATATCCAACAAAATGGGGCCAAAGGAGAAATCTTGCACGGCTCTGATTCATACATTGCTTCACGCATAAAGGAGTGCAAAAGATGCATAGATTAGGCATCATCGGAAAACCATCGGATTGGCTTATCTCTTCTCAGGTTGACCCAAATGCTGCGAAAGCATTGGGGTTTGAATTGATAAATATTGATATTCAGGAGCTGATAGATTTGGCCAAGGCAGACTCAAATATCCCACCGAAGCAATCGCTGAAGGCGTCCTTTTCTAAGTCCGAACAGGAAAAAGCCCTTCATGTTTATGGCGCTTTAAAAGGCCTTATCGCCAAATATCGATTAGAAGGGTTCACGGTCAGATGCTTCGATTTGTTAAGCACATTGAAAACATCCTCTTGCCTGGCGTTCGCCCATATCAATGACGAGGACATCATCGCCACATGCGAAGGCGATGTCCCAACGATGATCTCAATGATGATGGTTAAGGACGTCCTTAATCAAAATTCGTTTCAATGTAATCCATCTAGAATCGACTTAGATAGCAAAAGAATCATTCTGGCTCACTGTACCATCCCTCTTTCGATGTGCAATTCTTATTCTTTGGATACTCATTATGAATCCGGCATTGGAATTGGGATAAAAGGCGAGCTTAATTTAGGAGATGTCACCATTTTCAAAATCGACAACGAATTAAAGAAATTCGTGGCTTTGGAAGGCCGACTGATTCGCAATCTTAATGAACCAAATCTCTGCCGCACCCAAATCGAAGTCGAACTTCCAAATGGCATCGAATATTTCTTAACTAAACCATTAAGCAATCATCATCTTATAATCTATGGGCATAAGGCTAAGAAACTTAGGGATCAATTGACTAAGTTGGGCCTTAAAGAGGTCACCATTAAATGAAGATATTAACTATCCAAGATATATCCTGCTACGGATCGTGCTCTTGCACGGTCGCGTTGCCTATTTTAAGCGCCTTAGGACACGAAACGATTATCCTTCCATCCGCCATTCTTTCTAACCACACCACTGGCTTTAAAGAATTCACTTGCTTGGACTTAACCGATGAGATGCCAAAGATTGTCAAAGAATGGGAAAAGCTAGGTCTTAAGTTCGACGCCATCTACACCGGTTATATCGGTGACGAAAGACAATTTGATCTCATCCTCGAAATCAAAAAGAACCTTCTTAAGAAGGATGGATTGTTCATCGTCGATCCAGCGATGGCAGACCATGGAAAACTTTATCCCACCTTAAACGAAAGCATCGTCAAGGGCATGAAAAAATTAGTCTCTCAAGCAGATCTCATCCTCCCCAATATCACCGAAGCCGCCTTACTAACCGATTTGCCATATGAAGAAAATCAGACCGACGAATACATCAATTCTTTGATCGAAGGACTAAAGGCGATGGGCTGTAAGAACATCGTCCTAACCTCCTTAATGAAAGACGGCCTTCTCGGCGCGTTTGTCCTCGAGAATGGGAAATCATCCATCATCCTCAAAGAAAAGGAAAATAAGTCCTATCACGGCTCCGGAGATATATTCTCCTCAGTTGTGATTGGCAACTATTTGAATGGCGATAATCTTAAGGCCGCTTCTTCTAAAGCCGCGGACTTCATAATCAAAGCTATCAAAGCCACCAACGAAGACCACTGGTACGGTTTACAATACGAAAAGGTATTAAAAGGGTTTTAAAAGCCTAAAAGCTATATTTTCTCCAAGTATCTAATCAGGGTTGATAGCGTGTTTGAATGGTAATGCGGAGCAACTTCCTTTATGAAACCAAAATCCAGTTTCATAAATTCCTCTTTATCTATCCTCAAATCTTCAAAGAGTAACGCTTTTAAGTCTTTTATCGATCTAACCGGGTATTTCGAATATAGGGTGTCGCATAAGCATTTTTCTTTTGATGCCATTTTGTATCTAACACCGGCTTGGCTTTGAAAGAAGCCTACGCCATAAGGAAACGCCTCGTCTGGGATGCTTCTATATTCAAAAACTAAGCCGCCGGCTTTATACACTTTGTTGTTTTTCTTTCCAAAACAAGCAGAAGTGATAACAGACACGTGCTCGGGGATAAGCCCATAGTAAGATAGTGCGTATTCAAACGAAATGTACGAAGGAAAATAGCAAACATTCGAAATAACTGGTGCATCAGTCGCCAAATCGTCCGAATAAAGACCATTTTTTATCCTGATCAAATTTCCTTTTTTGGTCTCCAAACTAATTTTTTGGTTAATGTTCGAATATGCTTCGAATCTAGAACGAAGGGCTTGAGAATCGTATATCATTGTCTATTTACCACCGATATTCTTATTTAATAATATTTTTATGGTATTTCAACATTATCCCATTAAACTTCAATGCATAATCAAATTCCTATAGCCATTAAAAAAGCCACCGCTTATGCGATGGCATTTTTTGTGATTGTTACTCGATTAAGCTTCCGAGCTAGATTCACCAGACGAAGTGGAGGCAGATGGATCAGCGAAGTAATTTGGGAAGGCTTCCCAAGCTTTCTTGCCGATAGGATTTTCAACATTGCCAGCATTGGAGAACTGTTGGACGTATCCAATGCCGTTAGTTCCGTCATAGTTGATGGTGAAGGAATGCAAGATCTTAGATCCGAGATCAAGGATGACGCCCTCTGGACCATACTTAAAGATGTCTTCGCCCTTGCTATAGAATTTGTAGCCGAATGGGGAGACCTCTTCGATTAATAAGCCTAAGGCAGCAGTATCGAAGGAGCCGTTATAGGAGTATTGTTTCATGCCAGAGTCAGCATCTTCATAAGCCAAGGACAATGAGGCATCGTCCAAGACTTCGGCAGTGAACAATTCAGAAGCGGATGGCATAACGACATATGGGCTGGTGTATTGAGTGGATATAGCGGTATCCCCTTTAACGATGGTGCTAGTTTCATCGTCCAAAGCGACCTGATATATACCTGTCGAATCGCCATAGTAGCCGAAGACTTGAGCGCTGGCAGTATTCAATGCACCCTCTTCAGTTAAGCCGCAAGCAGCCGCGACAATGGCGTTTTCGGTGTAGAGAGTAACACCAACGGTGTTATCGGTTGAATAAGTTTGAAGGCCCGGGGTGAAAACGCCACATTCCCAATCAACTTGATAGTTATTGATGAACTGGCCATAATGACTGGCTAAGTCAGTGACATCGAGTTTGGCTGGTGGTTCTTGATCGACGACAGCGGACTCTAAGATAGGGAGAGAAACGCCTTGATAGAGTTTGAAGTCGATGGCGCAACCAACGGTGGCCTTCGCATCAAATTTGACAGTGCCTTGCAAGACATCATCGACCAATTTGACTTTGGCGGAAACGCCGGTGTAGTTCTTGACATTCATGCTGAACAATGAACCAACTAAGTCTTGAGAAGTGGTACCATCAGTCAAAGTGAACCAACCATCATCGCCTTCGGTATAGTCGAGGACATTGAGAAGTCCATCCATAACAAAGTATTCATCGATGTAGGCGGTTCCGACTCTGTCGCCAACCTCAATGGAGGCGGCGCCATCAAGAGCGGCTTTGAAACCACCGGCATAATTAACCTTTTTGCCAGAGCCATCTAAAAGGGTGAAGCCATAGGCGGCACCATCGGCCTTTTCGAGGGCAACGGCGGAAAATTCTTCATAAGTGCCATCGACGACATATTTGTCGGTGACCATTAAGCCCATGCCTTCGGATTCAGCGTATTGGGTGGCGTCAGTCGCATCGGCCCAAACACCTTCGATTTCGTTCCAAGTCGCATCAAGTAAGTAGTTGTTGGATAATCCATCACACCATTCCTGAAGGGCTTTGCCAGCCTCGGACATAGCGGTGATGTTGACCTCACCAAGAATGTTGCCGGTCTGGCCTTTGAGTTGGATAGCTCCAGTGCCAGAACCAATGATGGTGATGGTATTGTTATCGGCACCGATGGAATAAACGGTGTCTTTGCCGGATTTGCCTTCGACAGTGTATTTAGCACCAGCCGGGGTAGTTTCGACGATATCGCTCAATTTGAAGCTTTCACCAACAATAAGGGTGCCCAATTTAGTGATTTTGACACGGGTGGCCCAAGTCTCGACTACGCTGCTGTCGCCATCAGACGGATCGACATCAGGGCCACAGGAGACGGTTAACGCTCCGGTAGCAGCAGCGAGGAGAGCAAGAGCAATAAGTTTCTTTTTCATGATTCTTTCTCCTTTTTTAATTAACTAATTCGCGTGCATCGCGATTAAGAATGACAAAACTTTATAGGTCATTTCGCATTTTTCAAGCACTAGTTTAAAAATCGACTATTTTTTTAATGACATTTCTTTCTTTGCCCCTATAATTAAGCCGACTTTTAGGAGGAAATACTTAATGAAAAGCAAAAAAATACTTGCGTTGCTTATCGGCGCAGTACCTATGATTCTTGCTTCTTGCGGTCCTTCGGATGATAAGTCTTCTAGTGACACTAATCCATCTGGCGATAGCTCTTCTAGCGGCGTTCCATCCGATTATTCCAGCTACAAGAAATTGACAGATTTCAGCAAAGCGACAATGGAATATACCGATTCCAAAGGCAACAAGCAGGCTTTGGATCGTCACTTGATCGAACAAAACTCCGGTGCCCCATGCTTACGCTCCACCGGCGAACAAAGAATGTTGGTCGTCCCAGTTGGTTTGGATGACGATGTTGGCACTTCGCCAGCCTATCCTAACGTTAGCAGATCTGGCCGCACCGTAAAGCAAACAACCGAAAGATTGGATATGATCGAAAAGTTGTTCTTCGGCGAAGCTTCCGATACCGGATGGCAATCCCTTAAATCCTATTATGAGACCTCTTCCTTCGGTAAACTGAAATTGGTCGGCAACGTCATGCGTTGCGACGGCGGTTGGTTCAAACCGGGCAAAAAGCCATCGGAATATTCTTCCAGCGATGCCGTTAAGGATATCAAGACTTACTATCTTGCCGAATACAAGAAAGAAAACCATGGTGCCTTAGGCGCTGACGCTCAGCCTTGGACTTGGTACGACCAGGATAAAGACGGATACATCGATTCCATTTGGATTGTCTATTCCGCCGCTATCCACGCTTACGAATCCAGCACCACTTCCATGAGCTATTGGGCCTATGTCACCACTTCTGGCAACAGCGGCACCGTCGCTAGCCCAGCCATCTCCAAATACGCTTGGGCTTCCATCGACTTCATGGATCAAGCTTATGGAGAAGGCAAAGATGGACACACCTTCATCCACGAAACCGGCCACTTATTCGGAAATGATGACTATTATTCCTATGATGATACCGAAGCCCCATTAGGCGGCATCGATATGCAGGACCATAACATCGGCGACCACAATGCCTTCACCAAGTGGCAGTTTGGTTGGGTTGCCCCATATGTCATCGATGACAGTGCCTACATCGAAATGGAACCAACCACCACTTCCGGTCAGTTCTGCATTCTCCCATCCAAGAACTTCAACGGCACCTTCGCCGATGAATACATGATGATCGAATTCATGTCCCCTGTTGGATTGAACGAAGAATACAAGACCGGTTACAGCAACGTCACCGGCTACACCAAGCCAGGTCTCCGTATCACCCACGTCGACGCTCGTGCTTATAAGAGCAAGAACACCGAAATCCTTTCGACTCCAGAAGAAGTCGCCACCGCGACTACCTTCCGTGTCATGAATACCCCGTCGGGCCGTGGCTATGCTCAATGGAGAGACACCTTTGCCGCCAAGAACAACTCCACCGGCAAAGATCGTTCCATGTACTTCATCAATGTCATGCAGGCTTCTTCCTTCACCGAAGAAAAGAACCTCTTGAACCAAAACACCACATCCACCAACTCCGACTTATTCACCAAAGGATTTACCTTCGATCTCACCGCTTACGAGCAAGATGGCAAGATGACAAACGAATGGTATTGCATGATGCCTTCCTATTCCAACCTCTGGAACAAGGCTCAGGATCCAGCCACTCGCACAGTCGATCAAACCTGCACCTTCGATTACACCGTCGAAGTCCTCGACGTCACCAAAGACAAGGTTAAGTTCGTTGTCGAAAAGATTGCCTAAGTTGCAAGAAAAACAGTCAAACCCCATGCCTAACCGTGTGGGGTTTTTCTTATATTTACTAAGCAAATAGCTGCAAATAGTTTTTGGGGTGTATCCCAAATTCACATTAATGTTTTATTCCAGGGTTGTTATAACAAAACCGCCTTGAAGAATGCTTATGAAATACATCGAAAGAACCGAATAGCTGATTTTTCGCTTAAACACAAATTATCAAAGATGATAAGGGAATCAAAATCGTTTACGCCTTAGATTGGTTACTTAAGTAAAAAGCACCCCGTAGGGTGCTCTTTATTTGTTTGTAAAGTAGATAATCAACATCACGATGGTCGCGACCGCGTAGGGCAGGCAAACCCATAAGATGTATGACGGGCTAACTCTTTTCTTGCCTTGCTTCATCTCGCGATATTCGCGATAGGTGGCAGGAAGCTTCGTTTTCCTTATATCTGGATGGAAGACAGTAAGGAAGGCTAGTTGAACCGAATAGCTGATGGCGTCAAACGCCCCATAGCCAGATAGTTTGACCAAACACCAAACTAAGAACAGCATCACCACCGGGAAGGACACGGCGTCCGTCCAGATAACAAGTTTCTTAGCTTCGTATTCGGAGGCGTCGAATCTGCTTTTAGCGATGAAATAGGAAGCCACCGCGATGCCGATGGACACCACGAAGGTGATGGCAAAGCTAATCCAGAAAACTTTAAGATTTTGCTTCCTGACTTCTTCGCTGACGACAGGCTTTTCTTTTTTATTCGCCATAGCCAGAGTCGTAGCCAGAGGCTAATAAATCCCTATATTCCTTTTCTTCCTTCTCGTTGCAGCGGACGAAATGGCCTGGCTCAATCTCGATTAAGCGTGGCTTATCGACGGAATAGTCATGAGAGGCGCGGGGATCGTATTTGATACGGGTTCTGTGCTTCTCGGTATCCGGGTCGCAGTGTGGAACGGCGGAGAGAAGGGAACGGGTATAAGGATGCAAAGGATGTTTGAACAATTCGTCCGATGGGGCGAGCTCGACTAAGTTACCGAAGTACATAACGGCGATTCTGTCGCAGAAGTATTTAACGACGGAAAGGTTATGGGCGATAAAGAGGATGGTCAATCCCAATTCATCACGTAAATCGTTCAAAAGGTTGATGATTTGGGCTTGGATGGAGACATCCAATGCAGAAACAGGTTCGTCGGCGATGATCAATTCCGGATTCATGATCAAGGCACGAGCAATACCGATACGCTGCCTCTGACCGCCGGAGAATTCGTGTGGATAACGATCGGCGTGCTCTGGGAGCAAGCCGACTTTGTCCAGCATCTCATTGACGCGCTGCTCGATGTATTTCTTGTCTCTCACGCCATTGATGCGAAGACCTTCGGAGATGATGTTGCGGACGGTCATACGAGGATTGATGGAAGCCATCGGATCCTGGAAGATCATCTGCATGCCGGAAGTGATACGAGCATGTTTAGCGTCGTTAAGATCCTTCTTATATTGTTTAAAAAGTTCTTTTTCTTCGTCGCTTGATAAGACTTTGCCATTGTTGGTATAGCTAAGGAAATCGGCGTATTTGGCCTTGCATTCGGCAACCATCTGCTTGGCGAAGTTCTTATCGCAGTTCTTGACGTCGTCTTTGACGGCGGCGATACGCTTGCGTTCGCGGTCGCAGATGACTTTAGCGGCATCGATCGCTTCTTTTCTCTGAGCGTCGTATTTGGCTTTGATTTCCTCAACGTCAGGGTTAGCGGAAGATAATTCGATTTTCTCTTCCGCGTCGATCTCAGCGAGTTTCTGTTTCAGACGGATGTTGGTGAATTTGATTTCTTTTTCATTCCAACGAGTGCCACCACCGATACGGACGCCCTTAAAATAGACATCGCCAGAGGTTGGCTGATACAAACGGATGATGGAACGGCCGATGGTGGTTTTGCCACAGCCAGATTCGCCGACCAAACCGAAGATCTCGCCTTTATGAATATCGAACGAGACATCATGGACGGCTTTGTTGTATTTAAAGACACCCGTTCCGCCAAGCTTGAAGTATTGTTTCAAGTGACGGACGCTTAAGATGACTTCTTGCTCTTGAGGCTTTTTGACTTCTTCAGACATTATTTGGCCTCCTTTTCTTCGTTGGCATTTCTCTTATCCAACGCGCGTTTGATACGAGCGGTGACAATCTCAGGCGGGACCGCTTTTGGAGCTTCCGGAGCCAAGAGCCAAGTAGAGGCGAAATGGGTATCGGAAACTTTAAAGAGAGGCGGTTCTTCCTCGAAATCGATAGCTAGCGCGTATTTGTTACGAGCAGCGAAAGCGTCACCGACTGGTGGGATAAGCATGTTTGGTGGGGTGCCTGGGATGGCGTCGATCTTTTCTTTGGTATCCAAGTCTGGCATAGAAGCCAACAAGGCCCAAGTGTATGGGTGGCGTGGATCGTAGAAGATATCATCGACGGAGCCATATTCGACGATTTTGCCGGCATACATGACGGCGATATCATCGGCCATATTGGCAACGACGCCCAAGTCGTGGGTGATGAAGATGATGGAGAGGTTGAGTTCCTCTTTGAGGTTGTTGATCAATTCCAAGATCTGAGCCTGGATAGTGACGTCCAAAGCGGTCGTCGGTTCGTCGCAGATAAGAATCTCTGGCTTGGAGGAAAGAGCAATCGCGATGACGATTCTCTGACGCATACCGCCGGAGAATTCGAACGGATATTGACGGAATCTGATCTCTGGCTGTGGAATACCGACCTGACGCATGATGTTCAAGGCTTGTTCCTTGGCCTCGGCCTTGGAAACGGCTCTCTTGCCGGCTTTGATTTCTTTGGCGAAATAAGCCAAGAATGTGTCGACATATTCTTTGGCGTCCAATTTGGTAAGGATGACTTCGGAGACATGCTTGACCAATTTGGTGCAGAGTTCTCTAAGCAAGTCCGTCGCATCGGCTGGAGTGAAGGATTTTTCAGGAAGCTTGGCTCTTTCTTTCAAAGTGAAAGCAGGGACTTCCAAACCTTTCTTGGTGTATGATTCATCTCTCTTTTTAGCCGCTTTCTCGTTATCCAAAGCCAATTTGAGGGCTTCGACATATTTGGCGAAAGAGGTGTCAAAGACGGCGATGGTATCGTCTTCATCATCCTTGAAAGCAAAGGAGCAGATGACGGATTTGACGGTCTTAATAAGGCCTTTGAGAGTCTTATAATCAGCCACATTTTGAGACAATGGACCTTCGATGATGCCGGTGATGGTATCGCGGAGGGTGATCAAGTCGATCTTATAATCCTTGTCGGCCGCTTCGATAAGTTCGATAAGCATCTCCCTTAAAGCGGTCTTTTCTTCTTCCGATAAGGATTTTGTAAGCTCTGGTTCGACGAACTCGGTAGGCTCCTCGTGCTTATTGATGTAGCGGGAGGCGGCCTTCAAAGTCGCGGAAGGATAATGTTCAGGGTCGTTGGCGATGGAGACATTTCTTTCCCAGATGGTCTTATCGCGAATCGATTTCTCTTTGGCCTCTAAAACGGACAATTCCTCAAGATTCGCAGCGATGAACTTCTTAACGAGGTTTTCATCATAAGCGATGTTGTTTTTAACCGCCGTTTTCTTGGTATTATCGAGAATCTCTTTGACTAAACCATTAGCCTCTCTTCTGGCCGCTCGGGCTTTGAGGATGATTGGGTCAGTAAGCTGTTTGCCGACACGGATGATAGGATCCAAGGCGGACAATGGGTCCTGGAAGATCATGGAGATCTTGGAACCCCTGATGCGATGGAAGCGTTCTTCGGAGATGGTAAGCAAATCCTTGCCATCGTAGATGATTTCGCCGCCTTCGACCAAAGCGTTCTTGGCTAAAATGCCCAAGATCGCACGGGAAGTGACGGATTTTCCGGAGCCGGATTCACCGACGATGCATAAGGTTCTGCCCTTATACAAATCGAAGGAGATGCCACGGACCGCTTTGACGGTGCCGCCATCAACACGGAAAGAGATACGAAGGTCTTTGACTTCTAAGATTTTGTTATTCTGTTCAGACATATCATTCGCCTCCTCTCAATGTTGGGTTGAACGCATCACGCAAGCCGTTACCGATCAAGTTGAAGGTAATCATCAATAACGAGATGAAGATCGCTGGGAAGACGATCATATGCGGATAGCTAGATACGAAGTTAGAACCGTCGTTAAGCAAGGTGCCAACGGAAGTGATGTTGGAAGTGCTCAAGTTGACGATGTTTAAGTAGGATAAGGACGATTCAGAGAAGATGACGCCCGGAATCATCAAGACCGAGGAAGTGATCAATGTACCCATCGCGTTCGGCAAGATGTCGACGAAGATGAGTCGCATGTCTTTCGCGCCCAAAGTACGAGACGCTAAGACATATTCCTGGTTCTTGAATCGATAGAACTGCATACGGGTCGTCGAAGCCGTGCCTATCCAGCCTGTTACAACGAAGGCGAACAATAAGGAGATGATAGCCCCGACTTTGGCCGCCAAATGCAATTGGAACAAGGTCGCGACGATAACGAACGGAATGGCCGATAAGATATCGGTGATACGTTCCATAATAAGGTCGACGGTCCCGCCATAGTAGCCGGAGATAGAACCCCATAAAAGGCCGATGATTAGGTTAATCGCGGAAACGCAGACACCTAAGATAAGGGATAATCTGGCACCTGAGGACAAACGGACAAAGATGTCGTTGCCGACAGAGTTAGCGCCAAATAAGAAGTAGCAGGCTTCGCCGTTGACATATTCGTAATAGTTGTTGTAGTCGACACGGATATGAAGTTTTAAACCGCCGGCGTCAACGTTTTCGTAATACATGACATTGCCGGAAGCGTCTTTCTTATAGATATCGTAGGCATTGCCTTCGCTATCCAACTTGGCAACGAACTGTTGTCCGGATGTTGGCATGACCAATTCATACCAGAGGTTGGCGTTTTGCGAATAGCGGGAAGACATGTTGACACGCAACGTGGTCGTGCCGCCAGGGAATTTGGCAGGATAAGTCGGGTCGTAATTTGGAGAAGATGGATCCAATTTGTCATCAATCTCATCGAAATATTTATCGACATAGGTTTCATAATCGATAAGTGGGAGAAGGATTTTGCGACCAGTGTTGGCCTCCCATTCCTTGATTTTGTCGATATCGGCAGTGGTGACATCGCGGAGTTCTTTGGCTCCGACGGCGTAGGTATCATATCTGACTTTGTAATACTTAACCTTCTGGCCAATGACGTTGGTTTCTTCGCCAACTTCGATCTCTTCGGCGATTGGCTTATCTTCCGTCTCATAAAGACGGTATTCGTCATAGGAATTGGTGTAGATCTTCTTTTCTTGCGTGCCATCCCAGAAACCGGTTCCTTCGAACATTGGGTTCTTTGGAAGGACGTAAGCGTAGTTCGCATCGTTCCACTGGACGTTTCTGTCCGTGGTCATCGGAGCGATGATGGCAAACAAAATGATAATCAAAAGGATGACGCCGGCAACGATGGAGCCTTTGTTGCGGCGGAATCTCTGCCAGCAGCCTCTCAAATATGAGACTGGCTTGGTTTCAAATTTAAGATCGTGGATGGATTTATCCATCTGAACGAAGGTAAATTTGTCTTTTTTGTAACCGGCATATTCGCTCGGGTTGATAACTTTGCTCATTATTTCTTACCTCCCATACGAATACGAGGATCGACCCAGCCGTAGCTAAGGTCGACGATTAAGCCGCCGATAAGGCCAATCAAGACATAGAACATACCGACGAACAAGAAGACGTCGTAGTCGCGTCTGTTGATGGACTCTAAGAACAAGCCACCGATACCACCGACGGCGAAGATGGATTCGATGACGACGGAACCGGATAAAATGCCGATGAACTCGCCTAAGATCATCGGGAAGATAGGAACCAAGGAGTTTTTGAATGCGTGTTTGATAGTGGCTTGAGTTCTGGTTAAACCAGTGGTTCTGGCCAATAACATGAAATCAGAGGTTAAGACTTCAGTTAGCTCAGCACGAGTATAACGAGCGAAGCCGGCGATGGTGCCGAAGGACATCGAGATGATCGGCGCCAACATCGATTTGAACATTTCCGGGGCGAACCAGTTGCCGCCGTAAGAGGAAACCGGAGCCAAGGTCAAAGGAAGAATCTTCCAGACCGAACCGAAAAGATACTGAACCAAGAACGCATAAACGAAAGACGGAACCGAAATGAACAACATGATGACGACTGACAAGATGTGGTCGATTGGTTTGTTTTTGCGCAAAGCCATCAAAATGCCTAAGCCGAGTCCGACAGGGACGGCAAAGATCATCGTGTAGATGTTGATAAGAATCGTTGGCGGCATTCTGTTGACCAGCAATTCCCATGGCGACGCTAACCAGGAGATTTGGAAGGAATAGCCGAAATTTCCACCATCCGTTGCCGTAAATAAACGGACGAAATAGTTGAAGTACTGGACGATAACAGGATCGTTATAGCCCATTTCTTCTCTGAATCTCGCGGCGATTGCCTCACCATCACTGCCTGGAGCTGAAATAAGAGGTACAGGTAAAGCCCTGACCAAGAAGAAGCAGATTGTGAAGATTACGAAGAATGTAAAGATTAACAATCCGATACGTTTTAATACATACTTTAACATTCGTTAACTCCTCAGGCGTATAGGTATCATACACGCACGGAACGAAAAGACAATTATTCTTTTAGGTGGTTTGGTTAAAAAGGCCGAGCCATCGAGGATTGACATTATTGACTGACATTTGAATATCGCCAATCCATTTTCATTAAATAATGTTTCATGCATGGTTATCCGTTCCTTATGCGTTTTTGTTTACTAAAACCACTTTAAAAACGTGTAGGGGTGTCTAACATCGCTCAATTATAGGCATATTTTTCATATTTTAAGTTATGACGCGAAACAACTATTTCCATTTTTGCCAATCGTTAAAAATCCGAATTAGATAAGCAAACAAAAAAGCAGGTCAATTGACCTGCTTTGATGTATGAACAATTTTATTATTGCTTATAGAGATCAGCGTTGATTTCGCCAGAAGCGATCTTCTGCGACCATTCGGAATTGGTGAAGTTGAAGGTCATGTAGCGGATTCCGCCGTAACCCATAAGTGGGATATATTGTTCAGATCCATAGCTGACCTTGAAGGAAGTCAAGGTAGCGGAGGAACGGGCCAATAATGGCAAAGTGGACCAAGTGTTGACATATCCAGCTTCAAGTTCGGAAAGGATGTTCAACTTCTCGTTATGGCGGGCCTTGTAATCAGCGGCGTATTGAGCAGCGGATTCTGGATCATCCATATCGTAATCAGCCACGGAGACATCGGTGAGCGAGCTCAATAAGGAATACCATTCATATATATTCTTGGTTTCCTCGGTGCCGTCGCCATCGTAGTCGAAGGTGAGGTCGATCTTCTTGATCTTGTCGGTCATGCCATATTCGCAGTTGGAATCGAATTCAGCATCGCAATAGACTTCCATCAAGCCCCATGGGTTCATCTGAGCACCACCCCAAGTAGAGAAGATGATGTCATAGTTGCCCTTCTTGGCTTCGTCATAGTAGTCTTCGTTCTCGGTCATGTAGTAATCAAACTTAATGACAGAAGAACCGGCGGCGTCGTTGACGGCTTGGGCCAAAGAATCGAGGGACGCTTTGATGAAGTTATAAGAGGCGATGGTGGTTTCGGAATCGGACTTGTAGACAAGGATTTCCATCGAGACGGTGTCGCCCTTGCTGAAGTGACCTTCCTGGGTGTCGGCGTTCTCGGTTTCGATAGCGCGCTTGAGATATTCAGCGGCTAAAGTGGAGTTATAGCCAACGTGGCTGCTATCGAGAGCCTGTCCGTTCTCTTCGTCGATGGTGGAGCCACCGAGGTGGTTATAGATCTTGCCATAGACGCTCTTCGCCTGAGTCGTGCCACGATAGAACTCGCCATTATCGGCATCAGAGATATAAAGGTTATTCAATAAGCCATAGAAAGCCTGAGAACCAGCGGTGCACTGAGAGACGTATTGGACACGGTCAATGCAGAGGGAGATGGCTTTGCGGAAGTCTTCGTTGGCCATGATGGTCTTATTGCCGGCATGGGTCGAAGTGGCGGCCTTTTGTCTCTTCAAGAGCTGCGCACGGGAGACGTTGAAGGACATCTTGGAAGTGTAGGAGGTCGGGGTGAACTGCAAACGGCTGGAAGCGCCGTATTTCTTCATATCGGAAGCAGTCAACTCGATATCGTCGATTTCACCATTTTCAAACTTCTGCATAGCAGTGGTGTGGTTGTCGATGATTTCGGTCGTGATCTTCTCGGTCTGGAACTGACCTTCGTGCTTTCCATCGGTCCAGCCATACCATTTCTCATTCTTTTCGATTTCAATGAGCTTGTTGGACTGGAAGTTGGTGAGTTTGTATGGGCCGAAGGATTTATAGTTGCTGGCAGAATCAGTGCCGTACTTGGTGGCCTTCAAGGAGGTACCAGCGACAGTGGTGGTCAATTTGTCGTAAAGTTCGATATCGACCAACCAAGAGGAAGTCAAAGAGAACTTCAAGTCAGTCGCGGAGACCGGACTAGCGGAATCCATGATCAAACGGAGGGTGTAATCATCGATGGCTTCGATACCGACGTTATCGAAGTTGGTGATGCTGGAGTGGTTCTCGTATTCAGCGAACAATGGCAATCTCCAAGCATTGGTCTTATCAGCTAAGCCACGTGGAGAGCCAAGGGTCTTGATGAAATAGGTAAGATCCGCTTTGAGATCGTTCCAAGTGTAAGCGGTGTAGGAGGCTGGAAGGGATTCGCCATATTTGGCCAATTCGGATTCAGCAACGATTTTATCGCCGCTGACCTTGAGGCCCAATTCATCCCAATCGTATTGGGAGATATCGTAATCTCTCATTTCCTCGGTGATGTCGCTGGCGGTTTCAACATTTTTCCAGTCAGTGGAAACCTTAGAGCTTCCGAGAACGCCATCACGACGGATTTTGATAAGGCCTTCTTCGCAGGCATCGACAATACGGGTCGCGGCTTTTTCAGCGGCGTCGACTAACTTCGTGCCACGCTGAGCTAAGACCGTATATAAGGAGCCTTCGGTGATATTTGAGAAGATAGCACCAGCAAACGGGGAGTCAGCGCCGAGGTTGATATACCAAATATCGTTAGAAGCGAAGTCTGGGTCATCAGAATCGAGATTGCTGTTTCCTTTGATGTAGTTGTAGGCTGGTTCAACGGTGATCTGGCCGTTTTTGAAGTAAGCTTCAGCATTGGCGAGGATGGTGGTTCCTTTGTAGTAGCTGTCAGCGCGGTGATTAACCATCTCAGGGTCGAGCAAACGCTTCATCGATTCGACGTAATCCTGCGCTTTGATCTTGGTTCCATCTTCCCAGCAAGCCGCCTCATTCAATTTGATGTCGTAGGCGATACCGCTCGGGAGGTTGACGCTAGAACGTCCGAAGTATTTTTGTTTTTCTTCTTTGGTCAATTCGGAAGTGACGTCTTTTGGCATTTCCGAGGCCATTTCGCATAAGAATTCATAACCGGATTTGTCGGCATTGAATCCGAGATCATAGAATCCCATTTCGGTATAACCCATGATGTAAGAATCAGAGTTGGTTTCCCAAGCATGCGAGTTCCAGGTTTTTGGGTTGGCATCGAGGTAGGTGCTTAAGGTGTAATCAGCCTTGCTTCCGCCAGATTTACAAGAAACCAAAGCGGCGACGGCGCCGAAGGACATGACCATAAGAGCTACCAGTTTCTTATTTTTCATACCTTGTATCCTTTCTTTTTTCAAAAAATTTCCTTAGAAATCGTGTGTATTATGCCTAAGAGAGTATGAATGTCAATTTTTAAATTACACATTTAAGAAAAAATGATGTTTATTAAAATAAACGCCCAGGCTTTGGCTTTTGATATAATGAGAGCATGAACAATACCAAACGAATCTTATTTTTGCTGCCATTGGCGCTTCCTTTATGTTCCTGCAACACAGGTGCTCCGACCGAGGTCTCTTTCGAGATGACTTCTAGCGAAACCGCTAGCATCCATACCGAACTTCAGGAAAAATTTTTAAACGTCAAAGAAAACGACTCTTTCATCGCCGCTCAGGGCGATACCTTCGCTAGGACCTCTCAATCCAAGCCAAATCCCGTCAAATTTTCTTGGAAATATAAGGACGATACGACCAAGAAGCCAAGCAAGGCAATCGTCACCTTGGCGGAAGACCAGAAGATGTCAATCAACAAGATGTCTTATGCCACCACCGAAAAGGAAATATCCATCTACAATTTGAAGATCAATACAAAGTATTACTACACGGTTACTTTGGATTATGATGGGGTGAAGTTCACTTCGGAAATCTATAGCAAAACAATCACCGATAAAGCCATCAGAAATCTATACATTGATGGGGTGAAAAACGTGAGGGACATCGGCGGATACGAAGTAGATGGCGGCATCATCAAGCAAGGCCTTTTGTACCGTTCGGCGGAATTTAACGGAGAGTTTAATTCCATCGTTACCGCTTCCGGCAAAGAGGAATTAGTCAACACCTTGGGCATCAAGTCAGATATCGATTTAAGAAGAACCACCGCTTTCGCCCAACCGAAAGACGAGATTCATTCAATCACCGAATCACCATTAGGATCGTCCGTCAAATGGGTTTCCCTCCCAATGTATTTCGGCGGAACCAACATCTATACCCAACTTTGCAATACTGACAATATCAAAGCGTTCTTTGAATATCTGGCTGAACCGACTAATTATCCCGCTATTTTCCATTGTGTTCGTGGCACCGACCGCACCGGAGCGTTGAACTACGCCTTAGGAGCCCTTCTCGGCATGAACGAAGAGCAATTGATGAAGGATTATCTTTTCTCCAATTTCGACGATCTTGACTCCGATCCGTTAAAGACAACCAATATCTCCGGCAAAGGGATGTATGTCTATCTGATCAATCAAGAAGAAGGAGATACCTTATCTCAGAAAGCCGCCAATTACTTGATGAATAGAATCGGCGTTTCTCAAGAAACCTTAGATAGCATCAAAAATATCCTCATTGAGAAGAAATAAGGCAAAAGAAAAAGCAACCATTCAAGGTTGCTTTTATTTTTAGGCTGCCGCTTCCCACTTGGCTAACAAAGTTAAATTGCCAGGGATAATCGTTAAGTCGGTGAATTGGCCAGAATTAGGATTGGTTGGATCGGTGAACCAGCCTTTGAAGACATAGCCGTCATATTCAGGGATTTGAATATTGGACAAAGCCATCGTCTTCCCGACATAACCGGTCGAAATGATGGCGTTCGTGCTAGTGGTTCCAGCCCAATGCCCGCCATTAGGGTCGAACATGATGCTGCAAGGAACGTCGGTCGTTGTCGTTTCGGCCTTCATGCAGAAGAGAGGTGTCCAAGAACCATTGTTTTTGACGTAAACCCAGCCGGTCGAGATATTGACATAATAGTCACCATCAATGGCGTTAGGGGCGACGATGTCGTTTGGGGTAGAAGCTCCATACATCCACTGGGTGGCGTGCGGTTTAGGGAAAGTCAGATCCTCGCTCGTGCCATCGGAATAAGTGACGGTAAGGCAATATTCGGTCGTGGTCTGTTTCGAATCATCGATGGTTACGGAGGCGATGCCTAAGCCGTTGGTTAAATCCAATTCGACTGGTTCTAGTCCTTCATCGGTGAAAGAAATGACGATATGATAGCCGGTTGCGGTTGGGGTGGCCACGATGTTGGAGATGCCATTGCCCCTCGGGATGGTAATAACTTGGGAGACGGTCTCATCAGAATAATTGAACTGAAGGGTGGTATTGCCGTTTTCGTCATGGTCGACAGTGACGCCGGTGACGGAAACGCCCTCATAATAAGGGATGGTAAATGAGATAGGATCAACACTTTCGTCAGAGAAGGTGATCGTGATGGTGTAGCTATGATCATCATTGTCTTTCAAAGTGGCCGAAGTGATGGAAACGCCGTCTTTGCCAGGCAATCCCTGTGGGATGGTAACGGTGAATGGATCCTTATCCTCGTCGGTGAAATAGAAAGTGATGACGGTGTCGCCCGTAGCGGCGTCATAGCTAGTCTCGAACGAGCTTAAGGCATATTCGTTGCTGCCAAAAAACCCGCAGCTGGTCAAACCGCCCGCTAATAAGGCTGAGGATAAAGCCAACAATAAACCTTTCTTTCTCATATACTTGCTCCTTTCGCATAATTATCTTGCAAATCCTTGATGGTCGGGGCTTTCCCGAACAATGAAGGGGTATCGGTTCCAACAACGTCGTTGGTAACAAATTTAAACGGATGGGTGCCCGTGGCCATGATGACCGCTTTGGCGAAGATTTGGGTGTACCACGCTTCGTTGATGAAGCGATTGCCGATATTCGCCGCCACCAAATCGACGATGACATTAGAAGAAAAATCATTCTCACCGGTCAGAGAAATAACGCCCCAATCGGAGCCGTTCAATCCACCGCCGTAATAGGCAATCTTCGTATTGGCGTATTGTTTTCCGTCCCTCTCGTATAAGCATCCCATCTCTTTCAAAGATTCTTTAAGCATGCTCTTGATTGGGAAGAAGTCATCGATGGTGATGTTGATGTCATGCCCCGCCAAAGAGGAGGCGATACTTGAGATATTTTCGTCAATCAATGAAGAGACATCGATGGAATCAACATCCTTCCAATCATAGAAATTGGTGTTCCCTTCAATCGATAAATCAATAGGCCTGGAGGTGCCACCGATCATATTCGGAATGACGGTCCCTCCTAATATGGAAGTGACTAGCTGAATCGGTGTCGGAAGCCCAGAGTAGAGATAACCGCCATTGAAGGAAGTCTCAAGGGCGATGGAGAAGATGCCGGAATTATAGAAAGCGGTGTCGTTGACCTTCATTTTGTGTGGGGCGTTGAAATTTACCGTATTATCTAATGCGTTTTGGGTATGTCCCAGCAATTGGACCATCTCATCATCGCTATAATCCTTGTAAGACTTGGTCACGTATTTTTGAATCAATTGCATATAAGTGTTGTCGCTTGAAGCCTCGCGACCGCCAAAAGCATTTCCGATAAAAGCCGAATAAATGGAATTGGCCGTCCCCGAAGCGGATGAAGTATCGCCAAAGAAATCATTGAATGACTTATTGACCGCCTCGTTATGGACATCATATATGACGCTCTTTTCAGAGTTAGGTTTGGAAACATCATTGGATCCGACTTTGAGCAAGAATTCGCAGGCGTTTCTCAAGATGCAGTTGTCCAATTCGAAACCATCTGCCTCAAAAGCCCTGACGGCCACCTTGCCATTCTGAATAATGGAGTTGGTGATTTTGTTTCCTTGGCCATAAACGTCCACAACCGTGCCGACATACGTGAGATTGTACATATCGTCGGTATTGTTGGTGTTGGAGACTAGGACGTTGTCCAAAGTGATGTTGTTGCCGTCAAGGTAAATGCCTGAGTTATCTTGTCCCAAAGCCTTCACCATGAAGTTTTCTTCCAATGGACCGATGGTGACGAAAGGAAGAGGACCTTTGAAAAGGTCTTCGTCTCCCGGCATCAGTTTGCCATTCTTGCCAATGGATCCATGGCTTGGATAGGCAAGCTCATGGAAATTGAGCGTGAACCCATTGCCATAGAAATCCTTTTGGACATGGATGCCAGAGATAATCTCTGGTTTGAAGTCCGTCCCCATTTGCGAATTGTACTGATCAATGAATTCATGATTGTAAGTTGTCTCGAAACGATAGACATCGTCCGCGAAACTGAATTCTTTGTTCTTCCAATCGTAATGGCCCATCAAGGAAGTGTTGTCTTTGAGCTTGGTGTCGTTATATCCACCATGCGCATAAACATACGTGTTTTTCATGGACTCGAGGTTCACTTGGAGGACGGCCTTTTCCCCGTTGGAGGAAAGGTTGGTCGCCATCAATAAGTCATCATAGGAATAGATGTTATAAGCACCGTCGATGACTTCGAATCGATAAGTCCCACGGATCCATGACTGTTCTTTGGAAGCCAAGGTGAAATACGAATCACCGGCTCCCTTTATGATAATTTTTCCGTCCTCATAATCGAGGTTGGAAGATTTATCCACCAATTCGACTTCTTGACCGATCTCCGTCTCGAAATAGACGGTCGAATCAAATTCGATGGTGGCTGGTTGGTTACTATAGGAATCCTTGATCAAGGAATTGTAAACAAAGTCGTACATGCCATAGGTGCGGTATGTTTTCACCGAATTGCCCGAGATGGCACGTTTGTCGTTGATGGTAATCGTCCCGTTTTCGAAAATGGTCGCGGTGAAATAGCGAGATACCGTTCCTCTTTCGTTGGAACAGGTGACTTTTACGTCCCCTTCCTCTAAAGCATAAAGGAAATAGGAACCGTTGTTTTTCGTGACCGCGGCTTTTTCAGTCGAGCTGCCATTTAGTTCGCTGACTGACCAAACCAAATCATTGCCAGGGGCCAAAATCAGGGATTCATCGATGCGTGGAGAGGCCTCAAGAGCGATAGGCATCGCCGGATCGGCCTTGAACGCCATAGTGTCCAAATACGCCCAATCGATGCCCAAAATATCGGAAGCCACCGTGTTGTTCAAGGCGACGACGGAGACGAAGGCAAGGATAGCCACGACAAAGGGGATAACCAACAAAATAGGAAGCGTCTTGTTCTTCATAAGCGAGCCTCCATATGATAGAAAGCCTTTTTGCAGCGAGTCCCGATTCCGACAAAGAACGGGGTAAGGCAAATAAGGACGAACGAAATTTCAATGATATAAGCGTAAATAGGCTTCAATCTCGCGTAGGTGGTGAGCAAGAAATGCGAAGCCAATAAAAGAAT
This sequence comes from bacterium, assembly GCA_963622135.1. GTDB lineage: Bacteria > Bacillota_I > Bacilli_A > RFN20 > CAG-826 > UBA4951. The sequence goes on from CAVFGR010000008.1 coordinate 206,841, forward strand.
AGGCAAGGTAAGGGGAACGAAATTGTTCCAGACCTTAAGCTTTGATTTGGAATCGGTGTGGTCGTGCATGTCAGCATAAAGTCCGAAGACATTATTCCAGACGATCATGATGGTTCCGATGATGAAGGATGCTAAAGCGACCTGCCAGGTGATGGAAGAGAAAGCCAGTAAGGCAATCAAGGAAACCACAAAGCTCGCTTCCGAGAAAATAAACGGAATGGCTAGCTTGCAGAATATTTGGGTTTTGACTGGAATCGGTAGGTATTTGACGATTTGTACGCATTTCTTTTCGCGGCTGATGGATAAGGAAGCCGAAGCGTTGATAACGCCAGCGAAAAGCAAGATAACGCACAGATTAATGGCTGAGACCAATTCAGGGAAGTAAGCGGCATAGAACTTAAGATCATCAAAGATGACACCGTTTAAGGAAGAGATGACCGCGTAAGTAAGGAATGGGGCCATGATAAGCAACGAAGTATAAGAGAACATATTCATGTCATCCCTGAACAAAAGGTCCATTTCTTTTTTAAGAAGGGCTTTGGCCGGAGAGACCATTTTCATCGGTTTCTTATCGATTTTGACCTTGGCAAGGCGGATATCGCCAGTGCGCATCATCTTCGTGTAGGCGGCAGACGCCACGGTGATACCGATGAACAAAGATAAAACGGTCATGCCCAAGAAGATGGCGGCATTCTGGAAGATATTGGTGCTCGTAACAACCATCATACAGACATTTCTGACCGGCAATAAGTATGTCGAGGCGTTATCAATCCAATTCATGAAACTATCGGAGAAAACTCCACCGATGGAAGAATCGCTTAAAGCCATCAAGAACATGTCTAAGGCGAGTTTATAAACGTAACATAAGGCAATCATCAAGACGCAAGCGATGACAAATTGGGCAATCGCGCTTCTTTTAACCAATTTATACAATGCTTGGTATCCGACCGAGAGAAGAAGCGACATACCGGTCGTGAACAAAGAAACGAAGAATGGGTAAAGAATGGCAAATACGATGAACCTCGCGATAAGGCCATGCGAGATGCCAAAACAAATCAGGATAGGGGTGGCGATGACGGCTTCCAAAATGATTTGATTAAGATAAACAAAGATAATCTTTGACGAAATAATATCGGATGACGAAATAGGCAAGCTTAGGAGAATGGTGCTGTCTTTTTGATTAAAGATGGTCTTTCTCGCGGAAACCATCGAATACAGGATGCTAGCCAGCATTCCAATAAATAAGAAGAAGACCAAGAACGAGAAAGAGCCATGGTCCGAATAGGCTGTGAGCTTTTTATGAATCGCCAAGGTAAGGAAGCATTCCAAGGCGATGAAAATGGCGGCGAAAAGGAGCCTGAACAAATAAGAAAAGACAACCGAAAGAACGGATCTGTTGGACAGATTCATTCTGGTTAAGAATTCCTTTCTTATAAGTTCAATGAGCATATTCTCTTATTCTTCTCCGTAAGTGCTAAAGAAGATGCGGGCTAAATCCCTTCTCTTCATTGGGTTCGCCTTGAAATCGATGAGTTCGCTGACGACGCCGTTATTGATGATGGCGACCCTATCGCAAACCTTGGTGACTAAATCGATGTCATGGGAGGTGATAAAGACGGTTTTCCCGTTTCTGGCAAACTCTTGGATCATGTCGATCAAGGTCTGATAAACGATGATGTCCAAACCGACTGTCGGTTCGTCCATAATCCAAATCTTTGGGTTATGAACCAAGGACGCCATGAGGCAGATTTTCTGCTTCATGCCGTGGGAATAGCCGCTGATACGACGATTTAAATCCTCTTCAGGCATCTTGAATTTCTTTTGGATGAAGGCCATGTTCTTATCGAAAGCTTCTTGGAACATGCCGTATGAAGAACCGATAAACTCAAGATAGTCTTTGCCAGTCATCATCTCATAGGCCGTAGGCTCAGAAGAGACATAACCGATGCATTTTTTGGCTTCCAATGGCTTAAGTTCGATGTCGTTGTTGCAGACATAGATTTTGCCGGAAGTCGGTTCTTTAAGGCCAACGATGCAATCGATGGTGGTCGATTTGCCGGCTCCGTTTTTGCCAATAAAGCCAAAGACTTCGCCTTTATGGACTTCAAGGTTGATGCCCATGAGGACGTCTTTGTCGGCATAGGATTTTTTAAGGTCTTCGATCACTAAGACATTATTGGGGTCTTCGGATGGGGAAAGCTCTTTTGGCTCTTCGGTTTCTATGAGCAATTGCTCTTCTTTTTCTGCCATTATTTCTTCCTCCTTCCTATACTGGTCAACCAGACTAAGTCACGGTTGTATTGCGGGAGAATCGAGTAAGCCGTCCCGCAGATGGCGCAGATGTAATTCTCGCCGGTGAATGATATTTCTTCGCTTCCGCAGAACGGGCAACGGTCGCGATATAAGCCGATCGATGATTCAAACAACATCATCATCGAGGCTAAGACGTTACGGATGAGAACCGCCCCATCCTTGCGGTAATAAGAGAGGTTTATGACGTCTGCGAATTGCTTAAGGACGTTCTTGGCGGTTATAAGCAAGACATCGTCATATCCTGGTTTGGAATCGATGATGGCCTGAATGGTCTTTTGATTCCTTTCGGTGTAGGAATGGCTGACGATGAGATAATAGGTGGCTTTTCTCTTTTCGTTGTTCTTCTTCTTACCACCCATATAGAAGACTTTGCATTCGATTCCGTTGTTTTCTCTATCCAAACGGAAGATGAATGAGAAGTTGTCTTTTCTGACCCTTAGTGACTGCATGTCGATACGGCCATATTCATCGATGAAGATGGAAGGGGAATTGTCCGGTTCCATTAACTCGGTCGTCGCGAAGTATTTGGCAAAGCCCGTGATGACATAGTTGTAATAAAGGGCATCGTTCTTGCTATCATCGTTCTTATTGCTGTAATAAGAAACGTGCATCTTGTAGCAATAATTGTATTTAGGGTCGTGGATAAGGATATTGGTCGGGATGACCGAACGATTGAATTTCTTATTGGAAGAAAGACGATAGAATTCCGTTCCTTTAAGATTCTTCAATCTCTTTTGAAGCTTTCTCACCAAGAGAAGCAATTCATCTCTTTTGTCCGATTCAGATGAAATCATGAATGGAGTGTAGGGAGCCTTAGATTTGGCGAATTCCTTAAACATCGATTTCTGGCCAAAGGTCTTATCCGTCCTTTCGAAGTGTTCCTGCAAGGATTCCACGAGAGGAGAGATGTCGCTCATGATAAGATCGACGTCTTCGGCCAACTCATCGATGAACATCGAGATGAATTGATTCTCATAGGTATTTAAGGTCTCGGTGTTTTGCAAGGTGTGGACGAATTCCGGAGACATCCCTCCATTCTTCCTTTTCCAGAGCTTTGGATCCCTCATCGTTTCCGAGAAGGATTCATGAGACAAAGCCCCGGATAATTCAGAATGAATGATGACTTCCTCGGTCGCCGCTTTGATATGGGGATTGGAGACTATAGCCATAATCTTGTCGGTGGCCGAGCGAATTCTTTCCGCATGGACTAGCTGTTCTTCACAGTCGAAGTCGACGCTGAAAGGGAAGGAGGCCTCTTTGAACTCTTCGGAATAGACTTTTAAGCCATTCCCAAGGACATTCTTCAGGCAATCCGTGAAATCTCCTAAAAACGATTGGGAAACTAATTTCTCTTTCATGCGTGCACGCGTACCTTAAATGTATTGATAAACACTTATAACTTGCGCAATAAGCGGTCTATCATGTGGTTGGTCTGTGGGAATTTGCCTTCCCCATAGGTTTTGATGATCAAAGACTTGAGATTCATCAAGCCTGGCTTGATATAGTCTTCGAAACGTCCGTCTAATTTGGCAACGACCTTGCGGGCGAACATGAAATCCAAGGCATCTTCCTTGCTTCCGCCGCATTCGACGAAGACCGGAACAAAGTTCTCAATCTGGTTCATGATACGGTTGCCGTAAGTGATATCGAAGGTATCGTAGGCAAAGTCAGCGATGATACGGAAATTGTTCATATCCTTATTGGACATCTTGTTTTCTTCTTTGCCTTTGGCTTCGGCAAACAAAGCCTGGAGTTTATCAAAGGATAAGGTGATCTTAGAGACATCGCCTTCGATCTCGAATGGCTCGTTGCGGTCATCGAAATCGATGGTAATGGCACGGTCATAAACCTTATCGGTGATGGTATAGGTGGAATCATCCTTGTTTGCGGTTCCGATGAAATAGGTGTTGGCAGGAATTTTCAAAATACCGTCCTGCAAATGTTCTGGAGCCTCGAAATCATACGGGAACTGCATGATTTTGATCTTCCATTCATCGATTGGATATTCCAAAACCGACAAGAAGTCAGCGAAATAGTATTCAATACGCGAGATATTCAATTCATCCAAAACCATGAAGTTCAAATTGCTTGGTTTATAGGAATATTCGTATAAGCGTTTTAAGAATTCGGTTTCGTTATAACTTCTGGAGAAGTCGTTGTAATAGCCAAGGATGGAGGTTTTATCTCTCCAAGTGGCCTGAACGGCTTCAAAGAAGGATTTCTCGGAAACAAATTCAGAGAAATAACGAGCCAAAGAAGATTTACCGGTGCCGGATAAACCTTCAAGGATGATGAAACGGGAAGCGGCCAAACCAGCGACGAATTCGCGGATGATGGTCTCGCTATAATAAAGCTTCAATTCTTTGGCCAAATAGTTTCTGAATTGAGAGCATAAATCTCTTAAGTTGATGTTGTCGTCGAACATTTGCTCTCTATAGCCAATATAGGCATAATCGACCGAGCATAAGCCAGGGAAGACTCTTTCTTTGTCGCTTAAGACACCAGCCTCGCCACCGATTCCAGCTCCGGCCACGCCGTTTCCATTGCCGGCGATGCCATTCCCATTAGATTCTCCAAAGGATTCGGCCAAAGAACCTTGATCGGCCATCGCGGCCGCGGCTTCTTCGGCTTCCTTCTTTTCTTCTTCGGCGAGTTCGTCGCCGTGCTTTCCGAAGAACCTCCAAGGTTCATCGATACGCCTGACATTGACCCATAAGAAGGAAATGTTGAGGATCAATAAGGCCAAGAAGACAAAGAAGATGGTTCCGACCGCTAAGGACTCAGCGAAATACAAATAGCAGAGTCTTACGGCCTCCGGATTCCATGGATGCAACGAAACATAAGAAATACCGCCAAAGAACGCGGTAGATAAAATAATCGTCGCAATATAGATAAGGACGTATTTGGCCGAGCCACCCTTCTTTTCGTAATACATCGCGGTGCGATATTCGAAGATGAGGGCGCTGGTGAGGAACATCGCATAAACGAAGAAGATCAATAACAAGGCCCATCTGTGCCATGTTCCTTCAACGATGATGTTAAATCCTAATGCGATGCCTAATTTCTGGAACGGGTTGTTCTTAGCGAAGATGCCGATGTCACGATCTAAGCCGAGACCGGCAATAATCACGAACGCCGCCCAGAAAAAGACCACGGTGAGAATAAGCAAATTCTTACGCGTGAAATGAGTTCTCTTTTTCTTGCTCATATAATGTTCTCCGTATCATCAAGATGATCAAAGAAGGAATCATAATCCTTTTCCTTTTCGATCTTTGGCTTTTTGCGGGCTTTTTTCTCTTTCACCCGTTTTTTCGAAGGAGCCTCCTCCGTATCGGCTTGCTTTTCCGATTTGGTTTCGCCTACTGAGACCGCTGGAGAGAAAGGCTTAGCAGGTGATTCTTCTTTTTCGAGCGTCTCCGCTTCAGGCAAAGAAGAAGTTGCCTCTGGCTTGGATTCGCTAAGAGTCTCTTCCTTATTAGAAGGAATCTTCGCGCCTGCCGATTCTTCGGCGATGGCTTTGTTCACATCAATTCCTTCTAATAAGAAGGAGGTGACGAACTTACCAGATTCGAAGACATGGCAGTTTCCGTTAAAGAAGATGGTTTCTTTATATTGAGTGACGACAGAATTCTTGTCGTCGACTTCCGGATTGAAGTTGAGGGTCTCCAAGAGGGTTTTTGTCCTCTCATCGACCGCTTTGGAATACTTATTGCTCAGACGATCGTACATCAATAAGCAATAGATGATGCTGACGATGGTAATGATGCCAGCGTTGGATTGGACAAAGATGATGAAGATGCCTAGATCTGGCACTTTATGTCCGGTGTAATAACCAATGATGTCATCATAGGTCAGATAGCCTTCATAAAGGTTGTTGTCATCATCGATGGAGTTTTTATCGCCGCGGGTATGATAGGCTTTCGTGCCGTCAGACAGAGTTTCGATAACTCTGATACGATGGACGACGACCGTTCCCGAGCGGGATTTATAGGCGATAACATCATATAGATTGATGTCATCTTCGGAATCGTATGGGGCTAAACCGATAATATCGTGCGCATTGAACTGATTATCCAAATTGTTTTCCACTAAGTAAGTGTTATTGGAGTTTTGCAACGACATTGAGTCGGTCGCGATGACGATGAAGGAAGCTTTGCCGAACATCAACACGTTGTTTGAGAAACGACAATACATCGAAAATACGAAAAAGGCGCTAATGGCGCCCATGATCACGTATTCGGTGATTCGAAGGGCCTTTTTTAACCCTCTCTTCGTTTTGTTGTTGGCCTCTTTTTGTTGATAGACGGCTTGCTCGATCAAATCAGCGTCTTCACGGCCGATCTTCACGTTTTCGATGTTCGTGTAATAGTAATTACGGAACAAGATCGTGAAGACGACCGAGAAACTGATTACGCATACGAGGGTTACCACCAAAGAAATGATTTCTACTGATGACATAAGCCCCTCCTTTTCATGGGTATTATAAGTTTGGTATTAGTATATCAAACTTATTTAGAAGTGACTTCAATTAAGAAACTGACGTTCTTATCCGTTGCGGCTGCAACTGCGTTATTCATCGCATTGATGCCTTCGATCGCGGCATTGACCGCAGTCTGATCAGCATCGTTGTTGGCTGGGTTATCATTGCCGAAAGTCGATCCCCACATCCAGTTGACCGTGATTGTGACGGTCACAGAAGTATTTGAGGAATCGATGGCGCTGATATTCCAATCGTAGCCGTTTGATAAGGTGCCGGATTTGGTCGTTCCGCTCTTTTCAGTGGAATAATCAGTTCCGGTGCTGGTATAGAGAGTAACCTTATTTCCCGAATTAGCCGAAGGGTTAGTGATGTAGTTGCTGGTGGCAAGATCAGTAAGAACCTGCGGATAAGTCGGAGTGATGGTTAATTCATTTAACCTTGTGTTTAAATTCGCGCTTGTGAGCGTGAATTGGAATTGAACGCTAAGATGTTCGACATCGTTGATTTCTCCGTCTCCGGTAAATCCAGCTTGAATCAAGCCAGTATTATCGGAGGATTCTGGACCAAATACCACATAAGCGGTTTTTGGGTCAGAAGTGGAATCAACCAACGTCTTTGAACTATCGTTTTCAGTCTTCCCGCATCCACAAACATTTGTATATTTTGGAGTGGAAATCGTGATTTGTTCGTTTTGAATGGTGGCGACTTGGACCCCAAGAGAACTTACGGTCTCAGTGTCGCCCCCAGAAATCACCCATGAAGCAAAGCCTACACTACCAACAGAGAGGATCGCGGCGCCAATAACGATGACACCGATCGTCTTTCTGTTTTTAATGTGCTTCATTTTGAGTTAAAAGATAATTTATTTTTAAACAAAAGTTCGATGTTAGTTTGAAGTTTTAGGCGTTATTTTTCGCAACTTCAAGATGGAGGGTAAGTTTATTGGTGGTGAAATAGCTGGTGATAGCGGCGATTTCCTCTTCCATTTCGGTTTCGATTTCACCATAAAGCGCGGCATCAGCAGTTGCGTCACTATAGACACTATCGACATGCTTAGCGAAGGAATTATCCTTCCAAATTCCGCCAATGCTAAAAGTGTATTTGATTGTTCTTGTGGATTCGAACGTACCGGCAGCAGTGCCCGGAGCTTTTGGAGTCCAAGAACCAGGATCCGTAGCTACAATCGTATTTGCAAAGACCTCGTAGTTTTCCCCGGTTTTGGTACGGCCAGTAGCCCAATTGCGAGTGGTTATATCGCTGTGAAGATTATCAATGTTGGCAGCTGGAATTTGATTCGAATTGTCTTTGAAAGTGGCGGTAACATCACCAGGCTCTCCATATTCTTCAGAGAATACAGCCTTTAATTTAATAGTAACCGTAAGATCACGTTTGGAATCGGCAACGCGAACCAAACCGTCAGTTTTGTTTTCATCGGCAATAAAGATGTTGTAGTCGGTCACCCCTTCTTCAGCAATCGACGTAACGGTAATAGATTCGTTCTTAACAGCATCGACACCAACGGTCAATTCTTGGTCGACATTGTTATTGAGAGCGCCGATGACCCAAGTAGCAAAACCGGTGGATAAGAGAGCGACAGAGCCGAAAACCATGGCGCCGCCAACTACCCACTTTCTTCTAGATTTTCCATTCATTTCTTTTTTCATATTCATGTCTCCTTTTAAATAGAAAAGCGTGCATATAATCGCCAAGTAAAAGAATAAAAACAACAAAATTTGGGAAAAAAGAAAAAAATATAGTTCCCATCGAATGTTTTTTTGATATGACGATTCAAAAAATCTACTTTTAAAAATCTAAAAAAGTTCACAAAAAATGATTTTTTTCTAGTCTTTTTCAAATTGCGTTTATTTTTCTTTATTAAATTCTTGTTTTCGTTATTTAGGTTTTTATTTGTTTTATCATAAGGATTATCCATTTAATTTTCATCATTTTAAATCTTGCAGGTCTTTTAATTTATATTGATATTTCCTATATTTCATTTGCATATATCTTTATTTTTGAAGGAATTGTTTATTTTATTGTTTTTTTGTTATTATCTCTCGTTATTTATTAGTTACTTTTATTTTTATTCCTTTTTAAAACTCGCTAAAAACCTTTTAAAAGTCGCTTTAATCGGCTGAAAAAATTCAAATCTTAAAATTTTTTGAATTTTGTTTTTCATATGTTTTTCATTTCAAAAAATCAAAGATTTAATAGTATGTATCGAACTTTTTTAACTTATTTTGAATGCCCGTTCACCTTTTTTGCTCTTTTTTTAAATATCTTATTTCCAATTCATGTATCGCCTAACAATTAAAGACGACTAAGGGATTGTTTTTATCCAATTTTAGGCGTTGTTCATGATTGAAAGGGGCCAGCTAAGATACTCTAATCTTTTTTACATTCTCTAGACTTATTTATCGTTTTTCTCTTTGTTTTTATTTATAGGTGCTATTTTAGAGAAACTTCCTAGTTTTGGCGTTCAATCTTCATATGAATCATGTTATTAAGATATTTTTGCAGCTCGTATCGTTTCTTATAAGTAAGAGCGTGCGCGTAATGCGCGTCCTAGATCCCTTTTTGCCAATATCAAAAAAGCGAACCTAGGACTTCCAATCCTAACTCCGCAAAATGATATGTTTCGTTTAAAAAAGGAGCCCGAAGGCTCCCAAACTTACATCTGATCTAATTCCTTTCGTATTGCATCTTCATCAAGGTTCTGACCAATGAATACCAACTTAATTAATTTATCTTTGTAAGTTTCATCCCAGTCATGGGCATATCCCATATCGTTTTTCAACAGGTTTTCTATTTGCCGTTTAGATAGCTGTTCAGAATACCATTTCCCGTTATCTTGCAAAGAAGCCTGCCTTCCTGCGGATTCATAAATATAGGAACGCTCAGTTTCGTTTGAGAAATAGATGATTCCTTTGGCTCTTATAATCTTATGTTCATTGTTTTGAACCCAATAAGTGAACAAATCCCTATCAATTGGGCGTCTTCTATAATAAACGAAGGTATTAATGCCATATTCCAAGGCAGTCCCTTCTTCTTCGTTTTCGATGCCTTCGTGATGGTGGTGATGATGGTGATGTTCTTCATGCTCATCATCGTCGTGATCATCGTCGTCTTCATGATGTTCAACGTCGTTATCCCAATCTTCGAATTCCTTGATCCAAGCCGCACTGCTGGCCGCTTTATCAAAGTCAAACAAATGAAGATCGATCAATTGATTCACATCAATGTTACAGTAATCGGTGTCGATGATCTTGGCTTCTGGTTGAAGAGCCCTAATGGTCATCTTGATGCGTTTAAGCTCTTCATCGGAAACATCAGAGGCTTTATTCAAAAGAATAATGTCGCAGAATTCGATTTGCTGGATGATGAGGTTTTCAAGGTCCTCTTCGCCTCTCTCCGCCGTTTCTAGCGATTCTCCGCATCCGAATTCGTCCGATAGGCGTTTGGCGTCTGTAACGGAGATTATCGCATCCAAATAATAAGGAGATTTGACTCCCTGAGCCTCATATTGTTGGACCATATAAGAAATAGATTGAGCGATAGGCACTGGCTCACAGATGCCAGAGGCTTCGATCAAAATATGGTCATACTTGCCAGAGGTGGCAAGATTGGTGATTTGCTTGATAAGGTCCGCTTTAAGGGTGCAACAAATACATCCGTTGGAAAGTGGCACCAAGTCATTATCGTCAGAGGACACAATCCCGCCCTTTTCAATCAATTCGGCGTCGATGTTTACTTCTCCGATGTCGTTGACAATAACGGCAATCTTATGGTTTTTCGCATCCTTTAAGATGTGGTTTAGCAGCGTCGTTTTTCCGCTGCCCAAATATCCCGTCACCAAAGTGATAGGAAGATATGGTTTAGACATAGTTGAATAATCTCCTATTCATTATAAAGATTGATGGTTGCGATGGCATCCTTGCCGGTGCCCTCGATTTTAATCGAGAAACCCCAGCCCAAATACTTGCCGCTATTGAGCTTGCCAACAGTGTCCGTATAAGCAAACTGGCTCTTGAAGGTGCTCATTGAGAAAGTATCGCCATCATAGAACATATTCTCATTGCTGATAATGTCAGAAGGACAATATGTCGCAGTCTTGCTGTTTCTGATGTACTGAACTAGATTGTAGTTCATATATTTTCCGCCCAATGGAGAACCATAAGTGGTGCTGTCATAGGTATTCGAGAAGGCCTGTAAAACCCCGTAATAAGAAGGACTTACGCCCTTAGCAGGGACGGTCGTCAAATTAGCGGCATTAACGATATATTTTTTATTGCTGTTGATCGAATTTAAGCCTAATAGTCTGGCATCAACATGCCAAATGCGGATACCTGTCTTGCTTGGCAAAGCCGCACGGCTTTCTAAAACATATTTGGCGTCCATTTCATTAAGTCCGGTCGGGGTGTATAACTCCACAAGGATATATTCATCAAATGGGGAATCGTAATCATTCCACTGAGGGGTCAACAACAAAAGATCATGGTTATTTTGGAATGGTTTAAGGGTATATTCGCCAGCTCTTTTGGCGATATACGGATCAGCCCAACCATACGCCATAACGGAATAAGGATCATGACCACCAACGTTATAGTCTTGCATCGACAGAGCCCCGGCTGCAGAGTAGCCGTTTGGTCCATAATCATATAGGTCGTCCAAGCCAAAGGCGTGGCCCATCTCGTGAATGAAGGTATGACAATCGAGATTGAAGTTAGCATTATCGCCACCGCCATATGATTTGCCGGTTCTTTCTAAAGCGTGAGATGCGCTATACATGAAATCGTAAGAGGACCAGAAGAAAGTATTCACCGTCGGTTTTTTAACGTTTCTCGTCTGCCTATTCTGTTCTTGGTTCCAATAAGTGTAGGCCCATAAGTTACTGTTGCTGCTTCCTGATACGTCATAGTCTGGGGCACCATAAATAACGACGACCGAGTCAATATACCCATCGGAATTGCCGTCATAATTTAGCCTGCTATCATCTAAATTCTTCGAGAAATACCAGTTGGTGGCTTCAACGACCAGCGCAGCTGTATCATCGAGCTCTGTAACGGAAGTCGACGATTTTGAAGTCTCATACCAGTCGGACACTGTGCCACCGACGGTCAGTCTGCCCATCGATTCAGTCTCAAAGAAAGAGCGGACGGAATGCCATCCCGTGTCGGATGCATCACCCAAGAAGGATTTTTCGATGTCTTCTTTGATGTTTTCTTTGCCAGAATCGGCGGTGATATAGTTGTCAGAGTCAGAGAACCAAACCGGAATAATCAGCAAATTGGCGTTCCCAAGGGTTGGGGCGTTGTCTTGCTTATAGATGGTATTCTCATAGAAATCGTCATAGGTGTAAGCCATCTTCGTTTTTCTTAAAACGCCATCATCTTCGGAACTAGAGGAAGAAGACGATGAGCTAGACGAATCCTCGCTCGAACTGGAAGAACTAGACGAATCCTCGCTATCACTAGAACTAGAAGCCGAGGAATCCTCGCTTGGAATGGAAGAGGAATCTTCGGAGTTAGTGGAAGAAGTATTGGAATCGACAGGACCAAAATTAATGTCACAGCTGGCCAATAGCCAAATGAGAGAGGCGATCGATGTTAATTTAAGGACTTTTTTCATAAAATGGCCTCCAGGAAGATTGCGTTTTACGCAACATTTTAAAGAATGCCCTAAAATGACAAATTGTCAATTCTTTTAAAAAGAATAGACGAGCTTCATTTGAAAAATAAGCAACGAATTAGTCAAAAAGTTCTTGAAGATTCGAAAACACTCCTTATAGTTTTGCCATCAGCTTTGAAAAGGAAGAGTAACCTCTCCTAGTAGCCGATAGCGAGTCTCGGATGGTGGAAGCGAGATGGTGAAGAGGTGGCGAACATGGCCTTGGAGCTGGAATGGTGAAAGTAAGTAGCCGTTCCCGGGAGAGCCCGTTGTAGCTTAGGAGTGTGATAGCACTCAATAAGGTCGGATTAGCGATAATTCGATGAATTAAGGTGGTAACACGGAATCATGCGGTTTCGTCCTTAAACAAGTTAAGGATGGGCCGATTTTTATTTAGAAGGCCATATCCGGAAAGGAGCCTATGGCCGAACTAGAAATAAAACATTTGAGCAAAAGCTTCGGCGAGCATAAGGTCCTCGATGATATTTGCTTATCTATCGAAAGAGGCGACATATATGGCATTTTGGGATTAAGCGGTGCTGGAAAGAGCACCCTCGTCCGTTGCATCAACGGCCTTGAAACCTTTGATGAAGGCGAGATCAATTACCAAGGCAGATTGTTATGCGCCCCAAAACATCCAATCGATAGGAAAGATCGAACGGAAATCGCGATGATTTTCCAAGGATTCAACCTCTTGCAGCAAAAGACGGCCTTGCAGAACGTAATGTTTGCATTGGACATCAACAAAACGCCGAAAAAAGATAGAAAGTCTATCGCTTTAGAGGCATTGAAGAGAGTTGGCCTTGAAAATGAGGTTAATAAATACCCTTCTCAATTATCAGGAGGTCAAGCTCAAAGAGTGGCCATCGCCAGAGCTTTGGTCCTTAACCCAAAGATCATCCTCAGCGATGAAGCAACATCCGCTTTGGACCCAGAGACAACGCACTCAATTCTCCAACTTCTTAAATCCCTCGCAGAAGAAAGAAACATCACCATCGTCATGATTTCCCATCAGATGAATGCGATTGAAGAGATATGCAATAAGGTCGCCATCATCGATTCAGCCAAAATCGTTGAATCTGGACCATTGGAAGAAGTCTTCCTTAGCCCAAAGACCGAAATTGCCAAACGCATCGTCTTTGTCAATGCCGTTCATACGACTTTCAAAGAAGGTTCCTTCATCAGAATCTTGTTCGATGGCAATGCGGATGATCCAATCATATCAAGGATTGTCTCCGAAGCTGGAATTCAGGTATCGATTGTCTATGCCGATACCAAAACAGTCGAAGGAAAGGTTTATGGCCAAACGGTCATCAAGCGACCTTCCGAAGATAAAGATGTAACGCGACTAAAGAAATTCCTTGAATTGGCGGATATCAAATACGAGGAGGTAGATAATTTATGAACCTTCTCACCATGAACATCCAGTGGGGAAAAATAATAGGTGAAACAATTGGGATGACCTTCATCGCCACGCTTCTCGCCTATATTGTCGGTCTTCCACTTGGCATCTTGTTGAAAAACAGCTCCGCCAAAGGATTGAGGCCAAATAAACCCCTTAATCTTATATTAGGAACGATAGTCAACTTCCTTCGTTCCGTTCCATGCCTCATCTTAACCGTTATTTTGCTCCCAATGACCAGAGCCATCATGGGCCGTGGGACGGGAGAATGGTACACGATGATCATCCCGTTGTTCTTTTCCACCTTCGCCTTTGTTTCTCGTTTAGTCGAGCAAAGCCTCAACGATGTTGATTCCGGCGTCGTCGAGATGGCGAAATCGATGGGTGCCTCGAATTGGAAGATAATAACCAAGGTTTATCTCCCAGAAGCCCGAAGCTCATTGCTCACCGGCGTGGCTCTAACCTTGGTAAATGTCATCGGATATACGGCCTTTGCCTACAACTTAGGGGCAGGAGGCGTTATCTCTGAAGTTTGGAATTTCTATACCAAAAACACCAGAACCTTCACTGAGTCATGGGAATTCTGGGTCCTAGTCTTAATCGCCGTCTTGTTGGTCACGTTGATTCAAGAAGTTGGCTTGGCTCTATCTAAAAAACTTGATAAAAGGAGAATCGCAAAATGAAAAAATCAGTTTTATTGCTCGCAGGACTATCGGTCCTTGCTCTCGCCTCTTGTGGTGGCAACTCCAACAACGATAATGTCATCACCGTCTGTTGTTCGTCGCTTCCTCACGAACAAATCTTGGTCAACGCCGTTAAACCAATATTAAAAGAAAAAGGATACGAGCTTAAGACCACCGTTTTGGATTGGACCTTGCAAAACGACGCCGTAAAGAACAAAGAATACGACGCTAACTATTTCCAGCACCGCCCATATCTTCAGGAATGGGAAACCGGAAGCGCCACTTACGATAAGAATTATTCCTATCAAACTCTTTTCCCAGCGGCCACGGTCCACTTTGAACCATTGAGAATCTACGCCGGCAAGAAAGACGCATCTAAATGGGCTTCCGAAAAGAAAACTTCCACCTATGTTATTTGCAACGATGGAACCAACGAGACCCGCGCTTTGGATTTATTGGTAAAGAATGGCGTTATTGATTCTTATGAAACCGATTCTAATGGAGCACCTATCAATTTACCAAGCAACATTAAGGCTTTAAGCGAAGAAACATTGGCCGTTGCCTTGGCTGACTACGACTATGGCGTTCTCCCGACCAACACCGCCCTTACCGGTAACATTGCTGGTGATCCATCTCTTCCAGTTGAAGGAAGCGATGTCGCTGATTTACGCGCCAATGTGATCGCCGCTCGTCTCGATGACTTCAAAAATGATTCCGTTTATAAAGCCAAAATCAGCACTTTGGCGGAGGCTTGCTGCGAAAAATCCGTTGCTACCTATATTACGGAAACATGGAATAACGTCATTCAGCCATACCAAGGCGTTTTATGATGAAATAATAAAGCATTGGAATATAATGACATAACCATGGAGGTAAACCATGAAACATAACAAATTTCGCTCATCTTTCTTATCGCTGACCGCCATCCTTTCCTTAATGGGTGGATTAACGTCCTGCAACGAGGAAAACAAATCGGATTCTAGCGATATTCCAAGTTCGGATACTTCTTCCGATTCAGGCAAAACTCCAAGCTCGGATATCTCTCCGGATTCCGGATCGAGCGATATCGTTCCAGCATCAGGTTGGGATGATAAAGCCAAGAGACTCATGGATACCTTCTGTGGGGGCGTTTTGCCTTATTCTCCGCAATTATTTTCAGAAAATACCACCGTCAACAAAGTGTATAGTTCCTCTTATGGCGGCTACTATCTAGAAATATCGGATAAATCAGACACCTTCTCAATCATCAATTACTATGAGGATTTAGAGGATGCTGGTTGGAATGTCATCCGCACATATAACGGCAACGCAGTACAAACCGATGAGGCTGGTTTCCAAATAGTTGAGGCGACAAACGCATCAGCCGATAAAACGATCGGTTATGACCTGGTTTACTTCTGGGCCAATGATGGCGAAAACAATTACAACGTGATTCGTTGCTACAACGACATGTACGCCACAGTCTCCGAACAAACGGCCTGGGGAAAGGATGCTCAAGAAACTATTTACGAAACTCTTGAAACCGAAATCCCCTTCTTAGATGTTTGTTCAAACCCTCTTATCTCAAGACAAGGCTTAAACACCCTTTACGTCGTTGATTATTACTATAAGGATTTATCCGCTAATTACGCCGAAGTCCTTAAGAAAAATGGTTTTGTCCTCGACGAGAAACTCAGCAAAGAAAACGATATCTACGTCTTAACCAAAACGCTTGATAATGGTGTCAAAATCGATGCGACGCTTTATTTCTATAACGGCAACATCTTTTATTTCTCTTACACCCCGAACTATACCGAGTATTCCACTTGGCCAACGGAATTCGTGAAGGAAATCAAAGATAAATCCGGAGTGGAAATCCCTAAGTTCGAAATCGCTGACGGAGGCGTTTATAAGACCTACATCAAGCATGGAGTCTATTATTTCTATACCGAGGATTTAAGCGATACGTTCGATTACGAAATGTATGTCTATGATGATCTCACCTATTTTGGTCTCACTTGGGAGGAAAAATTGAGCATCAGCCCTTATCTCATTTTGGATGAGGACCAAGAGAACTTATACGCCTTCATGTTATCCGCCGCCGTCTCTACTCCAGTCAGCACCTTCGTTGACGCTTGGCCAGAAGATGTCGTAGAAAGCACCATCAAAAATGTATTGGGAATCGATAACATAAACGTGCCGGTTCTCGATTCTTCTAACCTTTCCTACCCAGAAAAGAAGGTCAAATACAGGATTTACGGCGAGGAATATTACAAAGAGTATTACGAGTATTATTACAACCTCATCGCTTCTGATCCTTCCGCCTATGGCCTTGAGGATGCCAGCCCGATAATGTGGAGATTGCTTGCCGAATCATTGGCGAAAAAGGAACAGGGTATTGCTATTTATATCTATGACAACAATCTCAAAGCCGCGACAGCATACGCGAAATCCTTATATGAATTAGGTTGGTATGAAACGGTCGATGATGATTGGAACGCCGTTTGGGAAGATCCAACAGGCACGATTGCCATTACCTTCACCGGTGAAGCCCAGCCAACCCATGATTATGATGGGCAGACAATGATTCTTATCCGTCCGGGTTCCGGAAAAGCTCATACGCCTGTTCTTGAATTCGAGAAGAGCGAGGTTATCGTCGGAATCGGTATCGATAACCAGTTGACTCTCAATAAGAACATGCTTCCGTATGACATCACGTATTCTTCAAGTGACACCACCAACAAAATCACAGTGAACAACGATGGCGTCGTTAGCGTCGCTTCCGACACCGTCGAAGGAACCACCGCCACCATCACCGCCTCTTGCACCATTCCGTCTGGAGAAGAAATCATAGCCACTTGCGTTGTGACCGCCCAAAAGGTTGATTACTATACCCCATTAAGCGCTCTCCAAACCATCGCCGGAATTCTCGAAAGCAAAGGCTATACATCGACAATCACCGAAGCCAAAAAAGAAGACGATATGTGGATTAGTTTCGACACTTTGAAATCTAACCTAGGTTCAGCGTTCGATGAGAATAGCTTGAAAGCATTCGTCGAATCAGAACTTATCCCACAAGGCTTCCAAAAGGCTGAAGATAGCGATTGGGAAGAAACCGAGATCAGCGTTTCCAAAACCAAAACGGCAAATGGTTGGGTAGTTACCTACCGAATCGCCAACGATTTCTGCATTATGGCATTAGAAATGAGAGTCTATGTCTATAATGGCAACGCGTATCTCGAAGTCGAAGCTTATTAATTTAGAAAGGACCGCCCAGTAAAGTGAGCGGTCTTTATTTTTTGCGTTTCTTTAAGTCAAAAATAAAACACGGCAGCCCGTGTTAAATAACAACGATTGGTGGAGCCGAGGGGAATCGAACCCCTGTCCGAAGAAACTCTCACAAGAACGTCTACAGCTTAGTTCCTGCCAAATACCTCATAACCCCGGCAGAAACGGATGGGTGATGAGGTTGCCCGTAAAGTTTTCGTCTTCCCCCACCGGGCGAGGAGGTCGCTTATCACCTTATGCTTACGCCCAGCACACAGCAAGGTGAGAACCTGAGTGTGGACGTGCTCGTCCCGCTAAGCGGGATCCCTGTGTCGGGAGCTCTAATTAGGCGCGAGCGAGGACGCGGTTGGAAGAACCGAGCATCCAAGGTTTGACAGTTTTGTCAGTTATTGTTTTTTGGCGTAAGTCGCCACCTTGCTGCAGTTCGAGCCAGATATTCCCCCGTCAAAGCCGGAACGGCCCCAATGAGTGATATCGCCCATCTCACTTAGATGGGAAAAATAATTATAAAGAATTATTTACGAAGAAGAAGCAAAAACATCAGAAAGTGCATTTATTTTCACGTGAACAAATATTCACCTAAAATTAATGGAAAAAATATATTTTTTAAGTGCCTTATTTTATTTGATTAGACGTTCTCTAAAGAGTAGTCTTTAAAAGACGATTGCCGAAAGAAAAGGGTAATTATTATGACAAATAACGAATCCACCGAAGAGCTTAGAGCTCTCATCTCTTATTTGGTGAATCACAACGAATCGCACACCAAGGAATTGGAAGATTTAGCCATATCTTTGAAATCCTCCGGCAATTTAGACGCCTATAACGAAGTGATGGACGCCATCAAAGAATACAAAAAGGGAAACGAAAAACTTTCCTCTTCGTTAAAGAAACTATCCAAATAACAACATGTGTTTATCCATTGCTTACAAAAATAAGATTTCCCCCGAGAACGTCATCATGAAGAACGTGATGTCCTTTGAATGCCTCAATGGAGAAATCACCTTCATCGATTTGATGGAACGAACATTAAAAATAAAAGGCACTTTAGAAAAGGCCGATATGGTCAATAACTACATTCTCATTAAAACCAGCGAGGGCGAAAACCAATGAATCCAAAAATCATCGCCCTGTGTGGCAAAGGAGGAGTAGGCAAGACCTCCATCTCCGCCTTAGTGGTCCGTCACTTAAAGGAAACATATCCCGATAAGAAAATCTTAGCCATCGATGCTGATCCAGCGGTTGGTTTAGCCACCGCATTAGGAGTCGAGGTTTCTTCCACCGTTGATGACATTAGAAAGTTATTCATCGGCAACGTCGAATCTGGCGATACCAGTGCCGCCATCGAAGTCCTCTCCGAAGCTAAATATAGGATGTACGACGCCTTGATCGAATTCGATAACGTCTCTTTCTTGGCCATTGGGCGTCCAGAATCCGCTGGCTGCTATTGCAAGGTCAACGCCTATTTAAAAGAAGTCATCAATCTCATTGCCAATAACTTCGACTATGTCGTTATCGACGGAGAAGCGGGCATTGAGCAAGTCAACCGCAGGGTTATGGAGAAAGTAACCCACCTTTTATTGGTTTCCGATGGCTCAAAGAAAGGCCTCAACGTCGTTAAAACCATCTATGAGGTAGCTAAAAACCTCACCATGTTCGAAACGGCCGGAGTCATCATCAATCGTTTGGTGGATATGTCATATGAAGGCAAGTTAGAGGCCGGAGACATCCCAATCCTTGCCTATATCGAAGAAGATAAGAACATGTCCTTATCCGACATGCGTGGCGATTCGGTCTTCTTATTGGATAAGAAGTCGCCAATTTATGTTAAAACCAAAGCCGCTTTGGAGGCTTTGAATATAATCAATTAGGAGAAGAGAATGAAAGACCTAAAACATCTCTATTACTTTGAAGGCCTTCTCGATGACGCCAACAACGAATTGGTCCGTCAAGCGAAGGAAAAAGGCAGGAAATGCATCGGTTCGGTTTGCTTCACCGTTCCAGAGGTTTTATTGAACCTCGATGGCTGCTTCCCCGTCCGTCTCAGAGCCCCTCGCACCGGCTCTTTGGAAATGGGCACATATTATATGACCTCTTTCCTTTGCGAATACACGAGAGCTTTGCTCGAACGTGCCATCGAAGGCGGATATCAGTTCTTGGACTGCATGATCGCCCCAGACGGCTGCACCATGATCAACCGTTGCGTCGAAAACATGGAATTGCTCAAGGTTAACGACAAAGAAGATTTCTTCTATCAGTACCTTGAAGTCCCAATGAAGGATGACGACAACGCTTTGAACATGTATGTGAAGCAATGCAAAGACAAGATTCTTTCTCCTTTACACGATAAATGGGGAATCGACACTTCCGATGAAGCGATGAGAAAAGCCGTCGCCAAATATAACGAAATGGCGTCGGTTATCAACCAAATCGGTGATTTCCGCAAGGAAGATAATCCACGCATCACCGGTTATGAATTCCATATCATCTGCATGGTCTCTTATGTTTGCCCAACTGATCTTATCCTAGATAAGCTTAAGGAAACCTTAGAAGAACTTAAGACCCGTGAGCCAGATGAGAAAAAGAAATGGAGAGCCCGTGTCGCCGTCGTCGGTTCTGAAATCGATGATGTCGATATGATCAAACTTATCGAAGATAGCGGCGCCCTCGTCGTGGCTGATAGATTCTGCTATGGTTCGTTGCCAGGCAGAAAGGAAATCGTCCTCAACGACGAAGAAGATGTCTTAACTCAAATCTGCCGTCAATATATGCATAACACCATGTGCCCAAGACATATGAACTCCGCCAAGATGCAGAGAAGAAAAGAATATGTCGATGAGATCGCCAAGGAATATAAAGCCGACGGCATCATCTACGAACAGATGAAGTTCTGCGACCCATGGGCCTATGAACGTATGACCGGCACCTTCATCATGCGTGAAGAATACAAATATCCGGTCCTTTCCATCGACCGTCCGTATGCGGTTGGCACTTCTGGCCAAATCCGCACCCGTGTCCAGGCCTTCGTCGAAAGCATCGAAATCAAAAAGATTCAGGGGGATAAATAAGTATGGGAGCCAAAATAGGAAGCGAACAGCTCGGTAAGCTTTACTCCAAAGGTAAAGTAAGGCGCCGCCGTGAATGGAGAGGCGTCAGAGACACCTTATACGATTTCACCCGTTGGATGAAAACGATGGGTGTCCTCATCAAATTCTTGGTCAAACCGCATAACCTCAAAGGTTTCTTCAAATATCGTTGGATGCAGAATTATCTGGCCGTTCCAATGATGGTCGACCGCCATACCGCCGGTCTCCGTAAAGAACACCTCCGCATCGCCCATCAAGAATATGACACCATCATCGTCGACGTTGCCGGCTTATTGAACAATTGCTTCAAAGCCGATGAAAGATGCGGAAACAACAAGAAATTCTCCAAGAAGTGCGTCATTTTGGACGAAAACGAAATGTTCGCCATCATGTGCGGATTCCCTAACCTCAAAGGCGTTTCTTGGGAAACCGCGGCCGTTTATGTCTCCGTCCTTCTCCAAGGCGATGGCGTAACCCATTATCTCGACACCGTTCAGGAAATGGGACTTCCTGGCGACGTTTGCCCAATGCCTGCCGCTGAAGCTGGCTGCGTCATTGAGGAAGACGCCCCAATCTATGGTTGCTGCGCCATTCAGTGCAACACCACATGCGACGGCTCCTTATTAGCCGGTGGCGTCCAAACTCGTTTCTACGAGAGACATGGCATCCCAACCTTCCAGATCGCCGCTCCACTTCGCCACACCGAAGATGGCGTTCAGGAATATGCCACTCAAGAAATCAAAAACGCCATCAAGTTCATCGAAGATCAAACTGGTGAAAAATGGGATTGGGACGCTTATTTCAAGAACATCAAGCGTTACAATGCCGAAAATAGACACCGTTTCTCTTGGATGGAAATGTCCAGAACCGATTATCCGCAGGTCATCGGCGCCAACCTCGCTCTTTATGCCGAAACCACTTATATGGCCGTCGCCGGTCGTGATCCAAACTTCTTGAAGGCTGATGAAAAGATCACCAAGCTTGCCAAGAAAGCCTACGATCGCAAAGCGATGATCGTCCCGGAATACAGACACCGCGCCATCATTTGGGGTGTCCAATCTCAGTACTACACCGAATTCCTTCCATGGTTGCAGAACTGCTGGGGCATTCTCCCATTGGTCGACATGTTGAGCCTCGTCTACTTCGATCAGCTTTCCGAAGATGATCCTGAACAGGCTTATAAAGACCTTGGCAAACTCTATCAGGAAATGATCATGAGAAACCGCACCCACGGCGGTTACGAAGTCCTTCTCGATGACTTATGGAGATTCTGCGAATACTATCGCGCTGACATGGTCATCCTTTGGGAACACATCTCTTGTAAGGCGTTAGATGGCATGCACGGCTTATTCGAGCAACGCGCCAGAGAACACGGCATCAAGCTCGTCTGGGTCGATCACGACTTAATGGACCCACGTGTTATCAGCCGTCAGTCCATCCGTGACGACGTGAACCGCTACATGCGTTCCGTCTTACGCGAAGAACCTTTAGACCCATCGCTCGAAATCATCGACGATGCCAAATCTTGGTAATTAATTAAGGAGAATAACTAATATGAAATATTATGGTGGCTGCGATTCCGGCTCTACATATACCAAATGCGTGATTATCGACGAAAACGGCAAGATCGTTTCCGATGTCACTTTACGCAGCAGAATCAATTCCGTTTTATCCGCCCAAGAATCCTTGGACGAAGCCATTAAAAAGGTTCCAGAACTCAAATCCGCTAAGGACTTAGCTTATTTGGTTGGAACTGGCTATGGCCGTAATAAGGTCCCATTCGCCGACGAGAACATCTCCGAGATCTCTTGCCACGCGATGGGTGTCCATATCGCCGACCCGAGCGTTAAGGCTATCATCGATATCGGCGGCCAGGACGTCAAAGGCATCGCCGTCGATAAGGACGGAACCGTCCTCAACTTCGCGATGAACGATAAGTGTGCAGCTGGCACCGGCCGTTTCTTCGAAGCTATGGCCCGCGCCTTCGAAATGAGCTTGGATGACTTCTCCAATCTTTCTTTGAAAGCCAAGAACATCATCCCTATCACCGCTCAATGCACCGTTTTCGCCGAATCTGAAGTTATCTCTTTGGTCGGTGAAGGCAAACCAATGGATGAAATCGCCGCTGGCATCGAATTCTCGGTTGCTAAGCGTTGCTTCGTCATGGCTAAGAAAGCTGGCGCCGTTGACTCCATCACCCTCACTGGCGGCTGCGCTAAGAACGCCGGCCTTAAGGAAGCCATTCAAAAGGTCTTGCATCTCAAAGTCATCGACCTTCCTATCGATCCTCAGTTGATGGGCGCTTTAGGCGCAGCGGAATTCGCTCGTCAGAAAGCCCAAGCCAAATAAGAAGGAGGCAAATTATGGGAACCGCATTAATCGCTCTTAGTTGGACCGTCTTTAAAGATTTGGGCTTACCTCTTTGGGGTTCTATCGTCATCACGGTCATTTCATCTTTCATCATCTTATTTGCCATTCTCTTCACCGTTTATTTCTGGAATATCGACATGAAATTGCTCTCTCATATGCAAGGCTTGTTGAACAAGATTTACGATAAGAGAAAACGCAACAAGAAAATCTAACCCCCATGAAGCTTTACGACTCCTTGTTCGAAGATCTAAAGTCCCTTTTAAGCCAAGAGGCCAATCTTTCTTTTGCCCCCTCTTCATCTTGGCCTAAGGGAAATCCCAACGATCTCATCTTTAGATCAGACGCCATCTTCGAACTAGGAGGCGGAACGAAAGAAGGCATCGCTGGAACCTTTTACACTTCTAACCCCAAGTACATTGGAGACGAAGAAACCATCGTCTATGGACCGGATATCAAGGAGTTAAAAGAGGACTCCAAGTATGCGAGAATCGCCTTGATCGAGGTCGATGATGAAAAGATGGGAGAAGGTAAGCAAATCTATTCTTCTCTCCGCAAAATCGACTATGTCCGCTACCATGTTTCTTTAGAAGGGATGATGTTCCGCTTCTCGCCTCTTTCTTCCAAAGAATCAATCGTCATCAGCAAAAAAGCCTTCAAGAACCGATTGAGTTTCAAGGATATTGGCAGTCATTTTATCGAAGGATTCAAGGCTCTACCACAGGTTAAAAAAGCAAGGATGATCTTCATAACCGATCCAAACTTCGATTATGAAACATTAGAAAAGCTATCCAAAAAAGCCGAGGATATCACCAAGGCTCTGGATCATCTCCTTGGCAAGGTCAAGATGGATTGCCATAGCTGCGCTTTGCAGAAGGTATGCGAGGAAGTCGAGACCTTATGCGAGGAAGAATTCGGAAAGAAAGAACAATAAGTCGGTGACCCCGACTTTTTCTTTTTACGAGTTTCGTAAACCCTTAAAAAACGACATTTCGGGATTTATTAGGAACATACCTAGTATGTTTTCTTTGGATATGTTCTCTTTATGTGCTAACCTTACATAGCATTTTTTTCGAAAGATTCAATTATGGCCACTGCAAAGAAAGTTAAAAACAATACAAACAAAAAGAAAAACTCCAAAGCCTGGCAAGCGATAAAGCTTGGGCTTTCGGGTTTAATCAATAACGATTCCGTTATTTCCTTAAGCAAGACCAAGTGGTATGGCGCCGTCATCGCCGGCGTTTTATCCTGCTTAGTCGCCGTCATCCCAACCTTGGTTAATTATTCCAAACTAAGCGGTTCCGATATCTTAAGCACTCCGTCTGGCGGACTTACCAACGGCTTGATTAGTTTCGCCGAAGACTTGGATGCCAACGATATCGACGTTATCTTCAACGCCGATAAGGGCGAAATCGAGATCGACAACGATAAGTGGAATGCCAAATACCCATCCAGCGGCGGATATCACGTCTACACCCACACCTACACCGTCAAAGAGAGCATCATGCAGACGGAAGACAGCTTGAATGAATCCTCCTCCATCGTGACCGTCCCAACCACCGCAACTACTAAAGATGTCACTTTATGCGACTTGGTCGTTTATAATCTCAGCGGATTGGAAGAAGATGCCTTCACCAACACCATCTTCGGTGACAAGAACGGCTATACATATACACAAGAAATCGCCATCTTAAAGGGCACCGATCCAACCCCGCAACAGAACAATCCATACACCACCACTACCTTGTTCTTAGGCAAGAATTGCTTCGCTCTCATCAAGTCGCCTAATGGCAGGAACGTCAGCGACGCGGCCGCTTATAAACTCTTCAAATACGAAGGCCATACGGTTAATCTCCGCAACTTCGTCAAAGAGAATTCCCATGGCGAGGCTTATGAAGTCCCACATTCCGCCATCACTGAAGCCAACTATCAAAAATATTTAGACGCGGCAACGGCTTCATGGGAAACCTTATTCAACGACTCCTGGAAATCCACCCGTAACTACACCATGTGGACTCAGACCGCCATTTGGCTCTCTATTTATATCGGTGTCACCTTCTTCATGGGCTTAATGATCTTCGTCATTACCCGTGGCAAAGCCAATCCGAACAACACCTTCACCTTCTGGCAATCTCAGAAAGCGTCCTATTGGGCGGCTATCACCCCTGCTATCCTTGGCTTGATAATGGGCTTCTGGATCACCAGATTTGCCATGATCGGCTACTTAATCTTCTTCGCCATCCGTATCTTATGGATGTCGTTTAGAACCTTAAGGCCGAGAGCTCAGTAAAATGAAAAGCGCCTTTCTGGCGCTTTTTGTTAATCGCCGTAATCGCTAGGGCGAGAATCATCGATCCAAGTCAGATGCAAGGGATCGGTGATATCCTGCAATTCACGGTAAATGAAGCCTTCCTTGTTGACGGCGGGATACTCATAATCGATGGTAAACACAACCTTGTGATTGTCCTTAACGATCTGATCGATGGCTTCCAATATCTTCTCGAAACGTCCTTCGGTCTTGTCTTTGTATCCGAGCAGGCTTTGATAAAACATCGGCTCGACGTAGAGGATATCGCCCGCTTCGTTCTCGTAGACGTTGATCAACGGATATCGTTCATCTTTGATTAATTTGTATCGATTAAATTCTGGATAAATCATAAACTATATCAATTTATACAAAATAGGAGGGAAAGCAAATGGCAATTGATCCAAAAAAGATAAAAATCATCTTCACCGATATCGATGGGACCTTATTCTCCCATAAGCAAAAGACCGTTCCTCAATCCGCGTTGGACGCGATAAAACAACTGCAGGCGAAAGGGATAAAGGTTTTCCTTTGCTCAGGACGAAACCAATACCTTATCCGCAAATCAGGTGTTTTGGACTTATTCACTCCAGATGGCATCGTCATGATGAATGGGGCGGCCGTCTCGATTGACGGAAAGACGATTTATGCTTACCAAATTCCCCAACAAGTCGTCGACGCGATGATTAAGTTCTCTTATAGACTCAACTTCGGTTTGACCTTAATCGAAGAAAAAGAAGGCCATATCAACATGATCAACGACCATGTTATCGACGCCCACGCGAAATATGGCACCAGATTCCCGCAGCCACGCAAATTCCCAATTCCGTATGATAGGCCTGTTTATCAGATGATTGCCTTCTGCGATGAATTCGATACCAGCTTGTTCTTGCCACACTTAATTAACTGCAAGAGTTCCAGATGGGACGAATACGCGGTCGATATCATGCCAAGCGATTCCGATAAGGCCAAAGGCATCATGGCGGCCCTTGAATATTATGGCTGGTCGGCTGAGAACGCGATGTCTCTCGGCGATCATAACAACGACTTAGACATGCTTCATTTCACCGGTATCTCCGTCGCGATGGGCAATGGCCTTGACGAAGTCAAAAAAGCCGCCGATTTCGTAACCGACGACATTGATAACGATGGTTGGGCGAAAGCCATGAAGCATTTTGGCTTAATCGACTAACTATTTATGATATGGCTCGTGGCGGCTGATTCTAAAAGCCCGATAGAGCTGTTCTTCCAAAATGATCCTCGCCAATTGATGAGGGAAAGTGAGAGGGCTGAATGTCCATGAGACATTGGCTCTCTTTTTCATTTGATCAGATAAGCCCAAAGAACCTCCAATGACAAAATGAACGGTCGAACCTCCTAGAGAGAACCATTTCTCAAGTTGCTCCGATAATTGGACGGAGTCGAATGATTTTCCTTTTAAATCCAAGGCAACAACAAAGTCCCTCGCATTTAATTTGTTTAAAATCTTATCGCATTCAGCGTTTTTTATCTTTTCTTCGATACCTTCGCTCGCCTTAGCCGGAATAGGTTCGTCGTCATATTCGATGACCTCGGTGTCGGCGTAGTTCTTAAGCCTTTTAAGATATTCTCTTTGGGCATTAACCCAATAAGATTCCTTAAAATGACCAATCGCATGAATGATGATTTTCATTCGTCTCCGCCTCCGACGAATTCCCATTGTTTGAGAATAACGATTTTGATGGATGATAGAGGTATCCCATATTTTTCATAGGTCGAAGCGTATTCTTCTAACATCAGTTCTTCCGTATTACATTCTTCGGATCGATGGGCGAGATAAAAAGCCTTGGTTTTCTCTCCCATTAAATCAATGGAAGCTTCCGCTGATTGTTCGTTGGAAAGATGACCTTTTCTTCCGGCGATTCTTTCTTTAAGGAACTCCGGACGATGGCTTTCTTCGAGCATCTTCGGATCGTGATTGCATTCTAAGAGATAATAAGTCGCATTCTTAAGTTTCTTGATGAGGCTTTTCTTCAAGATTCCCGTATCGGTTATATAGCAAAAAGTCGTCCCTTTGTTTTCAATCCAATAGCCAACAGGATTTTCCGTGTCGTGGGAAGTAGGAAAAGAAGTGACCAAAAAGTCGTTTACCTGAACGGTTTCACCGACCTTCTGCGTCTTATTGCCTCCTTTGGTCTTCGGGGAGCAATAAATATCGACATTATGAAGATATTGAAGACCTTTGATATGGTCCGAATGATCGTGCGTGACAAAAACCGCGGCAATATCCTTTATTCCCTTATCGATTTTAGTCAGACCATCTTCAAGGACTTTCAAAGGAAGGCCCATATCAAAGAGAAGAACGGTCGTTTCATCATATACCAAGGTAGCGTTCCCTTTTGAACCGCTTCCTAATGAAAGAAATTTAAGCATCGAGGTTATCCGAATTCATATCAAGGCTCACGGCCGAGAAACGTTGGATATCCTTTTCGAAAAGGAGATGTAACTTGCCGGTTTTGCCGTTACGGTTCTTTTGAACGAGAACCTCAACAATGGAGTTTTCATTCTTGCCGTTGGCGTCTTTCTTTCCGTTGATGACATATTCGCGGTAAAGTTTGTCGTAAGTCGATTCTTTTTGTCCGTCCGCCGGAGCGTTCGCCTGAGGTTCGGTGTTGTTTTTACCTGCCCAGTCCTTACGCCAAAGCATCATAATGACGTCAGCGTCTTGCTCGATGGAGGAGGATTCCTTCAAAGAAGATAATTCCGGGGCGACTGGCGCCGATGTCTTGCCACCCGTTCCCTTATCCGCATCTCTGTTAAGCTGAGCCAACAAGATGACAGGTATTTTTAAACGGCGGGCCATTTCCTTGAGTTCGGAAGTGATTAAACCAATCTGCAAAGTGCGGGATTCAAGTGATTTAGAAACCGGAACACGAATGATGTTCAAATAATCGATGAATACGGCGGCGAGATTGCCTTTCGTCGAGGTCGCGATTTTCTCGCATTTGGCGATGATATCGCCTAAGTATTGGTTAGGGGTGTCATCGAAATAAATAGGAAGTTTGCCCAAAATATTCGAAGATGTGATGATTCTCGCGTTTTCTTCTTTGCTGATCTTCCCTAATTGAATCTTTTCGACCGGAACAAGGGATGCGGAGCCCAACAACCTTTGCATGATTCTTGAGGCGTCCATTTCGCATGAGAAGAAAGCGATTGTTTTATTTTGCCCTATTAAGGAAGAAGCCGCGTTGACCATCAAATTGATGGCAAAAGAGGTTTTACCAACAGAAGGACGGGCGGCAACGATATTCAAAGTCTCGGCTTGGAAGCCATGGGTGAGATCATTTAAAACTTGATAGCCGGTATCGATGCCAAGCAAACGCTTATCAGCCGTGTTGCGGGCTTTTTCAAGATTGATGAGAACCTGATCGACGACGGCTTGGCTTTCTTTGAAATTGCCGACCGAACGACGATTGGCAATCCCCGTCAATTCCGTCGCGGTCGAATTCAAGAAATCGCCGATCTTGCCGATTTTGCCAGAGAAGTAATCGCTTTTGGCTTTATCCATCGCCTGCAAGAAGTTACGCAAAGTCGCATAGTCGCGCACGTCGTTGATATAAAAGTCGACGCTGTTTGGATTGACGACCTGATCCTGCATTTCGTAAAGATATTCAGGGGAATTGCATTCTTTGTCCAACTGCATGGTGGCTAATTGGGCATGAACGGTCGTGATATCTATTTTTTTATGATCCTTCAAAAGGATCTGCATCGCTTTGAAAATATAAGCATTTCGCTTATCCACGGCGGAGAAAGCCTCTTCCGTTAAGGTCGAGAAGACTTTGGCCGCACAACTATCATCAGCTAAAACGCAGCCTAACACATTACGTTCGGCAACTAAGGAGCCTTCTAAATCATTGGCCATATTTATTCCTCCGTGACATGAACGACGACTTCGCCGATGACTTCACCGGCAATGCCTTTGTAAAGCTCGATTTTCAAGCGAGTGATACCGAAGGCGTTAACTTGATCCTTGGTGAGGAATTTTCTCTTATCAAGGATGATTCCCCACTGAGCTTCAAGTCCTTCGACGATTTGTTTGGTGGAGATGGTGCCGAACATGCGTCCGTTGTTGCCTGGCTTGGCTGAGAATTTGACTTCTATCGTCTCCAAGCGGGCTTTGACTTTTTCCATTTCGGCCTTCAAAGCCTTTTGTCTGGCTTCTTCTTCGGCGTTGGCTTTGGCTAAGTTCTTTTGGTTCAATTCAGTGGCCGCGATGGCAATTTTCCTCGGGATTAGATAATTGGTGGCATAGCCATCAGAGGCTTCGATTATTTGGCCTTTTTTGCCAAGTTTCTTTTCATCGACTAATAAGATTACTTTCATGACTATTTCTCCTCGTTTTCTTTCACCGATTGTCTGGCGGTCTCTAAATATTCGTTCAAAGTTAATTCAAGGGTTCCTAAAACACGGGCGTATTCGCTGTCCTTGAAGGCCACGGCTGCCGCGGTGAAATGTCCGCCGCCGCCCATTTTTTCACAAAGAAGCTGAACGTTGACCGTTCCGTCGCTTCGGGCAGAGATATTGATGCTCTTCTCATCCGTTCTTCCGACGACAAAGCAAGCATTGACGCCTTTCAATTGCATCAATTGGTTGCCAACCTTAGCAAGCGTTGATCTTTCAATGACATCCTCTTCAGGAGCCACGCAGTAAACGATGCCATAGTATGGGGTTTTCATCGTCGAGATGATGCTGGTAATCAAAGAATATTCTTCGAATTCATCTTTAAGGTAATCGTCCGCCAAAGAGTTATCGGCGCCGTATTCTTTAAGGATTTCAGCCGCTTCGAAGGTACGCATGCCGGTGCTCTTAGACTTGAAGGAATTGGAATCAAGGAAGATACCGGAAAGCATCAAGGTCGCGTATTTGGAATTCAAATCAATCTTCGGGTTGGCCGTTCCGTACTTGATCATCATCGCAATCAATTCGGAAGCCGAAGAAGCGGATGGCTCAATATAAGACAAAGCAGGATGGTCGATGAACTCGGAAGCACGTCTGTGGTGATCGATAACAACGACCTTGCTGGCTTTCTCAAGCAATCTCGGACACATCGTCATGGATGGTCTAGAAACGTCGACAACGACCAATAAGGCGGAGTTTCTGATTTCATTTAAGACATCGGTCGGGGTGATGGTCATTTGATCGGCCTTATCCTTCGGGAAAGCGTCTTGGAAAGCGATACGGGTCTTCTTTTCGGCTAATTTAGGGTTATAAACCATGCGGCATTTCTTACCGCAGTGCTCGGCAATGGCCATGATGCCCAAACAAGAGCCCAAAGCATCCATATCGGCATCCATATGGCCCATGACAAAGACTTCGGAAGAGGTGCGAATCAAGCTCATGAGAGAGTCGGAAACGGTACGAACCTTAACTTTGGAAGTATTTTCAACGGCGGAGGATTTGCCACCGAAGAAGATGAGTTCTTCGCCATATGGGGAGACAACGACTTGGTCACCGCCACGAGACAAGGCAACGTTAACGGCGGAAGAAGCCATTTCATTTAACTTACCGACCTCTGGGAAGTTATGAGCGAAACCGATGGATAAGGTGAGTGGATGATCCATCTGTCT
The DNA here is from genome assembly GCA_963622135.1 of bacterium. Lineage (GTDB taxonomy): Bacteria > Bacillota_I > Bacilli_A > RFN20 > CAG-826 > UBA4951. The sequence goes on from CAVFGR010000008.1 coordinate 238,014, forward strand.
TAATGCGGCATGGGTTCTATCTAAGATAGAGAATCCATCTTTCATCATCTTGCTTAAGGATGCGTGATTGCAGACGGCAAAGTAGGCATCATTTCTGACACGACGAAGAAGAACGCCGAAGGAACGGAAATAATCGGTAATCAACGATCTAACATCGGCGACCATATCCGCTAATTCATCGGTTTCGGAAGCGATGTCGTCGAAGTTATCGATCATGACGACGCCGATACAAAGAGCCTGTTCTTCGTTGTATTTATGGAGGTTGTCGTAATCGGTACGATCACGGAAAATGAAGACTCGTGGCTCAGCCAGGTACTTAACTTCGTAATTGCGGCCCTTCTCATCGATTTTGAGGGTTTTGTTAGTTGGGGCGTTGATGAGTTCGGAAAGTTCTGGGTGCCAACTGAAAATATTGGTATCCAACAATTCCATTTGCCTTTGGGTGAAAAGGTTGTTTTGCCAAAGGATATTGCCGTTATCGTCAGTGGCTAATATACCTAAGCCGCCGAACGTGAAGGCGTTTTGGATTTCGTTGCCGATAACGTCGGAAATCTCTTCGTCGGTACGATGTCTGGCTTTGTGTATCTGAGCCAAGCAAATCCAAGAAGTGATAGCATCGATGAAAATGGTGCAGGCAAGGAAAATCAAAAGGCCAGTCTCCGTAAACCAGGTATTGAAGTCGAACCAGTCGAAGAAATGGAATAAGGTTATGAGCACACCAAGGACGATTTCCAAGAGGACGATGATCAAGGTGGCGATTCTAATGCGTTTCAGTAGTTTGTTCATGGCTCATATTATAGCCAATTAATGGGCTATAAAACAAAGCAAACATATAAACCCTTTCCTTTGAAGGAAAAAATGAACCCGGCAAAAGTTGAGATTTTATCTAACAAAACTTAAACAAAAAGCCCTCCAAAACTTGTAGGAACTGCCTTATTATTGGTTTTTATGTGAAATGTTTATCGCGTTTGCGTATCATATGTATGCGCATAAGGCGATTGGAGACATTTTATGAAGAAGAAACTTACTATTCTCTCGATGCTAGCCGTGAGCTTTTTGATTAGCTCGTGCGAGATTCATTTTTTCCCAGAGAGTTCTTCTCCTAGCCCAGACGTTCCGTCTTCCAACTCCAGCGACTTCGTTCCCGATATTTCGGTCTCTGACGACGAATCAGATACTTCTAGCGCATCCGTCAGCCCTTGGGCTGGAACCGGAACCGTAACTTTATATTCCATCAATGACTTCCATGGCGCCGTCATTCAAAACCAAGACACCAACGAAATCGGCCTTTTGAATATCGGAACCTACTTTAAGAAAAAAGGAGAAGATGGCAATACCTTGCTCATCAACTCCGGTGATTTGTTCCAGGGTTCCATCGAATCCAACTACAATAGGGGCAAATTCTTAACCGATGCGATGGACATCATCGGTTTTGATGTTTTTACAGTTGGCAATCATGAATTCGATTGGGGGCAGGATGTCCTCCGTGGTTTGGCGAACCGCAAAACATATGACTATAAAACAACCTGGATCTCTTCGAACATCTATAAATGGGATGACGCCGCAAAGGCGGCTTCCAACGAAAGGGTTTCGGATTTTGGTAGCTTGTATAAAACGCAGGTCTTAGATAATGGCTTAAAGGTCGGCTTCATCGGGGCCATCGGATCAGACCAATGGACCTCCATAACGTCAGGTTACGTCAGCGATTTGACTTTCGTCGACCCGATACCAGTCATTAAAGCCGTTTCCGACGTGTTGAAGAAAGATAAAGGCTGCGACTTGGTCTTCCTCACCTATCATGGAAGTCAAGACGAGCTCTTGAATCAAGGACTAACCGACGTTTCTTCCGTTTCCAATAAGAAATACGTCGACTCTGTCTTCTGCGCTCATACGCACCAGCAGGAAACCGCGACCGAGAACGGAGTCATTTTCACCCAGAATAACTCCAACGGAAAGAATGCTTCGAAAATCACCTTGACCATCGGAGCGGACAAAACCGTTACCAAAGCCAACCGCGAAGTCCTTTATTGGAGCAGCATAGTCAATGAGGTCAACGGCAATTACGACAGCACATTGAAGGCCTGCTACGACTCCTACACGGCGGAAACCAGCTCCATTGGATCAGAAGTCCAGGCAACCTTATCCGGTGAATTTAATAAAACTTTTGCCAATGTCGCCGCCGATGCGATGCTTGAAGAAGCCATCAGCCAAGGCTATAGCCCAGTTCTTGCCATGACGAACAAAGTCCGTTCGTATCCGGAAGAAGGCGAATTGACATACGCCCAATTGATGAAATCCATACCGTTCGAAAACGCCGCTGTTATCATGACGGCCACCGGCTCTGACATCAAAAAGGAAGCTTCCTACAACTTTGTTGCCATCAATCCGACTTTTACAGGCACTCTGAGCAGCACTAAAACATATCAGATCGTCTGCATCGATTATCTTGCTTATCATATGGGGACAAGCCATGAATATGACTATTTCCCATCCTTCAAATATGTCAACGAGCTGAAGGAAGGGGATCATATGTATGGTTATAGAGATATCACTTCCGCTTACTTGAAAAAGAAGAAGACGATATCCGCTGCCGACTATGCAAGCACGTTAGATAAGTTCAATAAAAGTAAACTCTAAGTTAAGAATAACGCGACCATCGGCCGCGTTTTTCTTATTCCTTCATCAAATTTTTATAGGTATTTAAGGCGACTATCTCACTGACTTTCTCATCAGTTAAGAAGTCTCTCATAACAATGTTGGTTAATTTCAATCTGCGAGAATCATCTTTGATGTTATTGATGTAGTTGGACATGTTCTTATCATGGGTCTTTTCTCGGCTATAAGGACCGAAGATGAACTTACCATCAGTTAATTGACCTTGAAGGACGAATAAACCTTTATATCCTTCGTTGGCAATCTTTTTTTCGATGCGATTGTAGTTTTCAGGAAGGACGTTTTTGATTAGATATTCAGATGATTTCTTATAATCATCATCGTAATAACTATCTAGAGCCATGCCCGTCTTGCTACATCCATCGTTGTTACGACCAAAGATATAGTTTCTCTTATAAACTTCTTCCTTACCCTCTCCGAATAAGGCCAACATCTTGCCTCTAGATTCACCTAAGGTTAGGGAATCGACGAATTTCAAATCAGAATCGGTCGTATCGTTCTTGATTAGCAATGACTGATTTTGATCCAAAAGGGAGCAAATATATTCTTCGGCCCCGTTATCAAAATGTTGGAAATCAAGAATGAGGGTTTCGGTCGTATTGTTGGAAATGAAGTCTGTTATGCTTTTCCAAACATCATCAAACTTCGCACCGTTCAACACGCTGTGATAAATCACATATTCGTTCTTTTTACTCTTACGAACACGCAAATCAAAGTATCTAACTCCGGATTGAAGTTGATTATTGATGTCTTTGTGCTGAGTTTCGCCCAAGAACAACATTCCATCCGTCCCGGCGTCGTGGGCGCCAGGAATAACGATTTCAGACAATTTGCTATCGTCTTTGATGTTATTCATCCAATTGGTGTTGGTATAAGTTTCTTCGTTTGGGAGTTGACAGGTATTAAAGGCGGCATCAAGGCCGAAAAACACGACGATAGCGCCAATTAAGCCACCGACGGCAACAAGAGGGATAAATCTTTTCTTCATGCGATAAGTATACGCCTATATGTTAGCAAAAGAAAAAGCCCAGGCTTGGCCTGAGCTTATTGTTCGTCAATCGATTGATTAGGCGTTTTTGGTGTAGTCGTTGATGTTTGGGGTGTTGACCTTGACGTTGTAAGCGCACTTCATACCAACGCTGATGCTGGCTTTGTTCTCGCCGACGGTGACGTTGGCGGAGGTGCTCACTTCAGAAACCAAGTTGTCTTTCCATTCGATTCTGGATTTGCCAGAAACGGAATAGACGCTCTGGAGGTTGGCGCTGACGGACATGGAAACGCCGAAGGAAGAAGCAGAGTTGGAGAAGTATTTGACAGCGTAATCAGCACCGAAGGTGTAGGTCATGCCGGCATCGGAGAGCATACCGCTCATCGAGCCATTGAGGTCTTTTCCATCTTTGATATCGTCCAAGATTTCTTCTTCGTCGAGGTTAGGGGTCTTGATTCGGCCAGCAAGCTGACTAACGAAAGATTCGAAGTTGGTCTTGTAGGCGGTCATGTCGGTGCAGATAACGGAATAGGTCTTCTTGCCATCATCTTCAACGGCAGCAACCATACCTTCGTCGGCAACGAAGATAAAGTACTTGGAATTGCCTTTGGTGGTTTCGCCATTTTCGGTCACTTTGCCGCTGATTTCTAAGCCAACATAATAATTGTCGGCGTCAATGGTGAAGACCTGCTTGAGATTGGCGGAATTGTTATTGACGGAGGCCTTGTATTCGATGCTGGACTTGATGCTCTTATAACTAGTAGTATCCTGGGCAGCGGCGATGTTGGCGGCTCTCTTTTGGGCTTCGGCTTGGCTGATTTCCTTATCGCAAGAGGCTAAGAGGAACATTGGAATCAAGCCAAGAACTAATAATTTCTTGTTTTTCATTTTTTATAAACTCCTTGGAATTTTATCCGAGTGGATTATATCACTAGGTAGATATAATTGTTCAAAAATCGTATACTATTTTCCGTTTTCGGAGGTATTAAGCATGTTACTAGAAAACGAGACCACAAACTTCTTTGAATCGATCGATATCAACAACCCTTTGCATATCGCGATGCTCGTCGTTGCCGGACTCATTATCCTTCTTTCCATTTTCGCGGCTGTCGTTTCCATCTATTTGGCCATCAAATATGTTAAGTTCAACCGCAAAGCAAACTCCGCCGGAATGACTGGCGAAGCTATCGCGAGGAAGATTTTGGATGACAACGATCTCAAAAGCATCAAAGTCAGCAAAAACGGTTCGATCTTATTTGGAAACTCTTATTCCCATTACTTTAAGAAAGTAAGACTTCGCCGTCTGACTTGGAAGAAGGCTTCCGTTTCTTCAATGGCAATGGCCAGCCAAAAGTCCGCGTTGGCTATCATGGACAAAGAGAAAGATCCTGCCATGAGAACGAGAATCATCCTCACCCCTCTTTATTATTTCGGCCCGTTGGCCTTTGTCCCGATGATTATCATCGGCATTCTCATCGACTTCTTTGTCTTTGGCAATGTGTTTGGCATTTGGACGATCGTTTTGACTGCGATTGGTTTCCTCCTTTATCTCGTCGGCTTCGTCCTTCAGATCCTTCAATTGAAAACCGAAAAGAAAGCCCAACAAAAAGCCTATGACATCGTTAGGAAAGAGAACTTGGCTAACGAAGAAGAGATTGGCATGATGAAAGAATTGTTCCGTCTTTACAACATCGAATATATCAACAACATCGTTCTCGCCCTTCTCGAAATGATCTGGAGAGTCTTGTCCATCGTCAACAGCTTTTCTGGATCGAGCTCATCATCTTCCAGCAAATAATTTCCTGCAAAATGAAAGCCGCTCTACAATCGAGCGGCCTTTTTTATTCTATTTTCCTTCGTCTTCCTTAAGCACCGTTTCCATGAAGTTCTCGGTGTTGTCGTAATGGAAGTATGAAGCGGTGTCTTTGAACATCTTTTCCATTGATTCCATCGCTAAATCGAAATCGAATCTCTTCGCATAGCCAAGGTATTTCTTGGAATTCGCTTTTTTCTCTTTTGGATGTTCGATCCAATAATCAATCTTTTTGGCCAAATCCTTTGGATTCTTATGTTCGAATAGATTCATTGGTTCGAGGGCGAAATATCTAATGGCGGCTTGTTTGGAATCGCTGAGGATTGGGGTTAAACCGCAAGCAATCGCCTCCAAAGCGGAGATAGCTTCTAAGTCAATGACGGAGCTATGAACATACAAGTCGGAATAGTTGATGATTTGAATCATCTCTTCGTGGCTATGGAAGCCAATATCGACAGGGTTCTTAAGCTTTTCGCATAACTTCCTGATTTTCTTTTCCAAAGGTCCGGTGCCGCAGAGAATCAATTGAATCTTACTGGCGTACTTAGATTTTTCGATGCCTTTAATCAAGGTCTTATGATCTTTTTCTGGCCCTAAACGAGCGGAATATAGAACGACAATCTTGTCTTTGTATTTTTCCGGCTTTTCAGCTGGCTGTTTGTGGAAGTCACTTCTGACCCCATTGGAAATGACATAACCATTGGTTCTAATGCCAATTTTGCCCTCAAAATCATCGCGTAAGAATTGCGTCGGATAGTGGATGGCGTCCACTTTCGAGAACAATCTCTTATATAAGACTTTGTAGGTTGTGACATTGGCAATCTCAGAGTTTTGCAGTTTGACATGTGAGGTGATGTTTTCGGCTTGGGAATGGAGGGACGCCGTACAAGGGATGCCCATGTCGTGGGCGATATCCACCGCCATCGCGGCGGCTTCTCCGCAGAAGTTGAAATGCACTAAATCCGAACCCTTGATGGCTTCTTTCAATATCTCGGCATCGGCTTTAGCCAAGCAAACGCCATTGTTGGAAACATAGTTATTGAATGGACCAAAATTGATAGAAGGTAGGACATAATATCCAGGGACGCCTTTTTTATCTTCATCCGGGCAAACGATGCGGACGGTATGTCCTTTTTGTTGCATTGCCCTAATAACGTTCATTGTAGCGATGGTGGTGCCGTTGTTTTCCTTGCCCAATACATCGCAGACGAAAGTGATAACCATAACTTGCCTCCTAATATCTAGATGTATTCTAATCTTTATATTTTTAAAGGAAACCTATAAATACACGACTGGCGTTCGGACAAAAGAAAAGGACCGCCCACAAAGAAGCGGTCCATTCATCGATTAAACTAAGCCTTAGTCGCGGTTTCCTGGTTCTGGTAAGAGAGCCATGAAACGGGCATTCTTGATAGCTTTAGCAACCTGACGCTGATACTTGGCAGAAGTGCCGGTGGCGCTGCGAGCAGCGATCTTTCCATCCGGATTGATGAACTTTTGGAGAAGTTCGATGTCCTTGTAATCAACGTATTTGATATGGTTCTTTTTGAAGTAGCAGACCTTTTTTCTTGGTCTCATTTTCTTATAACCCATTGTTAACAATTCCTTTCTGAATAGTTTTGTTAGAACGGCAAGTCGTCCTCGATCACATCAATCGAATCGGAGTCATTGCTGACATCGGCAACCGGTCCTGGCGCCGCGTTGTCCGCGACGAAGCCATCGTTAGCCTGAGCGGCAGACTTTGGCTCAAGGAATTCAACGCCGTCGGCGCTGATTTCGGTGACGGTGACATTGACGTTGTCTCTGTTGACGTATTTTCTTTGGGTCAGACGACCATAGACGGCAACCAAGGAACCCTTACGAGTGAACTTAGCGACGTTTTCGGCAGTGTTTCTGAAGCAAGAACAATTTAAGAAGACGGTGTTCTTTTCGCCATTTTGCGAACGGAACGAATCATCGCTGGCGATCGTGAAGGAAGCGACCGAGACGCCTGATGGCGTTCTTCTTAATTCTGGGTCTCTGGTGAGACGGCCGATGATGACAATTCGATTTAACATAGATTTCAACCTCCGTGAATATGCGTGGTTTTAGTCTTGATCAATAGTAATCAAATGACGGAGAACGTTGTTGTCCAACTTGGCCAAACGATCGAACTCGGCTAAGCAAGCTTGCTCAGCGGTAACTTTAAGAATGACATAATAGCCTTTCTTTTGTTTTTTGATCGCATACGCCAAATCACGAACGCCCCATTCTTTGGTCTCGGTGACTTTGCCGCCCTGGGCTTCAATGATACCCTGGAGCTTGGTCTCCTCATCCTTGACAGCGGCCTCGGCGAGGTCGGCCTTGAGGATGTACATGATTTCGTATTTCTTCATTTGTTGCACCTCCTAATTTTGGTCTCTGGATTGCGTCTGATGCGCAACCATAAGAGTGTGTACTAACGCCTTAATCCTTCGTTAAGGCGCTAATAATTCTATTATTAAGGACCCAAACTCGCAACTTGATTTTGAAATACCTCCTAAAACCTTGAGGCTTATGCCTCTAATACCTTATAGTCAAAAACTCTTAAAATTCCCCAAGAAAAAGAAAACCCCGAATTTAATCGGGGCTGAATAATTGGATTACCTATTCTTTTTCGCTTGGTTCAGAGCTTTCGGCGTCGATGATTTTATCTTCGCTTGGAACCTCTTTGGTCTCGCCGTTTTCTTCTTTCGCCTCTTTTTCTTTTTCTTCTTCCATAGCGGCTTCTACAAGCTCTGGGAGAGGATGTTTGTAATGATAGAAGGCTTCAAAGAAGTAAACCAAAGCCAAGTAACAGAGATCCCCGCCGATGAAGTAAGCAAACAACGGGGAAGTGACATCGGAATGAACCATTCCTTTGACGAAGGCATAGATATCGAACGAGATCACGGTTAAGGCAGCAGGAAGAACGAGAATCTTATCGATTAACGGCTTTCTGGCTCTGCGCTTAGGAGAGGCAAGGGTCCAAATGAAATCGGCAATAAGCCAAGCGCCCCCAACCAAGGTCACGTAGGAGAAAGCGATTCTCTTCCAATCCTTGATGGAGATGACGCCGACAAGAATCAAGATGCCGATGACAACGAAGACCACCGCGAACAATAAAAGTTCTCCAGAGTAGATGAGCTTGACCTTTTTAAGGCCGTCCATTTTTTTCTTTTCTTCTGCCATAATCTCTCCTTATTCGATGTCTTTCTTCGAACCGGTGTAAAGGTTGTAGTAAACGCCTTTCTTTTCGAGCAAGGACTCATGGTTGCCACGTTCGATGATGCGTCCGTTTTCGAGAACCATAATAACATCAGAGTTCTGAATGGTCGATAAGCGGTGAGCGATAACAAAGATGGTCCTTCCTTTCATGATGGCGTCCATGCCGTCTTGAACGAGCTTCTCTGTACGGCTATCGATGGAAGAAGTGGCTTCATCGAGAATCAATACAGGCGGGTTCGCAACAGCGGCGCGAGCGATAGCCAACAACTGACGTTGACCCTGAGATAAGGATGCTCCGCCGGCGGTTAACATGGTGTCATAGCCATCCGGCAACAAACGAATGAAACTATCGGCGTTGGCTAATTTAGCTGCGGCTTCAACTTCTTCATCGGTCGCGTGTAAGTTACCGAATCTGATGTTTTCTCTAACCGTTCCGGTGAAGAGTTTAGTATCTTGCAAAACCATGCCCAAAGAACGACGGAGGTCGGCTTTTTTGATCTTGGTGATGTTAATTCCATCGTAACGGATCTTACCACTTTGAATATCGTAGAAACGGGTTAACAAGTTGGTGATGGTGGTCTTTCCGGCACCAGTAGCACCAACGAAGGCAACCTTCTGACCTGGCTTTGCGTACAAATTAATGTCGTGCAAGACGATCTTTTCAGGAACGTAGCCGAAGTCGACATCTTCCATTTGGATATCGCCTTCCAACCACTTGTAGTCGGTTCCAGAACCATCGGTATGAGTATGTTTCCAAGCCCATTTGCCGGTGAATTCTTCACACTCGACAGGGTTTCCATTCTCGTCGGCTTTGGCGTTGACTAATTCAACATAGCCTTCATCTTCTTCCGGCTTTTCGTCCATCATATCAAAGATACGGGAGGCGCCAGCCAAAGCGAGGGCAACGATGTTGAGCTGCTGGCCAATTTGGCCAATAGGCTGAGAGAAGCCCTTAGAATAAAGCAAGAAGGAAACAACGATACCAATGGTCATTTGATGGGAACCCAAGACCGAAATGGAACTCATGTTGTAACAGGAAGCAAGTCCGCCCAACAATCCGAGCAAGACGTACTGCAAATTGCCTAACTGGTTAACGGTCGGCATCAAAACGTTCGCATATCTATTAGCGCGAGTGCCAGCGATGCGGAGTTCTTCGTTTAATTTATCGAAGCCCTCAACGTTAGCCTCTTCGTGGTTGAAGACCTTGATGACGCGCTGACCGGAGGTGTTCTCTTCGATATAGCCATTGGTCATACCCAAGCATTTTTGCTGGGAGATGAAGTGTTTGGCGGACATCTTGGTGTAGTATTTGGAAATCAAAACGATGATCACGGCGAACGCCAATACGACCAAAGTCATATAGACATCGGTGAAGATCATGATGAAGAAGTAGATGAGCATGGTGATGAAAGCGGATACCGCCGTCGGCAAAGCACGGCTCAACATTTCACGCAAAGTATCGACGTCGTTGGAATAGATCGACATGATGTCGCCATTCGTGCGGCTATCGAAATAACTGACAGGGAGTTCCTCCATTTTCTCAAAGAGGGTGTCTCTGATACGTTTTTGGACGCCTTGTCCGATACCGGCCATCAAGTAGTTGTAGAAGTACAAAGACAGCAAACCAACAACATAGATAACCGCCATCACAATGATACATTCATAGAAATGGAGACCAAGGAAAGTGGTGTCCATGAAGTCGGCGTAAGTTCTAATTTCCTGAGCATCGTTCAAAACGAACTCATCGACAAGAATGTTACCGATGAAATAGCTGCCAACCGCAGTGCAAAGGGCATTCAAAATGACGAGGAAAGCGACGGTCAAGAATTGCCATTTATAGTATTTAAAGACATAGGACAACAAGCGTCCGGCTGCGCCCTTTCTCGCTCCTTTTCTAACAGGGGCGACATTACGTTTAGTTCTCGGCATCGAAATCACCTCCTCCGCCTAATTGGGATTCATAAAGGGAACGATAAATTTCGTTACTTTCCATCAATTCATCGGAAGTTCCCAAACCGATGATATTGCCTTCGTGAAGAACAAGGATTTGATCACAGTCTTTAATGGAAAGGACACGCTGAGCAATGATGATTTTGGTCAAATCAGTGCGGTGGCTGACCAAACCATGACGAATTGCGGCATCGGTTGCCGTGTCGCAAGCGGACGTAGAATCGTCCAAAATGAGGATCTTCGGGTTTTTCAACAACGCCCTAGCGATGCACAAACGTTGCTTTTGACCGCCAGAGAAGTTGGAACCGCCCTGTTCGACGGGGGCATCCAATTCACCCGGTTTGGCTTTGACAGATGATGCGCATTGGGCGATCTCCAAAGCCTCCCACATCTCTTCATCGGTCGCATTTGGATTGCCCCAGGCGAGGTTGGAACGGATCGTGCCGGAGAACAAGGTGTTCTTCTGCAAAACGACGGAAACCGAGTCTCTTAAGACCTTCAAATCATATTCACGGACATCGTGTCCAGCGACCTTAACAGAACCGTCGGTGACGTCATATAAACGAGCGATTAAGCTAATCAAAGAAGTCTTGCCGGAACCCGTGGAACCGATGATACCGATTGATGAGCCAGATTTGATATTAAGGTTAATGTTCTTAAGAACATCTTTCCCTTTGTTATAACCAAACGAAACATTATCAAAGACGATATCTCCGTTTTCGACAGTCTCAATCGGATTCTCTGGGTTACGGATATCAGGAACTTCCTCAAGAAGTTCGACGATACGTTCGGAGGAGTTACGAGCAACGATGATCATGACATAAACCATGGAGATCAACATCAAGCTCATGAAGATCATCTGAACATAAGTGATAAGCGTGGTTAAGGAGCCTTCGTCGAAATCAACGCCGCCGGTCTTAACGATAAGTAATGCACCTAAGGCACCAATCAAAAGCATCGCAACATCGATAGCTAAGTTAAGGATTGGGCCGTTGAACGCGGAGATTCTTTCAGCCTTAACAAAGTTGCGATACAAATAGTCGGAAACCTTGTTGAATTTCTTAGTCTGGAATTCTTCTCTGTTGAAGGATTTGACGACACGGATGCCATCAACGTTCTCCTCAACCGATTCATTCAAAGCGTCATAAGTCTTAAAGACTCTTTCGAAAATCGGGTGGACGATCTTGGCGCAGAAAACCATGCCGAGCAAGGCGATTGGAATCAAAACCAAGAAGATCCAAGCGAGGTTAGGAGCCGTAACGAAGGCCATGACCAAGGACAAGACCAACATGAATGGCGATCTGATGACCGTTCTAATGGTCATCTGGAAGGCGAATTGGACATTGGATACGTCAGTGGTCGATCTGGTGACAATCGAGGAAGTGGAGAACTTATCAATGTTGCTAAAAGCAAACTTTTGAATAGCCTCGTATTCCGCCTTTCTTAAGTTGGCAGCAAAGCCGCAAGCGGCTCCAGCGCAGAAATAACCACTTAAGATACCAGTGACGGCCGCTAAGATGACCAAAGCGGCGACAACGCCGCAATAAATGCCAACCTGCGTCATATCAGATTCTTTGATGCCTCTGACAATGTATTGCATCAAGAAAGCCACCGAGATCTCACAAACTGACTCTAAGAAAACAAAGAGCCAGGTAAGGAAGGTATCTTTCTTGTATTGCTTTAAATGTTTGAAAAGAACCTTGAAGACGGAAAGCAACGAACGCTTATTGGCTTTTTCAGCTTTCTTAGCCGCTTTTTCTGCTTTTTTCGCTTCAAGCTTTTCTTCTTTGGAAAGTTTAACTTTCTGTTCTTTCATATTTTTCCTCCTTTCCGATATTCAAATTCTTTCTGAACCCGTTTAAGACCTTTATTAGGTCATCTTTCGATTTGACGGATTCTGTTATCGTTAATCTATATTTCTTATACCCTGGAAACCCTGAGAAGAAGTGTGGCAAGATTCCTCTTAATTGGGGAATGGCGTGATATTCGCCCAAATCGTTTATCAATGCGGTCGCATATCGTTCCGCGTTATCGATTTGCTCTTCCAACGTTGGATTTTCTTCTATTGGTTCGTTGTTTAAGGCTTCGTTTATTTGACGGATAAGCTGTGGCCTACCCATGCCTCCACGAGCCACCATAACGAACTGGGCGCCGGTGATTTTCATCGCATTTATCGCATCCTCTGGGGAATAAATATCTCCAGAAACGGCGAATGGCAGCGACGTTTCTTTATCTAAATCTCGGATTTCTTCGTAATTAGGGGTCCCAGAATATCCTTGCTGAGTGGTTCTCGCATGCACCGCGAAACCTTTGCAACCAGCCTCCTCGATGATCTTCACGATCTCGTGGACATTGATGGAGGAAGAATCCCAACCGAGGCGGATTTTGACGGTCACGGGTTTATGAGACGCCTTAACCACCGCGCTTAGGTATTCCTTCAACTCATTTGGTCGTTTCAGCCAAGCTGAACCCGCCCCAGTCCTTGTAACTTTATATACCGGACAGCCGAGATTAATGTCCAGTACGTCGTATTCGGCGTTCTTCTCGAGAATTTCAATCGCTTTAACGCTCGATTCAATTGAAGAGCCAAACAGTTGCAAGGCGCATGGCCTATCATCCAACGAAGTCTTGATGTATTCCATCGTTTGCTTGTTGCCATAACATAGGCCGCAGTCAGAAATCATTTCAGAATAGGAAAGGGCAACCCCGTAAGGTTTCATGAAGCGGCGATAGGTGAGGTTGGTGACCCCCGCCATCGGCGCTAACAATACTTTTCCTTCTAATTCGATTCCTGCAAATTTGTACATAATTTAAAGTGTGAAAGGGGGACCGTAATCCCCCTTTATTTCGTTTTGTTATTTACCGTCTACGACTTCGCCTTCGACAGGCTCGCTAGGAGGATTGTCGTTCTTATTTTCCTCAGCCGGTTTTTCAACAACGTCCGGGTGCTCAATCTGACGGCTCGGCAAAGTGCCATTCTTAAGGAGTTCATCGATCTGCTCGGCGGTGATGGTCTCATTCTCAAGCAAGGTCTCCGCGATAAGTTTGACCTTATCTTCGTTCTCTTTGAGAATCTTTATGGCTTGCTCATGAGCTTCATCGATGATCTTTCTAACGGCTTTGTCGATTTCATAAGCAATCTCCGAAGAGAAATTCTTCTGAGTGCTCGTGTAGTCTCTTCCAAGGAAGACGGAACCAGAATCCGATTCGTATTGGATTGGGCCTAAGTCGGACATGCCGAATTCGGTAACCATCATACGGGCCAAGCGAGTAGCTCTCTGAATGTCGTTTTCAGCACCGGTGGTGACATCGTCGAAGTGGATTTCTTCAGAAGCACGGCCGCCTAACAAGCCGGTGATTTCCGCCAACAATTCTTTCTTAGTAAGCAAGAACTTGTCGGTTTCTGGGGTCATTAAGACATGACCGCCGGTTTGACCTCTCGGGATGATGGTGATCTTCTGAACCTTATCGGAGTTTGGCAAGACCAAGCCGATAACGGCGTGGCCAGCCTCATGATAAGCGACGCGCTTACGTTCTAAATCGCTCATGCGTTTACCGTTCTTCGCTGGACCAGCGACACGGCGATCGATAGCTTCGTCGATTTCCGCCATGGTGATGGATTCCTTATGGAAACGAACGGCCAAGATGGCGGCTTCGTTCAAGATGTTGGCAAGATCTGCACCGCTGAAGCCAACGGTACGCTTGGCCAAGGCCTTGAAGTCAACGCTCGGATCGATTTTCTTTCCTTTGGCGTGGACGTTGAAGATAGCTTCACGGCCAGCGGCATCAGGATTAGAAACGGTGATGATTCTATCGAATCTTCCTGGACGGAGAAGGGCTGGGTCCAAGACGTCGTCACGGTTGGTGGCGGCGATGACTAAGACGCCAGAGTTATATTCGAAACCATCCATTTCAACTAACAACTGGTTGAGGGTTTGTTCTCTTTCGTCGTTTCCGCCGCCTAAGCCAGCGCCTCTTTGACGACCAACTGCATCGATTTCATCGATGAAGATGATGCATGGCGCGGATTGTTTGGCTTTCTTGAATAAGTCACGGACACGGCCTGCGCCGACACCGACGAACATCTCAACGAAGTCAGAACCGGAGATGGAGAAGAACGGAACGCCAGCTTCGCCAGCAACGGCTTTAGCAAGCAAGGTCTTACCAGTTCCCGGTGGGCCAACTAATAAGCAGCCTTTCGGTAATTTGGCGCCGAAGATTGAATATTTCTTAGGATTCTTGAGGTAATCAACAAGTTCCTGCATTTCGGTTTTTTCTTCGTCGCATCCTGCAACGTCAGCAAATTTAACCTTTGAGTGATTTTCTCTGCGAGCCGGAGATTTGTTGAAATCCATCGCTTGTCTTCCGGCTCCTCCTGATCCGCCGACCATTCTGAAGAAGACGAATCCGAGAATAACCAAGAAGACCAATTGAAGAATAACAGGTCCCCAAGTGTCCCAAACTGAAGTTTGGAAGGCGTCGACAACGGTGTAGGAGCCTTCGCCATAAGTGCCAGACAAAGCCTCGGTAGCATTCCATTCAAAAACACGGTTCTCGAAGATATCAGACCAAGATCCGACTTCTTCCACGTAGGAAGGAGTGGCCTTGCCATTCGAGTCGATGGTAATTCCATTGTATTTTTGATAGGTGATGTCTTTGGTATCCCAGTCGTTGTTCTCGATAGTGACAGTGTACTTATACATCGTCTTGCTGCTGGTTGTCATGGCAGTGCCGCTGACAGTGGTCGCACGATAATTCTGCGAGACCTTGGCAGTTGCGACATAGACCGAATTATCAGTACCGGTCGCATCGTCTACACGTAAATAGGTGTAAAGGTCGTCTTTAGTCCACGTAGTAGCGCTGTTAAAGAAAGTGTTCCTACCAAGGAGAAGAATCATTCCGACGATGAAGACGATAAGAACGATGGTTATGAGATATGAGCGCTTGTTGCGTTCTGGACGAGACGGTTTGTTGTTATTTTCATCCATAAGCATGCCTCCTTTTTATTTGTTTTAAAGTTTTGGTCATTTCCCTTAAGGAAAACGACATAATCTAAAGGTATTTTGACAAAAACTCAATAATTATTTACGCCTTTTTTAAAGACGTATGGTTTTGATGGTTTCATCAGTTGCTGTTTTGGCGTTCGTGAATCTCATCTCGGATGATTTCGAACATCTCGCTGGCTTCTTCTTTTTTGGCGAATGGGCGGATGTCTTTGACCAGTATTTCTATCTCGTGTCTGCCAAGATGGAGAATGACTTTGTCGCCCTGACAAACTTCAGAAGAAGGCTTCGCTTTCCTGCCATTGATAAAAACATCGGCGTCATCGCATAAATCTTTTGCGGTCTCACGCCTTTTGATCAATCTGGATACTTTAAGGAATTTATCGATTCGCATGTCGTCATTTTACCATTAATTATGGTAATCCTCCACATTAAGGCCTATGAAAATCATGGGCGTCGCTTAACTTGGCGATAATCCGCAGGATGTCTTCCAATTTTGAGATCCAACCACCGATCTTTTTGATACGGATTTGAAGCTTTTTCTCATAAAAGGATACCCTCACGCCATCAATGAGCGGTCCCAACTCTTCAAATAGTTCAACGCCAATACCGTTGATGGAAGTCCATCCCTCCGATAATAAGATAGCAATTTCTTCACCATAAATTTCCAAAGAAATGAATTCTGGACGAAGAAGTAAGATATCAATTCGTCTTTTTTGGATCAGCAATTCAACTTGAGGCGGCAATTTGCCATAAACATCTCTCAATTTCTTTTTGAATTTATTGACGGCTTTGTCGTCCATGCAGTCGGAAAGTTCCTGATAGAGGGCAACTTTGTCTCCGTTTGGGGCGTAGTCTTCAGGAAAGAAAGCATCAATAGGAAGCATTATGTTTGCTTTTGGCGGTATAGGTTTCTTTCCGGTTTGTCTCTCGGCTATTGATTCTTGTAGCATCTTTAAGTACAAATCAAGCCCAATACTGTCAATGAAACCAGCCTGTTCAGCGCCGAGAATATCACCCGCTCCTCGAATCATTAAATCACGCTGGGCAATCTTATAGCCGGAGCCGAGTTCGGTAAAGTCTTGAATGGCTTTCAAACGCTTCTGGGCGTCTTCATTCATATTCTTATTTTCTTTATAAAACAGATAGGCATACGAGATGCGTGACCCACGGCCGACACGGCCTTTGATTTGATATAGCTGAGAAAGGCCAAATCTATCAGCATCTTCAACAATTATGAGATTTGCATTAGGCACATCTATGCCGTTTTCAATAATTGATGTTGCGACCAAAACATTAACGGAACCATCATAAAATTGTTCCATAACCGCTTCGGTTTCGTCCCTAGACATTTGCCCATGAACAACTCCGACCCGAGATCCAGGCACAGATTTCGCGATCCATTCCGCTTTAGCATAAATTGAATCCACCCTGTTATGGACATAAAAGACTTGCCCGTCCCTGCCTAATTCTCTGGAAATAAGCTCAGTTGCGACTTCTTTTGAGAACGGGGCCACATAAGTTTGAATAGGCATTCTATTGCTTGGAGCGGTGTTTATTTGAGATAACGCGCGAACTCCCACGAGTGACATTTGCAATGTCCTAGGTATAGGCGTTGCGCTTAAAGAAAGGACATCCACACGGTTAGCAAGTTCCTTAATCTTCTCTTTTTGTTCAACTCCGAACCGTTGTTCCTCATCCACGATTAATAAGCCTAAATCTTTATAGCCTATTTCTTTTGATAAGAGCCTGTGCGTGCCGATAACCATATGGGTCTCGCCTATTTTTAAGGATTTAATTACTTCTTTTTGACTAGATTCCGGCACCATTCTCGATAAAAGGCCAATTCGGATTCCATATCCGCGGAACCTTTGAATAGCGACCTCGAAATGTTGTCTCGCCAATAAGGTGGTAGGGCAAAGGAAAGCGACTTGCTTGCCAGCTAGAATCGCTTTGAAAGCGGCGCGGAAAGCAATCTCGGTTTTGCCAAAGCCAACATCCCCGCAAAGCAGACGATCCATGACCAACGGAGATTCCATATCCTCTTTGATTTCTTCAAGAGAGCGGGCTTGATCATCTGTCAAAGTGTATGGAAATTCAGATTCAAATTTCTTTTGAAATTCATCGTCTTTTGGGAAGGCAAATCCGTCAATCTTAAGCCTTGTGCCATAAAGTTTTATCAATCTATCCGCCAAGTCGTCGACTTTTTCTTTAATCTGGGCTTTTTTCTTGGCCCAATCGCCACGGGTGAGGTTTGAAAGTTTTGGTCTTGCGCCTTCTCTGCCGGAGTATTTTCTAACCAGCCTGAATTGTTCAAGCGGAACATACAAAGATTCTTCTCCAGCATAAGCAATATGAAGGTAATCGCAGTGAGTTCCACTTATTTCCAAAGTCTCAACCGATAAAAATTGGCCTACGCCATGATATTCGTGAACAACATAATCGCCAGGTTTTAAATCTTCGTATGAACGGAGTATTGTAGCGTTCAAAAAACGCTGTGTGTATCGAGACAATTTGGCACTCTTACCAAAGAGGTCAGAACCAGCTATAAAAGTCGTTTTAAGGGGTTGTAGCTCAAATCCTTGGCTCAAATATGCATCAGAAATTGCTATACCTTTTTCAGGCATATCAAATCCATGAACGATTTCATACTCTTTCTTATTTTCATCAAGCAAAGACCTGACGGTCTCCAATTGTTGTTTGTCATTGATGGCAATAATTAATCGATCCGATGTGTTGGCGTAAGAAAGAATTGTATTGATGATTGACGTTAATCCAGTCCCAGCAGATGTCACTTCCCTAACCGGAAAGATAATATCTGATTCCTTCTTGGCAAACCTTGTCCCGAATATTGGTTTGGGCTTGTTTTCGAAAGCTTCTTCAAGACTCATATAGGCTCTTAACCCAGAGATGATGCGCATTTCCTTCCTAAGCTCGCCATAGTAACTTCCCGCTTCATTGAAAAGGAGATCGGTAGACTGGGCAAATTGTTCTCGATTAGCAATGAAAATCATGTCGCTTTCCAAGTAATCCATAATATTTGTCGGCTTTTCTTGAGCTAGACAATAATATTTATGGAGATACGGCTTAAAATCGCCCATCAAGATGTCTTCGATATCTCTTGAAACGTTTTCTTTCAACTTTTCGGATGCCTCTTCAGGCAACGAGGAACAATCTTTGATCAATCTGTTCGAGATTTCGTTGGCTAAGGTTTCTCTTTCTTCCTGATTGACGCACATATCCGAGGCAGGGAATATGATTGCCTCGCTTGTTTCATTGACACTTAATTGAGTTGAAATATCAAAAGTTCTGATTGATTCAATCGTGTCATCAAAGAATTCAATACGATATGGTTTTTGGCTAGATAAGGAAAAGACGTCTAACACATCTCCCCTACTTGCAAACTGCAACGATTGATCAATTTTATTTACTTTTGAATAGCCAAGTTCCGCTAGTTTTTCCTTTAAAACGCCGATGTCTATCTGGTCGCCAACTTTCAAAACTATAGTGGCATCCGAAAAAGCCTTTTTGCTAGGCAAATATCTAAAAGCGGCCGACGGATGGGTTATGAGAATATGTTTGCCAGGCTTTATTAGTTGTCCCATCGCATAAAGGCGTTGAGAAAGTAGTTCTTTTGAAGAGCTTAAAGCCTCGGCTCTAAGCAATTCGTCAGATGGGAAGAACAAAACATCATCCTCGCTGAAAAAATTTAAAAGGAATTCATACGTTTTTTGGGCCGAGTACAAATTTGATGCGATTAATGTTAGGTTCTGGCGTTTTTTGTTGAATAAAGTGGCGAAAAGAAGGCCTACGCCGATATTCTCATCAACCACAAAAGCCCCTCTTTGTTTCGAGAGGGGGGTGTCGGGAAGTAGTTTTTGAAGCTCATCGAATAGATTCTTCGTGCTACTTGTCCTCCTTTTTCTTTTGATTGTAGAGGTTCATGGCCTTTTCGAACCCATGGACGGCGATTTCCTTTAGGGCCTTGGCCGCTAAATCGGTCGCCTGTTCGAGCTTTTCAGCGCCTTCTCCAGATGGTTTACCAAGCACATAGTCAACCGAATTGAATGTTGGCTCGCCAATACCTATACGAATTCGTTTGATATTTTGCGTCCCCATTCTTTGGATAATTGACTTCATGCCATTATGACCACCGTCGCTTCCGCCGGGACGGAGACGGATAGATCCTTCGGGTATCGCCATCTCGTCATAGACAACAACGATATCATCAGGATTTATATGATAATAGGCAGCCAAAGGCTGAACACATTCACCAGATAAATTCATATATGTCTGCGGTTTGCAGATGATAATAGGTTCTGGCAAGGCGGAATTACGGATTATTTCGTATTCTCCTTTAAAGTCAGATTTGGAAAAGGATACGCCTAAAGAGTCGGCGAATTTCTCAATCGCCATCCACCCGCAGTTATGGCGGGTTTTCTCATATTCTTTGCCAGGGTTCCCCAATCCAACGAAAAGCTTCATGCTTGAGCCTCAACGGAAAGAGTGTTGATGACGCTGACGACTTTGTTCACCTTCTCGTGATCATATACTTCGATTGGGTGCTCGATGATATCTAAAATGGTCGCCTCTCCAGCGGTCATATTCGGATCTTGGGCCATCTTGGCCAAAGACGCTTTCATCATCATCTTGTTCATCGCGTTCAACTTATTGAAATCGAACGAACCTTGGAACTGATAAAAACGAAGATGATACAGATCTAATATATTTTGGTTTATTAAGGTCTTTCTGGTCTCCGCGGTTGGGTAGCCCATACCAACTCCGAAAACGATGACATCTTTGCCATCTAAGTCACAATCCCAGTGGGCGAGGAAATCGTCTACGCCTTTGATTTTCCCACCGATAATCCAACCACCGAAAACGACGATGTCATAATCATCGATTCTCTTCCATTTAAATTTTTTTAATGGCATGACATCGGCCTTTGTGGCTTCGGCGATGTCTTCGCAATACTTCTTTGTATTGCCAGTGTTGGACACATATAAAATAAGCGTTTTCTTCATGTGCATAGTTTACACTTCTCTTTTCTTAAGAAAAAGACCAAGTGGCAAATGAGCCAAGAAGTGTATGATATATGCGTATGTCAGTAAAAAAGTTTTTCTTACAATTCTCTAGAGGCGCTGCGATGGGATTCGGCATGGCCATCCCTGGCGTTAGCGCGGGAACAATCGCCGTTATCGTCGGTGTTTATGATGATTTGATCAATAGCATTTCCAATCTGCGCAAAGAATTCAAAAAATCATTCATCAATTTACTCCCTATCGCTTTAGGCTTGGTCATCTCGGCCATTCTTCTCTTTATCGGCATCAATTATTGTTACGACAAAGCGGAATATGTCATCTCTTGTATCTTTGCCGGCTTTGTCATCGGCACCACGCCTATCGTGGCGAGAGAAGCCAAACTCAAAGAAGTTTCCGCTAAGAAGATAATTTTGATCATTGCTGGCTTCATCATCGCCGCCGCCATCGGCATCGGTTCTTGCTTAGCCAAACTCTATGGCAGTTTGGATTTCGGCGCTTACTTCATCCAGGGCGTTTGGTGGGCCTATCCGTTATGCTTAGCCGCTGGCTTCATCGCCATGGCCGCCTGCGTTGTTCCTGGCATCTCCGGATCTATGTGTCTATTCATGCTCGGGTTATATAACCCGCTTCTTGAAATATTCATCGGTAACGACTCTATTTTCCACAACCACGACAGAATATGGTCGGGATTGGGATTATTCGCTTGTGCGGCCGTTGGCTGTCTTATCGGCCTTATCTTCGCCGCCAAGGTCATGAAGAAAGCCATGGCAAAGACCAGAGATGGCACCTTCTCGATCGTTTTTGGATTCGTTCTTGGATCTATCGTATGCCTCTTTGTCAATCAGTCGGTCATCAACGACGAGGGAGTCTGGGCCTACGCAAGAACCCCATTGTGGGGTTGGATTGTCGGCAGCATCCTTCTTGTCGGCGTAACTCTCGCTTCTTATTTCCTCATCGCTCGCAAATCCGCCCAAAAAGACAATAAAGTGAACGAATAATTTAAGTTGTTCCAAAGATTATTAATATTTAAATATTAAAGAAATAGCTTGATTATTAATCTTGACATTTTTTCGTTGGTTGTGAAAATGTAGCCGAATATTTTGGAGATACATTTATGCCAAGAACCGCTAAGCAAAACCAGGCTATCCGTGATAAAAGGAAAGCCAAAATCACCCAAGAAGGTATCAAATTAATCTCGCTGTATGGATTAAACAATGTCGTCATCGACGACATCGCCAAAGAAGTTGGCTGTTCTCATGGCCTCTTCTACCACTACTACAAGAGAACAGAGGATCTCTATGCCGATATCCCGGCTTTCATCTTGAACTCCAAGAGATTGAGCACTTACGTCAACAAATATACCCCGATCAAAGATCTAAGCCCGGCCGAAGGATTGAAGTTATTCTCCAAAAACATGGAAGAATTACCTTCCTACCCAACTTTAGCCCTCCATACCGCCAACATCATTTTCTCCTCCGAACAAGCGATGAAGGACTTTGGCTACTATGATTTCTATATTAGAAAAATCAAAGAAGGCCAAAAGGACGGCACTTTCAAAGAAGCCGATCCTGAGACCTTGCTTGTTTTATTCCTCGATGTCATCGGCGGTTATATCGGCCGCGTCCTCAAAGAGGGAAGCAAGTCCACCGCGATCCCAGCTGACTTACTAGCCGGCGTCCTCCTTAAGTAAGTGGCCTCTCATTCGTTTTCTTAAGAGAAAACAATGAAACCGCTATCTAAAATAGTTAATATTCTTTAGAATATTACCGAATGAAACAAAAACAAAAAACGGCCCTTTATTCTATAAAGAGCCTTTTTTCATTGCTATAATCCTAAACGATGGGCGTTTTAATAACGCCTTAGTCATTGTTTATCTAGGAGAACAAAATGGCAGAAAAGAAATATGTCTACTCCTTCAAGGAAGGCCATGAAGCAAAACTTGGCAAAGAAATCCTTGGCGGAAAAGGCTTCGGCTTAGCCGAAATGACCGCCGCTGGCATCAACATCCCAGCCGGTTTCACCGTCACCACCGAAGCTTGCACTCTCTACTACGAAAGTGGAAAGAGCATCCCAGATTATGTTTGGGATGATGTCGTCAAACACGTCCACCAGATCGAAGAACACTACAACAAGTCCTTCGGCGGCGGCAAAGGCGTCCCTCTTCTCGTTTCCGTTCGTTCCGGCGCCCGTATGTCCATGCCTGGCATGATGGACACCATCTTGAACCTCGGCTTGAACGACAAGACCGTCCTCGAACTTGCCGAAGCTTCCGGCAACGAAAGATTCGCTTGGGACTCCTATCGTCGTTTCATCTTGATGTTCACCAACATCGCTAAAGGCCATCCAAGAACCAAGATGGATGCGATGCTCGACAAGATCAAGGAAGATAACGGCTACAAACTCGACACCGAAGTCACCACCGAACAATTAAAAGGTTTGGTCGCTCAGTATAAGGAATACTACAAGAGCGTCTTCGGAGAAGAATTCCCAACCGATCCATACGTTCAATTGAAAGAAGCCATCGCCGCGGTCTTCCGCAGCTGGGACAATGAACGTGCTAACGTTTATCGTCAGATGAACGGCATCCCATATGAATGGGGCACCGCCGTCAACGTCCAGACCATGGTCTTCGGCAACATGGGCGAAGATTCCGGCACTGGTGTCGCCTTCTCTCGTGACCCATCCACCGGTGAAAAGCATGTCTATGCTGAATTCCTTCCAAACGCTCAGGGCGAAGACGTCGTCGCTGGCGTTCGTACCCCATTACACATCGACGAACTCCAGAAGCGTATGCCAAAGGTCTATGACGAATTCGTCGCGACCATCAAGCGTATGGAAAACTACTTCAAGGATATGCAGGATATGGAATACACCATCGAACGTGGTGAATTATTCTTCCTCCAAACCCGTAACGGCAAGAGAACCGCTCAGGCTGCCTTAAAGATCGCTTGCGACCTCGTTGATGAAGGTCTCATCGATGAGAAAGAAGCTTGCTTGCGCGTCGAACCAAAACAGCTCGATGACTTGCTCCACCCAACTTTCGATCAGAAAGAATTAGCTAAACACACCCCAATCCTCAAAGGCCTTCCAGCCTCCCCGGGTGCCGGTACTGGCGCCATCGTCTTCACTGCCGAAGAATGCAAAGAATGGCATGATGCCGGCAAGAAGGTCGTCTTGGTCCGTTCCGAAACCTCTCCAGAAGATATCATCGGTATGGTCAACTCCGAAGCCATCCTCACCGCTAGAGGTGGTATGACTTCCCACGCCGCTGTCGTCGCCCGTTCCATGGGCAAGTGCTGCGTTGCTGGCGCCACTGACGCTGTCGTCAACGAAGAAAACAAGACCTTGAAGATCGGCGATAAGATCTATCACGAAGGCGATGTCCTCTCCGTCAACGGTTCCACTGGTTGCGTCTATGAAGGCGAAATCAAGATGGTTCCTGCTGAATTAAAAGGCGACTTCGGCCGCTTAATGGCTTGGGCCGATGCCAATCGTCGTCTCAAAGTCCGTGCGAACTGCAACACTCCAGAAGATGCTGCCAACGCCCGTAAATTCGGTGCCGAAGGCATTGGTCTCTGCCGTACCGAACGTATGTTCTTCGCCGATGATCGTATTCTCAATATGAGAGCGATGATCTTATCCGATACCACCGAGCAGCGCGAAGCCGCCCTCGAACGTATCCGTCCATTCTTAAAGAGTGACTTCTATGAGATGTACTTGGCCAACCCAGATAGCCACGTCAACATCCGTTTACTTGACCCACCTCTCCACGAATTCTTACCAGAAATCAACGATGAGGCCAACATCAAGGAATTAGCCAAGAAGTTGAACGTCACCGAACAGAAGGTCAAAGATCGTATCAACCAGTTACACCAAGCCAACCCAATGATGGGCTTCCGTGGTGTCCGTCTCTGCGTCGCCTATCCAGAAATCTACGCTGTCTTAGCCCGCGCCATCGCTCAGGCCGCTCTCGAAGCCTCTGAGAAACTCGGCGTCCAGGTTGAGCCAGAAATCATGATTCCTCTCTCCGGCGAACTCAAAGAATACAAGTGGGCCAAGAAAGTCGTCGTCGACGCTGTCGAAGATGAATTCAAGAAACAAGGCAAGCGCTTAAGCTACCTCGTTGGCACCATGATCGAAGTCCCGAGAGGCGCTTTACGTGCCGGAGACCTCGCCAAAGAGGCCGCCTTCTTCTCTTACGGCACCAACGACTTGACCCAGTTAACCATGGGCTTCTCCCGTGATGACTCCGGCCAGTTCTTGCCGTTCTACTACGATCACAAGATCTATGAATTCGACCCATTCCAGACCATCGATAAAGAAGGTGTTGGCGAACTCGTCAAGATTGCCTTCGATCGTGGCCGTGCCGCCAACCCGAACTTAGTCGTCGGTGTCTGCGGTGAAACCGGTGGCGATGCCGCTTCCATCGAATTCTACGATGCTGTCGGTCTCGACTATGTCTCTTGCTCTCCATTCCGTGTCCCACTTGCTCGTTTGGCCGCCGCTCAAGCGAACATCCTTCACGAAAGAGCCAAGAACAAAAAATAAGCAATAGCTTATAACCTTTAAGGGGAGAGAAATCTCCCCTTTTTCTTATAAAAATCCCTCGGTTAGGAGGGATTCTTTTTTAATCTAAGTATTTATCTTGGAAGGCTTTTATTTCTTCCTTAGTTAGACCGAGTTTATCGATAAAATATGTCGGATAGCCACCTAAACGATGGAATTCCTTTAAAGCGGATTCCATCCAGTTGCGTTCAGAGCCGTCAACTTTTTTAAGCTCGCTGAGAACTGGCTCAGGGACGTTATGGTCTAAGCATTGTTTGTAATCTCTTTCGATTTTCTGGCTGAGATATTTTTTGGAAAGGACATATTCCTCGACTACCGTCTTATCATCCACCTCAAGGAGTTTTAGGATAAGCATGGCCGCCACGCCGGTTCTATCTTTGCCATCCTGGCAATGGAAAGCCAACGCTCCTTTGGAATTCAATAAGATATGGAACAGCTCGCCCCATTGCTTTTGGACTTCGGGATCGGAGATGATTTCTCGATAGCAGTTCTCCATCAAAGCGTCCGCCGAACAATCTCCATAAACGTAAAGCCATTCTTGAAGGTAGTCCAATTGGTCGTGTTCGGCCAAATATGATTTATGAGGATAATGGACGTTGTTATTCCAACCACCTCTGTTAAGCAAATGCATCGGAAGGCGATGAATTATCACCCCATCGATTTTTGGGTCTGGGTACTTCGCGAACTCGTTATCACCACGGAAGTCCAAGATGTCGGTAATGCCTTCTTTCTTTAAGGTTTCGATATCTTTCTCACTCGCATTCATCAAATAGGAAGTACGCAAAATCAAATGAGATCTAACGCTTCTTCCATTCACGTTCCTAATCCCACCCAAGTCGCGGCAATTAGGAACCTTTTCCATTTCGATAAACCGAGATAGCTGCATGTAGATATTATAACCTTCTTACTAAGGGAAACAAAAAAGGCCTTTCGGCCTCTTATTTGTTTTTGCAGCAGCAATCTCCGTCGGACTGACCACCGCAGCAGCATTCACCTTCTTCATGATGGTGATGTTCGTGGTTTCCGCAGCAGCCACCCTCATGATGCTCATGGTTACCGCAACATTCTCCGTCTTCGTGATGATGGCCACCGCAGCAACCTTCATCATTCTCGGAATAGGCTGGCGCCCAGCCTTCTGGCGGGATGAAAAGAATACCGTTGTCCTTTCCGTCCATCGTGAAGTCTTTTAAGAATTCTAAGGCTTCCTCGTCGATATCAAGGGTGATTCCATCGATCTCAGTAAGATGGGAAGCATCTTCCTTATCAACAAGACGAAGGTCTAAGGCTTTGTTGCCGTGGCAACGGTTGAATAAACCGACATGGCAATAGGCTTTGCCGGTTTTTTGCAAAGCTTCGTTGATGACCTTAATGGCGTTTTCAGTAACTTTCATAATCATTTATCTCCATATTTTTCAAAGTAAGTTAGATCCCATTCAAAGCCTTTATGTTCTCTTTCGGCTTTGCTGATGACGGCTTCTTCAATGCCGTTATCAAGGATTTTGGCGTTTTGGGCTTCCTTATATTCTTGATAGTTATCCAAGAACGAATGATCGCCCGAAGAATCTTCATAGCCCAATATTTTCTCTAGCTGGACGTTTTGGGCCGAAGCGAAGATATTCTTCTCAACGAAAGGATTGTATTCCTCCTTCAGCCTTTTGATAAGTTCTTTGGTCTCTTTTCGTTTGGAACTTTCCGGATTTATCTCCGCCTCCTCCGTGAAGCGGCAAGCGCATCTAATGAAGTGAAGGTCATTCTTCTCAGCAAAGTCGATAATATCGGCCTCCCTGACAAAATAGAGAGGTCTAATGACTTCCATGCCAGCGTAGTGGGTGCTTACCAACTTCGGAAGCATGGTCTGGAAAGAGCCAGAGTTAAGCATATTCATCAAGGTCGTTTCGATAACGTCGTCATAATGATGGCCTAAGGCAATCTTATTGCAGCCCCAATCCTTGGCGATGCGATACAAAGCCCCTCTTCTCATCTTCGCGCACAGGTAGCACGGTGAGCGGTCGGTGTTATTGGCGATATCAAAGATATCCGTCTTAGCGATCGATGCCGGAATCTCCAATAAATCCAGATTGTGTTTGATTTGCTCCAGATTCTTCTCGTTATATCCTGGGTTCATGACCAAGTAACGGACATTGAATGGGAAATCCGAATGGGCATGCAACTGCTTAAAGAGCAATGCCATAAGCATGGAGTCCTTGCCGCCAGATATGCAAACGCAGATATTGTCACCCGGCTCCACGAGGTTATAGGTCTTGATAGCCTTGGTGAAAGAACCCCAAATATAGGTTCTATAATCCCTGGTCAAGGAACGGGCAATCTCTTGGCCGAAGGTTCTTTCTTTCTTTGCCATTATTCGCCCTCCTTAAGAAGATCTCTGACCACTTTCGAGGCCATCATAAGTCCAGCCGTTCCAGGAACAAAAGCAGACGAAGCCGGAATATGCCTTCCATGTTCTTCTTTCTGGTCTTCTAGCTTGATGGCAGGTTCAATTGAATAAACGACTTGAAGGCTATCGATGCCCGCCTTGCGGCATTCTTTGCGCATCGCCTTGGCAAAAGGATCATAAGAGGTCTTGAATAAGTCTCCGTATTCCAACTTCGATGGGTCTAGTCTATTGCCGCATCCTAAAGCAGAAATAACAGGGATGCTGTTCTTTTTGCATTCCAAGATGATATCAATCTTCGCCTTGATGGTGTCGATGCAATCAAGGACGTAGTCATATTTCGAAACATCAATTCCGCCTTTATCTTCCGGCAGATAGAAATGCTTATACTTTTCGATAACCACGTCAGGATTGATGGATTTCGCCCTTTCTTCGGCAACATCCACCTTCGGTTTGCCAATTGTTAAATCCGTCGCGATGATCTGGCGGTTGATATTGGTAATATCCACATCATCCGCATCGACGATGGCGATATGGCCAATCCCACTTCTGACTAAAGCTTCTAAGGCGTACCCACCAACTCCGCCAACGCCAAAGACAATCACTTTCTTGCTAAAAAGGAGTCTGACTGAATCTTCCCCGATAAGGGTTTCTAAACGGTTAAAACGCTCGCTCATTGGTCTTTCTCCTGATCTCGGTATTGGAGTTCGTAAAGTTTGTAGTAGTAGCCCTTCTTAGCTAATAACTCTTGGTGGTTTCCTTGTTCGAGTATCTCGCCGTTTTGAAGGACGATGATGTTATCTGAATGCTGGATAGTAGACAAACGATGGGCAACAACCAACATCGTGCCGATATTTTTCATCTTCTCCAATGACTGCTGGATGATGATTTCGGTTTCGGTATCGATATTTGAAGTAGCCTCATCAAGAATAAGGATCTGAGGTTTATGAAGGACGGTGCGAGCAAAGGACAATAACTGTCTTTGCCCAGCGGATAGGTTCTCGCCTCTTTCGATAACTTCTTCTTCGATACCTTTTGGCATCTCTTTGATGAAGGATGAGGCATTAACGTAGTCGCAGGCTTCTTTGATATCCTCATCGGAGAATCTCTCGTCATGAAGGGAAATGTTCTCTTTGATTGTTCCGGAGAATAAGAAGACATCCTGAAGCATTTGGCCGATAGCCCTCCTTAAGGATTCAATCTTAATGGTGGAAATATCAATGTCATCGATGAGAATCTGACCTTTTTGGATTTCGAAATTACGACAGAGCAAGCTTAAAATGGTCGTCTTGCCCGCGCCTGTGGCCCCGACAAAGGCCACCGTTTGCTTGGGCTGAACAACAAAGGAAACATCTTTAAGGATCCAGTTTTCTTCTTCATAAGCGAACCAAACGTTCCTAAACTCAATTTTTCCTTTGAAGGACTCAACCTCTATCGCGTCATCTTTCTCTTTGACCTCGGATTTGACTTCCATGAGGCTATATAGACGTTCGGCCGCCGTAAAGGCACGCTGAATATGATTTAGCTGGTCAGCGATATTCTGGATTGGGTTGAAGAATTTGGATAAGTAGAGATAGAAAGCGACAATCTCATCGGAACCCAAAGTTAACTTCAAGCCAACATAGAATGTAACCGCGATGGCAGAGTAATAAAGGAAATTGATAAATGGCCTATATAAAGCGAAGGCAACGACGATCTTATAATGGGTGTCCTTCATCTCCTTATTCTTTTTGGAGAACTCTTTCTCTTTGCGTTTCTGCTGATTGAAGATTTGGGTGATCTTCATACCAGAAAGGTTCTCGGACAAGAAGGAATTCATATCGGAAGTCAATCTTCTTTCCTCGCGGAAGAACTTGCCGATAACCTTGCCGAAGATGACGCTGGTGACGGCAGCCACCACAGCGAAAATCAATAAGAAGGCGCTCAATTTGATGGAGATTGTCATCATGATGACTAAGATGCCAACCAAGGTGAGGAAGTTGCTGATCAAATTGACGAGGGTTGAAGTGAATAAATCGGAAATCGCGGAAGTATAGAAACATACACGGGTGACCAAAGAGCCAACCGGCATGTTATTGAACTGATTCTGAGACAATCCTTCAATGTGCTTGAAGACATCCATACGCATCTTGTAGACGATGCGTTCGCCGGCCTTATTCAAAGTCATCGACTGGAAGTAAGTGATTATCTGGGTGATGACGGATAAGAAGGCGTAGCCAACCACAATGCCAACGACAATGGTTAGAGTCTTGGACTCGATAACGCCGCCTAATTCCTTAACGAACCTCTTCGTAAGCAACGGCAAGATAATGTTGATGGCGGTTGAAAGAACGATGAGCAACAAGGAAACGATAACCGCGCGTTTCTCGGTCTTAAGATAAGGCCAGGAACGTTTGAGAATCTCTTTAAACTTCATCTTTTTATCGCCACGAAGCTTGCTTAAAGAATCATCCATATCACTCACCTCCTTCCATTTCTCTTTCGAGTTCTTGGAGATAAACCATATGCTGATAGATCTCGCAGTTTTTCATCAAGTTCTCATGGGTATCAAAACCAACTACTTCGCCTTTATCCAAAACGAGGATTTTGTCTAAGCGGGTAACGGTCGAAACACGAGAAGCGATAACGATAGTGGTTTGTCCTTTTCTCTTTTCCTCGATAGCGGAAAGGATGGCTTCTTCGGTCTTAACGTCAACAGCCGACACGGAGTCATCGAGAATGAGGATCGGGGCTTTCTTGTAATACGCGCGAGCAATGGAAACACGTTGCTTCTGACCACCAGAAAGGGTAACGCCTCTTTCTCCAGAGACCGTCTCGTATTTATTGATAAAGCCTTCGATGTCGTCGTGCACCGCGGAGAATTTCGCGGCCTCAACAACCATCTCGCCGTCAACATCATCGGATGAAAAAGAAATGTTGTTCTCAACCTTGTCAGAGAAAAGGAAATTATCCTGTGGAGAATAGGCCACTTGCTCCCTTAATGAAGTAAGGTCGCAATCCATGAGATCGACCCCGTCAATGGTGACTCCCCTATCGAAGTTATATAAACGCATCAAGATATTCGCGAATGTCGTTTTTCCGGATCCGATTTTGCCAATGACACCGATAGATTCTCCAGCCTTGATTTCCAAGGAGATATTTTTCAATCTCGGTTGGTCATCATCCGGATAGGTGAAAGAGAAATTATCGAACTTGATGTCGCCTTTAACGTCTTTCAAAACAATCGCGTTTTCAGGCGATCTGACATCTTCTTCCGCATCCATGAACTGGGTGATTCTCTTTAAGGATCCTTTGGCCCTAGAACGCATAGAAACGATTTGGCCACAGGCCATCATCGGCCAGACCAGCAATTCGATATAACCAACGAATTCCATGAGGTCTCCGATGTTGATATTGATTTCAACACCAGCCAACTTGATTGGGTTTCCCGAAGCGGCGCAGTAAACAAACCATCCTCCGAAGCCCAAAACAAAAGCCATCTCAACGGCTAAGATGAGTCCGATAATCACATCAAAAAGAACCGAAGTCCGACTGAATTTGATATTAGCTTCTTGGCTCTTTTTAGCGAGTTTGGCGAAGTGATGGATCTCTTGGGTTTCCTTAACGAAGGCTTTGATGACACGAATCCCAGAGAAGTTCTCTTGGGAGAAATCATAAAGGCTATCGGTCGCGGTTTGTCTAGCTTCCCAACGCATGGTGAAGAATTTCTCAACCAAGCCTCCCCAAACGGCGATAAGAGCGAGAGGGATAATGGCAATCAAAGTCATCCAGATATTTACGAGAATCATCGAAACGAAGGTGATGACGGTCATAAAGACGGCGTCGACCAACATAACGGTTCCCCAGCCGAAATATTCGCCGATCTCGTCGACGTCGGAGGTGAACCAGTTGAGGACATTGCCCACTTTGGTTTCGTGATAATAGTTTCTCGACATGCGTTCGGCTTTGCAGAACATGTCGTATCTGACTCCGGCCTTGATGTTAGAAGAGGCACGGAAGATGGATAGTCTCCATACGCATCGACCAATAAACATCACCGCGGCGCAAACAAGAACACCCGCAATGACGCTAGTCAGCTTGCTCATATCGGCAACGAATTCGTTGTTATCGTTAATAACTTGCCCCAAATACTTAGGAATGAAGTTCTGGGCAACATCAACGACAATAAGAAAAACAACGCCGATCAAAAAATAGTACCAATATTTTTTGTAGTATTTATTGATGTACTTCCCAAACAACATACTTTAGGAAATGTATCCTTTAATTTTATTAAAGGCAAGCAATATTAATGAAAGTGTCGATACCAACTATTGAATAAACTTCGCTTATTCAATCGAGGACAACGCCTTTTTAAGAGCGTCCGCCGAGGACTTCAGTTTTTCTTTCTCTTGTTCCGATAAAGGAAGTTCCAAGACTTTTTCTACCCCGTTTTGGCCAACTAAGGACGGAACGGATAAGGCAATTCCTTCAAGTCCATATTCTCCATCAAGTTCGACAGAGACCGGCAACATCGTATGAGCGTTCTCCACGATGCATGAAGCGATATGGGAGATGGATAGGGCAATGCCGTAATAGGTAGCCCCTTTTCTTTCGATAATCTTATAGGCGGAGTTAGCGACGTCGTCCGCGATTTGTTTCATGTTCTTCTCGTGTTCTTTGTAACCACGGAGTTCGCAGAACTGAGATAGAGGAATGCCGCTGATATTGGCAACGCTCCAAACGGCGACTTCGGAATCTCCATGTTCGCCGATGATGACGGCGTGAACGTTCTTCGAATCAACTTCCAAATGTTTGGATAGAAGATATTTCAATCTGGCGGTGTCTAACACCGTCCCGCTTCCAAATACTCTATTCTTCGGCAAGCCAGACTCTTTATAAGCGATATGTGTTAATGCGTCCACTGGGTTAGCGACAACCAACAAGATTCCTTCCATCTGAACGCGTTTGAGTTCACCGACGATGGACTTCATGATCCTGGCGTTTTTAGCAATCAAATCAAGTCGGGTCTCGCCTGGTTTTTGATTAGCGCCTGCGGTGACGATAACAATCGCCGCATCCTTGATTTCTTCATATGTTCCGGCATGAATATCAACAGGGTTCGCGTATGGGAGTCCATGAGATAAATCCATGGCTTCGCCCTCCGCCTTCGATACTGCCGCGTCAATTAAAACGATTTCGTTGAACTGCCCCTTTTGCATTAAAGCAAAGGCGATGGAACTACCGACGAAACCACATCCGACAATCGCAACTTTCTTGATGTTTACCATAAGTAAAACCCTCCTTCATATGCATTATAAAGGAGGGCAAAGAAAAGGTCTTATGATATGCCTTACAAATTATCGAACTCGCCATATTCACAACCAACGTTCTTAATCGTTAGGTCATGAATCAGCTTGTTTGTTTTCTTTTCGTAAATCTTTAAGGTGCCAAAGCCGTTCCCACCGTTATTGAGATGGCTAAATGGCATCTTCCCCGTCGGAGTCTCATAACGGATCATGATCATGTCTTTCTTAAAACACGTCACATCCGTAACGATTTTGTATTTCTTATCGGTTTGAACAACATTCCAATGAACGGTGTTTGGATCCGAATCATCAAAAGAGAACTCCGTCTTGCATGGATGGGTTAGGAACTTTGAGAAGTTCATCTCATATTCCTTGCCTTCAATGTAATAGCCGGCAAGCAATTTACGTGGCAACGAGATACCAAAGACACGTGGCTTGCCACCACCGATATCGAAAACGGAATTATGAAGTTTCTCGCCCGTTACATTGTCGGTGATGTTGTTAGAAGATAACCATAACCACGGGGTGGTGAAATCACTGCCCCAGTTCTTATCTTGATAGCCATAACTATTCTCTTTGCTAACGATGTATTCGTCTCCGTCGAAAATGATGGTTCCCTCATAAGAACTCTTCATTCCTTCTGCGTGCCAATACATCTCGAAGGCTTTCAGGTCGCAGAAGGCTTTGGAAGTTCCATATCCGACATTCCAAGCGATATCCTTATGAATCTTTAAGTCCCAACTCATGGAACCTAAATCCGACATATCGCCATCGACGTTAGCCTTAACATCAACGCTGCCCTTGAGATGGTTCTCATCCAATTCGCAGTCGCCTGCGACAATTGAGATTGGACACTTATTGATAGAAACTTCATTTAACGGGAAGAACCTATGAAGTTGTTTATGAACCTTTCCCCAGGTTCCGACATTAACCATTAAATAAGACGGTCTTAGCTTCTTTTCTTTGGCTTCCTTGCTCTGACCGAGGATGACTTTGGAAGGTGAAACTTTCGGATTGATGATGAAATATTCGATGTAGAATGGTTTCTCTTCTCCGGTCGCCTTGGATCTTGCGGTTAAAGAATGCCACCACCAGTCATAGCCTTTCTTGGCAAACTTGCCATTAAGCATATATTCGTCTTTGCGTAAGGAAAGTTTATTGAACATAGAAACCTCCGAAGGAATACCTTTTGATTATATTCTTATTCAAAAGAAAAAGCGCCCAGTCACCTGAACGCTTATTTCTCAATTAGTGCTTGCGGATGCCGCCGCCGTTCTCGCCCTTCTTGTGGACTAAAACGGTCGTGCCTTCGCCACCATATAAGGATTCGGCATATTCAGTCGCTTCCTTTTGGGTTTTGAAGGTTTTGATGATCTTGGCCTTTCCATCTCCGATCTTGCTTCCGCCAGAGAGGGTAACTCTCCAAGCTTTCTTGTCTTCGGTCTGAGAGACGTGATAGACCTTGGTTGGCTTTGCCGCGGCCTTGGCAGCTGGTTTAGCTTCGGCTTTCGCGGCTGGCTTCTTTTCAGCAGCTTTCGCAGCTGGTTTCGCGGCAACTTTGGCCGCTGGTTTCGTTTCTTTAACTGCCATGGGATAAATCTCCTAATAGTTACCTTTTAGTTTAAGACAACGTTTATTAAATTAAAGAAATAATTTGATAAATCCTGTCAAAAAATGCCAAAAAGGCTTTTGAAAGGCAAATTTTCGTCTATTTTGGCCTTTTGCTAGTAGCAAAACGCGATTCAATCCCTATAATGTGAGCCGGGGAAAATTAGTTATGAAACAAAACAAATTAAAAATTCTATGGACCTTATCCCTCTCCGTCATTCTCCTAGCTTCGTGTGAAAGCTCAAATGCGAAGAAATGGTCCTATAGCCGTGACGATATGTCCGACTTCATGAGCCTATCCGCTCTAATCGACAAGAAATCCGAAACCACCTCATCCTTCGTCGCCGACACCGATTACAAAATCCTTGGCAGGGAATTAAAGAAAGACGACGTCATCGTCTTCGATATCGATAAAGCCAAAAAGATCCTCGAAGATGAGAAAAAGGCCTATGCCGATTACTCCGTTTTAAAAGAAGCCTCCGTCAGTGTCAGCGATATCAAAACCGCCTCTGATTTGGATGGATTCGAAATCACCTTCGATTCCTCCGCTTCCGCCGATTACGGAATGTTGATTCATTCTTCCGCTACTTTCGATAATGCCTACCTGATGGTCAGCAAATACGTTCCAGAAGACGAAATCCAAACCGATCCTCAGGAAAGATATGAGGAGAACTACGTCAATACCGTTATGGGATATGAAAGCGGAGTTAAATTCGCCATCAATCTCATCGCCAACGTCGGCACTCTCATCATCGGTCTTAACACCTCCCAGCCAACCGCCATTTGGAGTGGCCTTATGGGTATTTTGGGCAACATGTCCGATTCCCTCGTTGGCACTGGGACAAGCATCGCCGATGTCATGAACATGCTTAAGGAAATGGATCGCAAGCTCGATGAAATCAGCGACAAGATCGATAAGAACAGCCAGATGTTAGCGGATGAAATCGTCCGTGCCGAAGCCTTGGTTGATCAAGCGACCTTAAATACCTTAAACGTCTCCATCAACGACTTTGCCAACAACTCCTTAGCCAAGATCAATGACTTCAACCGCAACTTGGCTGATGAATATGGCTTTATGTATCGCGATTATGTTAAGAGCGAGCAAACCGTCGATCTCTTATTGACCAAAGGCGATGATGGCAAATATCGTTCGACTTCCTTGGGCGATATTACTTCGGAATCCAGCACCAACTTCAGTTTGAAGCTTTCTGACTTCACGAACGCCAAGGCTCATTTAGCCGCCCATGGCAACGTCGTCGAAAACGGATTCATCGATGAACTCAATAAAGACATCAAAGCCGCAATCGAGAGCAAAACCGATCTCCCAGAAGGAATTGATAAGGATGACTTAGTCACCTTTGTCTCCGGCATGATCGCCGAATCCTTCATGAAGCAGTACTTCGCCTCCAACACCGCCAAAGCTCAGGAATACCGTAATTTGATGATCAACTACGCTCAGAGAATCAGCGGAGCTTCCGGCATGGTTTCCATGTTGAACACCTACTTATCCAGATTCGAATACATGTACAACTTCGGCAGCGAGATCAAAGGCAAGGTTCGTTCTTTATGCGCCTTCCTCCTTCAGGTTCTCGATATGAATACCGCCCGCGCCGCTGAAGCCTGCTTATTCGCCGGACTTACTTCTTCTGACTTAGAAACCAACTTCAAATCAACCCGTGAAGCCATCCAAAGCTTCTACAAGAGCGTTAAGGCGATGGACAATGGTTATTCCTTCACCACCAACGCCAATTTGACTGGTGGGTTCTACAAAGCCCAATACAATGTCTACTTCACCAATCCTGGCAACCATTGCAACTTCCACGCTGACTTCCAGTTATTGAAGTTGGATTGCAACGGATATAAGACCTGGACGACGGAAGACAGCTTATCCAACCACGTAAACATCACCGCCATCCAGCATGCCCGCATCGTCACCAGATGGAACTTGCTCCGTTCTCTTGGCGAGGCCAATGCCGACAGCGATTACCTCACCTACTTAGTCGACACCAAGGTCATCGATAGTTCCAGCATCGAGGCTTATAAGTATCTCAATCGTTTGGATCAAACCTCTGATTCTTGCTACCGCATCGTCACCGGTGATAGAAACGAGAGAAACCTCAATAGCAGCGACACTGGTTTAGAACTTAGATGCACCGCCAAAGGAAACCCGGGCGGAAGCTACTACTTCGATCTCGATGTGACCTATGGATACAGACAGAGACGCGATAACGAATACTGGTCTGGCAAGACATTCGAATCAACGATGATCGATGGTATCTCCGGTTCCAGCCAAGGCACTCAGAAGATCTGCAGTTGGGCCAAATACGCCGAAGACCATTGGTATTGGTCCGATGATGAATATTGGGGCTTTACCAACAACGAAAACCAATCTTACTTCTTCATGGTCGATATTAAGACAGCTGAATAAAGACAAACAAAAAAACGGTCTCACCAAACGATGGGACCGTTTTCTTTTACTTAGTCAGGCAATCAACCAATTGACCAATCTCAGCGTCCGTAAGGTTACAAGCCCTAAGGTAATCTTTCGCGTCGTTAACATAGTTGTAACTAGCTAAATCAGAAGCGGAATCAGATAGGTATTCCATGAATTCATCGAAACGGAGGTTGCATACGGCGTCGTATTTGACATCCCCTTCTTGAATTCCGAAGTAATTGGAATAAGTGATCATATAATCCTTCTTCATCTCGGAGTAGGAGGCTCCTGAGACGGCTTCAAGAAGCATACAGACAAAGCCGGTTCTATCCTTGCCTTCGACGCAGTGAACGTAATATGGGCCAGAGGATTCAATCATCTCTTTCAACCCTTTGCCCAAGCTGGTTTTGAAGTCGCTTTCGATAAAGGTAGTGAATAAGTTTGGCTCAGCTTCGTCGGTGTCTCTGTCCACCCTGAAGTTGGAACCCATGGAGCAGTAGACTTTATCTTGCTGGAGGGCGTAGTTGTCAGTTAGGTCGTACTTGCTCTTATAGTCTTCAATGTCCGCGGCGGAGTCGGAGAGATCGAGAATGAACTTGGCTCCTTTTTCTTTAAGTAAGTTATCTACGTAATGAGCGCGGCTATAGCAGTCGTTGAATGGGCTGGCGCCTCTATATAACCTGCCTTCTTTGATATTGGTGGTCTTCACTTCTCTGAAGTTCGCGAACTCAGCATCGCTGGTGAATTGATTCCTATCATTGGAATAATGCATGGAGAAGGCTTGTTGGGCGTCTAGGTACTTCCCTTTGGTATTTAACTTAATATTGACCGTATAGCTCTCCTGAAGGGCGTACATATCCCAGAAGTTAGAAGAGTTATTGATGGTTATCTGCACATATGGGTAACCCTGGTAACCGCAGATAAGAGGGAAATCGCTTCTGGTGTAGTAGCCATCATAATAAGGGATATCGTGCATGCTTTGACCATTGGAGAAATAGACATCGCAGGAATCTCCAAAGGAGAATCCCAGTTTATCCATATCCTCATTCTGCAATGCGATATAAGCCGAATTGAATTTGGTTTCGTGGATCAATTGGGTCTCGCCCGTTTCAACAGGTGCCTTTGAGCAGCAAGACAAGGCGAAGGCGGATAATACCACCCCAACGATAGTTAGTTTGTTATAAGTCATAATCAAAATCGTCTCCTAAATCATCATCGATGAAATCATCTGAGTCACATAAACCTAAAAGGGTGTCCGTTGGTTCAAATCCCAAGGTATCCATAAAGGCGATCATTCCGGCTGTATCCATATCGTCATAAAAGAGATCGAAGGCCGCCATAGCGGCTGCTAAGTCGCAGGAATCGAGATCCCCTCCCTTATAGGCGAACCATAAGTT